>CAZSFQ010000001.1:0-146824 GCA_964606165.1 uncultured Mageeibacillus sp.
AGAAAAAGACTGGCCATGATCTAGTCCTCCCTGGCGGCCTGATCGATCATCCGCCGGATCTGATCCGCCTCTTCCACCGATAGAGCCTTGCGGCGGGTAAAGGCGGCGATGAAGGCCGGCAGGGAACCGTCAAAAGTCTTTTCAACGAACTGTTCACTTTGCAATGCGTGGAATTCTTTGCGGGAAATGAGGGAAGAAACCATACCCCCCTCGTTCTTGAAGATCCCCCGGTCACTGAGCTTGCGGAGAACTGTGTAAGTGGTGGAACGGTTCCAGTCCAGAATATCCTCGCAGAACTTGACCAAGTCACGGGAATGCAGGGGTTCATTGTCCCAAATGATCTCCGCGAAACGGGATTCGACTTCACCCAGCCTGATCTCTGCCATGGTCTGTCTCCAATCAAGTCTATTGCTTATAGACTGCCGTCAGTTTACTCTTAATAAACTTGCCTGTCAATCCCCAGTTTCCCATGAAAAAAGAAATCTTCTCGCCTGGCTCCTGACCTACCTCACAATAGGCATAATCTGTGGCATATTTGAACAAAGAGGGGGCCACATTATGTATCTGGAAACTGCACGCTTAATCATCAAAGACCTGGACGAATCCATGGCAGCCAGCGTCCATCTCAATTCCCTGGATGGCGACAACAGGCGTTTCCTTCCCGACGAGGTCTTTGAGTCTCCGGAAGAGGCCCTATCTGCCATCCGGCACCTGATCTCCTGCTACCAAAGCCAGGACGGCCCTTTCGTCTATGCTGTCCTTTTAAAAACGGGTCATCAGATCGGCCACGTCCAATTGGTCAAAATCCGGGAGGGCTGGGAAATCGGCTTTCATACCGGCCAGGCATACGGATGCCAGGGTTACGCGACAGAAGCGGTCAAAGCCTACCTCCCTTTTATTATGGATCAGGTGGATACACCGGTCATCTACGGTATCTGTGACCAGGAGAATCTGGCATCGAGAAAGGTGATGGAAAAGTGCGGCTTCCTCCTGGCTTATGAGGGGATCGACTCTTATCAGGGTGAAGAGCGCCCGATCTGCAAGTACCTGCTGGCTGACCCTGGCCGGATTGAAGACCTGGTTGGCAGGCTTATGGCAAGCGATGATCAAGAGGCTTACCGCTCCATGAAGAAGCTGGAAGCTGTCAGCCGGGAAGCCGATGCCGTCTACCCCTTCCTTGGATCTTTTTTCACCATGCTCAATCACGCCAATTCTTACATCCGAACCCGGGGACTGATCCTGATCGCCGCCAATGCCCGCTGGGACCAGCAAGGACAGATCGACGCGATCATGGGTGCTTACCTTGAACACATCATGGATCCTTCTCCCATCACTGCCAGGCAGTGCATCAAGGCCTTGCCCCTGATGGCCCGGCATCGGCCCGGATTGAGATCCAAAATCATGAATGCCCTGGAAATGGCGGATCATTCAAACCATCAGGAGAGCATGCGTGAACTCCTTGGAAAAGATATTGATCAAGCGCTTAACCGGCTTGGTGAAGAAGCTTCCTGCCAGCTCTGATTCTCAAGGACCTATTGCCAAATCAGCAAAAGAGCATGTTTCAATCATGCAATTATCAGCGCATTTATGAGATGACTTTTGCAGTTTGGAACACATTATGTACAGAATAGCCCTTAAAGAACTGATTTAAGTGGAAATCCTCCTCTTAGAGAAAGCCGCTGGTTATCAAAGGCGTACGTCAGTGCGGAAAAACTTACCTGCTCAATGAATTCGGCCGGAGTCATTATGCGGACCTTGCCTACTGCAATTTTGAGGCCGGGGAGATTTCTCAAAACTGCATACTGGGGCTTGCCCGGTTTCCACTCCCTTATGGAAATCAGCCCGTATGGCTGACGTACTGGCGCAATGCTTTTTCATCCAGAATGTAGACCCGACTTCTCTTCGTCGCGATGACTCCATCTGCCTTGAGCTTGGCGACAATACGGGAGACATGGACATGGGAGGCGTTGATGGCCGAAGCCAGGCTCTCATGGGATAAGCGGATGCAGCCGTGTGTTTTGTATTCATTGCTATCCATCGACAACAAGAAAAAGCTGGCCAGACGGGCAGTGGTATCGCGGACACTTTGTGTTTGCGCGTCGTAGCACATGAGGCGCAATACATCGCCCACATAGAGCATGAGATCCCGGCAGAATTGAGGGTTGAGATCGCACATCCGGTGGAGCTCCGGTACGGAAATGGGCACGACAGTACAAGCTGTGAGCGCTTCTGTCATCACGATGGAAGGCTGATTGCCTCGCAACCCATCTAAAACAAAGAGGGAATTGTCTTTATGAAAACCGATAATGCGAACATAACCGCGTTGGTTGGTGGTGGATACTTTTATGATCCCTTCCAGCAGAAAATACAGGTATCTTGAGACCTCGCCACTTTGGCTGAAAATCGTACCACTTGGATAGCTGTGAGGTTTTGGTCCCTGTTCCAGGACAAAAGATCGGTAAGAAGCCAGACTGTCTTCAAGGATATAAGTGATCGGATAAAAGGATTTCTTCGCCACAGTTGTCCTCTTTCGGCCCGACTATATCACATGATATAGTACGACCTTCATCAGATAGTATACGGTAGCGGTAAGGAAAAAAGAAAGTGAGCTATCCTATGTCGAAGATGTTCCCAACACTCTGTTCCCCCGCCAAAATTGGCAATGTGACACTCAAAAACCGTATTCTCAAAGCACCTCAGTCATCAGGTATGAACAACATGGACGGCACGGTTTCGGAGCGGGCCATCCGCTACTACTCCGACCAGGCTGCCGGTGGTGCGGGATGCATCATTGTAGAATATGCCTATGTGGATGACATCGGCGCAAAATCCGCCCATTGTCATCTGGGCATCTCCAACAATGAGCATATTCCCGGATTAGCATGGCTGGCTGAGTGCATCCGCGAAAACGGTGCCGTGCCCGCCATCCAAATTGAGCATTGTGGCCGCCAGAAGTTTTTGGGAACCCAGCCCATTTGCGGGCCGTCCGCCATCCCCTGGCCCAAACTTTGGGATCAGTACGGGATCCAAGCCGTGCCACATGTGTTGACCATCGAAGAAATACAGGATGTTGTGCATGCTTTCGGCGATGCGGCACTACGCGCCAAGCAAGCCGGTTTTGAAATTGTGGAGATCCATGGTGCCCACGGTTATCTGCTTACCAACTTTTTCTCACCGACAACCAACCAGCGCAATGACCTCTATGGCGGCAGCCTGGAGAACCGCATGCGGATCTATTTGGAAATCCTGCGCGATGTAAGAAAAAAAGTGGGTCCGGACTTTGCCGTTACCATTCGCCTGAGCGGAACGGATTACGAGCCGGATGGATTCCCCATTGAGGAGACAGTTGAGCTGGCGAAGGCATTAGAGGCAGAGGGCATCGACGGCATCCATGTTTCAGGCGGTGATCACCACACCATGATTCACCAGGTTTCGCCCATGGCCATCGAGGTCTGCCACAATGCGTGGGCGGCCCGGGAAATCAAGAAACATGTTCAAGTTCCCATCATTGCTTCCGGCTCCATTACCTTGCCGAAATATGCTGAAGAAATTTTGTCGACCGATGGCGGTGACTTCGTCGGCCTGGGTCGCCCCCTTTGGGCAGATCCCGAGTGGCCCGCCAAGGCGGCTGCCGATCAGCCGGAGGATATCCGGCCTTGCATCCGTTGCAATGAGGGCTGCCTGGAGCGCACTTTCTTCACCTACAAGGCGGTCACCTGCGCACTCAACCCTGTAATCAGCCGTGAGGGGGAACTTAAGATCAAGCCGGCCGAAAAGTGCCGAAAGATCGCGGTCGTCGGCGGTGGGCCTGCCGGTATGGAGGCCGCACGTGTAGCAAAACTTCGGGGACACGATGTCACTTTGTTTGAAGAAAGGGACATCCTGGGCGGGCTTCTGAATGAGGCTGCGGCTCCCGAATTCAAGTCAGATATTCTTCCTCTGATTGAATACCAAATCAGCCAGCTTAAAAAACTGGGGATCCCTGTCGAGCACAGACGTGCGGGCATGGAGGATCTGGACCAGTTTGACGCCGTGATTTGCGCGACCGGCAGCACTCCAATCATTCCCAAAATTGCGGGTGTCGATAAGCCCATTGCTGTCGATTCACTCACCGCCATCAATAATATGGATGCCATTGGCAAAAAGGTGGTCGTGGTCGGCGGAGGCCTGGTTGGAAGTGAAACGGCCCTTGACCTTGCTGAACGGGGCCACCAGGTGACCTTGGTCGAGCTGTTGCCGCAAATCATGCACGGCGTCGCTGCAACAGACTTTTTGGCATACAGCGAGCGAATCGCTAAAACCGATATGCGCATCATGACCCATACCAAATTGACCGAAGTTTTGGACGATGGGATTATGGTGGAGACGAAAACGGGTGGCGAAAAGATTCCAGCGGATACAGTCATACTGGCGCTTGGCCTCAAGGCTGAACATGGTCTCTATGATGAGTTGATGGCTTCCGGCAAAGAGGCTTACCTTGTTGGCGACGCCATCAGTGCCGGCAAGATATTTGATGCCTTCCACACCAGCTACCGGCTGGCGCTCAAAATCTAAGCTTCACCTTTCGGTGTTCAAAGCCGGGCGGGAAGTCACATGAGTGGCCTCTCGCCCGGTTTTTTGACAAAACTGGAAGGTCACAATCGCAAGATCCTGCAAAATATCGCGGCTTAGGTTAGGCTTGAACTATCTGAAAAACACAGGAAACCCATTCAAAGGAGGCATTATTTGACCGACATTGACAAGGCCGTCAGGCTCTACACCCTCATGGCGGACCGCTTGGAAGCAAGCGGCCACGCTCCCCGGCAGGCCCGGATCTACCGCGAGCAGGCCGATTTGATAAGAGGCTGCCAGACCCTGGAAGAAGCCACTGAGAAAATTAAGAACTCACCCTATTACCTGGGAGCGGGCGCAGCCCTTCTCCAGGACAAGCTGGCTGCCCTGGCCCAGGCCTCGGAAGCTGTCGGCATGCCTGATGTGGCCCAGGTTTACTGGGACAAGATCCGGGCCATCGAAGACGATGTGGCCGCCATGTACGAGGCGGGCTATGAGACGCGGGCTGCCAATCTCAAGCGGCCTTATCTGGAGACCTTTGAGGCCTTTGCCTCTCTTTACCGGACTTATTTGACCCTGTCCGGCCAAAGTGCCCTGGATTCGACCGGCCGGGAGTCCATGCTCAAGGATCTCAGGGAGGCTCTGGGACGCCTAAAAAAACCAAGTGATTCCTTCGAAGAGCTGGCCGGGCTTCCCGCCTTCCGCAAGCTGGTGGAGGCCGACGATGCCGCCTACGAATCCTTTGTCCAAGAAGTCCCCCAGCTGGCGGCCCATGGCCCCGACCTGGCCCTGACCCTTGAAGCCATCAAGGCGGATTGGAAGCAGACCCTGGCCGGGCTTCGGTCCCAGCAGGGCCCCGTCAAAGCGGCCGGACAAGCCAACCAAGGGCGGGTTCGCCGGGCCCAGGCCCTGGCAAAAGCTCCGTCATCCCGCCAGGGTACTTACCAGTTCAGCCAGGAGGAGGTGAAGCCCTTTGTCTAACGTGAATCGCGATACCATTAATGGCTATCTGGCTATTTTCAAGGATTACCAGCCCATGCACCCCGAGCTGCAGGCGCAGGTGGATGATCTGGGCCGGCGCATGTACGGCCTGGCTGACGCCCACTCCGACCCCATGGCCTTCTTCCAGGCCTTTTCCCAATCCGGCCTTCAGGAAGAGTACTCTGCCCTCATGGGCAAGGTGGTCATGGCTGACATGGGGACAGCGGCGCCGGATGGAACGGTCAAGACCGACTACAGCGACACCCCCGCACCTGAAGTCTATTCAGTCCGCCAATTCGTAGAACAGTACCGGATCCCTTACGAAGAGGTAAAAAAGGCCGGCTACCGCAAACGGGGTGAAAAAGCCTACGAGGAACTCCTGACTCTCGCGGATGAGACGGAGGATATGCAGGAGGCCCAGCTGCAGATTGAGGAGAGGCGGCTGCTCTGGAATCTGGTCAAAGAGGACAGCCTGGATATTTTCCAGCCCATCCTGGAAGCCATGGATCCCCTTCAGGCCGAAAGCCTCCCCCTGGAAAAGCATGTCGAGGTTTACCTGGAATCGGATGGCGACGAAGCCCTGACCTATGGCCTGGAGCTTGCCGAAAACGAAAAGGCCGCCCTGGTCGGCCGCGCTCTGTCCCGGATTCAATTGACGGTCCTGCTGGCCGGCCTTCTTATGGACTACTGGGCCAGCAAGTTGACGGCCCAAAATAGCGGCGGTCAGGGTCCCGTCGGTCAAAAGGCCCTCAAGGGCATGATCGCCCTGCGCCTGGCAGCCCGAAAGACTCTTGGTCTTCTGGCAAGTGACTTCGGCCTGACCTTCGCCGACCTGATCCAGGATCCCGGCCTTATGATCTGGCTCCTGGTACCGAAAAACGCGGACGAGCTGGGCCGCTTCAAGGTGACCCTACACCCCCAGAATATCCGCGCCATGGAGGATCTGGTCGGGGAAATCCAATCCGATCTGACCACCCTTGAGCTTCTGCAAAGAGAAAATGACCCGGTCATCTGGTACGCCCTGATCAGGGCAGAGGGCCGGGCATATGAAGAAAGAGCCGAAAGTGTGGCCCAGGCTTCCAATGCTTCCCTGACTTATTACCGCTACAAGGCCAGTCTGGATCAGACGGGAGCTTCATTCCTGCCGGCAAAGGAAGCGAAGCAAAGGCCGCAGGATCTGGTCCCGCCCGGGGACGGCCCCACAGCCAAAGGCTTCTTAAAGGGTCTTCTAGGCCGCTGAATACGTCAGCCTGCCCCCCCCATCGGGGGCAGGGACAAGTCTTATGATAAGCTTGGCAACAGGAGGGGCAAAGGATGAATAAATTAATGACCCTGGTGGTCGGTATGGTATTGGTCTTGTCGCTTCTTTCTTCCTGCGCCGGCAAGGAAGTGATTAAAGAAGAAGACATGCCGGGCGGCCTGAGGGACAGATCCTGGGACGCGCCCAAAACCATCCAATCAAAGGAGATCCTGCGATTCGAGTGTGAATTCAGTTTCAGCCAGATACAGGAGGAAGGCTACACTTATGCTGTTTTTCAGGCGGAGCGCGAAAACGATTACGCCTCATTCCGGATGACCGGTTTCGGCAACGGTATAGAGCCCCTCAAGCTGTACGTGGAGGCACCTCTTACCACCCTCGATGACTTGCAGGCACTCGTTGACCAGCACGACCTTCCCCGCTACAACGGAATAGATAAACAGGTCAATGGCCTGCCGGAACAATTGGGTTCCCTCCTGCGCATTAGCTACGCCTCAGGCGAACGCGTCTACGCCTATGACAATTCCGGCGGTTTTATGGACTACAGGGCCGTGAATGCCATCCACGACTTCTTTCGTGAACTTGTCGGTCAGTCAGAAGACCCTGTCTCGCCCTAGGGAAGCAGTCAGAGGCCGCTCTGAAAAGGCCTGTTACGCCAAGGTGTAATAACTTCCAGGTCCGCTTCCTTGTTTGCGAACAACTTCTTTTTCCAACAATCCATTGATGGTTCGAAGCGTCTTGCTTTTATTGAAGCCGGCTTTTTCATCGATTTCCAAACGGGTAAGTTCTCTGTTATCCCGAATCAAATCGTAGACCACAAGCTCATCCCCGGAAAGGTAGGGTAATGATTCTTGATAGAGCGGAAGAATCACTTTAATATTCCGGTCGCCAATCTTGAATTTGGGTTTTCGAAAACTATCCTGATACTCACCCATGATCCTGGCGACTCCGGTGCCGAACCTCTCAATAAGACCCAAACGGTTAAAGACACCGGCAATAATTGGATTCCTCAGAATGGAAACCTGTTCGTGCAAATAGTCTTCTTCATTCATACCAAAAGGCAATCCGCCCGGCGAATTGATTTCCACCCTGTCATGGTACATGGCAATCTGGATATGGGCCTTCACATCCCATTCCCTGTGGACCAAGGCATTGGCAATGGCTTCTCTAAATGCTTCTTTGGGAATCAACTGTTTCTCTTGCCTTGTAAAGTCAACAATCTCCTCATATTGATAATATCTTTCAAATATCTCTACCGCGTAATCGAACTGGGACAGAATTGACATGCCTTCCGCGGTTCCCCTGAAAAGAAATTTGTTAATGCTTTCACCAAATTTCACCATATCAATACCTGGAAGACCCAAATCATTTTTGTCGCTCAAGAGCAGGGCCGCAAGATTGTAGTATCCCTCTTTGCTAAAAAGTTCCAGCGTTTTCAGGATGTCCAGTGACAGACTTTCGATCCCAAGGACAGCTTTCATCTTCTTTTCCAGAACCTTGAATTCGAGATCCTGTTTATCTGATTTGGTCGCTTCATAATTCAGGTTCATACCGCTTAGAACCAGACGGTTCAATTCCTGCCTGTCCACAGGAACAGTAGCCGTATCCGATCTTTTATAAGCTTTGCCCTTATAGTAGTAGGGTGTGTCTTTCCCTCGCTGAACATCCAGGACGACTATCCGCTTCTTCCCCCTGGATTCAATACTGAGATTGTAGGCAGGTCTGGGATCGATTGAATCATTGATCTGGTTTTCGATTCTCAGCATCTCTTCCCTCACGGGCGATACACCGACCACGTCTCCACTATCCGTAATACCAAAGACAATTCTTCCATTATGGTAATTTGCGTAAGCGCAAACAGTTTTCAGGAATGTTTTGGTGACTGACTCTTTTAACTCGAGATTGTATTGTTCTTGTTGAAACATGTGACCACCCCAATCGATGGTTCCAGCCTACCATCTTCAGGCGAAAAATGCAACGATACGCCTATCGCTCCATCTATCGTTTCACTTTTTGACTTTATTCGCGCATTCGCCGCAAATCGTATCGAATTGGGCTCCATGAGGTACAATTAGTGGCGATGGCGTTTTCGTAAGGAAAACTACATCTCCAGGGAAGGGAAGGAGGCGAAACCTGTGAAAGGCATGTCCTTTTTAATGGCATCATTCATCCCCACCATCATGCTGGCAATCGGCTTGATCTTCAGGAAATGGGCTCCCAAATCCATCAACTACCTGGTCGGTTACCGGACCCGGCGATCCACTATCAATGACGAAACCTGGACCTTTGCCAACCGGACCATGGGTGTAGTTTGGACACGCTGGGGGCTTCTTATGCTGATCCCCTCCCTCATTCTCATGCTCGTCTTCCTGAATCAACCAACCGAACTACTCAATCGGGTAAGCCTGATCCTGACCGCCATCCAGCTTGTTCTCATGGTTCTCTCCATCATCCCGGTTGAAAGGGCTCTGAAGACCCGCTTTGATGAAAGGGGCAGGCGAGTGGAAGGAAGTGAGCATGTCTCTTAGCCGGGTGAAGCAATTCTTCGAAGAGATCGGTCTCGGTGACCGGGTCAAGGATTTGGAACAGTCCAGCGCCACGGTGGAACTGGCCGCGCAGGCACTTGGTTGTGAAACCGGGCAAATCGCCAAAACCCTGACCTTCCTGGTCAATAAGCAGCCCCTCATGGTGGTCTGTGCCGGTAATGTGAAAGTTTCCAACCCCAAATTCAAGGCCCTCTTTCATCGGCGGCCTTCAATGATCCCCCCTGAAGAGGTGCACGGCTTAACAGGTCACCAAGTTGGCGGTGTCTGCCCCTTCGTGGTCAAGGAGGGTGTCGCTGTTTACCTGGATCAATCCTTGAAGGCGAACCGTATTGTCTATCCGGGTGCAGGCAGCTCCCACAGCCTGGTTGAGCTGACCCTTGAGGAGCTGGAGCGACTGGCCAGGCCCGTCGCCTGGATTGATGTCTGCCAGCCGGTTATTTGACTTCAGAACATGACCGAAAAAGGAATGGGCGGAACCAGCATCAACAAAAATCAATTATGAGTTTCTTTCCCAGTCCCTTTGCGACCTTTTGAAGTGTCCGGATACTGGGATTGGCTTTACCGGATTCAATCCGGCTCAGCACAGCCTGATCGATCTTGGAATTGGCGGATAATTCCTGCTGGGTCATGCCGGCATTGATGCGTGCTTGGACAAGAGCCTTCTCAAGCATCCCGCTTGATGACGAAGACCTGATTCCTCTTTTCGATCTCCATGACCCTGGTTCTTCCTTCTTTGACCCTTCCGGCAAATTGCCTGGTGATTTCATAGTTACCCCCAAAATGGCAGGGGAAAAAGTACTTTGGTCTCAGTTGGTCGATAAAATACAGGCCGCCACAATCATGTTGATCACCTAAGCGGGGATCGACGGGGAAAAAAGCCAGGTCGATCGGAACTTTGTCGATTTTTGAAATCTCCTCCTTAAAATCGTCTTCCGCTTTCAGTTGATCCTCCCTGCTGTCACAGGACCAGTGCCACCAGTTCAAATCGCCTGCGTGAAAGATGTATTTCCCTTCTGCCCGCACCAAAAAAGAGACACCCTCATCGGTGGAGCCGAAGCTTTTGATTTCAATCTCCCCGATGGTCATCTTTTGACAGGGCGCCATAAAGAATCTGTTCTCCTGCTTCTCAACTTCAATATCGTGGCCCAGGACGTAATGGATCTGAGGATGATCCTTTTGCCAGTCGAAAATCTCGGGATTGAAATGATCCCCGTGATGATGGGAGGAAAAGACTATGGTCGGCTTCTCCTTGATAGTCAGGCCGCCCTTGAAATAATCAAAGATTAAAAAATAATGATCGGTCTCCACCGAAAAGCCGCTGTGATCGATGTACTCAACTTCCATAAGTTCCTTGCCCCTGTTTTCCATCCTTATGAATCATACTATCAGGATCAAGGCAGCCTATGCTGATGATCCTGTTGCCAGACAGGGGTCACCTTCATTAAACTGGATGGGAGAGCGGCCGCAAGGCCGCAAGATCGGGGTAAGCTTATGCCTTTCACTATTGTTGGCCAGGACATCACCAAACTTGAGGTTGACGCCATCGTCAACGCCGCCAATACCGAGCTTCAGATGGGCGGCGGGGTCTGCGGCGCCATCTTCAAGGCGGCGGGGCCGGACCCCCTCCAGGCGGCTTGTGACAAGCTGGCCCCCATCAGAACCGGAGAGGCCGTCATCACTCCGGGCTTCAATCTCCCTGCCAAATTCATCATCCACGCGGCCGGGCCGGTCTACCGGGAGGATGATCCGGAAGGAAGTGAGGCCTGCCTGCGGGCAGCCTACACCAATACACTGAAAAGAGCTGTCGAAAACAAATGCGAGAGCGTGGCCTTCCCCCTGATCTCAAGCGGTATCTACGGCTACCCTAAAGAGGAGGCTTTACGGATCGCGACCTCGGCCATCCGGGATTTTCTGGAGATTCACGATCTGCAAGTCATCCTGGCTGTCTTCGACAAGGCGGCCCTGTCGGTCAGCCGGGACTTGATGGGCCAGGTCGAAAACTATATTGATCATCATTACCTCGAGCGGACCGCGACAAGCCGGAAACTGCTCGAGGTTGAGCGTATGGCCCTGGGGGAGGCGAGAGTTCTCAGGGCACCCCTTCATGCCACTCCCCTGGATGAAGTCATCGGCGAGCTGGACCAGCCCTTCTCCCAGCTCCTGCTTGACCTCATCGATGCCCGGGGCAAAACGGATGTGGAAGTTTACAAGGCGGCCAACCTGGATCGCAGGCACTTCTCCAAGATCAGGGGCAATCAGGACTACCGGCCGGGCAAGCGGACGGTCCTGGCCCTGGCCATTGCCCTGGAGCTGTCCCTGGAGGAGACCGGGGAGCTTCTGGCACGGGCAGGCTATGCCCTGTCCCCTGCCGTACTCTTTGATGTAATTGTGGAATATTTCATTGCCAACGACCGCACGGATATCTTTGAAATAAACCAAGTCCTTTTCGCTTACGACCAGCCCCTCCTGGGGGGCTAGTCCCGCTCCACCCTTTATTTGTCGCCTGGCAGGCGACCTGTCCAGCTCATTTCTTCCCTATGGTGAAAACACCAAACAAGGGAGGAATGATTACCATGACAAAGAAAAGAACAGAACTCGTTTTCCTGCTGGACCAAAGCGGCTCCATGGCCGGCCTTGAGTCCGACACCATCGGCGGCTACAATGCCTTCCTGCAAAAGCAGGCAGCCATCGAAGAACCCTGCCTCATCACCACGGTCCTCTTCGACAACAGCTACCAGCTGCTCCACGACCGGATTGACATCCGGGCCGTCAGTCTCCTGACCGAAAAGGATTACCGGGCGGGTGGATCGACCGCCCTTCTGGACGCCATGGGCCGGACCATGAACAAGCTGATCGGGATACAAAAACGAAGCAGCCCTGACTACCAGGCAGACCAGGTCATTTTTGTCGTCATCACCGACGGCTTGGAAAACAGCAGCCGGATCTACAGCCCGGCCGAGATCAAGGCCATGGTGGAAAAGCAGGAAGAATCTTATGGCTGGGAATTCATCTTCCTGGGAGCCAACATCGACGCCATCGTCACGGCCGGCTCCATGGGGATCAGGGCCGACCGGGCCCTGGACTATCTGGCAGATGGAAAAGGAACCGCCCTCAATTACAAGATCCTGTCCGAGACCATCGGGACCTTCAGGACGACGGGCCGCGTGGACCAAGAGGGCCTGAACGAAATCCGCCGGGATGCCCGGGAAAGGGGCAATTAAACTGTTTTAACGCATGAGCTTCCTCAGAAGCTTGAACCAGCGGTCCCGGTAAGGCCGGTAACGGATGGGCAGATCAATCCATTTACTTTGCCTGACCAGGCTCCTCATGTGGCTGAAGGCCTCAAAGCTCTTGTAGCCGTGGTAGGAACCCATGCCCGACTCCCCCACCCCGCCAAAAGGCAGATAGGGGGAGGCCAGGTGCATGATGGTGTCATTGATGGCACCCCCTCCGAAGGAACAGCTGTCAAGAATCCGGCGCTCTCTCGCCTTGTCACTTGTAAAGAGGTAGAGGGCCAAGGGCTTGGGCCGTTCGCGGATGAAGCGGATGCACTGGTCCAGCTCTTCGAAAGTGATCAGGGGCAGGATGGGGCCGAAGATCTCCTCCTGCATGACAGGGGACCGGGGGTCAACCTGGTCCAGGAGGGTGGGTTCAAAGAGGCGGCTGGCCGGATCCCTGCCGCCACCCACCCGGATGGTCTGTCCTTCCAGGAGCGATTCCAAACGCTGAAAATGTCTGTCACTGACAATGCGGGGATAGTCTGTGTAATCCCCGTTGGGGAAAAAATCAAGCAGGGCCTGCTTGAAATGTTCAATGAAGGTCTCTTTGACCCGCCCGTCGATGAGCAGGTAATCGGGTTCCACGCAGGTCTGCCCGGCGTTCAGCACCTTGCCGAAGGCAATGCGGCGGGCCGCCAGCTTGAGATCGGCGGTCTCATCCACGATGGCAGGACTCTTGCCGCCCAGCTCCAGGACCAAAGGAGTCAGGTGCCTGGCGGCCGCTTCCATGACCACCCGGCCGACCGCGGTGCTTCCGGTGAAAAAGATGAAGTCAAATTGTTCTTCCAGAAGAGCCCTGTTCTCCTCCCGGCCTCCTTCCACCACGGCCACGAATTCCGGCGGGAAGAGATCCCCCAAAAGACCGGCCAGCATACGGCTGGTCGCGGGGGCATAGGCGGAAGGCTTGACAATGCTGCAATTACCGGCCGCCATGGAGGCGACCAGGGGATTCAAGGTCAGTTGGACCGGATAATTCCAGGGTGACATGATCAGCGCCACCCCGTATGGCTCGGGCACAATATAACTCCTGGCCGGCTTGAGCACCAGCGGCGTTTTGACCCTGCGCTCCCTGATCCATCGGGGGAGATGCTTGTTCAGGAAGCGCAATTCCGCCAGGACAATCCCCGTTTCCGTCATATAAGTCTCAAAAGGTGATTTATTCAGGTCTTCCTTGACTGCCTGGTTGATATCATGCTCATGCTTGAGCAGACTGGCCTGCAACCTTTGAAGGCAATCCTGGCGGAAGGCCAGGGGGCGGGTTTGGCCGCTTTGAAAGAAGTCTCTTTGTCTTTGAACCAGCTCATGCGCTGAAGCTGTCTTTATTTTATCTTGCAAACTTGAATGATCCATCCTGTCACTTTAACTTAACTCGATGATTCTTCCCGGCAGATGCCCTAACCAGTATGTTGTTTCAAAAACTTCAAGCTTGTCTGATTGAAACCTTCCACGTCCTCGTAAATCGGCGCATGGGCACATCCTTCAAAGACAATCAGTTGAGAACCTTCGATGGCGTCCTGCATCTCTTTGGCGAAGCGGGTGGAGGTGATCAGGTCATGGCGGCCAAAGGTGATCTGGGTGGGCGCCTTGATCCGCTGCAGCTGTTCCTGGGCGTCATGGGTGATCACGGCATCGGACTGGCGGATGAAGGCATCCAGGGGTTGCGCCGGCCGGCCCCGGACGAAGTCAGAGAGCGCTTGAATATAGTCCGGTTTTTCGGCGTAAAGCTCAGGGGTGAAACACCAGGGAAAGATTCCTGCAATCACCATCTCTGTTACACTGCCCAGGCCTCTGGCCATAATCTGCCAGCCTTCGACCACTGTTTTGAGGAATGGATCGGTCTTGGGCCAGCCGCTGTGGAGTGAGAGTGACTTGACCCGGGATGGATATTTTGCCGCCAGCCACATGCCTGTGGCGGCTCCAAGCGACAGGCCGGACACGTGGGCCTGATCAATCCCCAGGACCTGCATGAAGGCGGCGATATCGTCCGCGAACAGCTCCATGGAATAGCTCCCCTCCGGCTTGTCTGTCATGCCGGCACCCCGCGGGTCGACCGAGATGCAAGTGAATTCCTTGGCATAGTCGGCCACCTGAAAGGCGTAGCAGGCGTGGTCAGCCGCCAGGTAAGGGATGAGGATCAGCGGTTCGCCGCTCCCTTGTTGATCGTAATTCATGGTGATTCCGTTAACTTTGACTTGAGGCATAGGTGTCTCCTTTCAGTCTGCGCGGGTATGCGCTGCCGATATGATCAGACGGCAAACCGGATGGCTTGTCATCGGATGACCTTGGAGAGAAAAATTGCGCAAAAGAAAGGCGGGCTCTCAAAAAAAGGCCAGCCCGCCAGTGATAAGCCGTTTCAATCATGGTCTCCTGCCCTTCCATGGCTGCTTATTCCGGGAGGAACTCGCAGGGCTTCGGCATCCGGAGCATCTCACAAGAACGACGTGTTCCCTCTTCTTCAATTCTACCGTCTTTTATTGATCGCGCAACTGCTGCTGCCAGCTGCCGTTCAGGCGGGATCTCTGTCAGCGAGAAGTTTTCGCCCCTTTTCCGTGATCCGGTAGGTAACCAGGATCTCCTTGCCGCAGGAGGCCGCCAAAGGGCAGGAACCGCAGGAGGCCGGACAGGGCGCCCCTCCCTGCTCCCGGATCAGGTATTCCATGCGGATTAATTGCCCGAGAGCCTGGTCGATCACGGCTTCGGAGACATTGAACTCCGAGGCCAGTTTGCTTTTCGACAGAAGCTGATCCCTTTCGATGGCAGCCAGCAGTTCTCTCAGCATGTCCTTCTTCCTTCCTAGCGATAGCCCAGCAGGCTGCCGGCCTGGAAGATCAGGACGGCTGCCAGCCAGCCGATGGCAAAGGTATAAAGAGCCATAAAGAGCGGCCAGCGGACCGATTTGGTCTCTTTGCCTACAATGCCCAGAGTGGCCGCGCAGGGCGTGTAAAGCAGGACCATGACCATGTAGGCCAGGGCGGTCAGGGGGGTGAAGTGCTGGCGGATGGCGTCCACCAGGATCTGGCCCTCTTCCATGTACTGGCCGGCATAGAGCATGCCCAGTGTGCCGACGACGGCCTCTTTGGCGGGGATGCCGGCAAAAAGGGCCACCGCCTCCTGCCAGGTTCCAAAACCGGCCAGGCTGAATAAGGGCACCAGGAAGCTGCCGATCCTGCCCAGAAAGCTGTTTTGACCGTATGCTTCAGCCGAGCCGGGGAGCACGGCCAGAACCCACATGAGGGTGACCACCAGGAAAATAACGGTTCCCGCCCTTTTGACAAAACCGGACAGATTATTCCACATGTTGCGCAGGACATTGCGGAAGGCGGGCAGGCGGTAAGGCGGCAGTTCCATGATGAAGAAGGAGGCTTCCCCCTTGAAAAGGGTCATGTTGAAAATCTTGGCCAGAAGAAGGGCAACAATGATTCCCAGGCCATAAAGGCCAAAGAGGATCAGGCCGCCATGGCGGGGAAAGAAGGCGGCGATGAAGATGGAATAGATAGGAAGCTTGGCCCCGCAGGACATGAAGGGGGTAATCAGCATGGTGATCATGCGGTCTTTTTTGCTGTCCAGGGTCCGGGCTGACATGATGCCGGGCACCGTGCAGCCAAAACCGATGATCATGGAGATGAAAGACTTGCCCTGAAGGCCGAACTTGCGCATCAGGTCGTCCCAGACATAGGCCGCCCTCGCCATGTAGCCGCTGTCTTCCAGAAGGCCCAGAAGCAAATAAAGGACAGTGATCAGTGGGACAAATTCGATGACGGCGCCGACCCCGTTGATGACCCCGTCGATCATGAAGGAGACCAGCCAGCCGGGTGAATGAAGGGAGACGAGCAAATTCTCAAGCAAGCCGCCCAGGCCCTCGACCAGGTCCGCCGCCAGCCCCCCCAGCCAGCCCTCGCCGACAACGAAGGTCAGTTGGAAGACGGCCAGCATGATGACCGCGAAGATGGGGATGCCCAGGTATTTATGGGTCACCAGACGGTCGATCTTATCCGTCAGGGTCACCACTTCCTCTTCAGGCCGGATGACGGACTGGCCGGCCACCTGGTGGGCAAAGGAATAGCGGGAATCGATGATATCCAGTTCAAAGCTGTCACGGCTGTGGTATTGGAAGAACTCGTCAATTCCTTCCATCAGCGAATCCGGCAGGGACAGGGCTTGAAGTTTGTCCAGGACGTGGCTGTCCCCTTCCACCATCTTGATGGCCGTCCACCGGATTGGATAGGGCAAGGGCATGTCAGCCAGGAGTTCTTCCATGTGGTCGATGTGGTGGGCAACCGCAGGTTTATAGGGCAGGGAAGGGAAAAAAGGTTCCTGCTTCCCCATGGTGTCGATGGCGGCCCCCACCAGCTCCTCTACGCCCTCCCCGCGCAAGGCAACAGTCTTTACGACAGGGGTGCCGGTTAATTCTGACAGCTTTTCTAGATCAAAGCGGATTTGCTTTTTGTCTGCCTCATCGGCCATGTTGAGAGCAATGACTACCTTCTTGCCCATCTCCAGAAGCTGGGTGGTCAGGTAAAGATTGCGCTCCAGGTTGCTGGCCTCGATTACATTGATGATGACATCCGCGTCATCCGACAGGATGTAGTCGCGCGCCACGATCTCATCTTCGGAAAAGGCGCCAAGGCTGTAGATGCCAGGCAGGTCGACCACCCGGCAAAGGATCCCTTCATGCTCAAGGGTGCCCTCTTTCTTTTCCACGGTCACGCCCGGCCAGTTGCCGACGTGCTGGGAAGCCCCCGTCAAACGGTTGAACAAGGTGGTCTTGCCGCTGTTGGGATTGCCAACCAGGGCGATGCATGGATCCGTTTTCACGAATCTGACGGCCCCGCCGACAATTCAACTTTTGAGGCCAAACCACGGCCCAGTGCGATTTTATTGCCCTTGATACTGACAATGACTGGCCCCGCATCGTTCTTGATGATCTTGACCAGGGCTCCCGTATTAAAACCCATCTCATAAAGCCTCTTGGTCGCCTGCCGGCCGGCCCGGATGGCCTTAACCCTGCCCTGGTCACCCGCAGCCAGCGCTGTCAACCTGTCATTCATTTTATTTTCCTCTATGTCTTTCAGATGAAGTGAGTTAGTATTGCCTAACTCACGATTAGTTTACACTAACTGTTCACTTTTGTCCGCTTGTTAAGATGACTATAAATTGATTTCATTTTTTCCCTCTGTTATGGTTAATATAGTTAGGCAAGTCTAACCAAGGAGTGCAAAGATGTCAGTCGGCGAAACAATTGAAAATTATCTGGAGACCCTTCATATCCTCCTCCAGGACCAGAAGAAAGTCCGGTCCGTCGACCTTGCCAACGCCATGAATTTCTCCAAGCCCACCATCAGCGTCATGATGAAACAGTTAAGGGAGAAAAACCTGATCGCCATGGACCGCTCCGGCTACCTCTCCCTGACCCCGGAGGGCCTGGCCATCGCCGAACGCGTCTATGAGCGCCACGTCTATCTGACCGATCTTCTGATCCGCCTGGGAGTCAATGAGGAAACGGCAGCCGAAGATGCCTGCAAGATTGAGCATGTGATCAGCAGGGAGACTTTCGAGAAAATCCGGGACTTTTTCGATCAGGAAGAGGAGCCCGGCCCTTCATAAGGGGACTTGCTGCCGCTATCTTTTCGTCAGCCTTTTTTTGCCAAAATTGATCCGCGGCTTCTTATCCTGGAATTTAAAGGCAACCATTGGCGCAACAAGTCAAAATCCATTTGATTTCCTCTTCCAGTTGAGGGAACTCTTCTTTGACAAAGAGAGGGTATTCCCTTAACAAAAGGGTGTTTCCTTAACAAATCAGAAAGGATCGAGTGATTTTCCCCTGATCTTGTCTAATAGGGCATGGATCATGGCGATTGGCAGGTAGAGCAGGATCAGGAAGATAATTGAAAGCTCGTAGAGCAGGTTCGTCTTCCCGGATGGTTTTCCTCTGAAGCGATCACGGATTGCGCTGACGGCCATGCCATAAATGTTGCCCACCTGCATCATCCGTGTCATGGACAGGATGACCATGGCACGCTCCTGACCGTATTCACCAACCAGCCGTTGCCATGACTCTTTTGATGACTTTCCTTTTTGATCCGCGTAATGCTGGGCAAACAGAATGCCCACAAGTTCATCCTCAGGAATATTTTCCAGCTCTCCACCCAGGATGGCGCTGACTTCTTCCGGGCTCATCCCCTCCTCCAGGGCAAATTTGGTGTGCATATAGGAACAGGCTTCACAACCATTGACTTCAGTAACGGCCAGCATGATTCTTTCTTTGAATTGAGGGCTTACAAGTTTTTTCCTGCGATTGACCCTTATGTATTTAAGGCTTCTGAAAAGGAGCACAAGGGACTTGTAAAAGTCGCAATGACTGTATATTTTCCTGTAATACTTCTCTTCACCCATAAGGTCACTCTCTAGTAGCGGTTGTGGACATCCTCCGCGAAACAGAGCAAATCACGGATCTCCAGGACCCTGCCATCGTCCAGGACCGCCTGTCCCTCCATCCGCCCGAAGACCTGATGCTGTTCGGTTGCGATCACCAGGGCATTGGTGCGGGCGTAGCGGTCCATGATGGGCTGGAAGGCCATCTCAAAGCGGCCGTCACTTGAGCTGAAGCGCCAGGGTTCCATGTAATTGTCGGGATTGAAATGAAAGGTCACATCGTCCAGCTTGTGGCTTTTTCCCTCATAAAAGAGCATGTTCTCGGAAGCAGCCCGGGTGTCGCCAAAGCCATAACCGATGTTGAAGCCGAAAGCCTTGCCGTCGATCCGCTGATTGCCCGAACCCCAGAACCAGCGGTTGTTGTAAGTCCAGACCCCCCGCCCCCAATCGAGGGTGCCAAAGTCGGTTTTGGGATCAAAGTCGTAGTTTTGTCCGTCGAAGGTCATCCGGCCGCTGGCAGGCATGCAGTTGATCTTCTGATTGTAGTAGAAGGCCGTCTTCTTTTCTGCCCAGGGGGTGGCGATCACCATGCTGTCCATCTGCGGCTGGTCAAGTTCCAGCTCACAGGTAAAGTCCTTACCCTGGTAGAAACGCTTGAAGTGACAGGAAATCCGGCGCGTCCCCTCTTCCGCAACAAACTGCATCTTCAGTCTTTTATCCTCATAGCGGATGACCCCTGGCGACGAATCGGAGGGGAAGTTCATGCTGCCGAAGGGAAAGGGGTGGATGATGGATTCCGTATGCTCCCAGCCCTCCTTGAAATTAAGCAGGGAGACAGACTGCAAGCCGATGTAGCCGATATCCGACAGGGTGAAGGCGCCGGCGAAGTCTTCATTGAGGATCAGGTAGTAGTCCCACTCCTTGATCCGCCATTTTGACGCCTTGATCTTCTTGCGCTCATAGAGCTGAATCAGGTCGCTGGACCAGCCCGGCTCCCGCAAAGAGCCATCATCTTTCAGAAGCGGCAGACGGTCCCTGACTTCATGGTTGCGTTGACTGGCCATAAGCGGTTCCCCCTTTATTGGCTATGCTGACTACAGTGTAGCAAAGCGGCGGACTGGGGCAACTTCCTTCACATCAATGATTTGCTTTGGATCAAATGTTGAGGAATCGAAGCCTCATAAGGCCGCTGCACACACAAGGGCCACATTGCAACCCGTATTCTTCAGTGAGGTCCGTTCCATTGATTGCATCCTCGTTTTGTGATAGGATAAATTAACCTCACAGGTTAATAATACTGAGGTGATTCATTGCTGATCCAATACAAAAACCGGCAGATACAGCGCGTCTGTACCGTGGCCTCCGTGGCAGAGAGGAAGCATGGGAAAAGTTCAGATCGCCTGCATTTTAATGATCGAAGATTATCACTAGCAATTACCTGCGAATGAAGGGAGGAAAACACATGATCAGGAGCCGCAACATTGTCGCGACACCGCCTGGCGCCACAATCAAGGAGCAGCTCATTGGCAGAGACATGAGCCAGAAGGAGTTTGCTGCCCGAATGGATATGTCTGAAAAGCATATCAGCAGACTGATTAGGGGCCGAGTGCAGTTGACCCCTGAAGTGGCCTTGCGCCTGGAAATGGTTTTGGGGATTCCTGCCAATTTTTGGAACAGCTTGGAAGCCATCTACCGTGAAAAGCTTGTGAAAGTGAATGCGGAGAATTTAATGGATGCAGATATCCAACTGACCAGAAAGCTGCCTTACAACGAAATGGCCAAGAAAAATTGGGTGCCGGAAACGAGAAAGGCACAAGAAAGAGTCATAAACCTCCGGAAGTTTTTTGAAGTCGCGCATCTTGGCCTGCTTGGGCAGGAAACACTCATCCCCCATGTTGCCTGTAGACGGCTGATGTTGACGGAAAGAAGCAGCTACATGCTGATTGCATGGATACAAAAGGCCAGGCTTGAAGCGAGAGAGAAGGAGACAAAGCCTCTTGATTTAAAGAGCTTGGAAGCAGCAATACCTGAAATCAGGGCAATGACCCGAATGCATCCGGAAGATTTTCAGCCCAGACTATCAAAACTGTTTGCCGACTGCGGCGTTGCGATTGTATTTCTGCCTCACTTTGACGGATCCTTCCTCCACGGAGCAAGCTTCACAGATGGAAAAAAAATCGTTGTCGGATTAACGGTCCGGGGCAAGGACGCCGACAAATTCTGGTTCAGTCTCTTCCACGAGATCGCTCACATCCTGCATGGTGACATGAGCAAGGTGAACGGTACAGAAGACGATGATGAAAACAAGGCAGATGCTTTTGCCAGGCGTGTACTGATTCCTGATGAGCTGTTCAAGGACTTTGTCGACGAAAAGAACTTCGACCGGGAATCGATTATCTGGTTTGCTGAAAGACTGGGGATCGATGCGGGCATCGTCGTGGGCCGACTGCAAAAAGAAGGCTACCTTAAATACAGCCAGCATCACGACCTCAAGACCAGATATGCAATTCTGATATAGGGAAAAGCTCAAGCAGGACGGTTACCCTGGGGTTTATGAGCTAGCGGCAAGCTGGCTGAGGGCGACGTATCCACAAGGGATCGCACTTCATCGCAATAGCTGTCCCATCTCTCCTTGAATACCTTTGGGCCAACGATGCTTGAACGGCGTCAAGCACAGGAGGAATCCCTTTCTTGCCGGAACCGGACAAAAGGTTACAATAATAGGCGTGTACACATTGAAACTGAGCGAGAAGACTGGCGCTTTTTGCTCGTATTTGATACTGGCGGGAGATTGAAATGACAGACACGGTAAAACATGGGCTGGCGCCCTGGTCGGAGGACGGAGGCATCCGGACGGTAGGAGTTCTTACCAGTGGTGGTGACGCCCCGGGCATGAACGCGGCCATTCGCGCCGTGGTGCGTGCGGGCTTGCACGAAGGCTACCGGATGCTGGGCTGCCGCCGCGGCTTTCATGGTCTGTGGCGCGGCGACATGGTCGAACTGGACGGCCGTTCCGTGTCAGGGCGATTGCAGCACGGGGGGACCTTTCTGATGACCGCGCGCAGCCAGTCCTTTAACACGCCCGAAGGGGTGGAAAAGGCCTTTGAAATGAGCAGGGTCTTCTGCATGGACGCCCTGGTCGTGATTGGTGGCGACGGTTCCCTTCGCGGAGCCCTGGATCTTTCGCGGATGGGTCTTCCTGTCATCGGTATACCGAGCACCATTGACAATGACGTCGGCTGTTCGGAGTACTCGATCGGCTATGACACCGCACTGAACACGGCCATGAGGGCCATTGACAAACTGCGCGATACGGCCACATCGCATGAGCGCTGCAGCTGCATCGAGGTCATGGGCAGGCGCGCTGGTTATATCGCGCTGAATGTGGGCGTGTCCTGCGGGGCAGAAGTCATATTGATTCCCGAAGTGGAGATGGATTTCGACAGAGATGTGGCGCGCCGTTTGCTGGAATGCCACAACAGCGGCAAGTCTCATTATATTGTGGTTGTCGCGGAAGGCGCCGGCGACACAGTCGAAATCAGTAACCGGATTGAGGCCCAGACCGGCATCGAATCCCGGGTAACCATCCTTGGCCACTTGCAGCGGGGAGGCAGCCCTTCTCCGCGCGACCGCATGATGGCAAGTCAGATGGGGACCCTGGCCATTAAGAGCCTTGTTTCCGGCGACTATGGACATGTGGTGTCCTATCGGCAGGGCCGGGTGATCACCATCGAGATCGAAGAAGCCTTGCGGATGACCAAAACCATCTCCCGGGAGGAAATAGATAACGCTTACCAGATTGCTATCTGATCCTGCGGTCTGTCAGAAAGATTTGACTTGTTCTGATCTTTCAGGCGCGGATGGCATTCATCTTTCCAGAACCATTCGGAGTTCGGTGCCAAATGCCTTGGTTCTTTCCGTTTTGTCAAACTGGAAACCATAGCGGAGGTAAAAACGAATCGCCTTTTCATTCCCTTTGAGCACCCAAAGGATCACCTCTCGCTTGTCCGCAAGCAGTTCCATGGTGGCCTTCATAAGCTGGAGGCCAAGTCCCCGCCCCTGATACTTTTCAAGGACATAGATCGCGATGACTTCGCCGGTCTTGCCGGGACCGGAGCCATCGCTTTCACCAAAGCAGGAAAAGCCAATGACCTGGCCGCCTTCTTTCAGAACAAGGGTATTCTGCGGCCAGCTGTGGGCCCAGGATACGGTTTGCTCGAGCGTCAGCGTATCCACGTATTGCGGAGGCATTAAGCCTGAATAGGTTTCCTGCCAGGACTTCCAATGAACATAACCCTTGCCGTCCATTTCTTCATCTGTTTTCATGGGTACGATTTTAATGAGATCTGTCATGGCCTTATCCTGAAAATTCAACGTCCATGCGCTTCTATGGCAATATTACTTCAGAAATCGGGCGGAATCAAAAGATGCTTCTCTTAAATCAAAAATTGAAACAGAAGGGATTTTCGATTTTGCTTTCAGGGAAAACTTGACTGGCGGACCTGTACATGGCCTTGGCGTGGATGGCATCATGCCAGATAAAACGTCTCAGCACTTTTCTCAAAGACCACAGTTCACCATCGCTGCCCTTGCAAACTGTGTTGAGCAAGTAACCGGCTCTGCTCTCAAGCTCAAGAAAACCTTCCTTCCGACCCAGGAAAATGTCTTCATTTTGGGGGAGGGGAATGCCAATTTCGCCAAAATAATAGTGATTAACGTTTTTTGTATGCCGGTACATGGCCGAAGCTGTCGCAGGAAGCTCCCCGTAGAAGGTCTTGCGCGATTCCTTGATCTGACGGTCCTTGTCGGGGACGGAGGAATAAAGCGACAAAATATCCTGCGCTGACTTCAGGACCAGGGCTTTCAATGCTCCATACTCCCTGGCTGACAAAGGTAATTTCTCTGAATCAAAGAGGATGTCGCTGTCTGCGTCCTCTATGGCAAGCTCACTTTGTTTGCTCCGGGTGATTTTATAGTGAAAGACGGCATCGGGACGCAGGTCCTCCCCGCTCCACTGAAGGTAACGGGCATGCTCAGCGGGAATTTTGCCAAGGGCTTGATCCAGGCTTTCCCCCCGCGTAAAGGCGCCGGGGAAATCTTCAAGATGTAGGAGATGACCCCTGCTGTTGTATTCATGCACAAGCCCAAGGACTGGATTCCTGTCATTCATGCTTCACCCTCCTTTATCTTTCGTCGTTGACCAGGACCAGCCTGCCCTGATTGCTGCGCGGCAATTCTATGGTGGACCCAGTGACCAGTGATTCATATCCCGCAGTGGCTCTTCCATCATGCTTTCAAAGCAAGGGGTGAAAAATGCGTCAGGAAGCTTTTCCTGCCACAAACTAAGCCCCGGACCAAGATCTGTCAGGGTGCCGGAAAAATAACGGCGGTTAACGTCAACAGCGAAATCCTTCAACTCTTCCTTATCTTCCTGACTGATCTTGTAAGACTCCAGCACATCCAGTACCTGGGATTCTGTGGTTTGATCGAAAAAGTTCATGGCATAGTCCGAAAAACGGAGCAAATTTCCGTCTGTTATTCCCTTTTCGGCAGCCCATGCCGGCACATCAACCGGGATGGTTTGATAGGACATGGACCGGTCCGGGGCAATATCCAAAAGACCATATTGGTTGGGCGTGACCGCCAGGCATGAGGTGACAATATCGGTGATGCCGTCCAATTGCTTAATATGCTGCATATGCATGTGACCGCTGAAATGCAGCTTGACCCCGTATTCCCTGTACAACTCAATAAGTTCTTCCGCGCCTATAATCTGATATCCGAACGGAAACCGCTTGTTGTGAAGAAGCAAATTCTGATGGCTGACCCCGATGACAGTGGCTTTCGACTTCCTGGCCTTCCGAAGCTGGTCCTTAACCCATGAAAGAGTCTGTGCGGAGATGAAGCCCTTGGCTCCATAACCGTTGACATCAATCATTAAAATCCAAAGATCCTCCGACAACTTGACGGCATAGCTAAGTGATGAATCATCCTTTGAAAACGCCTGCTGCCGCCCCATACTCTGATAGATTTCAGCGAAGTCATCACTGGATATTCCGTCGATTGCCGTCACATCATCGTCTGAAAAACGGTAGGCGACACCATCCACATCATGATTCCCCGGCATTAGGAATAAGCCAATGCCGGCCTCCTCTATGGGCCGCAGGAGCTCCACAAGCTCCCTGTGACTTTCTTCGTCTCCATTCAGGGTCAGATCGCCGCTCAGGATGACGGCATCCGGCGGAGCTTTTAAAATCTGCGAAACAAAAGCCTGGACGATCTCCGGTGTATAGTGGGTGACCTTGCCATCCGACTGTTCGATGATGGCCATGAAGCGCTCTCCATAATCTGTCATTTCCGGTGAAAGATAGTGCAGATCGCTGGCAAACACAAGGGATAAGGCCTCGGACCGATTCTGGTCTGCCGCTTGAGAGTCCCTGATGCCGGCACAGCCGGACAGGAAGATCAGGACGGCTGTGACTGCCGCGACAAATGAAGCTTTTCGTCTGCTCATGATTCCTAATGCCCGGGCAAGTCTTTGCCTATAACTTCCACACGTCAATTCCTGCTTTTTCGTCAAAGACTCTGCCGATCTTTTCTTCCGCCGGCCTTATTACAATTTCGCCGGTATAGCTGATCGCCGCCTTTTCCAAATGGCCTGCCACAAGAGCCATCTCCCCGCTGTCTTCCAGGTAGGAAAAAATGGCGTGACTGTGGGTAAAGGGCTCTCCCTTCCGGTCGGTGGACACATTTCCCATCAGGGAAACCATTTCCAACATGCCCGTCAGTGTATGGTGAATAAAATCCTCTTTCTCCGGAATCCAGGTAGATAAAATAACCTTGTCACAGGCGCCGATCCCGTGAAAATAACCGGCCCCCACCCCTTCTTTCTTGCAAACTGCTTCGATCGTCTCCAGGACTTCCTCGCCCTTGTCAATCCGAAGGTAGATGGTATCCTTCTCTTTTCTGTAATCCATTTCCTACTCCCTTGCAGCTATGAAATCTTAAATCTCAACAACAATCTTGCCGTCTGCCCTGCCTGTATCCAGCGCCATGCATGCCTTCCGGATGTCTGAAAAGGCGAAGGCGGCTCCCAAACGCGGTTCCAGCCAATGCTGTTTCAAAAAATTGAAAATGGCGTCCATTGCCTCCTGTGGGATAATTGCCGAAAAATCCCATCAGGCATACGCCATTTGGATCTCCTTGATGGGGTCAAAACCGTCCAGAACACAGACACCTCCCAACACCCCCGTGTTGCAGACAATTGCTCCCGGCTCAACCGCTTTCAGGGTATCCCTCAGGGTTTTCGACCCCACCAGCTCTGGAGCCTTTGTCACACCTGTCAGTATACCGGTAAGATTTCCAGTGTCCAGGATTGCCTGATCGGCTTCCGCGATCGAGGGCAGTTCCGCTTCCCGATGGGTGGCAGCCATGATTTTGCAACCCAGCGCCCTGGCCAGTTGGATGGCGGCATAACCCCATGCGCAGGATGCGCCCCGGACCAGGAGCGTATCCTCCGGGCCAAGCCGCAGGTTTTCAAACAAAGAAAGCAGGGTTGCCGAGTATGGAGGCCGATCATTAGCGCCATGGCAGAATGGGGAGACAACTACAAGGCGAGTTTTGAAACAGAGTAATTCATACTGAGGCTTTCCTTTCAAGGGTTTCTTCCGTTTCGATCATTACCGATGAAGGGAATACTTGACAAAAGCCCGTGCTTGCAGTCTACTTAGTGAGTATTCAATATAATTATTCTCTTTCCCACATTATGCGAATCGTCGAATGTCGGTAATTGGTTGAAAATTGTATGTTTTTATATTGGATACGCAATACTAATTGAAGGGGGCACCCAAATGAATAGTGGGACAGTCAAGTGGTTCAACCATGAGAAAGGCTACGGATTCATCGCCAACGATGACGGCGGGGATGATCTGTTTGTACATTTTTCAGCGATCGAATCTGACGGTTACAAGACGCTTACCGAGGGACAGAAGGTCACTTTTGATACCGAAACAGATCCTAAGAACAATAAGCTGAGAGCAACTAATGTTCGTTTAGCGTAAAGACGATTTTGGCATACCGCATAAGCGGTTCTTTGTTCGAAAACAGTTGATACCAAACATCGAAGAGGACTATGCCGTTCAGGAACGAACCGCAAAAGTCCTCTTTTTCTATTGCTGAAGAATTATCGATGGAGCTGTGACAGGCCTGTCACAGCTATACCCATTTCACAAATTCAAACGTCGATATGAAAGTTTGTTTTCTTCATTCGCCCACTAAATGCGAATTTTCATGTTGAGAATTGTTTTTTCTTGACATTTCCGTTTTGTGTCTGTGACGTAAGCACAGAACCGTGATAACAACAGCCGCCGTGAAGGAGAGTATCCCTACTAAGACGTAAGCGCCCGCATCCTCGAACATCAGGCTTGCTCCCATCATTTCCTGAACGGAAGCTCCCCGCCGGCCCCTGGTCACCGAGGCAAATGTTTGAACCAGGGCTAGCGAAAGGATCAGGCAGAGAGCGAAGAGCGCTCCCAGAGATCTCCTTTCTCTCTTCTGGCGTAATTTCCCGGCCCGCTGCTTGACCAGCCGGATTCTTTCTGCCGTGTCGTACATCGGCTGCCTCCGTTAACTGAATGCTTCTATCTGGAAGCCTTCTAAGAAAAGCCTTCTATTTATATAGGTACAAAAAAGGAGAAAACTACGCACACCAGATTTGAAGATTTCAAAAAAGAAAAAGGAAACTTTCAGCAGTTAAGATTATTCGCGCCGCCTTCATCTTCCGCCTCGGCGGGACGCGGCAGCAGTTGAGCCAGCTTCTTGATTGATCTGGCCAGGAGAAGACTGACCAGGGGCAGGGCATAGGCAATGTACTGAGTGACGCCGCCATGAGCGACCAGAAGATTGTAGGTCGCGTGGTAAGTAATGGCGGCACCCAACAAGCCGGCGGTGCCGGCGACCTTTAACCAATTTCTTTGCCAGACATAAACCAGCCCATAACAGATAATGGCGCCGCAGACTATATGCATCGCTCCTGTACCGAAGCCCCGGATAAGCAAATAGGCGAGATTTCCAGCCCCGCTTTGCGTCAGGTAAACGATATTTTCAAAAGTGGCAAAACTGACCGCGATCGTCAGCACTGAGCTTGAAATTTTCTCAGTTTCAGGATCAAAAATCAAAAGATAAAACAGAAGCGGCAGGAGTTTCATCATTTCCTCCACCACCGGGGCGATCTGGGTTGAGGCATTCATTAAATCCGCCTGGTAGAGCTGGGCGAAGAAGGTATTGATATAGGCGGAAAAAAGGCAAGCGGCCATGCCGGCGAAGGCAGAGAGGAAGAAGCGGTAGCGTTTTTTCCCCATGAAAATCATGGCGATCAGGAGGGGAGCCGCGACGCAGACGAAGATGTTTTCAATATAAGTCATGCGGTCACCGCCTTTTTCATGGCCGGAACCAGGGCCAGCAGGGAAGCTGACAGCATGAAGTCAAACCAGAAGTAAGGGTTGGACATGGTATCGCTGATCCAGAAACAGGAGGAGGTCCAAAGGCCGAATTCCAGGAATATAATTACGAGAACCGCGCCATGAAAATACTGCATATTCCGGGCCTGGCCGCTCTGTCTTCTTGCGAATAGGAAGCCACGCAGGGCAAAGAAGGCGACGACCATGGTGAGGCCGACCATCAGGAGATTGCCCAAAATCTCACCGCGGCTCAGGTAAAGGATCAGCTGCGGAATGCAAAAAAGGGGCACCAGGAGCATGGCCGGATGACGGAACCTCTTTTCCTTCTCTGTAGCCAGGACGTATTCGAGGGTCAGGAGAAATAAATAGCTGGCGATCCAGGCCAGTTCCGACACATAAAAAACCTGAGGCGAGCTGTCAAATAGGAGGATGTAAAGAGTCCAGTGAAAAGTACCGAGCATAAAGCAGCCCAAAAAACAGGCAAGTAAGAAAAAGGTCTGCCGGCGCGTCCTGTAGTAGAGGACACCAGCGGCGATAAAAGCAGCCAGCGTGGCCGCGGATTGCGTCAGATTGTCAATCAGCTCGACCATGATCGCCGCCCTGATCATTCTTATTCCTGGCCTGGATGCGGTAGAAAAGGATTGTCAGGGCAACCCCCAGTACGAAAGCTAAAACTCCGATCAGGATGTAACCCAGACTGCCGCTGACATCGAAGACGCTGGCAGTCACTCCCTCTTGAAAATATTCAGCAGTTGACGAATTTGCTGTCACGGATGGAATGAAAAAGGACAAGCCCACGATGATCAGCAAAGCGGCAGCCATCGCTGAAATACAGATTGCACTACTTCGCCTTCTGCTTCTCTTCGTCTCGATTTCCCGGGCTCTCTTCCTGACCGCAGCCAGCCTTTGCTCAGTACTCCGCATTGACGGCACCTTCCTCCTCCAAACGTTTGCGCAGGGATTTTTTTCCGCGGTAAACCAGATCCGCGATTTGTTTTTCACTTTTACCCATGACTTCAGCGGCTTCAGCGTGGCGCAATTGCTTAAAATATACCAGATAAAGAGCCTGACGATAGTCCGGGTTTAATCGCTCCATACAAAGGCTCAGCAGATCGTTGCGTTCGTTTGTCATGGCAAGATCGTCCGCCCTGGCCTCGCTTTTTGGCTCATACTCGATTTCGTCCAGACTCAGACAATGGCGCAGCTTATTCCTGGCCAGAAAACGCAAGGAAGCATGCCAGGCTGATTTATAAAGGTAGGCTTTGAAAGCGCCTTCGCGGATGCGGGGTTTTTTGACTGAAAGATATGCGAAAACGTCAATCATCAAGTCTTCAGCATCATGGATATCGTGAATATGGCGGTGAATATATAAAGTAAGGCGGGTGCCGTAACGTTCGATCAACTCACCCAGGCCTTCTTCATTGCCTTGCAGATATTCGCGGTAGAGGGTTTCATCGTCCTTCACTTTTATACCCCTTACCGGCCATATTAGCATTCACCGCAATTTAAAACTATTGCCTTCTGTAATTCAAACAAAAGACTGAAGGCGGCGGTATCAGTGAAAAAGTATAATAATCGCTTCCGGCCATGTAGCTGGGTTTAACTTGTTAGTAAAGGCTGCTTAGAAGATGCCCGGTGTAACAGCTGATCCGTACTCATCTCCAATGAATATGCAATACAAAGGAAAGAAGAAAGGGTTTTGACGTTACCGATCCGGCAATTATCAGGTGTTTGCCGGGATCAATGGTCAAAAGCCTATTATCCTGGCACTCCGACTTGGTCACAGACCGGATATTTAAAATAAGATCCGCCCCGTCTGGAGCGGATCTTCGCTTTGGCATCCTACGCCAAAACGAATACAATCCACTCATGGCAGGTGCATGGGTGCAAGAGGGTGCAAAGTTAGAATTGCTGATTTTGTTTCGTGTGGTTAGTTTAGAGTTTCGTATCGCTTGTATGGCTTTCGTGGTGTTCGTTTTGGTTTCGCATCTTTAACTATCATTCATCAATATCCAATTTTAATTTTGGAATTGTATTGGCTCGTAATCTACCAACCTGTTTTTTGGCCAATGGTTTGGCCTCAAGTACGGCAAGCTATCTGCTAACACTTCTAATACGAATTCTTCCATAGTCTGATCTGGATCAAGATCATTGCCAACCATGTCCTCGAGATGAGCGTACTCATCATCTGTTACCCTGATTCTGATCGTTTTCATGAATTTCACCTCAGCCCAACAAAATTTTCACTGTTTTATTTCAGTACTTTAAGGGAAATTTTTCCTTTCCCAACTGCCACAGATACCGATCTACATCTTTCAAGCTAAATTCATTCAATCCATAATAATCTCTGAAAGCGATAACGATTGATTTGAACTTACCGTAATCTTTTAAGTCACTCTTAATGAATTTCGAAAAGTGATCTCTTTTTTTAAATTCCATCAGCACCTTATCAACATAACTGTCATAAATGGGATAGAGTAGTGGAAAATGATGACTGCAGTATTTTGTTGCGAATGAGTAAAAGTTGCGTTTTCCTCCGCCCATATCGACTAACGCTATGTCGTTTACTAAGCCCTCATCACCTGCTTGTAGCCTCTCATCTATATCAAGCTCAAGAATATGCTTTGCAACAGGGAAGATCGAGAATATATTCGTACTATAGAAATCATTAAGTGTTGATGCCTTGACCAAGATATCGCTTATGTCAGTGTTGTGAGGATAGGTATCGAAGAATAATTTATCCAAACTCTTTTCCTGCAAAACGTAGTTTTCCAGTGAATCCCATCGATTAAGGTATTCTTTTACGGCATCAACGGTTGGGTGTAGTCCTTCTATCATTAAGATATCCTCCTATTTTATATAATGTCATATTTAGCATACATTGTATTGTTCGTTTAATGGACCGCTAACCTAATACCGAAAATAAAAAGCCCTGAAGTTCTTGTTCAAACAGAGCCTAAACTGCAGGGCTGATTTCAATCATAAATTTTCTTTACGCCATCTAAAGGCAGCCATGAAGCAATACCGTCTGGCCAGCCGAGCAGGACTTTGTCCTTTTCAATCTGTGAGACGGTGTGCGTTCGCTCTTTAACCCAGCCGGGAATTGTCTCTCCGGTTGCATAGCGTGAAGCCGTGATTTTTACTTTGTCACCAACCTTCAGATAAGCTGATATAGGAAGCTTCAACTTCTGTCCAGCATAGATGACATTCGAGGTCAGGCCATTTAAGAGCTTAATTTCCGGATAGCGGCTTCCGTCTCCAAGATAGGTTTTAGCAATCTTCCAGAGACTGTCACCGCTCTTGACGATATGGATCTGTCCGGTTTCGGAAGGTGGTACGGATTCATCTTTTGGATAAATCTTCGTGCCATTTTCGGCAAAAACGAAGTAGCCTTTGTTCTCGTCCGCTTTTTTCTTGGCATTGGCGAGCACTTTATACGCGCCAAGCTGACTTTTCTTATCTGCCCAGGACTTTCGCACCCGGTAATAGCCTTCCGTGAGCTTTGCCGGATAGCTCTCGCTGGGAGCAGGCTTTTCCTCGCTTCCCGCTGTGCCCATCAAGGCTTTCACGTCACGCCGGAAATCGTCCATGCTCTTTCCAAAGCGTGAGAACCAGTGCCTCGGGTCGCCGTGATTGGAAGCAAGCCCGCGCTGATGTCCCTCATAGTGGCCGATGATCACGCCGTCCTTCATGGGATCGAGTTTGTACAGTTTACAGAGATAAGCGCAAAGCTCCGCCGCTTCTTTCCAGACCGCCTTCAGGTAGCTTTCGTCATTCAGACCATCCTCACAAATTTCAAAGCTGGTGTGGGTGTTGTTGGCCGCTCCCCCAGCATGCCAACCTCGATGATCCCAAGGAAGCGTCTGATAGGTGGCAATAGTTCCGTCCTCGAGCTTCCCGATGAACCCATGCACACAGACCTGCCTGTCCATCGGCTGATTCCAGTGGTTATTGTATTGATTCTTTCCGAGCTTTCCGTCATCGGGGCCGACGTAGCGTTTCAGAAATGGGTTGTTTGCACCCGTCGAGTGCACCATGATGCCCTGCACTTTAATCTTTCGTCCCGCCTTGTAGCAGGCGTTTTCCGTGAAAATCAGTTTATTCAGATTCATCTTCGTCCTCCTCATTAATTGCTTCCAGCATGTTTCTCAGAGCCTTCGGAATCGGCAGCCCCAAATGAGCTGCATTTTCCAGAATAGAAATGCCCTCGTTTGAGAGATAGAAAAAGATGACGGCGGTTCTAATGGCACTGCCATTCTTCAAGACAGCGGTATCAAGAATGTTTCCAATACCGACCAGTGTGAGGATCAAGACCTTTCTTGCGATTCCCTTAAAGCCGACTTTGCTTGAAAGTTGTTTGTCCTCGATGGCGCAAAGCACGCCTGTGATGTAGTCCGTTATGACAAAGGCAATCAGGGCAAAAAGAAAGCCGTCCAGCCCTCCGATAAACCAGCCGACAGCCCCGCCTACAGCAGCAAATGCTGCCTGAACGGTATTCCAGATGTGTTTCATGTTGAAGTCCTCCTTCCAAATAAAAAATGCCTGCACATGGGCAGACACTTTTTTCCGTGATAAATATTTATATGTTTAGTTTTGCTTCGGCAGCCAATCCCAGAGCCTTAAATCTTCCTGGCCAAGCGACCACATACAGACTCCTCGAAGCTTCCATCGATAGGCTGCTTCGTTCATCCAATAGATGATGCTGTCCACATCCTGGTAGTAGAGGATGGAAAAACCATCCGAGTCGCCAAGGAACAGCCGTGATATCCAGACGTTGATATCTCTCGGGATAATCTTTACCGGATAGTCGTGTCCGCAGATGAGATTCAAAAGGCCGGAGTGAAAGAACTCATAATCCAGAGATATCTCCTCCGTCCTGGTCTCGTGCTCCTCAATGTCGGAATTGACTGTAAAGACCTGAAACTCCTCGTCCCAGGTGACACCCGTCCTATCGATGCGCCCAAAGCTCGCAACGCTTCCGTCCGGCATTGCCACGTCAAAGCGTTCATAGGGCTCGTAGGTGTAGGCATCACCGACCCGTAGAAGCTGGCAGTGGACGTAACTGTCCGAGCGGATTCCTGTAAAGCCGCCTGTGTCATTAACCGTTGCTGTAAAGCGAAGCGTTCTGGACGAACCGGAATAGACCCGGACCTTATTGCCACGCTTGCGCAGCTCAATCGTGTAGACATAAGGAGAAGCCCTGATCTCACTTTCCGGTGTCTTTTCAAAAGAGGTCGCAAAGGAGCCTTTCAGGACAGAGCCTTCATAGAGTTCCACAGCCTGTGCTTCATAGTTAAAGCAGCAGAAGAGATTGCCAAGAAAGATGCCGGCCCTGCCTGTAAAGCCTTCAGGGAAAATCATCTGCGCCCGAAGGTGAAGGTCGGTGAAAGACCCGTATTTCAAAGCAAGCCGTCCGTAGCCTTCCAGCTGCGAATAAGGCCGATAGTTTTCCTCTTCGTCCTGCCAGACAGACCACTCGCCATCAAGGGCTGTCCAGTAGGAATCAGGCAACGGCGGGTCATCTCTGAAATCCTCATACCAAATAAGAACCGAGTCAGCCTTTCGCCTGAGCATCTCGAAGGTCAACTTAAAGCCTTCTCTTGGACCTACCATCACACCGTTGATGTCTTTAAATTTCCTCGGTGAGAGCAGGTAGTCCGCTTCGCCGCAGACCGTACTTTCCGTAAAGCTGCGGCAGACCTTAAAGCCATAGACTTGAACGCCCGGTGCTGATACGGATACCGTCAAGGTGTGCGAGCCAGCCGCAAGCGATGCGCCGCTCCATGCCTTTTTCCAAAAGGTCGTCCGCCAATAAGGCCACCAGAGTCGTTTTTCCTCATAAAGCTTACTTGCGCCGTCGAGCGAAAGATAAAGACTATTTTTATTCCAAAATGGAAATCCGATATTCACAGCGATGTCATAGATGCCCGATTCTTCCACCGTAAAGTTATAAGCAGCGCTTCCGCCGTCACCCAGCGTCAACATTTTTTCAGAGACGGAAACCACGCCTGAATAGCTGTCCGGCATGGCATTTCGCTCCACGATGATGCCGTCAAATTCTTTCTTTTGTGTCTTACCGTAGGACGTAAGGTAGCGCCTTCTTTTGTAAACTTCGCTCATCAAAGGATAGGCATATCTTTCAGCATCTTGGCCTTCCATGTAGTCGTAGACATGCGGCAGTGCCCAGGGGACTTTGTTGTAGTCATCCCAGTAGGCAGCGATGGGGATCTGCGGTGATGGAGGGTCGGTATCCTTAAACTGATAAAAACCCGTCATCCAGTTTTTCGCGCCGTAGTAGGTATGGGAAACACCCCGATAGTAATCGCCTAAGTTTTCCGGCGTGTCATAAATCTGCCAGTTCCAGCCATAGGCGGGAATGCCAAGATAAATTTTACCGGACGGCATCACGGCGGAAGCGTACTCGTAGATGCCCTCCAGCCAGTCACGGGGAGACACGGGTCCCGGAGCAGAACCTGCCCAGGCCATGCCATAGCTCATGATGGATGCCGTATCGCAATAGAGAGCGAGATCAGCATAAACGCACCAGTTCTCGCCGCCGACCGAGCCGTTCACCGAGGTCATGCCGGGAAGGCAAATATTGACCCGTTTGGCAGCATTGTAGCTTTTCACCGTCCGGTAGATGTTTTGAAACATGGCCGTTGACCTCTGCGCTGTGGAATAATCACCTCCGCCTTCGAGGTCAATATCCACACCGTCACACCAGGGATATTTATCCATGATGCGGATAAGCTCAGATAAAAACATATCCTGCGCACCGTTTGTGTTTTCACGGATGGCACGGAAGATAGAGTTATAACCATCGTTAGCAACGGTTAAAAGCCAGCGGATATGCGGCCATTTATTGACATAGGTCATCATGTCGGAGATGGCGACACCCGTCTCATAGATTTCGCCTGTGGCTCTGACCTTAAAAGAAAAAAGACCGATCTGACTGATGCGGTCTCCGTACTTTTGCAGGGCTTCCCACATGCGGGCATTGCCCATGAAGGTCCATACCATGACCTCACGGCCCTTTAAGATATCCATCAAAAATCACCTCCGTCCTCCATTTCCTGCAGAGTAAAAAGAAGTCTTGCCGACTTTTTCTCGCCCACGTCCACGATGTGCTTGGAATCCCAGACGGCGCTGTACGGATAAAAGCCTTCCTTCGTAAAGGGCTGACCGTTCTTTGTCGACGTCCGCTTCAAAGCATCCACTTCCAGCTCGTCTCCTGCCAAAAGTGCTCCTGGAAAATGTGCCCACTGTCCGCCCACGCCTTGAGCTAAAGTCACGCTTCCTTCTGCGAGGTCGGTCTTCGGATAGAGCTTGATATCAAGTCCCGCCGAGGTCTTGCCAAGGTTAAAAAGAATCAGCGTTTCTCTCCCTCGGACGATAGCGTTATACCAGACCGGCTCACGCACGGCACCGTCCACGCTGTGTTTTTTCAATAAAGTCTCCGTATGTGGCAGAAAGCCTGTCAGTCGGTCGCCTTCCTGGAGCATCAAGTCCGTTAGCCAGACGATGCCTGACATATCTTTTAAGATCGGCTTTATCGTGACCGAAACCACTCGGGACTCGCTTTTTTTATTGACGGTTTCAGAAAGCCTGTAAAATTTCTGCATACGATCACCTAACCGTCAAGCGAAAAGCGGATCTCGGACGGGTGCCCGACCCAGCCCGTAGCGACCGAGCCGCCCTGAAGCAGGAGGTCCGTCACGAGGATTTTCCCCGTGCAGTCAGAGATAAAGACCCGCACCGTGATGGATTTTAGTTTTGAGCGGTAGCCCTTCGGCTGAATGGTATCTTTTGCCGTTCTGAAATAAGCCATAAGCCGCCTCCTTAGTACAGGTCAATAAAGCGCGTTTCCGTGCTGCCATCCTCGTACTCGATGACCACCTCCACGCCGACCTGAGAAACATCTGATAGTTTTTCCAAATTTTCCGAAGCGATGGCAAGAGAGAGCGTGTAGCTCTTTCTGTTGGAAGGATAGACAGTCTGTGCCATCCACTTCGTAAGTCCCGGCGTGCCCTCCGCCTTAAAGGCCGCTGTGCCGGAACCGCCCGTTTCTGCGACCGCTTCAAAGCCGGAGTTCGTCCAGTTTGCCATGTCGTCGTCGGCGCGGGAGTTTTTCAGATGATTGAAGGGCACCATATCGGAGATGTTGCCACCTGAGAAAGCACCTGCGCCCTGTAGCGAATCTGCCACGGTTTCAAGCCGGCTCACAGATGAACCGAGGTTCTTTAAGGTGGTGGATAATTCCAGCACCGTGTTCCAAGGCTCCTGCAAGTTGTACTCCCGACGGACTATCCTTGTTGTGACGCTGAGTCCCAGTTCCTTATCCTCCACCCGCACATAATCGCCAAGCGACCAGGCTTCGTGTTCAAAGCCTGTGAGGACGGATAAGTCCATCGCATTTAAGACATAGGAGACCTTCGGCTTGGCATACTGCGCCAGCCGCATGGCGGTATACTCCTTCATCTGATAGGGGTTCGTAAAGGAGGACAGGTCGAGTGAAGAAATGCGGATGTCATTTGTAAAGGTGAAGTCTTCCAGATAGGGCTTGCCGCCGTTGATATCGGCAAAGGTCAGTCCGTCCTGCCCTGTGGCATAGAGCCTTGTCACCAGGCTTCTCGTATCGACGACCCGCTTGATGCTTTTCATATTCTTCTTGTAGGCAAAAAGTGCTCCGGAGTCTTTGCCGCTCACCGTGAAGAGGTGCACCAGCCGATTCGGGCAGTCAAAGACAAGGTCTCCGCCGTGAAGATCTGCCACCGTCCTCAGCACCGAGAGCGCATTCTTTTCCGTAGAAATCCAGGTGCGTTTTGTCCTGACACCCACCGTGCCGACACTCCACTCCGTGCCTTCCAGGGCAAAAGCCATCGCCGCTTCCGGTGTCTCTGCGTCAAAGCTTTTCTCAGGCTTTCTGATGCTGACATTTAAGTCATAAAACTCGGCTTCCGCATAGACTTCCGTCACCGTGCCGCCCTGCATATCTTTAATGTCGCTCACCGTACGGATTTTATAGATATCATCCACGATCTGGATCTTCTTTTCATTCTCCAAAAAGCGGCGCTTGGCATCCCGGAATGGGAGCTTGAAAGAGAGCGTATCTTCGCCGTTGACCTCGCCTGTGACGATGATCTCGTAGGCATTTTCCAGCACCGCTTCCCAGGCGCCGTCTCTGTCCAGGAGCACCGGCCTGGCATAGCCAATTCGCTCATAGGGGGCTTTCGGTATGTCATAGATGCGGATATCCACGAGCTTCGGTGTCTTTTTCGGATCACTGGTCGTAAGGGTCAGACGAAAGCGGATATAAGAGCTGCTTCCCATAGGAAGAGAGCCGTCTGGCGGGAGTGTTTCCCAAGCGCTCCAGCTAAGACGGTCTTCACTTGTTGCTATCTCTACCTTCGAAATATCAGTCACTCCCGCTTCGTATTCTTTCGTGATAGAAACTCTCCCATTGCCAGAAAGGCTTAAGGGCAGGGCTCTTGTGATCAGCTCGCCGTTTGTAGGAAAATTCCCGTCGACTGCTCTTAGGATGACCTTGTCGGGTTCGGCCGTGGCATCGACCGTGGACGTGTGAATCCCGCCGTTTGCCGAGAGAGAAGAGAGAAAAAAGTCTTCGACATCCGCTATCGCAAGGCTTGAGTTGGTATCCAAAAACCAGTCATCAAAGCCGCCCGCATACCAGTAGCTTCCAGCGTGCATTCCCATAATGATATCCGCCACGGAGCTGCGGTTTAGCTCGTCTGTAAAAGAGTAGACGGGCGAGATCCAGTTTTTGCCATCTGAGCGGTCACCCAGAAAATACTGCGCTGTCTTGTCGTTTGCCCTAATCAGGCAGCAGATAAAGTAGGTGCCGCCGTTTTGCATGGCAAAGGACGGTGACGTTGTCCTGTCCAAAATGAGCGATCCCGCTTCGTTATAGAGCATGATGCGGGGACGTCCCTGGAAAAGCGACAGATAGAAGATCGGCTGACCCGGACCGTACCGGGTATTAAAGAGCGGACAGTAGGTGTTGCCGACGGAGTAAATGGTCGGCATCATCCAGCCGCCGACAGCGATGGTATCGCCTAAGTCCCGAAAGAACGTGCCGTCATTGGCGGCTTTCAGGTAGGTTTTTTCATTAGCGGGATCGTTAAGGTTGATCTTAATTGAGCCACCAAGACCACCGGAAACAAGGCCTGCCGTCACGCCGGTGCGGTTTACAACTTCAAGCTTTCTGTTTTGTCCGGAGCTGTCCGTCAAAAGACCATTTTCATCCCAGGCGTCATCGTTAAAACGCCAGAGCCCGGACATGGCATGCTCTTTCGGAAACTCACCAGTAAAGTCTTCCTGTCTGTTAAGGATTGTTTTAAGTGCCATCTCTACCTCCAGCGACTTTTTGCCTGTATCTTGAGTTCGGTAAATACGGCGTTGCTCGCTTCAATCACGATCTCATTGCCACCGACTCGAAGCTCAGGAAAGTTCAGCTCCTGTAAGAGCGGCAGTCCGTTTCTAAGAATCGTGCCGTTTTGAGCTTTGACATAAGCCGTCATATTCTCTGTATCAATAAAAAGTGTCTCACCGGGTGAAAGACTGGCATTCACCAGCTTCATCTCTGCGCCACTCACAGAGACAGAGATGTAGTTGTTAGGTGTTTTTGTCAGTTCTCCCTGTAAGGCATAGACCGGAGCGGACTCGATATTGCCAAGTAATCTCGTCACGGTATGTGTTCCTGTCTCTGTCAAAACAAAATTCTCATCTTCCACGGCATAGGAAAAGGGATCGGGGCAAAAGAACTTCAGTTCAAAGCGTCCTGCTGCCCGGATGACCCGTTCGCAATCCACCTTGTCTTTCAGCCTTGCCATAAAATAGCGGTCGGGCACTTCGTCAAAGATGAGCTGCTTTAAGCCGTCCAAAGGCGAGAGCCAGAGGGCAATCTGATCGAGTTCAGCTACCAAATTTTCAAAACGAAGCTTCGGAAAGATGGAACAGGACACGCTGATTTCCCGGCTGTCGAGATCCGATCCGAAGTCCGCTGCTCCGTATTTTCCAGGAATGGATGTGCTGTAGTTTCGCAGTGCGCCCGATACCTGCCAGGAGAGAAGTCTCGCCTTGACGCCCATTTCCTGCGAGGATATGTCGTTATAGATAAATCCCATCCGTCTCCTCCTTTAAGCCGGCACAAAGCGGCCCTGCGCTCTGGAACCTGCCTGCATGAGGTCATAAAGTTCCTGCGAGACCCGCCTGATATCATCGTCGCTTCGGACAAACATCTGCTCGATAGTAATTTGGAAAGTCCCTTCTCCGAGGGCAAAGCCTCCTGCCACACTGCTGACGGCCGTTTCGGCATTGACCTTAAAATCAGTAGGAAGGGCTACGCTCATGTCTTCTCCGAGCTGACCCATCACATCGTTGATATCTTTTGCTAAATCCACGCTGGCTTTGACAGCATCGTCGCCTGTATGTTCAATGGCACCAGCCAGACCTTCCACCAGCATTTCGCCGATCCAGGCCATCTCCTTGGAGGGAGAGCTGATGCCAAAGAAGCTCTTGATCCCACCCCAGAGATCGGATGCCCAGCCGGACACCTTATCCCAGATCCAGCCGGCGAGTCCCTTGATACCTTCCCAGAGACCTTTCACGATATTGCCGCCGACTTCGACGATCTTGTACATGAGCGAACCGAAAGCGCTGACAATGCCCGCAATAATCTCCGGCACCGCTTTGACAATCTCCACGATGATGGTCGGGAGGTTTTCAATGAGCGAAACAAAGAGTTCTACTCCAGCCAGAATGATCTTGTCGATGTTTCCGGCAAAGGCATTGACAATGGCAGCGATGATTTCAGGGATTGCTTTCACAATGGTTGTAATGATCTGAGGCAGAGCCTGAATCAAAGCCACGAGCAGTTTTATTCCGGCATCAATCAACTGCGGGATCGAGTCCAGAATCGCCGTGACAATGGAGTCGATAATCTCAGGGATGGCTGCTACAATCTGCGTGATGATCTCAGGGAGCGCTTCCACCAGCGCCGTTAGCAGTGCAATGCCTGTCTCAATTATCTGCGGGATGGCATCCAGGATAAACGTGATAATGGACTCTATAATCTCTGGCAGGGCTTCTAAAAGCACCGGAATGGCGGCGATAAGGCCTTCCGCCAGCCCCATGATGAGCTGGAGCGCCGCATCCAAAAGAAGCGGCATATTGTCCAGAAGACCCTGAATAATCGTCATAATGGCCTGTACGGCGGCAGGGATTAGAGTCGGAAGCGCCAAGCCTATGCCTTCTACCAGAGCCGTTATAAGCTGCATGGCCGCTTCGATTAAAAGCGGCAGGTTTTCAATAAGGGCGGTCACAATCGTCATCAGTGCATCGACCGCCACGGGGATCAGTTCCGGTAAAAGCTCAAGCAAAGTCTCCAGTACCTGCGTAAAGAGAGCGGTCACCGTATCAAGAAGTGTAGGCAAAAGCTCACCGACGGCTTTTAGGATTCCGTCCACAGCCACAGGGAGCGCCTTAACCACATTTTCTAGAACGGGCACGATGTTTTTCACGACCGCACCGAAAGCGTCCACCACATTGGCCGTGAGGTTTTCCATATCGGCATTGGCATTGCCAAGCCCGCCCACAAAGGAGCCGACCGAAGCTTCCAAAAGACCTAATGATCCGGTCACGGTCTCTGTCGCTTCACGGGCGAAGTTTCCCGCATATTGCTCGGTGTTCTCGAAGAACATCTGCATGGCAACTTCGGCCTTTTCTGCCTGTGTAGCGGTCGCCCAAGTAAAGTCCAATCCTTTGGCAAGAGCATAGGCTTCGATGTTCGTAGCGTTCATTGCAACACCAAGGTTATCCATCATCGTAAAGTTGCCCTTGGCCGCTCCTGCCACGGAGTCGAGGGCCATCTGCATATCGATGCCCATGACGGAAGCCATGTCCGCCGCTCTCTGCATGGCTTTTTCAGTCAGTTCCAGACTCTTTTGCTGCTCAATGCCGGAGCCTTGGAAAAGAGCGCCCATCTTGTTGGCCGTCGCTAGATACTGGCTCTGGGAAACGCCCATATTCTTGTAGGCTTCTTCGCCTGTCTTTTGAATGGAAGCGGCGTACTCGCCGAAGACAGCTTCTGAGCCGCCGAGGTTTTGTTCCAGTTCACCAAACTGCTTAACAACTTCTTTACCAAGTTTAATCGCTGCAGCACCTGCCGCCACAGCGACTGTGCCCATGGCGACACCGACACCCTTTAAGACGGAGCCGAGTTTTTTGAACTTGCCTTCCGAGCCTTCCGCAGCCTTACCTGATTCGTCGAGCTTGTCACCCAAGTCGTCCGCACTGTCGGCGGACTCGTCCAGCTCCCGCTCCATATCATTTAAGGCGGCTTCGGCTTCGTTGAGCTTGATGCGCCAGTTATCTGTCCTGCGGTCGTTTTCCCCGAAGGAGTCGGCCGCATTTTCCAGAGCTGCCTGAAGCGTCTTGATCTTGTCCTTTTGTGCGTCGATTTCTTTATTTAAGATTTTCTGTTTGGCGGCAGAGCTTTCCAGCGAGTTGTCGTTCTTGCCAAACTGCGACTCCACCAGCTTCATCTCCGAGCCTAAGACCCGAAACGAGCGGTTGATTTCTGAGAGCGCCTTTTTGAACTCTCGTTCGCCTTCAAGACCAATCTTGAGACCGAAATTATCAGCCATAAAGCCACCTCCTTCCTGTTAAATGTCAAAGGGAATTACCTCATCGATGGAAAGCTCCAGCTTCGGTTTGGCCATGCCTTCGTACTGCCTGTGGCATTCGATGAGATCTAAAAGTAAAGAAAACGGCATGAGCCACACTTCATCCTGACTGAGGTGAAGGCGGCTCAGGCCGTAATATAAAAGGCGGGTAAATAACGCCTGGTCACTTACCCGGCCGGCGCGTTTTTTGAGTCGGGCTCACTTTCCACGTTTCGCTTTGTGCCCTTGAACAGGGCATCGGTAATGGCATCTTTGTAGCCTGCAAGGTCAAGCGGAGAAGTCAACAGTTCCACTTCCTCCTCGGTTAAAAGATCTTTCGGTTCCTCTTTGTGTTTCAGGTTGTAGATCAGGATCGACTGATTGGCCAGAAGCGTAATCAGCCAGACGATCTCACCTATGGCCATCTCAAAATTCTCCGTTTTCATGAGCTTCTCGCCGAGGTTTTCAAGGCCGCCGTAGCGTCCGGCAATTTCTTTGGTCGCACGGGTCGTGAGAAGAAGCTCATAGTCCTTATCGCCGACCTTAATGGTTGTCGTATACTCGTCGTACATAGCGCTCCTCCTTAAGGCACAACCGGTGTATAGTTCGGTTCATAGACCGCTTCATACCAGCCGCTGATAGTTTCCTGGGAGACTCCCTGTGCGCCTTCCGTGACCTCCGCTTTCCAGGGATGACGGCCTTCCGTATCCGCCTTGTTGCGTCTTAAAATCGTGCCCTCAATGGTCGGGGTGGAAAAGGTGATCGAGTCGCCCTTGGTCTCAAGGTTAGTCGCCGGAATACCGAACTTCACTCGGTAGAGCCAGAAGTAGCGGTACTTGCCGTTGGACTTCTTTGCCCGAAAGCCCACCGCCACCGGATCACCACCGTCCTCTGATGAGGAGATCAGCACCTTGTTGGCATCAATCACCGCGCCTGTGAGTCCGGACGCCGTTTCCGCACCGATGTCATCTACACCGAGTGAGAGCGTGCCGGACTTAAATTCTTTTACAATCTCTGATGCACCGTCATCGGCATACAGGATCGCTTCAGCCAGTTCTACGGAAAGTTCCGCCGAGATCGCCTTGGCGAGCTGTTTCGGTACATCGTAAGTTTCGTCACCGTTTTCTGCTTCGGTGATTTTTGCGTAGTAGAGTTTATCGAGGCCTATCGTAGCCATAAATCATTCCTCCAATCGGACGTATTCTTTTGCCGCGTCCAGGCTGTAGTGGTAATAGCCCGTCTCATCGTCCACACCTAAAAAGCGGCGCTCCGTGATGATGAAGTCCCGCTCCAAAAGTGCATCGGTGAGACGGCGTTTCCACGCTAAATAGTTATCCTTCGTAAAAAGCGAGAGACGGATTTCCTCTGTCTCCATCTGTGGTTTGTTGTCGGCAAAGAGCGTGAGGTCATCAAAGAGCGGCGTGAAGACAAGGTAGGTCGATGGCGCTTTGCCATGGAAGGAAATCGTGCCGGAAGGAAGCCCTAAAGAACCCGCCATCTCTTTTAATTCTGCAAGCGCTGTCATAGGTCAAGCTCCCGTTTCAGGACATCTTCCATGCGGGAGATCGCCTTTTTTCTGGCCTTCCGTCTGGCGGGCTTCATCCAGGGCTTGGCAGGCTGACCTGCTTTCCCGTATTCCAGCACCTGTGCCTTCAAGGCATCCGGTACGCCCTTCTTGTCCCTCGAATCTCCCACGCCGACCCTGATATTCCATTCGCCCTTCCGATCCTGCAGAGCAGGTGTGATGCCGAGACTTTTCTCCAAAGCCCCCGTCGAGCGGGATTTCACCTTCGTGTTTTTCCCGATGACATTTCTGAGATTGTCTTTCATCTGAGAGAGCACTACTTCGCCGCCAGCTTCTAGAACCTTGGGAGCTGCGCTGTCAAACTTATCGCCGAGCTTTGAGAGCTTATCCATAAACTCATCCGGCAGTTTCATTTCACACCGTGCCATCTTGAACAACCCCCTCCGTATCAACCTTCTCTGCGAGGATTTCCCAATACAGTCCTTTATGCCGGATGTCCTCAACCGAGAGAATGTTGTACCTGCCGTCTTCTGTCACAACCACACAGCGGGTATCGAGCTTGATGCCCGCTATCACCCGGATGCGAAAGAGCGTGGTCGCCTTAGAAAAAAGACTGCGGTTCTTCCACGCTTCACTCCCGTAGCGGTCTTCACGGTAGGCTCTGACGCTTGCCAGAAGTTCGTCCCGTTCAGTGGGAAAACCCTCGCTGTCCGTCCCACTCTCCACCCGGAAAAGCTCAATAAAGTGCTGCAGTTTGATGCTCATAAGATCACCTCCCGGTCGCCCTGGAGGAGAAGCTTCACCGTCTCCCAGACCTGCTTTGCAGCTTCCGGAGAATCGGCGAAAAAGCCGGCTGTCGATCCGTCCCTGCTCTCATAAAAGAAGGTCGCCAGAACGATGACAGCCTGTTTGGTACTGTCGGTCATTTCATTGGTTTGGTAGTAATCGGGTCCCTTTTTCTGATAGCCCTCCGCATAGGAAACGGCGGAGGACAGGCAGCGGAGCAGAAGGGCATCGTCCGCATCATGCTCCACTGCCAGATTCTCTTTTAAGGGAACCAGCAAATCCTCCGCCTTCATCCCTCAAACCTCCTGTCTTAGGCTCCGGCTTTCATCTGCAAGAGCTTCACGGCTTCAGGCAAAATGAGCTTACCGTCCACACGCTGGGTCGCTCTGAAGCCGACCTGTCCGGTAGCGGCAAAGAGCTCATTTAAGCGCTGGAAAGACCTGCCCTGACGATCGGCAATCCAGTAATAGGAAAAGTCACCGAAGGCAACGGTAAAAGCACCGGCCTCCGCCAGCGGCACAAAGCTTGACGTGTAGACCGGGCGGTTCAGGATGGTATCAGGCGTGCCTGCGGTTAAGGAAGGCTGCCAGAGATACTGACCCGTCTGATCCTTGAGTTTGCGGATAAGCTTCACGGTAGTATCGTTCATGATGAAGACGGCCTTCTTGCGGTAAGGCGCTCTCAGTGAATAGAAAAGGTCAATCAGTTCATCTGCTGTAAGCTCGGCCTCTGCTGCGGCTGTCACGCCCAATTCGCCGCCGCCCGTGGTATGGAAGACGCCCGTCGGCTTTCCGGTGCCGTCACCCACGAGGAAGGCTTCCTCCTCCTTGGAGCCCATCCTGCGTCCGAACTCTTTAGCAATATAGCTTTCGAGGTCAAAGACGGAGTCATTCAATAGCTCCTCCGAGACCTTGAGCATGGTGGCAAGCTTATAGGCTCCGATCGAAACCTGCCCGAAGGCGGGATCTGATTCTGGGATCGCCGCTTCTTCATCGACCCAGCTTGCCGTGCCCTTGGTCGCTACTACGGGGATCTTGCGGTCACCGGACGAGGTTTGAATGACGTGGGCAAGCTGCCTGAAGATATTTTCTTCTTCGAGGGCTTCCACCAGCGTCTGCTCGAACTCATCCGGGGCAAGGTAGCCGCCTTCGGAATCCGTACCGACCTGAAGGGCATTCGTGATGACAGCGTTCTTCTTTCGCATAACGTTCCAGAAATCACGGCTGTACTCTTTGCTGCCACGGCCGGTCTTGTCCTCCATATCCTTCATCGGGTCTGTGACCGTGGGACGACTGGTCGCCTGCGAGAGCTTCATATCCATATCCCGCTGACGCTCCAGACGGTCGATTTCTTTTCCGAGATCAACGACTTCCTGTTCCATTTTTTCATAGGCGGCAGTGTCCTCAGCCGAAACTAGGCCGTCCTCTCTGCGCTTTTCTTCCAGATAGGTCTTAGCCTGGTTCCAGACTTCATGGCGTTTGTTTCTCAGTTCCTGCAGTTTGTTCATCGTTAATAGCCTCCTTCATGGCCTAATAATTCGAGCCGTTTCTTAAGCTCGTAATAGGATGTGCCCTGCTCCATCGGCATAGGCACCTTCGGATAAACCTTGTTTAAGACAGCGGTTGCCGTCCGTCTTGCGGCAAAGCCGACACTTGCTTCACCGAGGTCGGGATCATCCCATTCGGAAAAAAGCAGAGCGTCGCAAAAGCCGAGTTCTTTCGCTTTCCTGGCATTCATCCAGGTCTCGTCATCCATCAGTCTTGAGATTTTGTTTCGGGATAGTCCAGTTTTTAATTCATAGGCGTTGATGATGGAAGCCTTGACCTCGTCAAGGACATCTAAGGCTTTTTCCATCTCGTCCTTCCAGCCGAAAGCGAGCGTCATGGGGTTATGGATCATCATCATGGACGAAGGGCTCATCAGAACTTCGCCTCCCGCCATTGCGATAACGGAAGCGGCGGAAGCCGCAAGCCCGTCTATCTTCACGGTGACTTTGCCCTTGTGATCCATCAGCATGGTGTAGATCTGGGATGCTGCAAAGACATCGCCGCCGGGACTGTTAATCCAGACAGTCAGGTCGCCCGGATGGCTGTTTAGTTCGCTAAGAAAAAGAGCCGGTGTGACTTCATCGCCAAACCAGCTCTCTTCTGCAATGGGACCGTCCAATCTGAGGACGGTTTCTTCGTCCGGAAGATCGTTTAGAAACTTCCAGAATTTTTTATTCTTCACTTTCTTTCACCCCCTGGCCGGCGAATAACCCGGCGTCTTTGAGTTTTGTCATGTTGCCGTTGATTAAGTACAAATTGCCTCCTTCCTCATCCGGGATGAGATTCATATTTTCCAAACGCCGGATATCGTTGGCGCTCATCCAGCCGTTTTGCCTTGCCGTGGCATAGCCCTGCATCCTGCTCTCGTAGTCGCCCCTCAAAAGCCCGTCCACATTGAACTCCACAAAATACCGGGTCTGTTCTTCCGGATAGAGCAGAGCTTTGTCCATCGCCTGTTCCAGACGCACGAGCCAGGGCCTTATCGTATGAACGACAAAGCTGATGCTTTGATGTTCAATATTGGAAAAGGTCGCCTTGTCGAGGTCTGCCACCAGATGGGGCGGTACACGGTAGATGCGGCAGATTTCTTCCGTCTGATACTTTCTCGTCTCCAAAAACTGGGCTTCATTCGGCGGGATGCCGATCTGCTTATAGGTCATGCCTTCTTCCAAAACAGCGACCCGGTTGGCATTGCCCGAACCTTTGAAAAGCTCCTCCCAGCTTTCTCTGACCTTGGACGGGTCTTTTAAGGTGCCGGGGTGTTCCAATATTCCGCCCGGTGCTGCACCGTTTGAAAAGAAGGACGAGCCAAATTCCTCGGTGGCCATGGCCATCCCGATGGCGTTTCTGGCCATCGCAATCGGTGAATAACCGACAAGGCCGTCAAAGCCAAGCCCAGGTATATGGAGAATCTCCTCCTGACGGAAAGCAATCTGCTTCATGCCGCTTTGATAAAGGTAGATGAGGTTTTTGTCCTCATCCCTTGCAACCTGCATCCTGTCCGGAAGAAGCGGATAAATTCCTACGATCTCACCGTGACCGTTCCTTAAAATCTGAGCATAGGCGTTTCCCCATAAAAGAAGATGCGTCATAAGGGTTTCCCGAAAGATGAAGCTCGTCATCTCGGGGTTCGGTGCATTATGGAGGAGCGTATAGAGAGGGTGACTAGGATCACGCTTCTTGCCCTCATCCACATAGCGGTAGAGGTGCAAAGGGAGACTGGCAATCGTCTCGGCGATAACACGCACACAGGCATACACCGCTGCTGACTGCATGGCCGTCTTTTCCGTCACCTGCTTGCCACTTGATGTCGGGGCAAAGAAAAACCGAGGCGTGCTCGGTTTCGTAAGCTCCGGCTTGTCCCGGCTCCTGAATAGATTTTTAAAGATTCCCAGAAGGCATCACCTCAACTTTCTAAAAGAGTAAAAGTCCGCGCTCATCATAGACAGAGCTTTCCTTGTCACCAGCCTGACCCCGAATCGCCCGGTCAAGTGCCATGATGAGCGCCACTGCACCGTCGATGCGTTCGGTCGATTTTTCCTTGTCAGGCTTGATGTTTCCGGCAGGATCGGTGCGGATAAAGATATTGTCGGCGCACCAGCGCAATACCGGATGTCCGCCGTGGCGGAGTTTTCCTTCCAGCACCAGCTTCATCAGTTCCTTGGAAGGCGGACTCATATCCTTGTAGCCTTGACCGAAAGGAACGACCGTGAAGCCGAGGTCATCTAAGTTCTGACTCATCTGCACAGCACCCCAGCGGTCAAAGGCGATTTCCTTGATGTTATATCTTTCGCCCAGCTCCTCAATAAAGCTTTCGATAAAGCCGTAGTGGACGACATTTCCCTCCGTTGTGAGGATTTGTCCTTCCTTCGCCCAGAGGTCATAAGGCACATGGTCTCGGTTTACCCGCAGTGGGATATTGTCCTCCGGCATCCAGAAAAAGGGCAGCACATCGAACGAGCCATCCTCGGTATCAGGCGGAAAGACCAGCACAAAAGCTGTAAGGTCGGTGGTGCTGGAAAGATCTAGCCCGCCGTAGCAGATACGCCCTTCCAGGGCTTCCAGGTCAACAGCAAGGGAGCATTTATCCCAGGCTTCCATTGGCATCCAGCGCACCGACTGTTTGACCCACTGATTGAGTCTGAGTTGTCTGAAGGTGTTTTCTTCAGCAGGGTTCTGCTTGGCTGATTCACAGGCAATGTGTAGTTTTTCAATATCGACCGTGACGCCAAGCGAAGGGTTTGCTTTCTTCCAGACATCGGGATCTGTCCAGTCCTCATCGTCTTCTGCGCCGTAGATCACCGGGTAAAAACTCGGGTCACGTTTTCTGCCGTGCAGGATGTCATCCGCTTTTTGATGGACCTCCCAGCAGATGGAGTGCCGATCGGTTCCGGCGGTCGTGATAAGAAAGAACAAAGGCTGTTTTCTCGCATCACCTGAACCCTTGGTCATCACATCGTAGAGTTTGCGGTTCGGCTGAGCGTGAAGCTCATCGAAGACCACGCCGTGAACATTCAGGCCATGTTTTGAGTACGCTTCCGAGGACAAGACCTGATAGAAACTGTGAAGTGGTTTATAGATAAGTCTTTTCTGAGAAAGCCGAGGTTTAATCCTGGCCTTTAATGCTGGGTTTTGCTCCACCATATGGACAGCCACATCAAAGACGATGGAAGCCTGCTGGCGGTCAGCGGCACAGCCATAGATCTCGCCGCCTTTTTCAAAGTCACCGCAGGTGAGGTAGAGAGCAATCGCCGCGGCCAGTTCGGACTTGCCCTGCTTCTTCGGAATCTCGATATAGGCGGTGTTGAACTGGCGGTAGCCGTTCGGTTTTAGGATGCCGAAGAGGTCACGCACAATCTGCTCCTGCCAGTCGATCAGGTGAAAGGATTTGCCCGCCCATTCACCCTTGGTATGTTTCAGCAAGCTGATAAAAGCAACCGCCCTATCTGCCGAAGCTTTGTCATAGCGGGAAGTCGGCAGCATGAAGCGAGTCGGTTTATAAATTTCCAGTTGTCTCACACTTCCTCCTTCCCATAAAAAAACGACCCCCTAAGGCCGCACTACGAGCAAAAGCCCCTAAGGGCTGATGCTTCTAATTGATCATAGGTTTAGTTGTATTCGTGAAGCAGGATCGCAAGTGCCTTTTCTGCATCCTCTGAGCTTGGTCTGATATCCCAGCCCCGGTCAAAATTGCAGACGACCTCGCCGTCAATTTTAAGCATGAGTTTGGAAATCCTGCCCTTATCAATCCCGTACACGCTGGGCTTATCAAAATGCTTGAGCCAATATTTGCAGGCGGTGTAGCCGCCGTCTTCTTTCGGTATGCCGATAGTTCCTTTTTTCCACATGGCCTAATCCTCCGTCTTTCCCGTCAAAATGAAGCGGACATAGGCTTTGGGATCGTCCTCCAGAAAGCAGACCAGTTCAAAGTAGTCCCGCTCAAAGGCCAGCCGCTGAACAGTATTGATATCAAACATATTTGTCAGGCCCGTATCCCGGATAGCGAGGATTTGCTCTCTGATGGTCTCATTCATGGCTGATCCTCCGTACCTGGTCTTCACCATAGGCAACGTTCAGGCTTGACCCATCATCCCAGCGGACCATGATCGAACCGATGTCATCAATACCGATCACCGTGCCTTTTGTGCCGATGGGTGGAGCGAAGGGGTCATCCATTTTCAAAAGTTCAATGCGGCATCCTGCAGAATATTCTTTTCTTAAGGCTTCAAGCCTTGCTTGGCTAATTTCTCTCATCACTTTGCCTCCTTCGGGTTTCGGAAAGCAGAGGAACCTTCGAGGTTTTTCAGGAGCAGCTTTCTTGCTTCCTTGAACTCGTCGCCAATGTAGCCAAGGCGCAGGAGAAAACAGCGGAAGGTATACTTCTCATTGTCCGTTTTGGTTTCTTTCTCAAGAACTCTGGTCTGCGCTCCGGCGCTGGCAACGAGCAGGCTGATGAACTCGGTGTAGATTCTCGCTTCATCGGCTGTGAGGAGCCTGTCAAACCAGGGAAAGTTGACTACCCCGATGTCATGCTCCACGAGGATGCGGTCTGCGCCCAGCGCCTTTTTGATGAGGCTGCCCTTGGAGCGAAGGATCAGGTCCAGCTTTTCAAGCGTCTCGGTGGAAATCTTGTCATCCGGAAAGCTGATGGTAAAGCTGTCGGTCAAGGGAAAACCCACCGCTTCCAGCTTTGCGGTCAGCTCATGGATTTGGCTTTCGCTGAGTGCTTTATCCCAGAAGACCGTGCCGTCACGCTCTACCGTTGTCTCGCCGATTTGGTAGGCGCAGGTCGGAACGCCCTGGTATTTCGCTTTTGTTTCGAGAAGGTCAGCCAGAGTCTCGGCCAGTTCTTTTCGTGATCTCTCTTTGATCGAAAACTTGGTCATCTCGTTTACCTCCCTCTTTCCAAGTCTTGGAACTCGTCCCAGGTAATCAGGCCGTCATCGTAGAGGTCGTAGTTGGCGTTTCCCCGGTAGTGTGCCCGCTCTTTTTCCTTGGTCTCTTTGGCGAGCTTCCGGTACTCGTTCCAGCCGATTTTACCTTCGTCGTAGAGCTTTCTTTCAGGAAATCTCCGGTAAAAGGCATCTTGTTTTACCCGGCGGTTCTTTGTTACTTCAAGGAAACTTTGTCGTTTTAGTTCTTTGTTTGTCATGGTCTTTTCCTCCTTGTTCTTGTACGTACATGTTCGCTCTAAAAGGAAGGAAAGCCAAGTCCTAAAAGCCTTTATTATCAGGCATTTCAGCTTATTTACCCGACAAATTTACAGCTCAAAATTGGTTATCATTCAACAGTTTTGACAAGCTTTTCGTAGGCGGTTTTTTTACCGTCACGCAGGACAAAAACGTCATTGGAAACACCGTTTTTGTATTTCACATAGCGCCGGAGAATGACGGATGCATACTTGTCATCAAGCTCCGCCATATAGCAGATACGGTCAGTTTGCTCACAGGCGATGAGAGTAGAGCCGCTCCCGCCGAATAAATCCAGCACGATGGCGTTTGCCTGACTCGAATTTTGAATCGGGTAAGACAAGAGGTCAATCGGCTTGGAGGTCGGATGGTTCTCATTTCGCTTTGGCTTGTCAAAATGCCAGACCGTGGTTTCCGCCCGCCCTGAATACCAGCGGTGCTTACCTTTTTTCGTCCAGCCAAACAGGATCGGCTCATGTGACCACTGATAGGGCGACCTGCCCAGAACAAGTGAGTCCTTCGCCCAGATGCAAACACCCGACAAATGAAAGCCCGCTTCTTCAAAAGCTTTTCTAAAAACAAGCCCCTCCGTATCCGCATGAAAGACATAGGCCGATGCACCGGGTTCACAGGCAGTGATCATATTCTTGAATGATGAGAGCAGGAACTTGAAAAATTCCTCGGGTTTTAAATTATCGTTTTGAATGGAAAGTCCTGATGAACTCTTGTAACTCACAGCATAAGGCGGATCGGTCAGAATGAGATTGGCCTTTTTGCCGTCCATCAGCTTTTCCACGTCTTCCTTTTTTGTCGCATCACCGCAGATCAGACGGTGACGGCCAAGAGTCCAGAGGTCGCCCGGTTTCACAAAACTTGCTGCTTCAAGAGCGGCGGTGAGATCAAAATCATCCTCCTCAGTTTCCAGACTACCTAAGAGTTTTTTTAGTTCGCTGTCGGTAAATCCCAGAAGATCAAGGTTAAAGTCAACCCCTTCCAAATCGGAAAGTTCAACGGAGAGCATTTCTTCATCCCAGCCAGCATTCATGGCAAGCCGGTTATCGGCGATGATGTACGCACGCTTTTGTGCCTCGGTCAGATGCTCCACGAAAACACAAGGCAGCTCAGTCAATCCTTCTTCTTTGGCAGCAAGGATTCTGCCGTGACCTGCAATGACGTTATAGTCCCTGTCAATCAAGCAGGGATTCAGGAAGCCAAACTCTCGGATGGAAGACCTTAGCTGCAGGATCTGTTCTTTGGAGTGAGTTCTAGCGTTTCTCGCATATGGTACGAGCTTATCAATGGGGACTTTCTCAAATTTATTCGTCATCTGCATGAAGCCCGCCCCCTTTACTTAAAAGCATCCCTGCGAGACTGTTCTCCCAGGGTTCAAGGAGATTACCAAAATGCCCTTTGATGGCAAGTTCCGCATAGCCACCCCGGCGAAGCTGCAGATACTGAATCATGGGCAGAACTGATAATGGGAAAAGCGTCTCACAGCGCTCCTTGATTTCCTCAAGGTCACGGGTTTCTGTTCCAAAGCAGTCAATATCCCAAAACAGAGGATCGGGTTTTCCAATAGCATAGGCGATAGAGACTTCGCATTTTTTGGCAAAACCAGCAGAGACAATACTTCTAGCGATGAGCCTTGCCATATAGGCCGCCGAGCGATCAACCTTGGTCGGGTCTTTGCCCGAAAAGGCTCCACCGCCGTGGCGGGAAAGTCCAGCATAGGTATCGACAGCCAGTTTTCTGCCTGTAAGCCCTGTATCCGCTTCCGGTCCTCCAAGAACAAACCGTCCGGTCGGATTGATGTAGATATCTTCTTCCGAATAGGGCAGCCTTCTGTCAAGCACGGGGCGGATCACCTCCGCCAAAATAGCCTGTCTGAGTTCAGTTACATCAAGCTTTTCATTATGCTGGGTGGAGAGCACCACCGACTGGACACGACTGGCCCCGCCGTCTTCATATTCCAGAACAACCAGGCACTTACCGTCGGGCTTAAGACCTTTGACAATGCCTTCTTCTCGGACTTCCTCAAGCTTTCGAGTGAGCTTTCGTGCCAGCACTTGAGCGAGCGGCAGATACTCCAGTGTTTCATCCGTCGCATAGCCGTAAACGATGCCCTGATCGCCCGCACCGATGAGGCCTCCTTGGTTGACGCCTTGCGCAATGTCAGGGCTTTGCTTATGAATTTTTGTCTTAACCCGAAAACGAAAAGGAGGATAGCCGACATCCGACAGAGCACTCCTTGCAATCTGTTTCACATTCACCTTGGCGGTGCTTGTCACTTCGCCTGCAATCAGAATGAGACCTTTGGTCGCCATGACTTCCACGGCAACACGGGCATTCTTATCGTCTCTCAGGTATCTATCCAATATTCGGTCGGCGATATAATCGCAGAGTTTGTCCGGATGCCCCTTGGTCACGGATTCGGCGGCTTTATAGTATTTCATGCATTCCTCCTTACAAAAATGTTTGTGTCATAGCTCGCCCTCCTCTGTCCGAAGAAGGCGCTCCATCATTTCGTCCTGTGGACTGCCAATAAAAGCTGTCGTCGTGTTTTGCTTCACGATGTCAAAAATTTCATACCAGATGAGGTTGGCCTGTTTTTGAAATGATTGGCTCATGGATACAAAAGGACTGGCAATCGCACCACCCGTAGTTGGGTGTTTACCTAAAAGCCCGTAGGTACTGATCGCCTGTTCACACTGGATATAGCGAGCAAAAGCCTGCGAGTAGGATTCCAGAAGTCTCGGGTTCACGAGCTTTTCACAGCGTCGGTCTTTCAGCCATTTCCATGTCTCGGCATAGATTTCATCAGCACCGAGCGGTTTGCCATCCTTTTGTCTTGCAGAAAGGTAATCCGAAGGACTCGGCATTTCTTCGCCGAAAAGGTCGGACACATCTTCCGGTTCATCCGGAGCAAAGAGTGCTTCCGGATCAAAATCGTAAGTTTCGAGTATTTTTGCTTCTTTTCCTGCGGCGATTTTATCGGCGAGGGCATCCGGCTTGCTGCCAGCTTTGACTCGTCTGCCGCCACGGTAAGTTCCGTCTTTTGCCACGAAAGCACCTCCTTTCCGGCTTTCTGGGGTTAATCCCCTGTTTGAATTGAAGTTTTTTCGCGCGTGGCCCACCGCCCGTTGATCGCTTAAGGCGCTCCGGAGATTCACACCCCCCCTGGAGAGGTGCGAAAACTCCAAAGCAAATGAAAACAACTATGAATACACAAGTTCAGCCCCAGCGTCCGCCTTCTTTGGCGGTAATCCGGGAGTGACAGGACTTGCAGAGCGCCATCAGGTTCTCGTAGTCATGCGTTCCGCCTTCAGACAGCGGCGTGATGTGGTGGACTTCCTCGGCAGGCGTGTACCTTCCTTGCTTTCTGCACTCCTCGCAGAGCGGGTGCGCAATAAGAAAAGCCTTTCTGATCTTTCGCCAGCGTCTGCCATAACGTTTCGCCGTCTTGGGGTCACGCTGATGGCGGTTGTAGTGGCGGTCAACTTCACTTTTGTGTTTTTCGCAGTACCTGCCCTCCACCAGCTCGGGACAGCCGGGGAAGGAACAAGGCCGCTTGGGTTTTCTGGGCATCGTCCACCTCCGGGCATAAAAAAAGACCCGGAGCACAGATGCCGCAGGTCTCTATAGTTTTTCGTCAGTATAAGAATAACAGGCTCTTAACTTGCATCTCAATATCAGGTCGTTCCACTTTCTTTCACATCGTTCCAAAGTTCCTGAACGTCCTTGCTTGACCGCATAACGGTCTCCAAAGAAGACAAGACCTCCTGCTTCCTTCGGAACATGGATGTCTTGCTGATATAAAAACGCTCCGCAGCTTCAGACAAGGAAAGCCTGTCAATCCAAAGCGCCTGAATAATCTGCTGATCGTCCTGCGAACAGGATCGAATCAGCCAGTCCAAAACAGATAGCTGTTTGAAGCGAAGCTCCGCATGGGCAAGCCGCCTGTCAACGGCTTCATTGTTGACAAAGTCTGCACAGCCTTTAAAGAACTTCAGGATCTGGCCCAGCTCTGCCGTGCTTCCTTCCACTTCTTTCAGATCCACCTCAAGCATAAGATGTAGAAAATAAAGATCAGCTTCCAGCTCGTTGTGATAGCGTTCGTAGTTATCTAATATCTGTTCGATGGTCATCGGCAAATTCCTCCTCATAAAATCCGAAGTATTGATGCTGGTCGGCAAAGGTCTCCGCCATGAGTTCAACCGCTTTTGCTTTCTTTCGGTTAAGCTCCGACCCGCTGATATTAAATTTTTGACAGACCTCACCCCAGCGATGGTCTTCCAAAATTTCAAAGGTCAAAAGGTTTCGGTAGTATCTCGGCAAAGCCCGGATGCCGTATTTCACAAAATCCACTTCTCGGGCGACCTTGGCGTAGTCCTTTGCCATTTCCTTTTCCGATGCATGATTGATCAGCCAGGTGAGTCGCTTATAGGATGTGGCAATATAAAAGAGTCGATTCAAAGACCGCTGCTTTTTGATCCTGACATGATCATCGCTCTTGCCGGGAAAGTTCAACATCTCCAAAACTTCATCAGAGGTGATGGGGACAAAGTCCGTCATTTCCTGCTCCAAGCGTTTCATCTCGGACAGGTTCTCGGGGTAGTCTTTCAGCATCTGCCGAATGCGTTCAACATGTGCCATCGCCGACCCTCGCTTTCACAGCCTGCATCAGGTTTTCCTGGGTCAGGTCTTTTTTCGCCAAAGCCCGGACGACATCCCGGTCAATCGTGCCCTCGGCGATCAGACGGAAGATGACCACCGTGTCCTTTTGTCCCTGCCGCCAGAGTCTGGCATTCGCCTGTTGGTAAAGCTCTAAAGACCAGGGTAGAGAAAACCAGATCACGGTCGAGCCGCCGTGCTGGAGGTTTAAGCCATGCCCCATTGAAGCGGGATGGGCTATCGCCACCGGAATTTCGCCTCGGTTCCAGGCCTGAAAGTCCTCCGGTGTTTTGATTTCCTGAGTCTCTTTGAAACGCTTTTGAATCCGCTCTTTGTCGTGACGATAGTTGTAGTAAATGAGGACAGGCTTGCCGTTTGCCGCTTCAATCAGATCCTCCAAGGCATCAAGCTTGGCGGCATGAAGCTCTGCTACCGCCTTGTTCTCGTCATAGACGGCGCCCGATGCCATCTGCAGGAGCTTGTTGGTCAGCACGGCCGCATTGACCGCATCCACAGTTTTGCCTTCCAGTTTCGCCACCATCTCCCACTCAAGCTCTTTGTATTTTTCTTTGGCGACAGGAGGGAGCTTGACTGTGACATCCCGCTCCAAGCGTTCAGGCATTTGGAGAAAATCCTGACTTTTCATGGAGACGCAGAGATCTGATAAGCGGCTGAAGATCCATTCCTCCGCATGAGGTCTTGGCCGATAGGAATACACGATCCAGCCATTCATGCGGTCGGGCACAAAGAAATCTGCCCGATAGGTGCTGAGTGTCTTGCCCAGCCGCTTGCCCTGATCCAAAAGATAAATCTCCGACCAGAGATCCATCAACCCGTTCGTGGACGGTGTGCCTGTCAGTCCCACCACCCGGTCAATGCCGGGACGCTTTCTGCGAAGCGCCTTGAAACGTTTGCTTGAGGCATTCTTAAAGCTCGAAAGCTCATCGATGACCAGCATGTTAAAATCCCACTCGCCAAGTTCAGCAAGCCAGGCAACATTCTCCCGGTTAATGACATAGATATCGGCAGGTGTGTTGAGGGCTTCAAGCCGCTGGGCTTCCGTGCCGAGAACTTTGGAGATTCTGAGATACGTCAGGTGATCCCATTTTTCCAGTTCCTCCGTCCAGGTGTTTTCAGCGACTCGAAGCGGTGCAATCACCAGCACCTTGCTGATGTCAAAGTAGTCAAACATCAAGTCCCAGATGGCGGAGAGGGTAATCACGGTCTTGCCAAGGCCCGGCTCTAAGAAGAGACCGCAGGCCTTTTGCTCGATAATTTTCTGCTTGGCATACTTCTGATAATCATGTGCCTTGTATTGCATCTAATATCCCTCCAATCGCATCCGGGTCATCCAGGACAAAGACCTGAAAGCCTAAGTCCCTTAATTGTTCATGTCGATAAAGTTGCTGTGCCGTCGGCTCTTTGCCGGGGGCTTTGACTTCGATGAAGCCCGCCTTGCCGCCAGGCAGAAGCAGCAGTCTGTCCGGCACTCCCGCCGTTCCGGGAGATATGAACTTCCAGCAAAGCCCGTCCCGATTCGAGACTTCCCGCACTAATTTCTGTTCAATGATTTTTTCTCTCATATTTTTCTCCCTTCAGATGAACAGGCGTACAAGCTGAACAGGAATTTCCTATATTTACTACGCGCGTGTACGTCTGTGCCATTTACTCTTTCTCTAGTGTTTTCTCTCAAATAATTAACTAGAGAAGTTGTTCAGCTTGTGACTTGTTCAGTTCTGACGTAGACCCGCTGGCGCCCGTATATGGGAAGTGTCCTGAGTTTTCCGGTGCGCTCCCAGCCATCGACTTGGACCATCAGGGCGGCGATGGCATAGGAATCAACCGGCTTTAAGTCGGCAAGATTTCTGCCAAAGCACTCACACCAGATCTCGGCATTGCTGACCTCGGTGCGCCTAATTGAACCTTTGCAAGATGTGATATCGCCTTCGAGATAGTTGCGTCTGTCGTAGACATCCATATCCGCCCAGTTGTCCGGCAAGAGCCGGGAAAGATACTCCTCAACCAGCCCTTGGCGCTCGTCCGCTTCCATCGCACTCTTCTGGGCATCTTCCGCCTCCCGCAGGAGGTCGCCTTCCAGATAGAGTTTCTCTCCTTGTTCGTAGTAGTACTTGGCCTCCGCCCAGATCTGGTCCCGCTCCTCGGGTGTAATCGTCCAGTCCACACGCTGTTCCGTCTGATGGCACTTAATAATCCAAAATCGACGGTTGCCTGTGATGTCACGCAAATAGCCCCGCTCGCCGTTGACCGTAGCAACGATGATGCACTGCCTGGGATGGCTTTCCACGACCTTGCCATAGCTGGGGCGGTACTTGTCGTCCGCTGTGGATAGAAAGGATTTGACCTTTTCGATGTCCGCCTTTTTCATTCCGGCAAGTTCGCTGATCTCGATAATCCAAAAGCCCTGCAGTTTCTCTGCGGCGGATTTATCGCTCATGTCGGTAAGCGAAAGGGAATCCGAGAAATAATCGTCTCCTGCAAGCGAGCGCCACATGGTGCCCTTGCCGATACCCTGTGCACCGTCGATGACCGTCATGCTGTCAAACTTCGTGCCCGGCTCATAGATGCGGGCAACCGCCGCAGCTAAGGTCTTCCTCGATACCGTACGGACATACTTCGTGTCGTCCGCCTTCAGGTATTTAATAAAGAGCGTTTCCGCCCGTACCTTTTTATCCCAGAGAGGAAGGGAATCCAGATAGTCTCTGACAGGATGAAAGCGCCTGTCATCGGCCACCTTGGTAAAACTGACGTTATGATTGCGGTCGGAAAAAGGGACATAGCGAACGTCCAGCAGGGCTTTGAGCTGGGCTGTGTCGGCATCCCGCCAGAACTTGTTATCCAGCGGCCGATCCCAGGGAATCTCACCTGTGACCTGAACCCGATGCGCCATCTCGTTGTAGGCAAAACCGGCAAAGTCGGGGTCATTGTTTAAGATCAGCATTTCGTTCCAGACGCTGTTTTGCAGGACTGTGCTTCTGGACATGTACTGGAGATCTTTTTGCCAGTCTGCATTCTCTCTGCCAAAATCCTCTCCGGCCTGCTTTCGCTTTTCTTCCATGCCACGGAGCTTCACCTTGTCGAGCGACATGGCAAATTCGCACATCTGATTGAAGCTTTTCTTGTCGTCACCGAACTTATGCAGGCGTACCAAATCAAAAGCATTGCAGAGTTTCAGATAGGCGATATCTTTTGCGTGATGGCTGTAGACAAACTTGCCGTCCTCTTTGATCTCGACACCGGGCAGGCTGTCCGAGCCAATCAGGTGGTAGCGGTTGGGATTGTCCGTTGCTTCATAGATCTCCGGCAGCAGCTCCTCCATTGCCGCGCTGATGGGAAAATAGGTGCGGTTGAAAAGACCGACCACACCTGTTTTTGTGAGCGGGTCCTGTACCTTTTTTACTTCCGTTGAATTGGCCCTGCTCTCCCTTGAGGAAGTAGGCAGCTGTGCAGGATCTTTCCAGCCCGGGTGTTTTGCAAGGATATTGTCAGGATCAAGCCAGTCTTTATCGGCTTCTTTGAAAACATACTCACCGTTGGAAGGCGTGCTTGGCCAGTACATGAGCTGGTTGGAAAGATAGGAGCAGGAATCAAAATAATCGATGCCAAGCATGTCCGCAAGAAAGCGTGCCACAGCGACAAATTCTTCCGCCGTCACATCCCTTGTAAGCGGGAAGATAATCCTGATTCTCGGGGCTTCCGGCGTATGGCTGTGAGTCGTATAAAAGCAGGACGCATAAGGTGTTAGCGACTCAAAGTTCTCAAGAAACTCCGGCTCAATATAATCACCGTCAAGCGCAATCATGGAGCGGGAAGCCACAGTATTGGAGAGCCTTCGTCCTCCGACCAGAACCCCGGCAACAAAACCGCCGTGATTTTTGGCCGTCTGCCGCTCAGCTTTCGTCATGCGTTTGTATTCTTCAGCGGACTCAGGTGTACGGATGGTGACCTTGAGCCGCTCCTTTAATTCATCAAAGGTGATGGTCTTATTGGACCATTTCTTGGCGTAGCAGCTGCTGCCATAGGCAATTGGCAAATCTCTCATACTCAAACCTCCTCCGTGCCGATGTAGCGAACAGGAATGTCGAGCTCCTGCGCCTTCTTGATTTCCTGCCACATGCCGATGGTGATTTCCCGTCCGAAGACCCAGAGTTCACTGCACCTCTGTAAGATTCCAAAGTTCATCTCAAGAGCCTGCTTCCGCTCCTCCGACTCGTTGTCATCCAGGAACTGAGGGAATAGAAGATGCGGTGCGATGGGGATGAATCCCTTGTCCACGACGTGGCGGCAATACCGTCTCGCCCGTTCTGTGTTTGTCTCGATCTCGCCCCGGTAAGGCGAGCAGACAAAAATCATCTGTTTCATGTAAAAAAGCTCCTTTCGGATTATTTAGAGGAGCCATCAAAAAAGGATATTGAAAGTTTCCTCTCAATATCCCCTTGGACAAGTCATTCAGTTTTGGGCAAACTTTTTTAGATAGTGTTTTTACTCGGTGGCTTCAATATCTTTTAGGGTTTTCCCGGATTCATCTTTCCACATGACGTTTCCGCTTAAAGATGACCCACCAACGAAACCCGCGGCAGCAGAAGGGCTGGTAAACAGCAAATCAGCCATTAAAAATCCTTGATCATCAATTTTCCCTGCATATTTCTCACGATAGTTGATGACATTGTCAGGACAGCTTTTCGTCATAGAAAGAGAAATCTTGCTTCCGGCTAAAACGACAAATCCCTCCGGTGTTCGTTTCCCTGTGGCTTCGGCCTTCGTGGTCTTGAAATACAAGTTAGGTTCATCGTCAATGGGACTAATCTCAATCACTGTAGGCTTGCTGGCCACTATGGGCTCAAAAACCTTGTAGCCTAGGGCTCCCATGACTAGTTTTGCGTAGGAGATAAACTCCTCCAGCTCACTCTCTTTTTCTTCAGTGGTGTTGCCGGGGCTTGGGTCATTGCCATTTTTGACTGAATAGCGTTTCGCATCAATCGCCATGTTACAAAAACGATTTTCTAAATAACTGATTTCCGTTGGGCCGAATGAATTATTTGAAGTGGTGAAGGCAACGGCCTCCGTCCAATAATCCATCTTGCTGTCACGGCGATGCTCATCCAGACGACAGAGGATGCCCCGCCCGTTCTTGCGAATACCTGCCTGGCCGATATAGACAACAGGGTCTCCGCTATCATCGGAAGTGCCGAAAAGAAAGTAGACACCTGTCTGGTCAAGATAAGTGATCTCCCGTGCCTTATCCAGCATGGTGCGTGGAATTTTATAGGCGATACCGGTCCAGTTGGCCAACGTGCATTTGATGCGACCGGAAGCGTCTCCGTCCATCAGGAATAAATTGATGTTTTTACCTCTTTTCATGCTTAGAGCCACCTCCAAAATCACATGTTAGGTTTCATCTGTAAATGGTGCCTTACCTTCAGCAACCGAAAGATATTTCAAATCTTCCGATTTAATTTTCGGATATTCACGATTTAAGCTCTGGTCACTACTCGACAAATCATCTTGATTGACGTATGGCTTCCCCTCCGTGTTATAGGTCAAATTGAAAACCAAATCAGAGAGCCATTTTTTGAAGGAAGGATTATCCTGAAATTGCTTAAACAGCTCCATATTGTCGGACATGATGGAAAAAATTACCTGCTGCAGGGCGCGTTCACTTTCAGTACGTGCCTCCTGCTCGTCGGAATTTTTCATAGCGTTCTGATATTGCTTGTTCTTAGATACCATGGCAGGAATTTCAAGAATTTGACGCTGTACATTATCCGCATCTTTCCAGTTGATGTTCCCAAACATATCATTAAAATCCAGGATGATCTTAGAAAGTAGATCCATTTCAGGCTCAACAATGAAGCCTACTTTGCCTGCGGGAACGGGTGGTATTTCGGCGTCCTCATCTTCAAGCTTTATGGAAATTGCTTCTCTTGCTTCGTTTCGATAGCTGCCCAGATCAACCGTAGAAAGGATACCTTCAGATAGATCATCTGTGCCTGGAGATGGCAGCTTGGGAATGAGTAAATTTAGAAAGATGGAGAGCCTCTCCCAGTCGATATTTCCGTAGGGCAAAATCGAACCCAGAAAACCATACGTGCGAACGAAAGACTTGGCCGCACTTTTGAACTTGATTTGATCATCTACTTCCAGCTGCTTATAGACAGCCGTACAGGCATCGAGAATGGGATCAAGCCTGTCGCGCTCTGCCCCGTTCAGAAACAGCTCAACCAGTGTTTCAACATGATCGTTGTCATAAACCTGATAACTTTCCATCAAGGAAATAAGGTCATATAGCTTGTTTGGGTCAGTTTCTCCGGACAAAATGGTTGTCCTGTAAAATTTGGAAAATGCAGCCTCAATGACAGAAGTTTTATTAGCAAAATCAAGAACATAAACATCATGTTTGCCAGGATAAGATCTGTTGAGCCGCGAGAGTGTCTGAACCGCTGCGATGTCATAAAGGGGTTTATCCACATACATCGTCTGCAGCAGGGGTTCGTCAAATCCGGTTTGAAACATGTCAGCTACAATAAGTATGCGAAAGGGGTCTTTTTTGAATTCCTTAGGTATTTTTGCATCCGGAAAGCCATTGAGCGCCGCAGATGCAAGGGCAGGTTCCAGCCCCTTGTACTTGTGTTCACCGGAAAAGGCAATAATGGTTTTATAAGGGCTGCGTCGTTCTGCGAGACATTTGTTGATGGCATAGTAATACTCAACACAGCGCCCTATACCTGCCGTTACCACCATCGCTCTTGCCTGACCGTTTATTTTCCTCTTGGCTATAATCTGTTCATGAAAGTGCTCGACTATCATAGCCGCTTTTTTGGCAATGACATCTGAGTTACCCTCGACAAAGCTACGTAGTTTCTTTTGTGCCCGCTTCTTGTCAAACATGGGATCATCTTCAACCGTTTTCATGATTTTGTACCAGGAATCTATGGTTGTGTAATTCTTTAACACATCGAGAATGAAACCCTCCTGGATAGCCTGCTTCATCGTGTAAACGTGGAAAGGACGGTGTTTTATTTCCCCGTCGACCTCATACATGGTGCCAAACATTTCCTCAGTCTTATTTTTAGGCGTTGCCGTGAAAGCAAAATAGCTGGCCTTGGGTACGAGTTTGCGCCCTTCCATCATGGCATTGATTTTGTCTTCATTGTCCAGCTCATCCATTGCAGCCTGACCAGAAAGTGCCAGGTTCATCTGGGCGGAATTTCGGCCACTTTGACCTGAATGTGCTTCGTCAATGATGATGGCAAATTGATTGTCTTTGTGCGCCTGACCCAGCTCAGAAATAATATAGGGAAATTTTTCGATCGTGGTCACGATGATTCGTTTGCCATCTTGAATGGCCTGGCGCAAATCACGAGAATACTCTGCCCACGCAACAGTATTCTTGACCTGCATAAATTGTTTGATTGTATCTCTGATTTGCTTATCCAAAATCCGCCTGTCAGTCACAACCAGCACAGAATCAATCATAGGACGACCACCCTCTTCCAGTCCTATGAGCTGGTGAGCCAGCCAGGCGATAGAATTGGATTTCCCACTGCCGGCGCTGTGTTGGATGAGATATCGTTTCCCGACGCCACTTAGTTTGACATCCGCTAAAAGCTTTTCTACGCAATCTAACTGATGGTAACGCGGCCAGATTTGTTTGATGGTCTTCTTCTTGGTATCAGGATCCACTTCTTCAGTGACCTGGGCATAATTCTCAATAATGCGGGATAGCTTCCTTTTGGTCAGAATATTCTTCCACAGATAGTCCGTCATCAAACCATCCGGATTGGGCGGGTTTCCTGCACCATCGTTATAACCTTTATTGAAGGGTAAAAACCAGCTGTCTTTTCCTGCGAGTTTTGTGCAAAACTGAATCGTGGCATCATCCACAGCAAAGTGGACGATACAGCGTTTAAAATGAAAGATTAGATCACGCGGATCTCGATCTTCTTTATACTGGCGCACAGCATCTTCCGTTTTTTGCTTGGTCAGTTGATTTTTTAGCTCCATGGTGATGACCGGAAGACCATTGATGAACAAACAAAGGTCAAGAGCGAGCTTTGTCGCATCCTGCGAATAACGAAGCTGCCGTGTCACGCTGAAGATATTTTTCTCCCACATGAGCTTTGCTTGCCGATTGTTTTCAGTTGGCGTCAGATAAAACATGATTAGGTCAGCAGGATAAACCTTGACGCCCTTGCGTAGCACATCAATAATGCCACGCTTGGCAATCTCTCCGGACAGGCGATTAAGAAATTGTCGCTTCTTTGTATCCGATTTGAAGACACCTAGTTTTTCCATCTCTTCCGGCTGAGTGTCTTCGAGGAAGCGAAATAAGCGAGTCTCATCAACTGCATATGCTTTATTGTAGTCTGCGTTTATCCCCTCCTCGTAATCATTGGATTCAACCAGATATTTTACGATTAAGGATTCAAGACCACTTTCTTTGGTGTTGGAAAAAGCCATACTCAATCCTCCTCATTTTCAAAATCTGAGTCAGCCGGATCTTCATCAAGATCTTCGTCAAACTCTTCTTCGATATATTCAAAATCAGGAACCTTTACATCTCGTACGTCAATCTGACCGGTGACAACATCGGAGATGAGACGGGATTTGAGTTCGTGCAGAAGATCTACTTTTTCATGTTTTTTATCAGTAAGTTCATCAATCTTCTTCAGTTGATTATCTATTTGGGACAATATTTTCTTTTGATTATTTAAATTTGGAACATCTAGTTTGATTGACAATAGTGCATTCATGTCTAAATTTTGAATACCAGTAGTCTGCTTTATTATCCTTCTAATGTCGCCTGTAAAGTGCAACAAATGAAGATTTAATAACGCATACTTCGGGCCTATTACTCTTTCATCTATCCTTAAACACTGTAAAAAGTTCGCAAACAAAGCCTTATATGGCTTATCAAAAATTACCGTCCGTCCAACAGGGGTTTTATCTCCGCCGCCAGACTTTTCAACCAAGATATCCCCTTTTTGTAATGTCAACTCGTCAATTTCTTTTTGAGTATAGTATCGATGTGTAAGTTGTTCCGGCTTGGTATTTACAAATTGTCCAGACATGAAATCCATATCAGCAACACGCAGGCAGATACACTGTTTTTTATCCTCAGCGTTGTCAGAACCCCACGATCCTGTCAGATTTTTCATTAACAGCCGTTTCAAGGGTATTTGACGGGTATCGTTAGCTGATTTTAAGGTATCAGCAATTACCTTTTTTCTTGCTTCTTGTAAAAGTGCAAGCTGTTCTGAACATATTCTTATCAGCCGATTGATCTCCGACACTTTCCAGTCCAGATAACGTACAATTTGATCCTGTTCTTCTCGAGGAGGAACGGGAAGCTTAGTGGACATAAACGATTCAATTTTTATTGTTTTTCTTAAGCCAGTATAAAGTGGCTTGAGCCCCTTCACTTTATCTATCGATAAATAGAAGTAATAAACGAAACGAGAATTTATATTATGCACGTGCATAATATTATAAGCACCTGTCAGCATTCCATCAAATGCTGACAATCCAACTGTTCTAGGCGTTTCATCGATATCAAAAAGACAAAACGCCATATCACCTTTTTTTACAATTTTATATTTATCAAAAGATGCAGGGAATTTTCCCTTAGGATTATCTATATCTCTCGGAACTATCCCATTCAGTGTCAATGACAGAAGAGTGTAACTGCTGTGATCATTTCCAACTTCATCCTTTGATTCTATAAAAACATTTTTGTTACGCCACAATTCCCAATGGGACGGAACAATTCTTACCCACTGAATATCAGTATTCTTATAATCCTCATACCTCCTCATGCCAGATCCTCCAGTAAGCCTTCCAACAGCCCGTCTGACTCGTTTTCTATCTGTTTCAGCTCTTTAATGATTTCTGCCATTGGTCTAAGTTCGATGGGTTTATAGAAGTACTTGGTAAAGCTGACTTCATAGCCGATTTGGGTTTTCTTTTCGTCTATATATGCGTCTGGTGCATAAGGGTACACTTCCTTTTCCATGAAGGCGTTGATGCCACCATCATAGGTGAAAGGGATCAGCTCGGTATCCCTAAGATCCGTATCGGCTTCACCGTCTACTGCCTTTGCCGATGCGTCTTTTTCTGTGATGAAGGGTTGAATTCTCTTCAGCATGGCGGCTTTAAGCCCCGTAGCTTTAGCAAAGGCGGTCCAGTCATCCAAAGAGCCAACAGTTGCTGCTTTCTTTACGGCTTGCCGTACTTCTTCCGGTTTATCATTCTTTCTAAAAGCACTGTCCGGGACTTCATTTTCTGGATGGACACGCAGCCTAAGTGGTCGATCCACGATAACCGACCAATAAGCAAAATCCTTGTTTAAGAAAACCTTACTGACTTCACTCTCTTCCATATCACAGAAGATGCGGACGATTTCTTTGCGAATTTCCGGTGTGAATTTGCAATTCTTTTTCCCCATGTTCTTTTTTAGCGGCGATTTCATAGCCGTCGCATCAATCAGCTGAACTTTGCCTTTGCGCCGCTCTTCTTTTTTATTGGACAGAATCCAGATATAGGTGGCAATCCCCGTGTTATAAAACATGTTCTCCGGTACGGCGACAATGGCTTCTACGAGGTCGTTCTCAAACATGTAGCGTCGGGCATTGCTCTCACCGCTGCCGGCATCTCCCGTGAATAAAGACGACCCGTTATGGACCTCGGCAATCCTGCTGCCGATTTCCGTATCTTGCTTCATTTTGGAGATATTGTTTAGTAAAAAGAGTAGCTGTCCGTCGCTCACACGCGGCAGCATCTGCATCGCCTCTCCACCCTCCAAATAGGCATTGAAGCGGGTGTCCAGAATATTTTTCTTGCCTCCCATTTTTTCAGCGTCCGTTTTCCAACTTTTGCCGTAGGGCGGATTAGAGAGCATGAAGTCAAAAGACCGTGCAGCATGCTGGTCATCGGAAAGTGTAGACCCATACATGATATGCTGGGCTTCTTCTCCATCCCCTTTGAGGAGTAAATCAGCCGTGCAGATGGCGTAGGTTTCAGGATTTATTTCCTGGCCAAAAAGGTGGATGGATACGTCTTTGCCACGCCTTTGGGCAAGAGTTTGCAGCCTGTCCTGGGCAACAGTCAGCATTCCGCCTGTGCCGCAGGCTCCGTCATAGCAGGAATAAGAAGCGTCCATTATTTTGTCGGCAATCGGCACAAAGATGATATCCGCCATGAGCTCTACGACATCACGTGGAGTCCAATGTTCTCCGGCTTCTTCATTATTTTCTTCATTGAACTTGCGAATCAATTCTTCGAAAATCGTACCCATACTATGATTGTCCAGCCCCGGATGTTTGAGTATCGTTTTTTCTTCGTCCAGGTATACCGGTTTGGGGCTTAAATTGATTTCGGAGGAGGTAAATTTCTCAATAACGGAACCCAAGATATCTGCATCGATCATGGTGTCAATCTGGTTTCGGAATTTAAACTTGTCAAGAATAAGTTGGACGTTGGGAGAAAAGCCATCTAAATAGGCAATAAAGTCAGCTTTTAAGGTTTGAGCCTTTGCACGGCTGGTAAGGTCTTTCAGAAGGAATGGTGATGCATTACAGAAGGCTTCCCCAGCGGCATTGCAAAGTGCAGGCCACTGGTTATCAATCTTGGCAGCATCAAGTTGTTTTTTCATTTTAAGAACGTCATCTTTTGTGTCTTCCAGTACGGCATCTAAACGCCTAATAACCGTCATTGGGAGAATCACGTCGCGATACTTTCCGCGTACATAAACATCGCGCAAACAGTCATCGGCAATACCCCATATAAAACTGACAATTTTATTGTAAGTCTGATTATTCATCTGCCTCTCCCTCTCTTATAGTTTCAACGATATCGTTAAGTTCAACATCTAAAGCACTGCAAATCCTCATCAGGACATCGGTTGTCACGTTTTCATCTTTGCCAAGCTTGGCAAGAGAAGATGAGCTTATACCTGCGGCTTTTCTGAGATCGGTCTTGGTCATATCTTTGTCAATTAGCAATTTCCAAAGCTTCTTATAGCTTGTCTTCATCATATTGTGATTACCCCTTGTTCCATGAGGTTCCATATAACTCACCTCCATTATCTGAAAGCTCCAGAGCTGTATTTGCTTCAACGATTCTTGCAGTGTCCTCCGTATAGGAAAGATGCTTATCAAAAGCTATAAAAATCTGTTTTTCACTGCGGTCATAGATTTTCATGATGCCGTCGACGGAGCTGTCGCCCACGTTTTTCAAAAGCAGTGAGTCGTGTGCAATGGCTGGAAGGTCGGTAAGCTCAAGCACCGCCAGATCATATAGAAGCAGACCTTTATAATTCGTTCCGGTGCCTGTGTCATGTGGCGTCTGAAAACGATAGCTGTTGTATTCATTAAATTTCAGAGTAGGAGCCCTTCGCCTATCTTCAAAGAGCGAATCATTATATTCTTTCATCTTGCCATTTAAGGCATCCTCTATTTCAGCAAGAATAACTGTCGTTGCCTGCTTTAATAAATCGTTAGCCTTTTTCTGTGCAGCTTGCAGTTCTGTCAATTTCAGGTACGCATCATTCTGTCGCTGAAGCGCATCGATCCTGCCCTTTAAATCTGAATAACTGTCGAGAAATTCTTGAGAAAGGTCGCCGAAAAAGCCAAGCTCTAAAATCTGATCCTTAATCTGTTTTATTTGCTCACGCAGAAACTCTATATGATGGCTAACCTCTAGTCTTTCTTCTTCGAACTGATTGTCCAGAATCCTCGCCAATTTGCGATGGTAGCCTTCCACCTCGTAAATTTTTCTGACATCAGCCTTCGGAAAAAACTCTTGTAATGCATTAAGATCAGCTTCAGTCGGATAGAGACCGTACTCAAGACTCATATCCAAAAGTTTCATTTTTCGTTCAAATGCGGAGAGCTGATTTTCCAGCTCCATCTGTTCTCGCTTCAGTTGGCGCTTGGCCTGACTTTTTTCAATATCATCACGAGAATTTGTCTCTACCTGATCGTTCTCCAGGTTCTCCAATTGAATTCGGAGCTCATTTATTTGAGACAGGTTGTTTTCAAATTGCTCTTTTCCGCCAACCAGAGCCGGTACAAATTGATAATTTCGAGCTTTTCTAAATACAGATAGTTGCTCCCTTTGCTCATCCTTCCTGGTATTCAGCACCTCAATTTGTTGGTAACGATCAAAAAGGCAAATAACCCGTTTAATTGATCTTTCCATGGTGTCGCCCTGTATTCCGTATAGTGGTTTTTTCTCATCCAGATTGTCTTTACCATAGATTCGAAAAAAGCCACTGATCGCTTCACGGAATGAGATGCCATGAAAATCAGCTTGATAATTTTCCTGAAGCCACATTAAAAACTCGGCCTTTTCCCAGGTTTCTTCTGTCAGGTTATTTTTGTCATCACATAGGTGTATTAGATCCGGTGTTTTGGTCGAACGGGCAAATCTCTGCTTTTTACCATTGAATTCAAAAGCAAAGAATATAGTATGGTCTCCCAGATGCTTAACACCATCACTTGTGAGATAGCTTGAGCCACCGAAGACAAAATCAATGGCAAGCAGTGCAGAGGATTTTCCAATGGAGTTTGTTCCGTCCGCTTTTCCCAATATGACGTTTAAGCCTTTATGGAATTTTATGGGTTTGCGTACCTGATCTCCTATTTTAAATGCCGGAGAACTCATCTCTATAAGCACAAAAACACCTCGCCTTCATCTGACATATCAATTGCTCTGAGAGCATACAGACAATCCATTACTGCTAGAAAATCTGTCGCTTCACTCAGTCTTGGTCTTGTCATAATATATAATTCACGAACGGATTTGGATCCGTCCTTCAACTCATTCAGCACCTCCGGTATCAAAGCCAAGGTGCTGTTTTTATATGAGTACAATTTATTCGGTAATTGCATCAAACACCTCACAGCTCTGGATGAAATAGGAGACGACAACCTGGCAGTAAATAATTTCTTGAAGCGTCTGTCTGTGGATCTTTTCAGCGATCTCAGCAAAGATCTCCATTTGATTTTTATTCTTTTTGGAGAGGCCCCTATATATAGCATGTATCTGGTTTTGCAAGCTCTCGTAGTCAATTTCTCCTCGTTTATCGAGGTTCATCATAATTTCACGAACAGTTACGAAGTAGCTGAGCACAAAATTTTTTACCGTCAAATATAAGAGATGCTCATGAGAAGAATCGATCTTCTTAGTCAGTTCCTTGGGATCAAATGACACTTCCTCAAAATCCTGCATTTGGAGCTTTTTTATTCTCGTAACTACACCGACAATGCCTCGTTCTAGTGGCAACTCGTCAAGCATTTGAATAATCTGTCGTCTTGCTAAAAGTGTTTTCTTCACTGCTTTCAGTTCTTTGCATTTTTTCTTGTTGTCGTCCAGTGAGTACGTTGCGTAGCAGCAAGGACACATCGCAAGCAAGTTTTCTGGGCTGGCTTTCACGTTTTTGTCGATTAAGCCTACCTCGAAGAAAGATGCAGCTTTATGGTTTGCTGTGACTACGAGCGATCGACCGCAACCTGGAAAAGGACAAGTGTTTTCAGCCTCAGCAAGAAGATAATTGCCGTATTGATTTTTCAAATCCAAGGCCAGCTGAGCTTGTTGCTGTGCTTCTAATTTGCTTTGAGATACCAAGCCGGCCGATTGTTGAATAACACTGACCATCAATTCAGAAACTTTTTCTCCAACATTTTCGGCATTAATAGTTGAGTCGTAACTTTGCAAATCCTCGGCTAACAATTTACGTTGAGTTTCATTTCGCTCATTAATTCTCTCTGTCAAAAATTCCGGTGTCAGCCGATACACGATATTTTTTGCCAGTGTCTTTGACAAACCCCTCTTTGAGTAGTTTCGAAGCGTTTCATCTTTCATCTTTTTAGAAGGATCTTTCGACGTGCCCCACTCTTCCTCAGCAACAGTCGTAATCATGGCCATCAGTTCACGGAAAAAATAGGGAACAGCATCTCCATCCGCCATATGCTTTTTTAGAATTTTAAATAGCATTTGAAAATTCAAGGCCATTGTCTCCATCCTTTAGATTTTGAACCACGCTGAACCAGATTGAACTAAAGAAGACCCAAAGCTCGGATAGCGCCTTTGCATAATCAATTTAGGTTCTAAACCGACCCGCAAGTAGCACCAGTGGTTTTCATTATTTTACCACGTACATAGCCACTTTGTAAATAAATTATTTGCGATATGGACTTCGCGAGCGTTTTATGAACCTACCAATGAAAGATGCACCGTCTGATCAACGGTGGCTCACGTCTCTCATTGGAAAAAGTAAATAACACTTCAGCCGACTGATGAGCAGGAAGGTTGCAATCCCGGACGGAGAAATCCGCAGGACTGCAGAAGCCTTTGTGCGCTCATTTTCAGTCAGCAGGCATTCCTCTGTTCCGGAGCTAGGCAACGGAGGAATTTTTTATGCCAAACAAAGACAACCAGAGTCAATCCAAGAAACAACGTTACTACCCACTAAGAAAACCCAATGACCCCTACAGTGTCGACCTAATCCCTGTTAGTGAAGAGCTATATCAGGAATTAAATCGCAGTATCAATCAAGCCAGGAAGCGGGAACAACGAGCAGGACGCTGCTTCTGCCCTAAACATCTGCTCTGGAAATGTGCCGCAGACTGTGATGTCTGCCCTTACCACAAAAATGGTGAATTTCTTTCACTGGATGCACCGCTCACAGATGATGACCCGGATGTGGGCACGCTTGGCGACTTCATCGCTGATGAATCTGATTTCTCGGAGGAGCTTGAAGAAAAAGCATTCAAAGAGGCTGTCCAGATTGCAATTCAAGACCTATCTCCCCGTGATCAGGAAATAACACGGCTCTTCATGGAGGGCTTAAGCGAACGGGCAATCGCATCAGTCATCGGCTGTCCGAGGAAAACCGTGAACTACCGGAAATCAATCATTTTCAAAACCCTGCTGAGAAAACTACGTGACTGGCTATAGGTCATCAAAAACTTTTTTCAATCTCGTTTGCCCAAAATCCCTCCTCCTGTCCAAGGGGGAAGTGAGGGACACACGATACCAGCCCTCAGAACAGGAGGAAAGCCTATGAGACAACGACAGGCAAATGACATGGAGTTGATCGGACTTCTGACCACCGTCAGCATCCTGTCCAAGCGAATGGCAAATGAACTGGTCAGAAATCGACAAACGAAGGAGGCAAGCTATGAGTCGCATCAAGTTACTGAAAGATGTCGTAGACGACATGAATCAACTGGCAGAGAGCATCGCTTTGCTGGCTAAGGTCATCGCAAGCGACCGGGAAGAAGCGGAAGAACCGACACCGCAGCTCACGCTATCTGACGTGCGGGGCGTGCTGGCCAGGAAATCACAGGCCGGTCTTACCAAAGGTGTGAAGGCGCTCATCCAAAAGTACGGCGCTGAGCGTCTGTCCGATGTGAAGCCCGAAGACTATGAATCCCTTTTGAAGGATGCGGAGGAACTGGGCTAATGGCAAAGCACGCAACCCTATCCGCATCCAGCGCCGAACGCTGGCTCCACTGTCCGCCCTCGGCAAGGCTGAACGAAAAGGCAGCCGACTTTGCTTCGGAGTATGCCCGTGAAGGTTCAGAAGCCCACGCGCTTTGTGAGTTTCGGCTGAAGCTGGCACTTGACATGGAGACGGAAGACCCAACCCCAGACCTTTCCATGTATTCACAGGAAATGGAAGATGCCGCCGAGCAATATGTCGACCGTATTCTGGAAGTCCTGGAAGCGGTCCGAAAGACCACATCGGACCCTGCCGTCCTGATCGAACAGCGGCTGGACTTTTCCGACTATGTACTGGGCGGCTTTGGCACAGCAGACTGCGTCATTCTTGCAGACCAAACACTTCATTTATTTGACATGAAGTACGGCACGGGTGTCCTCGTCGATGCCCATGAGAATCCGCAGCTCAAGCTTTATGCCCTCGGTTGTCTTCAGCTCTTTGACGGCATCTACGACTTCGATGAAGTCAGGATGACCATCATCCAGCCCAGACGGGATAACTACAGCACTTTCACGATGAAGAAAGAGGACCTCTACACATGGGCCGATGAGACGGTGAGACCAATTGCCGCTCTTGCCTTTGACGGCAAGGGAGACTTCTCGGCCGGTGACTGGTGCAGGTTCTGCAAGGTCAAAGCGACCTGTGCCAAACGGGCCGAGGTCAACCTGGAACTGGCCAAGCTCGAGTTCAAAAGACCGCCCCTGCTCTCCGACACGGAGATAGATGAAATTCTGGGGCAGCTCGAAGAGCTGACCTCCTGGGCAAATGACATCAAAGACTACGCCCTCACCGCTGCCAAGTCGGGCAAAAAATGGCACGGCTTCAAACTGGTCGAGGGCAGGTCAAACCGCAAGTATCTGGACGATGTGAAAGTCGCAGAAGCAGTAGAACAAGCCGGCTTTGATCCCTATGAAAAGAAACACTTAGGCATCACAGCCATGACAGCGCTCCTCGGACGTAAGCAGTTCAGCGAAATCCTGGGAGGCCTCGTCATCAAGCCGCAGGGCAAACCAACGCTGGTACCAGACAGCGATAAAAGGCCGGAAATGACAACACTTTTAGATGAGTTTAAGGAGGAAACCACTCATGAGTAAATCCAATCCAATGAAAGTTATCACAGGCAAAGATACACGCTGGAGCTATGCCAACGTGTGGGAAGCAAAATCCATCAACGGCGGTACGCCGAAGTTCTCGGTCTCGCTTATCATTCCAAAGTCAGATAAAGAGACGCTGGATGCCATCAAGAAAGCCATTGAAGCCGCCTACAAGGAAGGCGAAGCCAAACTCAAGGGAAACAGCCGCACGGTGCCGGCTCTAAATTCCATCAAGCTGCCGCTTCGTGACGGTGACGTAGAGCGCCCGGATGATGAAGCCTATGCCAACAGTTACTTTATCAATGCCAACTCGGCCACAGCTCCTGGCATTGTCGATGCCGATGTGAACCCGATTCTCGACCGCTCCGAAGTCTACAGCGGTGTGTATGGCAGAGTATCCATCACCTTCTACGCATTCAACTCGAACGGCAATCGGGGCATCGCCTGCGGCCTGAACAACCTTCAGAAAATCCGTGACGGCAAGCCGCTCGGAAGCCGTGCCAGCGCCGAGTCCGACTTCGGCGACCTGAGCGATGACGATGACTTCTTGTCGTAAGGAGGCAGGCCGATGTTTGCAGATCTTTTCAAGGAAGTGTACATCGCCTTCAATGCCTTCATTTTAGGCGGACTTGCGGCCTTCCTGCCATTCTACGCCGTCTATCAGTTCGGCAAGGCTGTCTGGAAGCGAGTCAAAGAACAGCAAGAGTAACTGCCGGGGGCGGGGTCAAAAGCCTCGCCCCTTCGCTTTAAGAGGTGCCTATGAAATACCTATCCTTAGACATTGAAACTTTTTCTTCAGAGAACCTAAGTAAAGCGGGTGTCTACCGCTACGTCGAAGCTCCCGATTTTGATATTCTCCTCATCTCCTATGCTGTAGATGGTGGCGAAGTGCAGACGATTGACCTTGCCAATGGTGAGTCGGTGCCGATAGACCTTATCTCCGCCTTTCTCTCGGACGATGTGATCAAGTGGGCTTTTAACGCTCAGTTTGAACGAATCTGCCTGTCCGAGTGGCTGAAACGAAAGGGCTATGTTTTGGAGCGAACCGTGCCCTTTGGCCATGAGTCGGAATACCTGAACTACCTTGACCCGGAAAGCTGGCGCTGTTCCATGGTTTGGTCGGCCTATCTGGGGCTTCCGCTCTCCCTGGAACAGGCCGGCTCGGTCTTAGGTCTCGACAAGCAGAAGCTGAAAGAAGGCAAAGACCTCATCCGCTACTTCTCCATGCCCTGTAACCCGACCAAAACAAACGGCGGCAGGACGAGAAATCTGCCGGAGCACGATCCGGAGAAATGGCAGCTCTATAAAGCCTACAACAAACGGGACGTGGAAACGGAGATGGCGATACAGGAAAGGCTCGAGAGCTTTCCCATGCCGGATATGGAATGGGATAACTACCACCGAGACCAGCAAATCAATGATCTCGGCATTTTGATTGATAAGGAACTGGCGGAGCAGGCCATTCGCATGGACAAGGAAGTACAGGCGCACGCCCTGCAAAAACTCCGAAGATTCGCAGGCCTTGAAAACCCCAACTCCGTTATGCAGCTGAAAGACTGGTTAGCGGATCAAGGTATCGAGACCGAATCTCTCGACAAAAAGGCGGTCAGGAAGCTTCTAGATACCGCTTCCGGCAAAGTGAAAGCTGTCCTCGAAACGAGACAGGCACTTGCCAAGTCCAGCGTCCGAAAATATCAGGCCATGATGGACTGCGTCTGCCTTGACGGCAGAGCGAGAGGTCTCTTTCAGTTTTACGGTGCCAATCGTACCGGCCGCTTCTCCGGGCGGTTGATTCAACTGCAGAATCTGCCCAGAAACAAGATGGATCATCTGGAGGAAGCAAGAACGCTCGTTAGACAAGGCGACCTTGATGCTCTGGAAGTCCTCTTTGATTCTGTCCCGCAGGTCTTATCGGAACTTATCCGCACCGCCTTTGTGCCCAAGGAAGGCCGAATCTTTCTTGTTGCCGACTACTCCGCCATCGAAGCAAGGGTGCTGGCCTGGCTCGCTGGAGAAAGCTGGCGCATGAAGCTCTTTGCTGAGGGTGGCGACATCTACTGCCAATCGGCCAGCGAGATGTTCAGCGTGCCGGTTGTCAAACACGGTGTAAATGGTGATCTAAGACAGAAAGGCAAGATATCCGAACTCGCCTGTGGCTATGGCGGCTCGGTCGGTGCCCTCAAAGCGATGGGTGCACTGGAGATGGGCTTAACGGAAGAGGAGCTGCCTGGACTTGTTCAGTCCTGGCGAAACTCCAATCCCAAAATTGTCCGTTTCTGGTGGGATGTGGACAGCGCCGCCAAGACCGCCGTCAGGAAAAAAGAAAGAACGGAGGTTCAGGGCATCGGCTTTCGCTATCAAAGCGGGATGCTCATCATCACGCTTCCTTCCGGTAGAGAGCTTTTCTATGTCAAGCCCCGCATCGGCGAGAACCGCTTCGGCGGTGAATCCATTACCTATGAAGGTGTCGGAACGGGGCGACGCTGGGAGCGTCAGGAAACCTACGGGGCAAAGCTCGTGGAAAATATCGTCCAGGCCATTTCCAGAGACATCCTCTGCTCAGCCCTTCAAACCTTCAAATATTCCGACATCGTCATGCATGTCCATGATGAGATCGTCATTGAAGCCGATCCCCGTATGTCGGTTGAAGTGGTCTGCAGACAGATGAGCCGAACACCAGAATGGGCTTCCGGATTAAAGCTTGATGCCGACGGCTTCACCTGCAACTTCTATCAGAAAGATTAATTGCCCAAAATCACCGGTTCTGTCCAAGGGGAAAGTGAAGGGAGTCCCTCCCTTACATCAAACCTTGGAGGAACCGATTATGTTTTACACCAAACAGCCTGTCGGAGAAGACAGCGAATTCATCACCTACGTCACGGACGAAAATGTCTATACCACCTGTCCCCGCTGCGGAGCGGAAGTACCCGTCGACCTGGCAGATGTGCTTCGTGACGAGGACAGCGATTTATACGGCACGGCCGTCTACTGTGACAAATGTGCCAAAGCGTGGCTGCAAGAGAAGCTCGGCGGTGCGAGATGAACGAGCAAGAACGGGAAGCCATTGCTTTACGCAGAGAGCGTGGTGAACCCATCAATAAAATTGCAAAAGCGCTGGGCTTGAACTATAACACCGTGAAGTCGTTCTGCCAGAGACAAAATATCTCTATTCAGAACGATGATGCAGGTGTATGTGAAAACTGCGGTAAGACACTACCCATCTATCAAGGAGGAAGACGGAGACGCTTTTGTTCGGATAAGTGCCGTCATAGTTTTTGGAGCAAATGGGAGAAGACCTATCAGAAAGAGCATATCTGTCCGACCTGCGGTATGACCTTCAAAGCAAGATCAACCCGTAAGTACTGCTCCCACGCTTGTTATATCAAAGAACGCTTTCGAGGTACTCGAAATGAATGAACCTTGGAAACAAGAAGCGGATTTTCAACTGGTGGGTGGCATCCTGAGTGCTTTGCTCAAAAAGAGGCTTCTTACCATCTCAGAATACAGGCGCTGTGTGCGTAAAATTCGTGAAGAAATCAAGCCTCCCGTCACGCTTCTTTGCAGTAATCAAAAGGCCTTAAACGGCTGGAAACAAACCCGCTAAAAACGCTGAATAGCCTTGATATAAGTGCGTCTACGAGCAAATATGTGATGGAAAGGAGATACTGAAATGGACGTTATAAAAATCCCAGTTAAGCTGCCGGAAAGCATAGAAAAAGAAAAGGTTGCGGCTTATGCCAGAGTTTCGACCAAGAGCGACGCTCAGCTTCATTCACTGGATGCTCAGATTGATTATTACAGGAAAAGGATCAATGCACGTGCTGACTGGAGTTTTGTCGGTGTCTTTGTTGATGATGGTCTCACGGGCACAAGAAGTGATCGCCCAGGACTCGAAGACCTTTTGGATCATTGTCGTAGAAAAAAGATTGACTTTGTCCTGACCAAATCGATCTCACGCTTTGCCCGAAACACTGTCGACCTTCTGGCCATAATCAGGGAACTAAAAGAACTTGGCATTGCTGTATTTTTCGAGCGGGAGAAAATCAACACTCTGACTGCCGACGGAGAACTGATGCTAACGCTCCTTGCATCCTTTGCCCAAGAGGAAAGCCGTTCCATGAGTCTTAATAAACGATGGAGCATTCATAGGCAGTTTTCTGAAGGTGAGCTGGCAGGCATGGCTCATCTCTATGGCTATGATGTTGTCGATGGAGAGCTGATCGTAAACGAGCATGAAGCAGAGATTGTCCACATGATGTACGAGGATTATCTAAGCGGTATGCAAAGCTCGGAAATCGCAGAAAAACTTAATCGCATGGGTGAACCCAGAAAGCGTGGTGGTAAATGGAAACCGAGAGACATCACAAATGTCTTCAGAAACGAAAAACATACCGGGAACGCCCTGCTGAATAAGCGATATGTGCTTGACCCTATAACGAAGCAAACAAAATACAACCATGGTGAACAGCCTCAATACTATATTGAGAATTCCCATGAAGGCATTGTTTCACAGGAACTTTTCGATGCCGTACAGGAAGAAATGAAGCGCAGAAGCCCTAACAAGGAAGCACCAAAACCTCATAACAAACCATTCACGGGCATGATCTACTGTGCCTGTGGAGCGAAGTTCCAACGTAAGAAGTCACCTGTTCGGGTGTTTTGGCGCTGTGGAAGAAATCTTGGCTCATACGGTGGTCACTGTTCCATGAAAGGCATCCCCGAAGAAACCCTCGAGTCGCTTTGCTGCGATGTTCTTGGAATATCTGAATTTGATGCAAATACCTTTAGAGAATGCGTAGAGCGGATCAATATCACAGGAGACAACGAACTGACCTTCCTTTTGAAAGACGGAAGGGAGATTCAAAAAACATGGAAGGACCGCTCACGCTCAGAGTCATGGACACCAAAAATGAGAGCAGAGGTCAGTCGCAAGAATAGAGAGAGGGCAAAACATGGCAAATAAGAAAATAACAGTCATTCCGGCCAAGACTCGCCCTGAAACGATCATCGGCTCAGCTGAGATTTTACCAAAGAAGCGAGTTGCAGCTTATGCCCGTGTTTCAACCGATATGGACGAGCAGCTGAACAGTTATGAAGCCCAAATCAGCTACTACACCGAACATATTAAGAAAAACCCCGAGTGGACTTTCGTTAAGGTTTACACCGACGAAGGTATATCGGGGCTGATGACGAAAAAACGAGAAGGCTTTCAGACTATGATCAAAGATGCCCTTTCAGGCAAAATCGATCTCATTCTGACCAAGTCCGTATCCCGCTTTGCCAGAAATACAGTTGATACGCTGACCACCGTCAGGAAACTAAAAGACAAAGGCATCGAGGTCTATTTTGAGAAAGAAAATATCTGGACAATGGATAGTAAAGGCGAGCTTCTCATTACAATCATGTCGAGCCTTGCCCAGGAAGAGAGCCGTTCCATTTCAGAAAACGTAACCTGGGGGCAAAGAAAGCGTTTTGCAGATGGCAAGGTTTCTATGCCTTACAAGCAATTTTTAGGCTACATGAAAGGTGCTGACGGCAGACCCGAAGTTGTGCCGGAAGAAGCAGAAATCGTCAGGAGAATTTACCAGGAGTTCCTGCTTGGCATGACATATACAGGAATCGCTAAGGAGCTTGCTAATGACGGGATCTTGTCGCCGGGGGGCAAAGAAACCTGGAGCAGTTCGACAATTAAGAGCATCCTACAAAATGAAAAATATAAAGGCGATGCCCTTTTACAGAAACGCTTCACCGTCGACTTCCTGACGAAGAAGCAAAAAGAAAACGAAGGCGAAGTGCCGCAATACTATGTGACGGGCAGTCATGAAGGCATCGTCAGTGACGAGATCTTCGACATGGTTCAGGTGGAAATTGAGCGCAGGAAGAAATACAAGATCAACGGTTCCTCGCAAAACTTCTTCTCTGGAAGGATTCTCTGCAGCTGCTGCGGCGAGCCATTTACCAGAAAAGTCTGGCATTCTAACTCCAAATACAAACGCTACATTTGGCAGTGCGGCAAGAAGTATGCGGGAAAAGAACCCTGCGCCACACCACACTTTTATGAAGATGAAATCGAGTATGCCTTCTTTAAACTGCTGAGCAAACTTTACAGCCATAAAAGCGATGCCCTGGAAACCTGCAATGTAGTAATTAGCAAAGTGCTGGATACAAAAAAAGATAAAAAGCGTGCTATAGAGTTAGAAGCAGAACTTGACGACGCCTATCGTGAACTCAGCGAACGCCTCCGCATCATGGGACGACATGCCGAGGATACAGAAGCAGAGCGAGCAAGCTATGAAAATACTTTGCAAGACTACGAGCAAAAATCAGTAAAGTTAGAAAAACTGAAAGAGCGTATATCCGATAAGGATAAACGCCGCTTCAACTGCATCTGTTTTATTGAAAAACTGAGCAAACTCGAAGAAAATGACATAGCCTTTAACGAGAATCTCTGGATCAGCCTTGTAGATTATGTGACAGTGCCCAGTGATGATGAGAAAGCGTTAATATTTCATCTGAGGAGCGGTGAGGAGATCACGATCTTGATATGCTAATGTGTTTGAATTACCTTGATTCAAGGAACTGTCGCAACAAAATATGTTCGGCAGTTTTTTGCTGTTTGCACCCTCTTTTCCAAAAATGCACCCATGCTCTCAAGATTTGCACCCATGATTTTATTTTTGCACCCATCGTCGAGTAAATTCAAACAAACCACTCGAAACAAAAGTGTTTCGTACCGCTAGTATACGAAAAATCGGCACAAGCAGAAAAGAACAAAATCCCAGGCTCCAAGCTGCCGCTTTGCACCGTTTCGTTAATTTCTCTGATTAAGAAAAAGCCTTGAATATCAGGTGTTTTCGAGCAAAAAAATACTCCGCTACGATTGTATCCGTAACGGAGTCCTTTTATGGAGGCACCATCCGGATTTGAACCGGAGAATAGAGGTTTTGCAGACCTCTGCCTTACCACTTGGCTATGGTGCCCTATAAAAAGACCGGCGTTTGTCCGCCGGTCTCGTCTGGAGCGGGATACGAGATTCGAACTCGCGACTTTCACCTTGGCAAGGTGACACTCTACCACTGAGTTAATCCCGCAAGACAGCGGCATGCGCCGGATCTGGTTGCCCCTGGCGCCTTGCCATCTTAGCAAAGGGCCTCAAAGATTGTCAACCAAATCCTAGCGTGGTGGGACCTGCCGGGCTTGAACCGACGACCTCCTGCGTGTGAAGCAGGCGCTCTCCCTGCTGAGCTAAGGTCCCATGGTGACCCGAACGGGAATCGAACCCGTGTCTTCGCCGTGAAAGGGCGATGTCTTAACCCCTTGACCAGCGGGCCGTGCTGGTGGCGGCAACAGGATTTGAACCTGTGACACTTCGGGTATGAACCGAATGCTCTGGCCAACTGAGCTATACCGCCGTTTGCCTTCCAGCGCAACACACTGAATGATATCAGTGTCATTTCGCTTTTGTCAAATCAAAAATGTTCTGAGAATGCCCCGTCCCGGAACTCATTATACAGGTCACAGGTGAGGTCCAGCAGGGGCGCCAGATAAAGAGCGCTCCCCTCCGCTGAACCCGGCGTCCCGTCGTCAATGACAGGCATCATTCCCAGCTCCCTTTGCGCCAGTTCGCCGCCCGGATCGCTTGCCTGATGCGCGGCGAAAAAAAGCGGACACGTCTCAGGGATAAGCCTGACCAGTGTCAGCGCGGCAGTCAGGGAGACCGCGCTGCCGGTCAGAACCGGGATTCCATAAAGGGCCGCTCCCGCAAAAAAACCTGTCATGGCGGCCAGCTCCAGACTTCCCAGTTTCTTTAACACATCCAGGGTGTTGTGCCTGTTAGCCTCTCTTTGAATGACGGCCGCGCTCAGAACATAAGCCCGGCGGTCAAATAGTTGGCCGGCCTGCCGGGGATCCCTCGCCATCAGGTCTTCCGGCTTGCGGTCAAAAAAGACCGCCAGCATGGCTGTCGCGGCAAGTTTGCCGCCTTCGGCCACGCCGTCGGCGGCAAGAAGGGTCATGCCCTGGTCACGGGCCTGTGAAGCCAGTTCCATGCCGGCCCGGATGGCCGTCATCATGGCCTCTTCTGTCAGGGCATCTTCCCGGACCATGTTGCGGGATCCCTCCGCCATGACCGGCACATGGACGACCCCCTCAACCGGACCGAGCCCCCGGGTCCCCATATTGACGGTAACAAGCCGGGTCCCGGTCAAGCGGGCCAGCCTGTTGGCCGGATGTTCGCCCCGCGCCAGCTGCCGGACGGATTCAGCCGTTGATCCATGGCCTGAAGAAAGGCCGCCCTCCTCCATCAACCCGCAGTCCGACGCGAAAAGAAAGAGGGCGCGCCGCTTGACATCGAAAGGATCAGGGCTGATCCAGCCGGCCAGGCGGGCGTGGAGAGCCGCCAGGAGACTTGCCCTGCCCGTCTGGCTGTCCCATCGCCCGGAAACCTCCCCTATTCTGCCCGGGTCAGCATCCGTCCGCCCGGACAGTTCCAAAAAGAAGTCGGCTCTCGTATAGGCTTTCATAGCCTGGCTATTTCAGGAGCCCTGTCAGGGCCGCCGCGATCAGGGCAATCCCAAGCAGGATCCGGTAGAAGGCGAAAATCCGAAAGTCGTGGCGCCGGATGTAGCTGAGCAGGAAACGGATGATCATAATAGAGACAAGGTAGGCCACCCCCATGCCTACCAGGATGGAAAGCCATTGGATCAGGTTAAAATTCAGGCCGATCTTGAGAACTTTAAGGAGGCTGGCGCCCAGCATGACAGGAACTGCCAGGAAAAAAGTAAAGGTGGCGGCGACAGGCCGGGACATGCCGATCAGGAGCCCGCCAACGATGGTGGCGCCGGAACGGGACGTGCCCGGCAGGATGGCGGCAATCAGCTGAAAAAGGCCAATGAGGAGGGCCGCCTTCCAGTCAATCTGGCTGGTGGACTGAATGGAGGGCTTGCGGTATTTCCAGCGGATATAGAACTCAATCACCAGAAAAGCCAGGCCGACCACGATCAGCATGACGGCCACAGTCCACGGATTGTAGAAAATGGCTTCGATTGTGTCGTCAAAGAGGACACCGATCACAGCAGCGGGTACGCAGGCGACCAGGATCATCACCCACAGTCTCAGGATCTTGTGATCGACTGCCAGAGGGAAGGCTCCTTGATTGGACAGCTGCCTCTCATTTGCCGGATCAAGGGCATCTTTTCGCCGTGGAAAAGGCCACAGCTGTTGCCAGAAAGTGACAACCACGGCCATGACCGCCCCCAATTGGATGACAACAAGGAAAAAGGAAAAGAAGAGCCGGTTGCTGATGGCGTCCCCCCCCGCTGTAAAGGGGACGAAACGTTCCAGAATCAGCAGATGCCCCGTACTGCTGATGGGCAGCCACTCTGTTATTCCCTCAACAATTCCGTACAAAACACTTTTCAAGATATCAAGCCATGCCATTATCTTATCCCCTCATTTTCCTTGCCTTAAGACCAGGACGCCACCCGGTAAAAGCGTAAACTCATCGCGTTTGCGCTCCCAACTGCCCTCGCTGATGGTGTTGCCTCGATGATCGTACAGCGCAAATCTCGTTTCTTGCTGATCCAGCCCCTGAATTGATACGACATGGGCCGACCGGTCCAGATTCAAGGCGAAAACAAGGATCGAGTCACGCGAACCAAAGGCATAAAATAACACACGGCGCTGGCTGTCGAGCTCCGCTTCCTGTTCCAAATCCTCCGTTTGATCCTTGGCAGCCTGGCTGCTCCGGACCAGGGCAGGTTCCTCCAAAAGTTGCAGGCCCGATAAGCCCCGGACGGCATTGAGCGCGTGTCCTGTCAAATGCTTGTCCGTCAAAGAACTGCGGTCCGCGTAATTGATGTCCATAAGGGCAAGCACTGTATTATTGCCCAGATCGGCAAGAACAACACCCACAGCGTCGACCAGACGGACCGGCTCATGGTCATAGTCAATTTCGACCGAACGGATCAGTTCAGGAACCAGGACCCCGCCTGACATGCCGCGCCTGGGGATGCTGTTGATCCAATCATTAAGGATTTCTTCAAGCGTCTCTTCCGAATCAAGCGGCTGGCCGAGCCGGAGATCACCGGCATGGTAATCGGCAGTCGTGTGGCTCCGGCCGTCATCGTACTGCATGGAGTCAATGAAGAAGACCTGATTTCTGATGCCCTGAAAGTCAGGCGCGGCCTTGATCTGATCCATGAGCCAATGAACGTAGTTGGCGCGGGAGGCGTCGTTGGGAAGAATCCCTCCCCCATCGGTCAGCTCGATATAAATCAGGCTGAAAGTGTCGGTCCAGCGTCCGATGGCGCCGTCGCGCGACCTGAGCTTGCCGTAAGTGGACAGGGGTGATCCCGCCAGGTACTCGACCAGGTGGGCCAGCTCCGCGGGTGTCGCGTGAAGGTCGACCACCAGCCAGGGCGAGGCTCCCTGTGTTTCCACATACTGCAAGGCCGTCCCCAGATTGTGGGCGCGGGTGTCATTACCCCCGGCGCTCCCCGTCCCCTCGGGCAGGGACCAGAATTCTTCCCCGTATCCCTGGCGTCCGATCGGCACGCTGTCGAGCCTGATCACATCAGCGCGGGCAGACTTTTCCTCTGTCAGGAAATCCGACAAGGCTCCTGGCGTGTCATCGTTTCTCCCAAACCAGATATTGTCCAGGTGAAGGGTTCCGGATCCGGCAAATCCAAAATTGATCCAAAGCTCATCATCCAGTTTCAGGCCGCGCGGGAACAAGAGCGTAAAGCGCCGGTGCTGCCACGCTTCACCCTGGATCCTGACCGATTCACCCACCGTGGGAAGGGAGCCTGCAAACCACACTTCGATGGGACCATCAATTTGGCCTGTGACCCGGACGTCAAATTCAAGCCGGTAAAAAGGCAGGGTATCACTGACGACAAGCCGCGACAGGTCAAGTTTTTGTGTCAGCCTGGCGTCCAGATAGGGCCTGTCAGGGTTGTTGACCGGGGTCATGGAGGAAATACCCTGACGCACGGAAAACAAGACTTCTTTTGACGGCGGTTCGTCTTGATCCTCCTGGCCGGCCGATGGATCCGTCCCTGTTTTTTCAATAGAAAGGGCACCGGAGCCTCCGGAATCATAGCCTTCCTTCCCTTCACGGGCATCGTCAGAGGTCACAAATGAAGCGCCGCCTGACAGGGCCCATTCACCGGCGGGCAGGGCTTCCTCACGCAGGACATAGCTTATTTCCTGTGTATTGAGCTCCGGTGATTCGGAGAGACGGATGGTCATTAAGTCACCCGCGGCGACGCTGCCGCCTTCCAGGGCCGGCTCAAAACGAAACTGAGCGGTCAGTTCTGCCTGGATCATGGTCCCATCGCGTTTGGCCAGGAAGATATCGCCGGAGGGGAAAAGGGCGAACCGCTCAAGCCTGCTTTCATCAAAGGGGTTCTCGAGGTTCCAGGACTTACCGCCGTCTTTGGAATAAAGCAGCCGGCCATCAGCCGCCAGAACGACAAATTTGTCCGATGACATGACCATGATCTCCGTCAGGTCCGTCAACTCAATCAGGTTTTCTTCCGGTTCAAGGAAACGCACTACTCCCTTGTCCGGCCTGACCGCCATCTTCCCTCCCGCGCCGGCAAAAAGGGTAATCCCTCCCCCGGCTTTGGCGGCCAGCCAGGCTCCGTTGGATTGCAGGGATTCCTCGATTTGCCACTCGATTCCATTTGAGGAAGAGGCGACATTGCCCTGGTTCCCCAGGGCGTAAAGGATCCCGTCACCAGCTTTAACCAAGGACGTGACCTGATCGTCGAGTGGGAATGACAGCAGCTCCATGCCCCACGGATGACCGAAAAAGAGTTCACCCGGCCCGCCCGAGGCCAGGAAGAAACCATTCTCGTAATCGGGCAGATCCATGTACTCGATGGACCGGACCGCGTAACCGGGAGAGGCCTGGGTGATCAGGTTCCAATTGGTCCCGTCCGGTGACGCGTACAATTTCCCGTCTGAATCACCTGCGAGCAGGCCACCTGGTCCGGCGGCAATGGCAGTCAGATCGACGCTGAAGCGGAAGGCCATCTGTTCGGGCGCCGCGTCGCGCGGCAACTTGACGAGGGCTCCCCCCGTCCCGCACGCGTAAACGGTTCCGCCGGCTTCGGCAAAGTCGCTCCAGCGCGGGTTCGCGGTCTCCAAGGGGATTGAAAGTTCCCGCTTGCCCGATACGATGCCCGCCTCATAACCGGTAATCCTGCCCGAGTTGATCAGGGTCATCTCGGACAGCGATTCGCGAAAAAGAGAAAAAGCAGCGCCAGCGTAATAGTCTTTTGCCAAGGGAACCTGCGAACGCGCCTCCGTCATCTTGATGCGAAGTTCATCCGCCTTGCCGTCATTGGCAAAATAGTGAGCGTGGTGTGTAAGGGGCGAGAAGGACCCGCCGGTGACGAGATTGGTCGAGGGCAGGCCGGTCAAATTGATGCCGGTGCCGGTCAGGACAAGCTGGCTGGCCGCTTTATCGCTTACACGGACATGAGACGCCGGCCGGCTCCCCAAAATCCCCGCCGCCTGCCAGACAATGGAAAGCACGACCACAGCGATGACCAGCAAGACGACCGCAGTGGTCAGGACGGTCCTCCGTCTCAGGCTTCTTGGAATCAATCGGAAACGTGCCACCTCAAACCGCCGCCTCATCCCTCTTCCTGCTTGTCTTTCGCAGGACCAGCATGCCGGCAAGGCCGATCAGCACGAAGGCATAGAGTACGTAGACAATGATTTCTTCCGCCCGCTCCCCTGCTCCCGTCAAGCGGACAAGCCAGCCGGAGCCAATGAAATTGAAGATGGCGTGCATGGCGATCGGGATCGCGATATTGCGGGTCAGATGATAGGCCATGGTCAAGGCAAAGCCGGCAATCAGGACATAGGAGCCCTGGATCAGATCAAGGTGGAAGAGGGCAAATAGAAGGGTCGTCCCCACTACGGAAACGGAAGCCGGAAAAGCCTTGCGCAATTCTCCCTGGACGATGCCCCGGAAAAGAAGCTCTTCACCGACCGGGACCAGGAGTACCGTCGCGATGAAATCGAGGGCGGACACCGAGGACGCGGCGTCAAACAGGACCATCTTTTCCATGTAGTCCGCAAAGAGACGGCCCAGGGCCGATGCCGGATCGAACGAGGCCAGGATGGCCATCCACAGCTGGGTCAGACCCAGGGCCCCCAGGATAAGGGCAACCGAGCTCAGGGATTGGACCCAGGTCACGCGCTCAAAGGGAACGGACAGGTCCAGTCTCTTTCTGCGCCGGTACAAATAGAAAGTATATACGGGAATCAGGATGACCATGCCGAGCAGCGAAGCGTAGATCATGGCACCGCTTTCGACCAGGATCCGCAGCATAACCGCGCTGTCGGCCGCGCTTTCTCGGAGTTCGGCCTGAAGCGACGGGTTGGAATAAAGATAGGAGAAAGTGCGGGCAAGGGAAATGCCGTTCAGGACGGCGTGATGCAGCAGCATAAAAAGTAAGGGCGCGAGAAAGGTTCGGGCCGTGACCCGCCTGCCGCCGGCTGGCGGCAACATACCAACCGCAGGTTCCTGTGTGCTGTGTACGTATTGTTCTGTGTTTTGCACCATGGCAGGCTGGCTCCATCCACAAGCCCGGCTATAGGAAGCGGGTCAGCTAGGGGCGGGCGATCGAGCCGGTATACCGTTCAAAAAAATACTCAAAGGCGCGATCAAGTTCTTTCCTGCTTGTGACGGAAGAAAAGACGTGCTCACCGTTTTCATCCTTCCACGAACGCATGATGACGACTTCGGGGCTGGCCCTTTTGCCGTCATCCGGTTCGTAATTATACATAACGGTGTAGGTCTGCCCCCCGATCGAAAAGGAGTCCAGGAGCGACACATAATACTCGCGGCCGCTCCGCTCATCCACAATGATGGCAAGAACGCCGTCCCCCGCGCTCCTCCGGTCACTTTCCCGAAGCGGGCGTTCGCGCGGCTGTTTACGCTTCCGGGAAGTCTCCGTCATCTTCGCACTCTTCCAGCAGGGCCTGGTAGGCCTGGTAGACAGCTTCGTCCTCGTCGTCCTCGAGACCTACGAGGACTTCCTCCCCGTCATCCCCGGCCACAAACTTCATGAAGAACAAGCTCATCTCGTCTTCGTCGCCTTCGGATGGATCGACCAGGACACAATATTCCTCCCCTTCATGGGAAAAGGTATCCGCCATGATGAAAGAGTAGTCTTCTCCTGTTTCTGTATCGGTCAAAACGACATAGGCGTCCTCGTCAAAAAGCTCATCGACACCTTCTTCACAACAACAGTCATGCTCATCTTCCGACATGTAGAGTACCTGTAATTTCTTCATTGCTTGATTCCTCCAAGGAGTTATTTGCTTTTCACACGCGGTCCGTCATCCGACAGGCGCGGTGATCGAAGGCATTATATCACGATCCGCAGGGGCCCGCTGTCAGACCCCCCCTCTCACGGTCAAGCCAATCCTGCAAGAGGATCTCAGCCGCGATGCGGTCGACAAGGCTCTTATCCCTTTTTTTCTTTTTACTGGCGGTTTCGACGATTACCCGGGAAGCCAGAACCGATGTGTACCGTTCATCATAGAGTTCAACCCTGCAGTCAGAAGCCTGACGCAAGGCGTCCGCGAAAGCCGACGCGAGCGCGCCTGTTTCCGAATCCCTCCCGTCGGTCCGGGCCGGGAAGCCGACCACGATGGTGTCCACATCATGCTCCTCGCACAAGGCGGCAATTTCGCTGACAGGGCCCTCGCCGTCACCGCGGACCCGGTCGATGGTTACAAGGCGCCGCGCCAGGAAACGCAGCGGGTCGCTCAAGGCAACGCCGATCCGGCGGGTTCCGAAATCAATGCCCAAAACGCGCCGGCGCGTCACCTCAGAGGCGGTCGACGTAATCCCTGATGACGACTTCAAGCAGTTCATCCCGCTCCAGGCGGCGGATCACTCCGCGGGCACCAAGGTGGCTGGTGATGTAAGTGGGATCCCCCGAAAGAAAGTAACCGACCAGCTGATTGATCGGGTCGTAACCTTTTTCCTCGAGCGCTTTCATTACCTCAGCCATAATCTGGTGGGCGGCAAGGCGTTTTTCGCTGCCTATTTCAAAACGATTCGTATCCTGTTCTTCCATAACTACCTCCTGCTCAAGTTTACCACGTTGCCAGGCCAAAAACCGTTTAGGCGATCACCGCCAGCGCCATATCTCCCTCAAGGCCGACTATGCGCGCGGCTCTGATTTGCCCCCGCCGCAAGGCTGCGGTTTGCGGGCCGGCAGGCCCTCCTTTGACCTGGATGTATTCGGGGGTATATCCCAGTGCCTTTCCTTCCTGGTCGATCCGCTCAACCAAAAGGTCCCGGGTCTGACCCAGCCGGGCCCTGATGGCCCGGGCGGCCAGTTCAGACGCGGTCTTGTGCAGGATCAAGGACCGCAAGGCGGCCAGCTCTTCAGGAACCTGGCCGGTCATGGCGGAAGCGGCCGTACCCGGCCTGGCCGAGAAACGAAAGACATGGATTCTCAAAAAGCCTATTTCATGACAGAAGGCAACGGTTTCCTCGAAATCGCGATCCGTCTCCCCCGGGAAACCGACGATCAGATCCGTCGTGATCCCAGCCCAGGGAAAGCATGCCCGGATCCGCCCGACGGCATCCCGGAATTGCGCGCTTGTGTCTCTTCGCCTCATGGCCTTCAGTATCCGGTCCGAGCCGCTTTGCAAAGAAAGATGAAAGGAGGGGCAAAGGTGACGAAGACCCGACACACGAGCCATAAACTGCGGGGTGATGGTTCCTGATTCGAGCGAGCCAAGCCTGATCCGCCTGATTCCGTCCACCTTGTCCAGCATATCCAGGACATCCGCCAGACCGGCTGCCTGACCGCCCCCTTTGAAGTCGATTCCATAGGCGTTGATATTGGTCCCCGTCAGGACGATCTCGGAAAAGCCCCGCCGGGCAAGATCTTCCGCTTCCCCGCGTATCTTTTCCATGGACCGGCTCCTGGCCGGCCCCCGCGCCAGACAAATGGCACAGTAGGCGCAGCGGTTGTCGCAGCCGTCCTGAATCTTCAGGCAGGCCCGCGTTTCCTCTGGCACCGCTGTGGCGCCCAGCTCCTCGTAGACGGCTCCTGACAATGAAGATTGAATCATGCTGGCCGGAAGATCCGTCTTTCCTTTGAGGGCCCCGAGAATCAGCTCCGGCAGCTGATCGCGAAGGCTGGTTCCCGACGTCAGGTCTGCCAGCGAGGCCAGGTCATCAAGCTGGGAGTAGCAGCCACAGGCCACGATGAGGGCTCCGGGGTTTTCCCTGCGAAAACGCCGCAGGATCTGGCGGGATTTTCTTTCCGCCTCGCCCGTCACTGCGCAGGTGTTGAGGACATAAATATCCGCCCGCTCCCCGGGTGCGGCCGGCGTCAGACCGTAACCGCAAAGTTTTTGGGCCAGGGCGTCCATCTCGTATTGATTTGTTTTGCAGCCCAGCGCTGAAACCGCAAATTTCATTGACTTATCCCTCCCGCCGTCCGGGTCATGGGTGTGGATAAAAAAAGAGCCGCGAGGCTCTCCTTAGGATCTTCCGGTAAAAAACGGAGCCGGTCAGGCGCCGCGTCCTGTCAGAAGATAGAGGACCAGTGTAAAAACAGCAAAGGCGATGGCGAAGCCGGTTGTCAGCTTCTTCAGAATGCCTTCCTTGGTGCGGCCTTTTGTCTTGCCGTAAAAGGTATCGGAGCTGCCGGAATCACCTGAAAGCACTCCAAGTCCCTTGGATTTGCTTTCCTGCATCATGACCGTCACGATCAGGCCGATGCAGGCCAGGATATCAAGAATGATGAATATGATCTGCGCAGCTTTCATTGCTGTTCCTCCCCTTGGCGTCGCACGCCGGACAATCATAGCATAAAGGCGCGATCAGCCGCAAGTCGCCCTAGGCGTCCGGTTCATATGACGCGATTGCCGTGACCGGCCGCCTCTCAAGGTGACGCATGTAGCAGGGTAAGGCGATGACCAGAGCCAGTCCGGCCAGGTTGGTCGTAATGGAAAAGGACCACCAGATCCCACTGACGCCCAGAGCAGTGCCCGAAAGATAAGTGCCGAGCGGGATCCGCGAGACCATGAGTCCGGTTACCACAATGGAGGGCACCAGGGACTGGCCAAGCGCCGCGAAGGCGGAACTGGTCAGAAGCTGGATCCCCATAAGGAGCTGGGAAGCGGACAGGATACGCAGATAATCGGCGCCGTGTCCGAGAGCCAGGGGGTCCTTGAAGAAAATGGTCATGATGGGAGCGCCGAAAAGCAGGAGAATCAAAGAGGTGACCGTGCAAATGCCGGATACCAGCCAGAAGCCGGACCAATACCCCCTGCGGACACGGCGGTGTTCTCCCGCGCCAAAGTTTTGTGCCATGAAGGCATTGACCGCCGCGGCGAAACCGTCAGCTGTCATCCAGGAAATGCTTTCAATCTGGGCGCCCAGCCTTTGCGCGGCCACAGCCAGGTCGCCGAAGCGGACGACCAGGCGGGAAATCAGGATGGTGACGATGGCGTGAACGCCCGACTGCATAGCGACAGGAGCTCCCAGCTTGGCGATGGGCTTGAGACGATGGATCTCCACCGGGCCGCTGAAGAGGCGGAGGCGGGCAAAATACTCATTGCGCCTGACGGCGGCCAGCATGAGGATGAAGGCGGTTGTTTCAGACAGGAGCGTTGCGATCGCGGCACCCGCGACATCCATCTTGAAGACAAGGATGAAAAGAGGGTCAAGTAACATATTGAGCACAAGTCCCGTGACGAAGATGACGAAGGGAGTGAAGCTGTTGCCGGAAGCGGTCAGGATGGCGCTGTAAAGCCTGCCGCCGACACGGGCGATCATACCCAGGCCGACGATCCACAGGTAAGTCTCTGTGCGTACGATGGTCTCCAGATCATTGAAGTGAAAAATCGATGTCAAGGGGCTTTGGAGGAAGACAAAAACAAGGGTCAGGGCCGCCGCCATCAGATAACCTGTCCGAAGCGCCGCGCGGGCCCATCCCCTGGCTTCTTCAATATCACCTGCCCCCAGGGACTGGCCGACCAGGACCTGGCCGCCAATACGCGGCAGGGCGAACAGGCTCTCAACCAGCCAGAAGAGAATGCCCGCCGAACCGACAGCGGCGACCGCCCGCTCACCCAGCGATGATACCCAGAACATATCGGTCAGGTTATAGGCCAAACCAACGAAAGAGGTGGCCATGATGGGCATGGCCAGCTTCACCACAGTGGGAAGAATCCGGCCTTTTAGCAAGTCAAGCTGTTTTTCTTTTTGCATGGATCACTCTTCGCGCGCTTAATTTCAACTGATTCTAGCACAGAAGGTATCTTTTCAAGCATGTGGTCCAATTCGATATTGAAATACCGGAATACTTGCCTTACACTATTAAAGGATTTTTAAGAGTACCCGTAAGCGTGTGCCACCATGCCGGGAAGTCCGGCAGATGACCCGAACGGCTAAGAGGAGTAGGGAAGAGAAAGATGAGAATGAACTTGCTTGGTTTGTCCCGGGCCATCCATCCGAAAGACAACAAGAACACAGTCGGAATGGCGATTAAACCGCTTTCCGGCTTTTCAAAAGTAACCATCCCGCTTAACATGCAGATCGGCCCCGGATGCGAGGCCATTGTCGCCAAAGGTGATCACGTCGACGTCGGGCAGCCCTTGGGCAAGCCGACCGGGGCCTGGAGTGTCCCGGTCCACGCCAGCGTTTCCGGCCAGGTCGCCTCCATCAGCGATGAGATCTGGAGTGATGGCAGCCTGGCCAAATACGTCACCATTATCCCTGACGGCCTGGATACCGTCAGCCCCGGGGTCAAGCCTCCTGTCGTCACCGACAAGGAGAGTTTCCTTGCCGCGGTACGTGACTCTGGCCTGGTCGGCCTTGGCGGCGCGGCCTTTCCCGCCCATGTCAAGCTCAACCCCCCGGCCGACAAGCCGGTCGACACACTGATTGTCAACGCGGCTGAGTGTGAGCCCTATATCACTGCTGATTGCGCCGTCTGCTGCAACAATGCCGGCGAGGTGGTTGATGGGGCCCTGGCTGCTGCCAAATGGTGCGGCTTTGACCAGGTGATTTTCGGTATTGAAGACAACAAGAAGGACGGCGCAAAAGCCTTGCGGGAAGCCATCGACAGGAAAAAGGATGACCCCGACTGGCCCAAGGGCGGCATGGTCCTCAAAGTACTGAAAACTGCCTACCCGACCGGAGCCGAGAAAGTTCTGATACACCTGCTGAACGGCAGGGTAGTTCCCGAGGGAGGCCTGCCCTGCGACGTCGGTGTAATCGTCCATAACGTCTCAACACTCCATTTTCTGGCCCGCTACCTGAAAACCGGCATGCCGCTTATAAAAAAGGTCATTACCGTGGACGGCAGCGCCGTCGCGGAACCCGGCAACTTTGAAGTTCCCATCGGTGCCATGATTGAAGAAGTCATCGAGAAGGCGGGCGGAACCAAGACAGCGCCCGGGAAAATCATCATGGGGGGACCCATGATGGGTATCGCCGTCGACGAACTCACGCGGCCCATCGTCAAGCATAACAACGCCATCCTCATCTTTGACGAGAAAGATGCTATCCTGCCGGAAGAATCGGCCTGCATCCTATGCGGACGCTGCATCCGGGCCTGCCCCATGAAGCTGATGCCCATGGCGCTCGACAAGGCCGCCCGCGCGCTCAGCGTGAATGAGCTGAACGAACGCCATGTCCTGACTTGCATTGAGTGCGGAAGCTGCTCCTACGTCTGTCCCGCCAAACGCTATCTTGTCCAGAACATCCGCAACGGGAAGGCCCTGGTGCAAGCTGCCGCGGCGGCTTCGACCGAAAAAGGAGGGAAATCGTAATGCTTCATGTCTCCGCTTCACCGCATATACGCGACCGCGTCACCACGCGTTCCGTCATGCTGCATGTCATCATCGCCCTGGTGCCGGTGATCGTCGCTTCCTTCTTCATCTTCGGACTGGCCGGACCCATGCTCTTCGTCATCAGCGCGGCGGCCTCAGTCGGCTTTGAGGCGCTCTCGCGCGTCATCATGAAACGGGAACAAACCGCCGGCGACCTGTCGGCCCTTGTGACGGGCCTGCTCCTGGCCGCCAGCCTCCCTGCCAACACGCCCCTTTGGGTCCTGATTACCGGTAACTTTGTGGCCATCGTCGTCGTCAAGCAGATGTTCGGAGGCCTGGGCGATAACTTCGCCAACCCGGCCGTTACGGCCCGGATCGTCCTCTTCGTCTCCTTTACCAACCAGGTGGCTACCTTCTCTGTCGCAGAAAAATTGCCCGGCATCGACCTGGTCACCCAGGCCACGCCCTTGTCCGGCGCCGCGGCACCCTCCTTCCTGGATCTTTTCCTGGGCAACCACGCGGGCTGCATCGGTGAGACATCCATCGCCGCCTTGCTGGTTGGAGGTATCTTTCTTCTGGTAACCGGGATTATCGATATCTGGGCGCCGCTGACCTTTATCGGCACGACCGTCCTCTTTACCTGGGCGACCGGCGCCGACCCGCTCCTGCACCTGATGTCCGGCGCGCTGATCCTGGCCGCTTTCTTCATGGTGACCGACTATGTAACAACGCCGACGACCCTGGTGGGGAAAATCATTTTCGGGGTGGGGGCAGGTCTTCTGACCGGCCTCATGCGGATCTACAGCCCCATGCCGGAAGGCGTTTCATTCGCCATTCTCTTCATGAATATCCTGACGCCGCATATCGAGCGCTGGACTGCGCCAACGGCTCTCGGAGGTGTTAAACATGCCAAAAAATAAGAAACAAGCAAACGGGAAGACTCCTGTCATCGAACGGGGGCCCATGCCCGTTTTGATCCTGGTCATTATCTGCACCGTTTGCGTCGCGCTCCTGGCACTTACAGCCACCATGACAGCGGACGCCATCGAGGCCCAAAAACTGGAAGCGGCCAACGCGGGCAAGAAAGCCCTATTCCCTGACGCGGTCCAGTTCCCGGAGGAAAGTCTGGCCCAACTGGTCGCCGCCATCCCCGGTGCGTCCATGATTGATCTCAATGCTTCCGAGTTTTCCGACGTCAAGGCCGTCACCCGGGCAGTTGATCGTGAGGGAAAAACGATCGGCCTTATCATCGAAGTGGCCAGCTCCGGCTACAAGGGACCCGTACCGGTCATGGCCGGTATCGACATGGCGGGGAGAATCTCGGGCATCGTAGTCGACGCTTCCGGTGAGACGGCAGGCGTCGGATCCCCCGTAGGTGAAAGTTCCTTCACCGACCAGTTCATCGGTTTGGCAACCGACGACACCTTTGCCGGGATCGATATGGTCAGCGGCGGAACCATTTCATCGGGTTCTGTCATCAAGTCGGTCAAGCTCGTCTCCTCGGTCTTCAATGCCATTTTGGGCTTTGAGGGCGCGGATGATGGCGGAGCCACCAGGGAAGACTTCTTCCCTGATGCAGTCGATTTCCCGGTTGAGAGCCTGGAAGAGGCCGTCGGTCAGATCCCGGGAGCTGTCCTAGTGGATCTGACGGCCGAAGACTATGACGGTTTCCGGAGCCTGACCCGGGCGGTGGACGCCGATGGCAAGACAATCGGCCTTCTGATCGAGGTCGCCAAGAACGGCTACCACGGACCGGTTCCGGCTGAGGTGGCCTTCGACCTGTCCGGCCAGATCCTCGGCCTGATCGTGGACGCCTCTGAAGAAACCTTCGGAGTCGGTCAGCCGGTTGGTGAGAAAGAATACACCGACCAGTTTGTCGGCAGGCCCGCGGACGATTCATTCGAGGATGTGGACATCATCAGCGATGCCACCATCTCCTCCAATTCGGTCATCCGCTCGGTCAAGCTGGCTTCAAAGATTTTCAGTGACCTGATGACCGGCCAGGCTGAAGAACCAGCCGAAGAAGTGAGCGAGCTCCAGGTCCTCTTCCCGGACGCGGAAGAAGAGCTTGTGGAAGCCGAAATTGACGGGATGGAAGCCCCGGAAGGCACAGGCATCAAGTTCGCCCTGGGAGAGACCAGCGGCGACAGGGCCGGCCTGATCGTCCGGGTCACGGGTGAGGGCCGCAACGGCCCCCTGCCGGTCACGGTCGGCCTTGATCTTTCCGGCCGCATCACCGGACTTCTGGTCGACGCTTCCGGCGAAACACCCGATATCGGCCAGCCGGTCGGAGAAAAAGACTTCACGGATCAATTCATCGGACGCCAGGTGGACGAACTCTTCGATGACATCGACGCAGTCAGCAGCGCCACCATTTCATCCAATGCCGTCGTCCAGGCAATTCAGGCAGCCTCGGCAGTCTATGGATCCTTCCAGGAAGGAGGCCACTAATGGCAACAAAACGATCAGCCGGCTATGAGCTTACCAAGGGTGTCTTTAAAGAAAACCCCCTGCTCATCCTCATGCTGGGAACCTGCCCCGCCCTCGCCGTCACGACGACGGCCTACAACGGGCTGGGGATGGGAATCGCGTCGACAGCGGTCCTCCTCCTATCCAATGTGGTCATCTCCCTGCTTCGCAAAGTCATTCCCGACAAGGTCAGGATCCCCGCCTATATCACCATCATCGCGAGCCTGGTCACCATCCTGCACCTTTTGCTCCAGGCCTACCTGCCAGGCTTGAACGAGGCCCTGGGGATCTTCATTCCCCTGATTACCGTCAACTGCATCATCCTGGGCCGGGCTGAGGCCTTCGCCAATAACCACGGCATCCTGGTCTCCGCCCTTGACGGCCTGGGCATGGGGGCGGGCTTTACCCTGGCTCTTCTGGCTATCGGCGGTCTTCGCGAAGTACTGGGAGCGGGCACCTTCTTTGGCCTGGCCATGCCCTGGATCCAGGAAGGCGGCCTGCAGCCCATGATGATCTTCGCCCTCCCCGCTGGCGGCTTTGCCATCTACGGGATCATGGTGGCCGTCACAGAGAAAATTAATAAGCGTTTTTACGCCCAGCGTCCCCAGCGGACCATGACCCGTGACCGCTACCCCGGCAGCATCAGCGAGCGTACCGACGCCGTCTATGATGTGACGGAGGTTCTGGACGGCCCGCGCCGCTCCAAGACACCGGCACTTGATGCCGTTCCTCCTGCGGTCAAGGAGCCTGGCGCTTTCGCCGCGAAAGATGAAGCGCCCAAGCAAGCGGTTGAAAGTGAGGAGAACTAATGAAAGAATTTTTCGTAATTTTATTCAGCGTTATCCTGATCGATAACCTTGTCCTTTCGCGGTTCCTGGGCGTCTGTTCCTTCCTGGGACTGACCAAAAGCGTCAAGAACGCGATGGGGATGAGCGTCGCGGTGATTTTCGTCATGCTGGTCGCGACAGCGGTCACCTACCCCATCTACTGGAATCTCCTCGACCCGGTGGGCCTGGGCTATCTTCAGACCGTCGTCTTTATCCTGGTGATCGCCTCAGTCGTCCAGGTTCTGGAGGCTGTTATCCGCAAGGCCTTCCCGCCCCTTTACCGGGCCATGGGAATCTACCTGCCCCTCATCACGACCAACTGCGCCATTCTGGGTGTCATGCTGATCAATATCCAGGAAACCTACGGATTCCTGGCTGCCATGATGTCCTCTCTGGGCGCGGGCGTCGGTTACATGCTGGCCATGTTCCTGTTCGCGGGCGTCAGGGCGAAAATGGAAAAAGCCGATATTCCGTCCTTTATGGAGGGTCTTCCCTCCACCTTGATGGCAGCAGCAATCGTCTCTGTCTCCTTCATGGGATTCAAAGGCGTGATTGAGAACCTGTTCGGATAGGCCGGCATGATCGGAGGAATTTGATGATCTTATCACTCTTGACAAACCCAATCTTCCTGCCGGCCCTTGTCGGCGCGGGAGTTTCACTTCTGGCGGGCGTCGTTATCCTGCTCGTCTTCCGCTTCTTCCACGTGGAGACCAACCCTCTTCAGAAGCTGGTGGAGGATGTCCTGCCTGGCATTAACTGCGGCGGGTGCGGATACAGCGGCTGCGCCGCCTACGCGGCAGCCCTGGCGGACGGCTCTGAGCCCCTGACCACGCTTTGCACCGCGGGCGGACAGGACACGGCCACGGCCGTTGCCGAGGTCATGGGCGTTGAGGCCGGCACCGTCATCCCAATGGTCGCCAATGTCTTTTGCCAGGGAACGACCAAGAATACCCACAAGCGCTACGAGTACACCGGACCCCAGCACTGCGCGGAAGCGGCGGGACTTTTCTCGGGACCCAACTCCTGTACCTTTGGCTGCCTGGGGTTCGGGGACTGCGTCGCCGTTTGCGAATTCAACGCGCTCTACCTGGAAAACGGCATCGCCCATGTCAACCACGATAACTGTACGGCCTGCGGCAAATGTGTTGATGCCTGCCCCAAGCACATCATCCACATGATCCCCAAGCATGAGCTGGCCACCAACGTGACCTGCTCCAATCACTGGCCGCCCAAGGTTGTGAGAAAGGCCTGCACGGTCGGCTGCATTGCCTGTGGACGCTGTGTACGCGTTTGCCCCGTCGATGCCATCGTCATTGAAGACAACCTGGCCGTAATCGACCAGCTCAAGTGCATCCACTGCGGCAAATGCATTGAAGTCTGCCCGACAAACGCCATCCGTGAAGGATTGCTGGGCGGACCGGGGGAGTCCAGCGCCTAGAAACCATAGGAAACGAAGAGAAAACCTCACGGGGCAGTGCATGCAGATGTTGGATCCAAATGGCAATAGACAAGCAGGGAAACAAGATCATCTGCCCCGGGGGTCCGCTCTCCTGAAATCCGACACCCGGATCGTCCATTTATTTTTCCTGGTCTTTTCGCTCTTCTTCCTGCTCGCTGCCCCTTTCGCGGGCCCTGTCGATCAGCTTATACCCGGTTTTCTGAAGATACTCACCAGCCCGCAGATACTGACTACCGACGCCTGCGCCCTGGGCGGACTCAACGGAGCCCTGCTCAATGCGGGTCTTCTCGGGCTCCTGTCCTGGGCGCTCATGAAGTTTTCAGGGGATCCAGCGACCGGCGCGTCTTTTTCTGCCTTTTTTCTCACCCTGGGTTACGCCTTTTTCGGACAGAACTGCCTGAATGTGCTCCCCCTGATCCTGGGCACCTGGCTTTTCTCCAAGATTAAAAGGCAGCCCTTTCGCAATTACGTCAATATGTCGCTTTTCGCCTGCTCCCTGGCCCCCCTGGTCAGCGAGGTCCTCTTTCCCCGCTACCACGACTATTCCCTCCTGATCGGCATCCCCCTGGCCCTCCTTCTTGGCCTGCTGGTGGGCTTCATCTTCCCTCCCCTTGCCGCTCACACGGCTGGCATGCATAAGGGGCACAGTCTTTTCAACGCGGGCCTGACTGCCGGTCTTTTGGGCCTGATTCTTTTCGCCGTCTACAAAACATTGGTCCTGGCACCTCTGGATCTAGTGTCCGGCTATCAACTGAACAGTGTCCTGTCCCCAGGCTACCCACTTTTCTTTCCCCTCTTCCTGGCCTCCTTGTTTGCCGCGACCCTGCTGGCGGGAATCCTTCTGAATGGCAGATCTTTCAGGGGATACGGGAATCTTCTCAGGCAAAGCGGTTACAAGTGCGACTTTCTGGCCCGGGAGGGGGCAGCCAGAGTTTTTATTAATTTCGGGCTTCTGGGCCTCATGGCCCTCCTCTATATGATTGTGGTCAAAGCGCCCTTTACCGGCCCCACAGTGACCTCCATCCTCTGCCTGGCCTGCTTGTCGGCCACGGGCAGTCACCTGATCAATGTCCTCCCCATCATGGCCGGTTACGCCCTGGTTTCGATCGCGGCCGTGTGGACCCTGGGAGCCCAGGCCATTGTCGTTGGTGTCTGTTTTGCCACCTGCCTCTCACCCATCAGCGGCCGGGGCGGCTGGTTTTGGGGACTGGCGGCCGGCGCCCTGCACGCGGGCCTGGTCACTTACATGCCCGCCTTGCACGGAGGCTTCAACCTCTACAACGGCGGATTCACGGCGGGTCTGGCAGCCATAATCCTTGTCCCCCTTCTGGAGTATTACAAAAAGACACCGGTCCCTGAATGAGCTGACTTCTGATTTTTAATAAGGAAGGTGACTCGGACCAGTCCGGGATCAGGAAAAAAAGCAGGGCACAAAAAAGGCTGCCCCCACCTGTCTGGTGTCCAGAGGGTCAGCCTCCATTTTGTTTGAATTAAAGCCGGCTCAGGCGCGCTCGACGGCTCCGCTTCGCAGGCAGCGGGTGCAGACATTCATTCTTTTGGGAACCCCGTCAACCACCACATGTACTTTTTTTACATTGGCGCGCTGCCGATGCAGACCGCGGCCCGAAATCTGCGAACGCGTAATCTTGATTTTTCTGCCAAAAAACATGTGTTTGTCACAAATTTCACATCTGGCCATTGTCTATCTCCTTGTTTGACGGGTCCAGCCCGAATGATTGATGCAGCAAAAGGCGCAACTGGTATATTAGCATCATTTGGGCGCTTGTGCAAATCCTTTTTCACTGAAAGTCATTCCGTTACAGGCTTGTATTTTAGCCCTTGAGGTGTATCATATATATGAACATATGCTCATATATCAAAATATTGACTTGGAGGATGCAGTCATGGCTCGCCAACCGGATGATCAGGATTTGTTCTGTGATCTACCCTTGATTCACGAGGAAGCGGTCCGCCGTGTGTTCGAGCTCCTGCCCCGGGAAGATCGAACCGCGGGACTTGCTGAGCTCTTCAAGGTCTTCGGAGACCCTACCCGTGTCCGTATCCTGCAGGCTTTAGGTCATTCGGAGCTGTGTGTCTGTGACCTGTCCGCCCTTCTGGCCATGTCGCAGTCGGCAGTCTCCCACCAGCTGCGAATCCTGAGGGGAGCCCGGCTGGTCCGGAATCGCCGTGAGGGGCGGGTGATCTATTATTCCCTGATGGATGATCACGTCAAGACCATCCTGGATGTCGGCAGTGAGCATCTGGCTGAAGAAGCAGAAAGTGAAAGGTAAAATGATGATTGACCAGGGAGGATCGTGCTCAAGCGGGAGCTGTGATCTGGGAGCAGGCCCCACCTGCGGCCACTGCCGGACCGATCAGGCCATTTCGCTGGATGGTTTTCTCGGGCGGTACCCGCTGCTCGGGCGTTTGACCGCACCCTGGATCAGGATCCTGGCGGGCGTCCTTCTCTTCGCCGGTGGTCTGCTGGCCCGTGGTTACGGCACGACTTCCTTTTTGCTTTTCCTTGCGGGTTACCTGATCGTCGGAACCGGCGTGATCATCCAGGCATTTGCCGGTGCTTTTCGCGGCCATCTTTTTTCCGAACACTTCCTGATGACAGTCGCCACCATCGGTGCCTTCGTCATCGGTGAGTACGCCGAAGGTTTTGCGGTCATGCTCCTTTACCTGGTCGGTGAGGAGCTGGAACACCGCGCTGTCGACCGGACCAGGCGTTCCATCGACGCCCTGAACCGGATCCGGCCCGTCACCGCCCACCTGGTCACTGAGGAGGGTGTTGTGGATAAGAGTCCTGCCAGCATTGTGCCCAGCGACCGGATTCTTGTTTATCCGGGTGAGCGGATTCCTCTCGACGGCCGGCTGGAAAATAAGGGCGGATCGGTTGACTATTCTGCGCTTACCGGAGAATCAAGGCCGGTATCCCTTGAGGCGGGAGATGAAGTCATGGCAGGCGCCATCAATGGAGCGGCGCTTCTGACCCTGTCCGTCATCCGCGACGAAAATCACTCAGCTGTCATGCGGATCATGGAGCTGGCCCAGGAAGCTGGCCAGAAGAAAACCCGGGTTGAAATGTTCACCGAACGGTTCGCCCGTATTTATACTCCCCTTGTCGTTTTTCTGGCGATCGGCATTGCCCTTTTTCCTCCGCTGGCGTTCGGCTTGGACATCAGCGTCTGGGTCTACCGGGCTCTTAGCTTCCTGGTCATTTCCTGCCCCTGCTCCCTGGTTATCTCGGTGCCGCTCGCCTACATCGCGGGGATGGGCAACGCCTCGCGCCGTGGCATCTATATCCGGGGCAGCCAGTACCTGGAGGCTCTGACTGATCTGGACACGGTCATCTTCGACAAGACAGGTACGCTGACAGACGGCACATTCGGGATCACCGGACTGGTGACCGCGCCCGGCGTTTCTTCGGGCGAGCTGGTGGCTTTGGCGGCGGCCATTGAAGAGCACTCGACTCACCCGGTCGCCGATGCCGTCCGAAGATTCAAGAAGGAATCTCTTGATGTGGCGGACGAGACTCCTGCTCTTGACGCGGTCACTGACTTTGAGGAAATCGCGGGACACGGAATGGTGGCCAGGGCCGGTCAACAGCAAATCCTGGCCGGCAACGGAAGATTAATGGAGATGTTTGGCGTGGAAGGGATTATGGAAGCCAATAATGATCATTCCGGATCCACCATACATATCGCCAGGGAGGAGCGGTGGCTTGGCAGCTTATTCGCCTCCGACACCTTGAGACAGGGCGCTGTCCAGGCGGTCAGCCGCTTGCGGCATCAGGGTACCTCCTCGATCGCCGTCCTGTCGGGCGACCGGGAGGAGGCTGTCTTTGGGGCCGGCAAGGCCATCGGTGCCGACCTGGTCGCCTCGGAACTCCTGCCGGAAGACAAGATAAGAGAAGTTGAAAGCCTGCAGGAACTGACCGGGGGGCGCACAGCCTTTGTCGGTGACGGCATCAACGACGCGCCGGTTCTTCGCCGGTCCGATGTCGGCATCGCCATCGGCGGGCTGGGCTCGGACGCCGCGGTCGAGGCGGCTGACGTCGTCATCATGACCGATGAATTGGAACGCATTCCCGACGCGGTCTCCATCGCCCGCAAAACAAAACGGCGCGTCCATGAGAACGTCGCCGTCATCCTGGCTGTCAAAGCCATTCTCCTGGCTCTGGGGGCTCTGGGCATCACGCCTTTATGGGGAGCTGTCTTCGCCGATACCGGAGTCATGCTCCTGACCGTGGTCAATTCGCTGCGCGCTTACTACAGCCGCGTATCCTAACCGCTCTGCTCTTCCGAATAATTCCGCCTCTTGCGAAGCTCCGCGATCAGGTCTTCAAGAGGAATGGCCGACGCGGCAAGCAGGACGATCAGGTGGTAGACCAGATCAGCGCTTTCGTAGACAATATCACTTTTGTGGCCATTCTTGGCGGCAATGGCTACCTCAATGGCCTGGACTCCCAGCTTGTTCAGAATTTTATCAAGTCCCTTGTCGAGCAGGTAATTGGTATAGGAACCGGATACCGGGTTTTCCGCGCGCTCGATCACGACCTTGTAAAGTTCTTCCAGAATCGCCTCGTGCTTCTCAGACACCGTTTCACCTCTTTCCTTTGATGTTATGTAAGGATAGCACAGATTTCGCAAGCCTTGCCGGCAATTTCTTATGCATGATTACACGATAATAATGCATTATATATCAAATTTATACTTGACAAAGCCAATGGGCAATGGTAGGATTCGATTAATACAATTATAAATTTTCGTTTCTGCTTCTTGCATAGGACAACGGCCGGACCCCCTCCCGGTCGTTTGTCTGTTGCTGGTTTTTTATTGGGATTGCAATTAGTCGGCACCGACCCGCGGCACACGCTCACTGATACCGCAAAATAGTTCGTAATCGATGCTACCGTAGAGATCGGTGATTTCGCTTGCGTCCTTGCGGATCCATTCATCCTGGCCGAAAAAGGTGACCTGATCCCCGACCTTGACATCGTCAAGCCCGGTGACATCAACTATGCACCGATCCATGCAAACGCGGCCCCGGATAGGAAGCTCCCGGCCCTTGTGGAAGAAGGAACCACAGTTGGAGAGCAGCCGGGGCAGGCCGTCAGCATAACCCATGTTGATGACAGCCAGGACGGAATCAACCGGCGTCGTCCAGGTTCCGCCATAGCTGACCCGCGTTCCCGCGTCCACGCCCTCCACCTGTTCGATCAGACTTTTAACGGTCATGACAGGCTTGAGCCCCGGCCAGGCTTCCTTGTCCGGGCCGGCCCTGCCTCCGTAGAGTACGATGCCGGGACGGACCAGATCAAAATGATAGTCAGGCCCAAGAGGGATGGCCGAGCTGGCGGCCAGATGGCGGATCACGCGGGGAAAGCCTCGTCTTTCTGCCTCGTCCACGGTGTCAGCGAAGCGTTGTCGCTGCAATTTCGCGTAGTCAGGGTCGCAATCGGCGGTTGCCAGGTGCGAATAGATGCCGGTCACTTTAAGCGACGGCTCACGCGCGGCAGCCAGGATAACCTGTACCGTCTTCTCCCTGTGCCTTTCATCTGCCTTCAAGCCCAGCCGGGTCATACCGGTATCGAGCTTGATGTTAACTTCAAGCGGAGGGCCCCCTGTTTTTTCGGACTGACGGGCAAATTCCGCCACTTCCCCGGCTGTCACGATCGACTGGGTCAGCCGGTAACGTTTGAGGTAGGGGATGTGCTGGCTCCTGGTTGCCCCAAAAATCAAAATGGATGATCGCGCGCCGCCCTGGCGCAGGGAGATGGCTTCATCCAGGGTCGCCACAAAGAGATGGCGAATGCCCGCTTCTTCCAGAAGCGGCACGACGAGTTCAACACAGTGACCGTAAGCATTGCCCTTGATCACGGGCGCCATGCCGATCCCCGGGCCGCCTATGTGCGACCGGATGACTGCCAGATTATTGACAAGGGCGCTTCTGGAAATCTCCGCCCAGACCTTCTTTGTATACCAGGGATCCTTGTCCTGCGAGCACTTCATGGCATTTTTACATCTTTCGTCAGATCAGCTTCTTGGTGACATAAGGTGAGGTCATGGCCCGAAGGAGCGCCGCGTAGTCGGGGGAGAAGTCCAGCACATCGCCTACCTTGAAATCGCGCAGGGCCAGGCTGACATCCAGGATCATATGGTCACTTGAGGCGCCAAGGAAGCCGATATGGGCTTCTTTCGGCGTGAGGGTGTCGCAGCGCGTGTCCTGTTCGCCGATGGCAAGAATCGCGCGCCACAAGTTCCCGTGGTCTTCAAAGACAGGAATCTCATTGAAGGAATTGGGCCCGATCTTGCCTTGCGGAACCGAGGGTTTTCGCCTGAGCTCTACGATTTCAGCCCGCAGCGTGAAGACATCTTCATACATATCACCAATGGCCAGCCTGTAAGAAGTCTCAACACCCGTCAGGAAACCTTCCCCGATGCGAAGATGCGTAATGCCTTTTGGCATCCGGCCTTCCTTGAGTAAATAGAGAGAGCCTGAATTGCCCCCCGAAACGATGGGGAGGGGAATGGCGAACCGCTCGCGGATAGCTTCGGCCAGCAAGACCAGCTCTTCCAGCTGCTTTTCTTCCGGGATCACGCCGCCGTAACAGTTGAAATTGGCGCCGATCCCCGCCAGCCAGACACCGCGCAAATTGAGGACCCGCGACGCGACATCAAGCACTTCCTCCGGCATGAAGCCCTCACGCAGATCACCCATTTCGACCATGAGAATGACCCCATGCATGCAGTCGAGGGCAAGGGCCGCGTCAGACAGCGACTCGATGACGGCCAGATCCGAATTAAGACTCAGGTCCGCGTAGCGCACCGTGTCCATGGCCTGGGAGATCATGGGAATCCGCACCAGCATACGCGACAGTCCCAGGTCCTGGATGGTGGCAAGGTTCTCGACGCGGGCGTCCGCGAAGTATTCGGCGCCCGCCTCATGCATGGCTTCAACGACAGGCCGCCAGGCACAAAGGCACTTGGTGACGAAATGGATCTGGATATCCTGGGCCGCGGCCATCTTGAGCAAGGTTCCGATATTGTGCTTCAATTTGAAACGATCAATCAGCAATTCTGGTAATGCCATCTTTACCTCCTGTCATCATTTCGTCAGTGAGTCCATCAGGAGCTGGACGGCAGCTTCCGGATAGGTCCTGGCGATGACGCCGCAAGACGCCATCAGGTAGTCTTTGTCTATCATAACATTCACTTGTGGAGGCGGGAAAAGCCGTTCACTGCCTGCCTTTTGCAGTAGATCTGCGACCAGGGAGGTGACGCCGGCCAGCCGGGTCAGGGCGCCTCCGGTCACGATCAAGGCCTGGACAGCTGTCAGGTCACGCCCCCGGACCACAGTGCGCCTGCCCCGCGCGGTAAAAATTTCGGTTATACGGCCGGCGTGCCGGTCCAGGGCTTCGCGGCAGCAGGTTCGTACCAGGGGAAGGATCAGGGCTTCCTCCTCCGGTCCCTGCGGTATTTCCGGAACGCCCTGCAGGCCTTCCGTGTAGTCAGCGGGAAGCTGCTCCCGCTCGTCAGCAGTCATGGCCTGGATAACGTGATCGCGATTGACGAAAACGCCCAGATCCCCTTCCACTGTCCTTTTCGCGAAGGGTTCGGGGTTGATCCGAAAATCGATCAGGGCTTCACTCCCCTCTGTCACTGAATGCACATCGGTGGTTGCCCCGCCTACATCGAGGGCGACCAGGTCACCCAGCACCGGGTACATTCTTTCGGCCATGGCCATGACCGCGCCTGGGGTGGGCATGATGGGACCGGTCACAGCCTGGTGGATATGGGCCATCCCGGGCGCTTCAATGATGTGTTCCTCGAAAATGGCCTGGATGACGATGCGGGCCGGCCCGATATTGAGATTGTCAAGGGAGGGATAGACATTCCCGGTCACATAGACTTTGACCCGGTATCTTTCTGCCATGGCCCGGATCTCTTCGTCATTGTCGGCATTGCCAGCGTATAAAAAGGGAGTCTGCGGCATGGCTTGCGCCAGCTTTTCGAAATTGAAAAGAGCTGTCTCCCGCTCCCCGCCATCCGTTCCCCCCGCGATCATGATGATGCGGGGCTTGGCGGCCCGGACGCGCTCAAGGTCATGTTGACGGAGTTTGCCGGATGAAACCATGCGCAGGACCGCGCCTGAGCCGAGCGCCGCTTCACGCGCGGCCCGCACCGTCATCTCGGGCACCAGGCCGTGGACAGTCATGGAAAGTCCGCCCGCCGCCGAACTGGTCGCGAAGACCTCATGGGCTTCGAGACTCTCCCGGCCCAGCCGGGAGGCGAGACGCTGCCTGGCCAGTTCGAGACCCTGCGTCACATCCCCCTGGGGAATGGAGGTCGCCGCCGTTGCCTGTCCGAGGAAACGGGGGCGCCCCTCCTTGATTCCCGTAAACGCATTGACGATTGTCGTTGTACTGCCGATCTCAGCGACAAGCAGATCAACTTTCATCGGTCATGATTCCTCCCGCATTTCCCGCCGCCGCTTGACCAGGAAACTCGCGACATCAATTCCGTGGCTTCCGCGGCCAAAACCGGCATCCATGCCGGACTCAACGGCCGTCTCATTGGCAACCTGAGTGCCTCCTGCCACCAGAATCAATTGCTCGCGAACTCCCTTTTCAATACAAGTGTCAGCCAGTTTCCTCATGTTCTCGTAATGGACATTGTTGTGGGAGATGATGGTTGAGATCAGGATGGCATCCGCCTTGGTCTCCACGGCCGCGTCGACAAGCTTGTCGACGGGACAGGAAGTCCCCAGGTAATGGTACTTGATCCCAAATCCTTCGATCCCCCCGTGCTTGATGTCCAGAATTTCTTTCATTCCGACGGAATGCTCATCTTCCCCGACCGTGGCCGCGACAACCGTCAGGGGGCTTTCGTGGACATCTGCCCTGATTTCCGCCTCGGACAGGGTTTCGATTTCTTCCGGCAGGACCAGCTGCGTCAAATCGATATCAAAGCCTACCTTGCCCTTCATCTCGATGTAGGTGCCCTCAGCCGGATGCATGACCTGGCTGTGGATGACCTCACACTCGGAAAGGCCCATTTTTTCCCCGATCAGGATGGCCGCCGCCTCCGCGTGTCTTTTATCGCAGGGCAGCAGCATGGTCAGGACCAGGGTCCCGTCGGCCAAAAACTCAACTTCAGGCCGGATCAGGTTGGTATTGTCGTAGTACTTCTGTCTTTCTTCAATGCGTACATTGACATTGTCGTAGTCATCGAGCTCATCGATAAACTGAATCTTGGACGGATCTTCGAAGGTGTCTCCGCCGATCGCTTCGCTGGCTGACTGGAACCGGGGCGGGATCTTGTTGTTGCCGAAATGGACAGACACAGGCGCGAAGTAGTCATCGGCCCGGCGGTAAAGCGTGTCGTTGCCGATTCCCCCGTCGAGTTCGCGCGCGATGCCGTCACCCTTGCGGTCGGGATACTCGGCGCTGTCAACGAAGAAACCTCCTTCAACTGCGCTGTAGTAGCCGCCTGCCTCAATGATCTCCTCCATGAAGAGGATGGCCCGCTCCTTGAGCTCCCGGACACGGTCGCCCAGGGGCCCGTCGCGATTGATGTCCACCATCTGTCGGATGCCGTCCAGGCCGTTGAGGCTCTGACGGGCCGTGTTGACCGCGTTGATGTTGAAGTAGTGCCAGGGCACATTGCGCCCTTCATCAGGCGTGATGGTTGACTGGACGTCGGCCGATGTCAGCCGGGAGATGACCATGTTGAGCGTATGCGTCACAGTCGCCTCGCGTGTCTCCGACTCCATGTACTTGGTGTTTTGCTGGGCCCGGATCTTGTAATCGCGGAAGAAATCGCGCAGGGCCACCGCGTAGGGCAGGTCAAGCCGCATGCAGGGCGCCGGCGGCGCCGTCGGCGGCACACTTGACAGGGCAATATTCTCCGGCTTGATCCCGCACCGGACTGAAAAGGCAGTATTGATGGCGTGCTGGACCATGAGTTCCGGCATCACCTTCCAGGCTTCCATGGCGGTCGCGTTGGCGTTGTGGGCGCCATCGATCTGCAGCTGGCCGCCGTAGGCGATGATGGCCTTGCTCTCGCAGGCGTCAACGAAGCTTCTCAGCATGTTGATGTTGCGGTAGAGCACGTTGTATTGCGGATCCTGGTGTACACCGGATACGCCTTCCTCAACAAACATGACGGCGATGTCGGGACCGGCTACCCCTGAAACATAGGAATGGTAGTTGATGGGTCTGCCGACCTCATCTTCAATCAGGTCCAGGGCCCGCCGTGTGGCCCGGCATTGTTTTCTGGTGATGGGAATGCCGCCGATCCCCTGGGTGGTCCCTTCGATCAGGGAATCGATGTGGGACTGGCCGGTTGTCCGGATGACCATGACATGGTCGGCGCCGGCCCAGGCGGCCATCCGCATACGGCGGACATCGTCTTCAAAACGTCCGGACGCGATTTCCGTCGTGATCACACAGTCAGGCTGCGGGTCAATGTAACCAAAGCCGCGGCTTCCGGGCAGGGGAACCGACTGTTTCAGCGGTTTCGATACTTCATAGTAGCTGAAGTCACCCACCTGTCTCTCTTGATCGCGCTCCTCGCGCCAATGCCAGGGCCGGCGCGGCGAGTGATAATCCTCCAGGCCTTCCAGGATCTTGCGGATGTCCAGTCTTTGATCCGGCTGGAGTGAAAGGGTGGTTTCACGCGCCGGCACAAGACGGTCTTTTTTCTCCCTGCCGCTCATGACACCACCTCCCCGAAGAGTTCTTGCGCCTCTTTCCAGTATTTGCCTTCTGCCAGGGCAAGGCCTGTGTCACGGATCTCCATGCCAAGTTTCTCCGACAGACGCCAGACAAGATGGCCCGCGCCGTGCGGAAGCAGGCGGTGTTCAGTGGCGCCGCTGACGATGGCCTGCGCCTCCAGGCTTGAAAAGCCCATGCGGAGAAGGATACTGCGTTCAATGGCCGGTGTCGTATAAATCCTCCCCGCCTCGACGAGGGGGTCGACGATCTTCCCGGCCAGTTCCCAGAAATAGTCATAAAGCGCCTGGTCGGACATGCCCTCCAGATGCTTTCGCCTTTCTTCAAATTTTTGATCTGTCACTCTCATCCCTCCCTTTGTTTCTGCCTAAAGGTCGCGGAGCAAGGCTTCGGTCTCTTTGGCACCGAGATTGATCTCGGCCGCCATGTAAAGGATCTCTTCCCCGGACCACTGGTCACGGCCTTCCGCCATCCGGCGCAGCGCGGACAGCCTCAGTCGCCCCATGTCATAATCGCGGACGCGGATCATGGAGGGGTGGGACGGAAGCACGATGGACTGTCCGGCGATCTCTTCCTCCGGGTCACCAAAGTAAATATCAATCCCGTTTTGCCTTGCGAATGTCAGCTGGGGCATGGGGTGCTTGCCCGCGCCTGTGTATTCGGTCTCCTGGACAACAATGGTCTGGTTTTCAGGCAGTTCACGCGAAAGCGCGAAGGCTGCCGCCAGTGATGTATTCCCGGCAGGTCCCCGCTCGATCCCCTCCAGGGATGCCAGCATCTCCGTAGTGTAGAAAACCTCACCCTGCTTAACCAACAGATAGCGGTCAATGTAGCGGAGCGCCCGTGCTGCATTGCGCGGCACATCCGAACGGTCAGGCAGGGAGGCAAAGGGGATGCCGAATCCCGTATGACCTGTGGTAAAGGATTTACGGTTGAAGTCGCGGTCGGATGCCATGGACAGGCCGGAAAGATCAACGCTGGCAGCGTATACCCTGGTATCCTTCAAGCCCGCCTTGATCAGACCGCGGGCGGTCCCGGTCAGGTTGCCGCCCCCTGCGTGGGTCACCATGACGATTTCGGGCACGAGATCATAGTCCTCGCGGCATTGCCGGGCAATCTCGACTCCCAGGGTCTCAATCCCCGCGATGGCTGAGGGGGAGTAAAGGGAGGCATTGTAGAAACCGGTTTCCTCAAGCAGGCTGAGCGCGTAGTAGAAAAGTTCCGGTCCTACGGTCATCTGGATAACCTCGGCCCCCAGGGCTTCACATTTGCGCTGTTTTTCCAGAATCTCCGGCTGCCCCTTGATCCCGCTGTCGTAACACTCCTGGATGACGATGCACTTGAGCCCCAGCCGGGCGGCCATGCTGGCAACCGCGGCGCCGTAGTTGCCGGATGTCGCGGCAATGACGCCCTCATAGCCCTTGCGCCTGGCGTCCCAGACAGAAAGAGCTGCCCGGCGCGCCTTGAAGCTTCCCGAAGGGTTGGCGGCCTCATCCTTGACCAGGATGCGGGCGCCATAGCCCGGTTTGGCAAGTTTTCTTGCCAGGTCTGTGATATTTTTCATATCCATGAGCGGCGTATTGCCGACGCCCATGTCTTTTTGGATCCTGGCCACTTCATCGACCGTGATTCCCACATCCGCCATCATGGCCTCGTAGTCAAAGACGATGCCACCGCCTTCATAGTCGCTGTAATCGATCCCCAGGGCCTTGCCCATGATCTCATTTTGTCTGGCCATGACGGCTTCATAAGTCATATCTTTCATCGGCCGTCACCTCCAAACAGCATGTCCCGGACCTGCTGGTGAATGACCTGCAGTTCGGGAATGTAGTCACCATAATCATGCGACGGCGCGAGGTCTCGGCTGGTCAGGCTGCCTTCAACCGTGCGGCCGCTCATGGTTTGCACGCGGACACGCTCCCCTGCCTTGGCCGCCTCAAGGAGCCAGCCTTTTGTAAAGGCGATCAGGGGCGTCTTGGCTGTGTCCTCAGGAACCTGAGGCGCCCGCTGCCCGACAGGGAGAACAGTCTCCTGGATGACGGCGTAATCGCCCTTCCTGAAATCTGTCTTTCTGTCTCGATCCAGCTGCTCGGCATAGTTGCCTAAAATCGCTCTTGGCACGGGCAGGTCCAGCATGGAACGCAGGCCCGGTTTGGCGGAGAGCACATGGGGAATCATATTGACTACCATGGCGATGGTTCCGATCCCGCCCGGCGTCTCGGGGACGATGGACAGGTTCATATCGTAGCCGTCGGCGTGAATGGTGACGTAATCACCGGTATTGACCCCTTCATCCTCGGGGCAGATCTGCTGCGGGTGATCGAGATGGATGAAAACCTTGCCATCCGCCGTCCGTCCGTAGCTCTGCTGGCGGATACCGGCCAGATGGCCTTTTTTCGCCTCCCCGTAGGCCGATTTTCGGTCGACATTGGTAATGATTGGTTCCCGGGTCTGCTCGATGCTGGTCAGTTCGACTCCCATGCCGGCGGCGATCATTTCCATGGACTCTGGGAAACCAACGTGGCCGGCCAGGCTGTCTTCAGCGATGCGGCGGTCGAACTCCTCCACGGGAATACCGACACCCTGCTCCTCCATGACCGCCTTGCCGAAGGGAGCCAGGTCATTGATCCGCGCCGCGTCGATCGATTCGACGTGTTCACAGGTCCCGCTCACAGCCAGGATCAGGTAGTCGAGGACGAAGCCGGGGTTGATCCCCGTGCCAAGCACCGCCACCTTGCGCTGTCTGGCCAGGGCGTCGATCCTGTCCGACATTTCTTTATTCTGGGCCCAGGGCCAGGCCATCTCCTCAGCGGTTGAGATAATATGGACACCCTGCTCCAGGCAGAAGATGAGTTTGTCATACTGGGCTTCGACAAAGGAGTCGGTCGCCAGGATAACGATATCGCAAAGGTCATTACGGACAACCTCGGTGATGTCACCGGTGATGATGACGGGCGGCCGGTCCCCCCGCTCAATGCCCAGATACGAATAGACTTCCTGACCGATGAGTTTGTCCCACCGGTCGCAAACACCGGAGATGACAAGCCCCTCCTTGGAGGCGATCATCTTTCCGATGCCGCTGCCCATGGCGCCGAAACCCCACAAGGCCACCCTGATATCCCGCATATGCTACCCTCCTCCCTCCTGGCAACTGGTGCCTGCTTGGTGCTGAACGAATATTACAAACTGATGTGTGTCCCTGTTTTCCCCGCGATCCCGTCCCGGGCGCGTTCCAGTGAGGTGATCAGGGCGGTGCGGCCCTTGCCGGACTTGGCGAAGGCAACGCTGGCCTCCACTTTCGGCAGCATGGACCCGGGCGCGAAGTGCCCTTCTTTCATGTATTGTTCCATTTCGGCGGCCGTGACGCGGTCCAGCCACTTCTCCTGCGGCTTGCCGTAATGCAGGGCCACTTTTTCAACGGCTGTCAAAATGATCAGATAATCGGCGTCGACAATCTCCGCCAGTATTTCTGAAGCGAAATCCTTGTCAATGACGGCGGCCACACCTTCCAGATGATCTCCTTCACGAACCACGGGGATGCCCCCGCCGCCAACTGTGATGACGACCTGACCGTCACGGATCAGGGCGTTAACCGTCCGGTCTTCAACCACAGCGACCGGTTTCGGTGAAGCGACCACGCGGCGGTAACCGCGTCCGGCATCCTCTTTCATGATGAAGCCGGTTTTCTCCGCGATCTGCTCCGCTTCTTCCTTGCTGTAAAAGGAGCCGATCGGCTTGGTCGGATCCTGGAAGGCGGGATCATTTTTGTCCACCACAACCTGGGTCACAACGGTCGCGACGGGCCTGTCCAGGCCGCGCGACAGCAGCTCCTCGCGGAGCGCGTTTTGAAGGTGGTAGCCGATGTAGCCCTGGCTCATGGCACCGCATTCCGGAAAGGGCATGGCCGGGACCACGCCGCTGTCAAAGGCCAGGTTGATCATGCCAACCTGCGGTCCGTTGCCGTGGGCCAGGACAAGTTCATGCCCCTCGGCGATTAAGTCCGCGAGGGGGACGGCCGTCTGGCGTACAAGTTGGCGCTGTTCCTGCGCTGTATTGCCAAGGGCGTTGCCACCCAGGGCGACGACGATACGTTTTTTCACAAAGTGCCTCCGTGGTTAAGTATTTAACACTTGCCGTGTTTTTATCAGCGGCCGATTGTGGCGACCATGATCGCCTTAATCGAGTGTAAACGGTTTTCGGCCTGGTCAAAGACGCGGGAGTGCTTGCTGCGGAAAACTTCATCCGAACACTCCATGGCGGTCAGGCCGTATTCCTCATGTATCTGTCTGCCGATGCTCGTATTGAGGTCGTGGAAAGCCGGCAGGCAGTGAAGGAAGATGACGTCGGTGTTGCCGGTCATCTCCACCATTTTCATATTGACCTGGTAATCCCTCAGCTGGCGGATCCGCTCCTCGAACATGGCCTCTTCGCCCATGGAGACCCAGACATCGGTGTAAAGGACATCAGCGCCTTTGACAATGTCGAGGCTTTCAGAGCATTCGATGCTGCCACCCGTTTCTTTCGCCACAAGCTTCATCTCCGCGATAAGCCCCTCATCGGGCCACAGCCCGCGTGGCGCGAAGGCGGCAAAATCCATACCCAGCTTGGCGCAGCCGATCATGAGCGAGTTGCCCATGTTGTTGCGGGCGTCGCCGGCGTAAACCAGTTTGACCCGGTTGAGGGGTTTCGGCACGTACTCGCGGATGGTCATCATGTCGGCCAGGATCTGCGTCGGATGGTAAAGATCCGTCAGCCCGTTCCAGACCGGCACGCCGGCGTGGGCGGCCAGCTCTTCCACCGTTTCCTGGGCAAAGCCCCTGAACTCAATTCCGTCATAAAAACGGCCCAGTACCCTGGCCGTGTCCTCGACCGATTCCTTCTTGTTCATCTGCGAATCGCCGGAACCCAGGAAGGTGACCCCAGCCCCTTCGTCCATGGCCGCCACCTCAAATGCGCAGCGCGTCCTGGTCGAGGTTTTTTCGAAAAGAAGGACAACGTTTTTACCCTTGAGCAGATCACCGGGAATGCCAAGCCTCTTTTTCGTCTTCAGCTCGGACGCCAGGTCGAGAAGCCATCGGATTTCATCGGATGAGAAGTCTTTTAGCGTGAGAAAATGCCTGCCTTTTAAACTGATGGCCATGAATAATCTCCTTTATTTTTGCTAGCCGCCATAAGACTAGCCCATAAATAAAAATAATACAATTTACGCGCACCAGCGCGTCCCGCGCACTTTTGCCGCTTGCGACCCGGTTGATCCAAGCGGGTCATCGGCGGCCATCTTCCGGGCTTGTCTTCCTGGTCAAATTCCAGTGCCTTGCCCAAGTCGTGGATATTGGCGATGATCTTGAAAATGATCCTGGCCGGCAGATCAAATGGATATTTCCCCAAAATGGGTTCACCATAAATAAAGGAGACAGCTCTGCCTGATCCGGAAAGGGAGGGGCAGGTAAATCCAGCGGTCAAGGCGCGTTTTGAGGACTGCCTAGCCGATGTCTTCCCGCCACAGGGGCTGGGTCATGCATCGCGGGCCGCCGCGTCCCCGGGACAATTCGGACGACACAATTTCATGGACTTTTACGCCCGCTTCCCGAAGCAGGCGGTTAGTGACCCGGTTTCGGTCATAGGCAATCACTTCGCCTGGCGCGATGGCCAGGGAATTGGCGCCGTCATTCCATTGTTCGCGCTGCGAATCAATCCGGCTCCCCCCGCCGCAGCGGATCAGCTCCACCTCGTTCAAGCGCAGGTAGGTTTTGAGAATGGACGACAGGTTATTTCCAAGATTCTTGATCCGCAGCTCCTCCCGCGCGTTGACCGTAATGTCGTAGAGTTCCAAAGGCCCCTCGATCTCGGGATGGATGGTAAAGATATCGCGGTCGACCATGGTGAAGACCGTGTCCAGGTGCATGAAGGCCCTGCGCTCTGGAATCATGAAAACCAGGACATGGCGGAAACCGTCACCAGCTGTCAGAACGCGCTGAGCCAGGGTCTTGACCGCCGCTGTTTCCGTTCGCTGGGAGACACCGACAGCCAGGACTTCGCTGGAGAGGATGAGGATGTCGCCCCCCTCCAGGGTGGCGTTTTCCCCGCGGCTGAAATAGAGGGGGACCTGCTCAAACAAGGGATGGTATTTGATGACATAGTGAGGAAGAAGCGATTCACGCTGCCTGGTTTCCGCCCACATACAGTTGACCGAGACACCGCGGCCGATGACCGACATGGGATCACGTGTGAAGTAGAGATTGGGCATGGGATCGAAGAGCAGCATCTTCTTGCGGTCGAGCAGGTCGAGCGAGGTTCCGTTATGCCGGTATTCTTCACGTCTCAAGCCGGCCATGACAATGGTGACAAGCTTCTGTATGTCATCCATGGAGAGCAAATACTCATAAAGGTGCGGCAGGGACGGCAAAAAGACGTGGGCCTCGCTTAGGAATTCGTTGAGGAAGGCCTGGCGGTGTGCGGGATCGGCCAGCACGTCCGCGACAATGTCGTTGGTATGGTAGACCTCGGCACCCGCTTCTTCCAGGATAGCGACGAACTGATCATGCTCATCACCGGCTGAGACATGGTCGGGAATGTCTTCGAAAAGAAATTCTTTCATGGTAGGCGGTGTCAGATTGTCCAGTTCGGGGCCCGGTCGGTGAACAATCACACGCCTCAGCTTCCCGATCTCGGAATACACCTTTACGCCGTTTCGATCAGCCATAAATACCTCCGGTCAATTGGATGCGACTGGAGAGGGATCAAATTAGGAAATACAGGATTTTGTCAAATTCCCCCTCAGACAAATCCCCTCGCGACTCATTATAAACGTGTCCGGCAGACATTGGCAACCATCAAAGCTGACTGCGCCGTTCCTCCATATGACGCCGGCGTTTCTCAATCTCCTGCTCAACGATCATGTCCTTGACCTTCATCAGCCGGGTCAGGTTGCCGCGCTCATTCTCGTCCATCTTCATGGTAATGGAGCGGATGGTCTCCTCCAGTGAAGGGATCATGACATATTCCAGGGAGTTGACCCGGCGCCTGGTCCGTTCGATTTCCGCCGCCATGAGATGGACCTTGTGCTCCAAGGTGGCCAATTTCATCATAAAAGGCAGCGCTTCGTGAAGGGAATCGACCGCTTGATCCAATTCACCCGTCACTGATGTCAGGCCGTAAGGAAGCGTTATTTTTCTCGCTTTGCCCTCCGGGTCCTGCGGGAAGAGGATGACCGGGGTCTGAACACTCATGGTGTTCTCGCGGCTGACCGTCACGCATAGTGGATGGCCTTCTGCCATCAGGGCGCCGTCAATCAGCAGGGGGCCGTTGACCGCCCGGGCCAGCATCATCTCCTTGTGCGCCCGCTCAATGATTTTTTCTGTTTCGCGCCTTAATTCGTCTACTTCCAGCACCAGGGTCAGGAACTGGCGCATCAGTTCGTCGCGTTTATCTTTCAGGAGTTTGTGGCCGCGGCGCGCGACGCGGAGCTGCTCCTTTAAACGGAGCAATTCCATACGGTTGGGGTTGACGCGCATAATGGCCATTAAGCGTCAACCTCCTCCGGTGTGCCCTCATAATACTGATCGATGTATTCCTGGTGTACCCGCTTCAGTTCGTTGGCCGGCAGCATGGAAAGGAGCTTCCAGCCGATGGCAAGGGTCTCCTCAATGGAGCGGTCGGCATTAAAGCCCTGGGAGACGTAACTTTCTTCAAAGGCCACGGAAAAACCGGCGTAGACCAGATCCAGTTCGCTCAAGGCCTCTTCGCCAAGAATAATCTGGAGGTCACGCGCGTCTTTCCCACGCGAATAGGCAGCAAAAAGCTGGTTCATGGTATCGGCGTGATCAGCCCGTGTCTTGCCTTCACCGATCCCCTTGTCTTTCAAACGCGAAAGTGAGGGCAGCACGTCGATGGGCGGCTGGATGCCGCGGCGATGAAGGTCACGCGACAAGATGACCTGGCCTTCCGTGATGTAGCCGGTCAGGTCAGGAATGGGGTGGGTCTTGTCGTCGTCGGGCATGGTCAGGATGGGAACGAAAGTGATCGAACCCCTGCGATCCTTTATACGTCCGGCCCGCTCATAGATGCTGGCCAGGTCGGTGTAAAGATAGCCCGGATAGCCGCGCCGGCCCGGGACTTCCTTCCTGGCGGCCGACACCTCGCGAAGGGCCTCGGCATAGTAGGTGATATCGGTCATGAGGACCAGCACGTGCATGTCAAGGTCATAGGCCAGGTACTCGGCGGCCGTCAAGGCCATGCGGGGGGTGGCGATGCGCTCAATGGCCGGATCATCGGCCAGGTTGATGAACATGACGGCGCGGTCAATGGCCCCGGTGCGCCGGAAGTCATTGATGAAAAAGTCAGCTTCCTCAAAGGTAATGCCCATGGCAGCGAAAACCACGGCAAAATCCTCCTCGCTGTTCAGGACTCCAGCCTGGCGGGCGATCTGGGCGGCCAGTTGGGCGTGGGGCAGTCCGGCGCCCGAGAAGATGGGCAGCTTCTGGCCCCTGACCAGGGTATTCAAGCCGTCGATGGCAGAAACCCCTGTCTGGATGAATTCGTTGGGATAGTCGCGGGCGGCCGGGTTGATGGGGGTACCGTTGATGTCACGCATGGCTTGGGGGATGATGTCCAGTCCGCCGTCCTTGGGCCGGCCCATGCCGTCAAAGATCCGGCCAAGCAAGTCGGGTGACACGCCGAGCTCGAGCCCGCGTCCCAAAAACCGGACCGTACTTTTTTCAATATTGAGCCCGATGGAACTTTCAAAAAGCTGGACCAGCGCGTCCGTGCCCTCGATTTCAAGCACCCGGCACTGGCGGAGCCTGCCGTCCTCGAGCTCGATTTCCCCCAGCTCGTCAAACTTAACATTCTCGACGCCGCGGACCAGCATCAATGGGCCCGTCACTTCCTCGATAGTACGATATTCTCTCGCCATTAGACTCTGCCTTCCTAGTCAGCCAGCCCGCTCATCTCGGCGAGCAGCTGCTCTTTTCTCAGCTCAAACCAGCGGTCGACTTCCTGTTCGGGCACGTATTTAAAGCGCGCGATATCGGCCCGGATGGGAAGCTTCATGATGGCCGCGAAATCAGCCGACCGGGCCAGGGCTTTTTGCGCCTCGTAGTAAAACAGCATAACCAGCGATAACATTTTGTACTGCTTGTTCATGGAGGTGTATGTGTCGATGTCGTCAAATGAGTTCTGGTGGAGGAAGTCCTCCCGCAAAGACCGCGCAGACTCCAGTTTCAGCCTGTCTGTATCGGACAGGGCGTCCTGGCCGATCAGGCGGACGATCTCTTCCAGCTCGGACTCCTCCTGCAGGAGGGTCATGGCGTCCAGCCTGGTCCGGCTGAAATCGGGAGCGACCTGGTCATTCAGCCAGTTGTCGATTTTTGTCTGATAGAGCGAATAGCTGGTCAGCCAGTTGATGGCAGGGAAGTGACGCCTGTAAGCCAGATTGGAGTCCAAACTCCAGAAAACCTGGACAATCCTCAAGGTCGACTGGGCCACCGGGTCGGACAGGTCACCGCCCGGGGGAGAGACAGCGCCGATGGCTGTCAATATGCCGACGCGATCTTCCCCGTCCCCGCAAAGGCAATGGACCATGCCCGCGCGTTCATAAAAACCAGCCAGCCGCGATCCCAGATAGGCCGGATAGCCCTCCTCTCCCGGCATCTCCTCGAGCCGTCCCGACATCTCACGCAGTGCCTCGGCCCAGCGTGAAGTCGAATCAGCCATAAGAGAAACAGAATAGCCCATGTCACGAAAATATTCCGCGATGGTGATCCCCGTGTAGATGGAGGCCTCACGCGCGGCCACAGGCATGTCGGAGGTATTGGCAATCAGGATGGTCCGTTTCATCAGGGGGTAACCTGACTTGGGATCTTTCAGCTGGGGAAATTCCATGAGGACATCGGTCATTTCGTTGCCGCGCTCGCCGCAGCCGATGTAGACGACCACGTCAGCCTGGGCCCATTTTGCCAGCTGGTGCTGGATGACCGTCTTGCCGCTCCCGAAAGGACCCGGCACAGCCGCTGTCCCGCCCTGGGCGACAGGGAAGAAGGTATCGATGGGGCGCTGTCCCGTGATCAGCGGCTCGACCGGGGAAATCTTCTCGCGGTAGGGCCGGCCGATGCGGACGGGCCAGCGCTGGATCAGGGTGATCTCGACGCGGCCGGCCCGGTCATCTTCGAGCACGGCCACGACATCCGTGACCTTGAAGCTGCCCGCTTTGATCTCCCTGAGGATGCCGGACCGGCCGGGAGCCACCATGACGCGGTGCTCCATCAGCTCAGTTTCGGGCACGACACCGATGATGTCGCCTCCCGTGACCCGGTCACCTTCTTTTTTGACCGGCTTGAATTCCCATACCTTGTCACGGTTCAGGGCAGGCGCGAAGGCGCCACGCGTAATCCGGTCACCCTCCATGTCAACCAGGACGTCGAGGGGGCGCTGAATCCCGTCAAAGATCTCTCCGATCAGGCCGGGACCCAGCTCAACCGACAAGGGGGTCCCGCGCGAGACGACACTTTCGCCCGGACCCAGGCCCGCTGTTTCCTCATAGACCTGGATCGACGCCTCGTCGCCGTGCATTTCGATGATTTCGCCGATCAACCGCTTTTCCGATACTTCAACGACATCGAACATGTCGGCGTCACGCATTCCTTTCGCGACGACCAGGGGGCCGGATACCTTGACGATTTCTCCCTGACTTCTTCTATCCATGGAATCTCTCCCTTTATCTGCTGCTCACTGTTAAAACTCACGCGTCCCCGGACATTTGCCGGCGCTGTCCGATCATGTCAATTCCTGTCGCCTTGCGGATCGCCGTCCGGAGTTCCAGTCCCCCCAGCCATGCCTGGCGCCGGGCTGACGGGATGATGGTGACGGCGGGCAGGTAACGGAGGCGCCAGGCGGCCAGGCGGGGCCCCATCATCTCAGCCAGCTCCTCCGTTATGAAGATCACCGCATAGTCCTCATCCGCCCACTGGTTGAGAACCTGCTCCGCCTCATCGGCATCGGCCGCTTCGCGGACGCTCAAGCCCAGCGCGCGAAAACCGCTGATGCTGTCGTGCTCGCCCAAGACCCCGATCTTATGTTCCATCGCTTCCCTGCTCCTAAAAATCCCGGCGGAGCGGGCCGGCCGCCTCGCGGCTCAACCCGTCTGTCAGTGACGCCATGACAATGCGCACATTTTTAAACTCACACTCCCGGGCCATGATGTAGGCGATGACCCTGGGAGGCCCTGAGAGTGTCCGGGACCCTGCTTCCAGATAGCCGAAAAGGAGCCGGTCCACATCCAGGGAAAACAAGGAGGCGCCGCCTTCCCCGTAGGTGATGAGGTGGCCGGAGAGTGGCTGATAGGGTGTTTTTTCAAGGCCTTCCTTGACCGCTTGAACAGGAGCGTCAAAGAAAGAAAGCCAGGTCTCCCTCCGGATGATGCCGTCGGCCAGAAGACTATCCGCGTACGCGGGCAACTCCATGGCCCTGGCCCTGACCCGCAGGAGCGTTTCGAGATTGGCAAGGTCTCTTACCCGGTCAAAATAGCCCGCCAGCCAGGCGTCATCAAAGCCCGCCGCGATTTCAGCGATCAAGGCGTGAATGTCGCGGTCGACTGACCGGTCCATGGCCGAGGCGTCATGAGCGGCCAGGAAGGCTTCTTTAGCCCTCGAAATGATGGCTTGGGCCCAGGCCGGCAGGTTTTTTTCCTTTTCGCCGCGCGCCACCGCGCACCACAGGGTGTCCGCCTGGATCAGGGATGGTCTCAGCAGCCAGGACTTAAATTCGTCCTCGGCTGGCGGATCAGCCATAAAAGCCGTTTTCAGGGAGGTCTTCAGATTGTGCGCGTCCTTGCGCAAAAGCAGTACCTGGTGATAACCGTCATCCGGGGTCACTTCATCAAGAAGCTCATAGAGCCGGCAGTTTTCATCCATGACCATTCCCTCGACGGTATCCTTTTGGGGGTAACGGTGTTCGAGCAGGAGACGCCTGACGTCATCCACTGATTCCGCGGCGTAAAGGCGGTCCAGTCCCGGCCGGCCGAGCAGGTCCTTTTCCAGGCACCATACCCTGCCGGTGGCATGCCCCCAGGATCCCGCCTTATTTTTACGTACGACGGGCAGGGGAATTGCGTTCTGCTTAAGCTTTTTAGCCATCCCGTCCTTCCCCTGCCCCGCCCATTCCGAGAAAGTCCAGGGCTGCCCGCGCCAGCTCAGCCCGGTAATCACGCACCACCACATCATAGGTCAGGTTGTCGCGGATGCGGCCGTGTGTGACCGCGATCCCTCCCGCGAAATCGCCGTCCTGGCCGTCAATGGAGAAGCGGCCCTGAGGCAAAGCCTCGAGGAGATCTTCACCCAGTTCGATCCGGTCGGCGGCCGATAAAGTAATGACGCCTTCTTCAAGATCCAGGGAACGGATCCAGCCCGCGTAAAGTCTGACGCGTTCGGGCGCGGCCTTCTCCTGAAGCAGACGGAGTGCCCGCAGGATGATCTGGTCAGCCAGGGCCTGCTTGCGCTCCAGCTCCTGCTTGCGCAGCAGGGCCTCGGCCACACCCTCACCCCTTTTGACAATCAGCTCCGCCTCCTGCTGTGCACGTTCCCGGGCTTCTTCAATAATCTTTCCGCACTCTTTTTCGGCATTCGAAATCTCCTGGTCGACCAGGACCTTCGTCTCCGCGGCCAGGGCTTCAACTTCAGATTCTGCTTCCGCCAGAATGTGGCGCCTGATTCGATCGATTCCTTCCATCTTGTCAGAGCTCCCTCTTTTTATGCTCCGCCCGGGCGGCTTCAAACCGCAATGCTCAGGACGCCTAGAATGGTCGCTAGAAGAGCGAGAATGGCATAGGTTTCGACCATGACAGCCAGGACAATGGCGTTGCCGCTTGTATGGCCGTGTTTGGTGACCAGGGCCATGCCGCCTTCCGCCACATTGCCCTGATGAAAGGCGGACAGAAGACCGATGAAAGCGACAGGGAGCGAGGCCAAAAGGAAGAGCAGGCCCTGTTGTGTGCTGATCGCGAGGCTGCCGCTCAGCATGCCCGAGTGGTTCATGATCATGAACCAGCCAAGGAGGCCGTAGATGCCCTGAGTTCCAGGCAAGGCCTGCAGAATCAGAAGCTTGCCGAACAAGGTGGGGTCTTCAGCCATTATTCCTGAGGCCACCTGCCCCAGTTTGCCGACAACCTTGGCTGAGCCGTAGCCGGGCAGGATGACCGCCAGGGCGGCTGCCAGATAGACCAAGAGCGGACCGGTGATGGATACCATAACTTTCCTCCCAAGACCAACCGCTGCCGGTTGGACCGCTGATGCCCGAAGCTTGTGTCCGGGCTATTTCAAGAAGCGTTGACCGCTTCTTCCTTCACTGTTTGACCCTTCTGCTTTTTGTCCTCAATCCTGACGTAGGTGGTCGCTCGGCGCAAAGGATTCCAGAAGGCGCCGCCGCCGACAAAAAACTTGCCGAACATTTCCACGTATTGCAAACGGCAGGTGTGGACAAAGGCCGACAGGGCGGAGAGGGCCAGGTTCAAGGTGTGCCCGAATACCCCGATGACGGCGAAGAGAATATAGCCGAAAACCGACTTGCCTCCCAGCATGCCCAGCATGTTGACCACGGTGGCGATGACGCTGGTCGCAAGAACCAGGGCCAGGACGCGCGCATAAGAGAGGATGTCGCTCAGGTAAGAGGTAATGCCGTACAGGGCGCCAAAACCTTTGATTAAACGCTTGAAGGGGTTTTTAATCCCGTGACCGGCGAAGATAAGTCCGAAGGCCGCCCCCGCCAGGGCCACCCATTGCCCAATACTCTTAAGCAGGGCCACGGTCGCGGCCTTGTCGGAAAGAGCGCCCGCGCCAAGCATGAGGCCCAGCCCCGGAATAATCAGGTACCAGGTCACTGAGTCGGCCAGGCCGCCGATCAGGTTGCCTTTCATCTTCTCATTCCGGATATGGATGCCCAGTCCGAAAAAGAGATGGATCACCCCGAATATCATGCTGAAGAGGAGCAGCTGAACGGGCGAATCCATGGGATTGAACCAGAGAACAGGAAAGCTCGCCTTGCCCTGGCTCACAGCTGTGATCATATCACCAAAGAAACCGCCGAAGATAAAACCCCAGATTACAGAGGAAATCCCCGAGATGAAGAGCATCATGCTCATCTGGCGCGTGCCGCCCTCCACCTTCTTTTTGAAGAGCAGCCAGGCTGTGCCGGCCATCAACATGGCCCCGTAGCCGACATCACTCAGCATCATGCCAAAGAGAATCATATAGAAGGGCGCCATGACCGGCATGGGATCCGTTTCCTGGCTGCTGGGCGCGCCGTACATCTCAAGCACGATCTCAAAAGCCCTTACCAGAAAATTATTTTTCAGCTTGACCGGGCTTTCCTCGTCTTCTCCCGCCGGCCGGTATGACCAGGCCAGGTCGAACTGCTCCGCCAGCTGGCGGCCGATTATGTCCGCCTGGTCAGCGGCAACCCAGACCTGCAGATAAAAGGTATAGGTCCCTTCCTGCGTCATTTCACCGGCCCCTGCCCGGTCGTAGCGTACGAGCAGGTAGTCGTGGAAGGTCATGAGGCGGCCGCAGCGATCCGCCATCTTCTCCAGACGGTCTTCCAGATCCTCGTATTCCGCCTCCAGCTTTTCGATCTCTCCCTCAAGGGAATGGATTGTCGCCCGGGCTGTGCCGGTAAAGGGCAGCTTGGGCATCTCATGAAAGGCACAGGAGGACAGGCGGGACCGGACCCGCGGGAGCTGTTCATTCAGGGTAATAATGGCGGTCTTAGCGGGGAACAGGCCCTCTTCTTCCAGAAGATGGACCGCCGCGAGCGGAAAATCCCGCAGTAAATCGCCTTGAAAAGAATCGAGCGAAGCGGCATCCATGAAAATGCCGAAAATAACCGATGTCCGCGAGCTTCCCTGTTCCGTCAGATCGAGGGTGACAGGTGACCAGGGCTGGAGCTGGGCGATCTGCTGCTCCAGCAGGGTGATCCGGTGTTGGATGGAATCCTCCCGGGAGGTCAGGCTTTCGTAATGGGCAACCAGCTCTTCCAGCTCCGCCTCTTCGCAGTCTGTGAAAGAAAACTCGTCTTCGGTGACAGGCAGTTTTCTGGCCGACAGCTGCCTGACAGAGGGGAAGCGCTTTTGCAGGCCCTCTATGACACGGGCAAGCCGCGCCCTCATTTCGAGATTGCCGGCATGGGCCGCCCCCGGCAGGGGACGGTCGTCCCCAATCCCGATCCTGTCGATCTCCGCCGCTCCCAGGCGCATCAGTGCGTCGATGATTGTGTCACGATCCTCCCGCACTCCCAGGATCGTCATTTTGCTCATTTTAACGATGCTCAAGGATGCCGATAATCCTTTCAGCAAGCGCGGCTGCCGCCTCATTCATCAGGCTCTCAGAGGGCTCAGACGAGTGGGGATCACCGGCTGCGGAGGCGGTGGCTACCAGATCCTGGTAGCGCGCCTGTGCTTTCTCCGTCTGCTCCTGCCGGATCTTTCCCGCCAGCTGATACGCTTGATCAATCATGTCAACTGCCTCTTGCCGGGCTGCCTGGCGCTTCAACTGTGATTCTTCGCGCGCCTTTTCGACCCGCAAAACAGCTTCTGATTCTGTTTCTTTGATTTCAGCCAAAAAATCACGGTCCGCCACAGGCAATCCTCCTCAAGGTGCACAGTTCACACCTTTCAAACATTGGCCGGTTCCGGGCAACAAAAAGCGAAGCCCTGCCGGCCCATAAACAAAATAAGGTTAGCACAGAACAGCTTAAAACGAAAGAAGTTGAAGTGGTTCTTCACCCCTCAAATATCGGAAAGGAAGCGGTCAAAGTGGTTATCCCTGGCCCAGGAATAGCGGCTGTAATCCGTGAGCAGGGCAACGAACCCTTCCTCTTCCGGGTAAGCGCGCCAGATGATCTCCTGGTCGGGGAGATTGACGAAATGGCCCGGGTGACAGTAAAGGGAGGGTGTCGTTTCGATCTCAAAATGGACGGGCGGGGCATCCTCGTCGTCGAGAAATGACAGACCGTCCCGGGACAGGATCAGTTTTCCGGAACGTTCCGTGCGCGCGGGATCATCGCCGTCACCAAGATTTTCCAGCAGGACCATCCGGCACCTGCTTTCCAGGGATTGATCCGAAAGAAGCGCCTCTTCCATTCGCTTCCGCTGCCAGGTCGCGTACTCAAGGGGGTGATCGAAGGGGGCTGGCGAGCCGGGCGAGGCGCTGAAGAAACCGGCCGCGTCGACACGCAGGCTCAGTTCACAGACTCGACAGAAGAGTTTTCTTTTTTCGCTGCGCATGACAAGGGGCCGGTCACAGGACGGGCACCAGTGACAAACATAGGAGAGTTTTTCCGCCCGCCGTCTTGAAAAAAACCGGGCAGGGCGTTTGCGCTCCGACTGCCAGGCGTAGTCGTCCACATTCAAAACCTTGACAAGCCGGGCCTGGATTTCATCTACCGAAAGCCTGACCGCCTCCTCGGCGGACAGGAGCAGCCGGGTACTGACCTCCATCTTGCCTGGCCGGGGCAATCGTGCCCAGCGCGGCCAGCCCAGGTAGCCGCCACGGCAGATAACCGCTGCGACCGGCGCCTTCAGGTGCTTGATCAGTTTGGCGGTCGCCGGGCCGAAGGGTGTCAAATTGCCTGCCATGGAACGCTGAGTTTCAGGATAGAGGGCAACCGAACACTTGTTGGCAATTGAAAGAATGATTTCCTTGGTCGTTGAGAAGTTAACCCGGAAGGGCCTGATCTCGATGATGCCCAGCTTCCTGAAAATGGCGCCCAGAACCCTCCAGTTGGCGATCTCCTGCCCCGCGACAAAGCGGATGCGCTGGCCGGGCATAGCCGCCGCGCAGACAGCCGGATCAAAATAGGCTACATGATTGCCCACAATAAAAAAGGGCCCCCTGGACGCGGCAAGGGCAGGATCCCGGTCATAGCGGACGCGGTAAAGAAGCTTAAGCAGTAGGCGCACAAGGAGCAGGAAAAAACCGTAAGCAAGTGGTTTTGGCGCCCTGATTGTCTGACGGTCAACTTTTTCCTTTTGTTTGATTCTGCTCAATATGGCGCCCCCTTTTCATTTATGCCACATTATTTTAACATCTTGGCGCTAGAGTTGGGGCAAGGTCCGGCGATGGTCCGGAAAGGTCAGTTGAAAAGATCCGGGGATTACCGATGGCAAGATACTGTTTCTACTGCGGGCGTGAGCTGGAAGACAATGAAAAATGCGATTGCCGCATGCGGCCGGGAGTGACAGGCGGAAGCGGGAATTCTTCTTCAGCGGGCCGTGAAAGAGCAACGGATCAATCTGCCGCGAGAGAAGAGCCAAAGGGAGCCTCATCGGATCCTTTCAGTTCCGGTCACTGGCAACACCGCCAGGAGGAGGCGCCTCCGAAAAGGAAGCAGAAGAACCGGCCGGCCGGCGCGTCTTCTTATTACAGCCGCACACCCGCCGACCGGACCCGGCACCTCCAGTCCTTCCTCCAATTTTTCGCCGCCCCTGCTGACACCATGGCGCGCGAACTCTCCCCCCGGTGGACCCGCTCCCACTCAATCTGGCTGGCCGTCACGATCGCCCTGTCAGGTCTCCACTACATGGTTTTGAACCGGAGCCTCACGGCCCTTCTGACCGGCCAGAAAGTTGAATTGGGTGCAGGGGAATCACTTCTGTCCTGGCTTGCCGGCTCGGCCTTCATCGGTCTGATTCTCATCCTTTTCACCCTGACCCTCTGGCTTCTCGCCCGTTTTCTCTACCGCCAGGGCGGCCTGCCCTTCCCCCACGCGCTTGCGGCCGGCAGGACATCCTGGAAATACCTGACCTTATTCTTTCTTCTGGCCCTGCCCTCACTTTTCACGGGGGGCGCTGTCTACGGACTGGTCCTGGCCCTGATGGGTCTCGTTTTTGCCGTCATGGTGCACGCCAAACAGGTCGCCGCCCTGACGCATCTGGATGAGAACAGGACCTGGCAGCTCTCCTACCTTGCCATCATCATCTTCGCGGGCATCTTGTCCTCTGTCACCACCCTGGTCCGCATGCTCAATCTAGTGAAATAAGCCGGCCAGCCCTTCCGGCAAAAACTGTTATAATTGGTGGCGCTGATTGGAGAGGGGACATTCTTCGCTGTGTTGAAAAAACTGATAAGACAATTTCATTGGCTGCTGGAAAAGTATCAGCGCGAATACACCTTCGCCACCATTTTCGTCACCCTTAATTACCTGGTCTCGGTTTTGCCGCCCTGGTTCGCGGGCCATGCCGCCGACCGGATTTTTGCCTCCAATCTGACCGTCGGCACCCTGCTGGTTTACGTCGCCATCATGCTCACGGTGACTGCTCTCGCTTATGTATCCGGCTATTTTTGGTCCTACTACCTGATCAAGGCCTATGACGTGACGGAACTCATGGCGCGGCAGCGGACATTTTCGAAACTCCTCAACCAAAACGCGCCCTTTTTCCTGGCCCAGTCGACGGGCAGCCTGATGGGGAAATCGACCAACGACGTCTCCTCCATCGCCGAGATGGCGGGCTTTGGCATGATGGTGCTCTTTGACTCCACCCTTTACCAGCTGGTGCTTCTCGCCATCATGGCCATCAACGGCTCCTGGCAGCTGACCCTGCTGACCTTCCTGCCCTACCCCTTCCTTATTTTCTTATCCAGGAAAATCGGCAACCGGCTTTACTCGGAATATGACCTGGCCCAGCAGGCCTTTGACGACATCAACGATCATGTCCTAGAGAACATTCAGGGAATCCGGGTCATCCGGGCCTTCGTCATGGAAGACCAGGAAGGCAAACAGTTTGCCGACCGCACTTCCCATCTCTTCCGGCAGAACATGAAGGTGGCCAGGCTGGACGCCCTCTTTATGCCGGCGTCGCGCCTGGTCCAGGGGAGTTCCTTCATAATCGCCCTTTTGGCCGGCGCCAGACTCATCGGCCAGGGTGTCATCACCATCGGCCAGCTCATGTCCCATGTCTTCTATCTGGGCATGCTGGCCTGGCCTATGATCGCCATGGGTGAGCTGATCAACATCGCCCAGCAGGCGACCGCCTCCATGGACCGGGTCCAGGAAATCTGGGACTGGCGGGAGGAGATCCTCGATCCCCCCGACGCCATCACCTGCGAATCGATTGGTGACATCACCTTCGATCACTTTTCTTTTTGCTGGCCCGGCCAGTCAGAAGCTGTTCTGAAAGACCTGTCCTTCACCATCCGCCAGGGCATGACGGTCGGTCTTGTCGGCCGTGTCGGGTCAGGCAAGACAGCCCTCCTGAAGCAGATCCTGCGCTTTTACCCCCAGGAAGCCGACCTGCCGGCCGGACCTGTGGACGCCGGCCTTCCGCCTCCGGCTGAACGCTTGCGCATTCACGGCCTTCCCATCCGCCTCTTCGACAGAAGGAGCCTGAGACGGCACATCGGCTACGTACCGCAGGAGAGCAACCTCTTCTCTCTTTCCGTCCGCGAGAATATCCTCATGGGCGCCCGGTCACAAACGGGCGGCTGGCCGCTCACGGAAGAAGACCGTGACCGCGAAGTCGCTTTCTGGAAGAAACCTTACCGGGCCATTGTCAAGGCGGTTGAGGAGCGCCAGGCGGCGCCCCCCGCCCCGCCGCCCGTCTCCGATGAACTGTTCGAAGGCGTTATCCGCATCGCTGACTTCGCCAAGGATATCGATGATTTGCCCGAAGGCCTGGACACCTTGACCGGTGAACAGGGGATCGCGCTCTCGGGGGGACAAAAGCAGCGCATATCCATCGCCCGCGCCCTCCTGGGCGATCCCGAGGTCCTGATCCTGGATGACTGTCTTTCGGCCGTTGACGCCATCACGGAAAAAAATGTACTCCAGGCCCTGACCAGGGAGCGGGCAGGCAAAACAACCCTGGTCATTTCACACCGGCTGTCGGCTGTCCGGGACGCCGATCTGATCCTGGTCCTGGAAGATGGTGCCATCGCCGCCCGGGGCAACCACGCGTCGCTGATGGAGGAAGGCGGCTGGTACGCCGGCCAGTATGAATTGCAGCAGCTGGAAGAACAAAGAACAACAGGGAAGGAGGCCATGTAATGGAAAGAGAAGCGGAAAGCAAAAAACGCTCCAGCCTTTGGCGCCTGACCCGGTACGCCCGCTACGCCATCCCTTCCCTGGTGACCGGCTTCATCCTGACTGTCATGACAGTCGGGCTGGATCTTGCGGGTCCCTACATTATTTCGCGGATGCTGGACAAGGAGATTGTCATCGGCAGGGGGATGCGGGATCCGCGGATTTTCCTGTATATGATCCTGCTTTACGCCGTTTCCCTGCTTCTTTCACTGTTCACGCGCTATGGGGGCAATATCTACAACCAGAAGGCTGCCAACCATATTTCAGCCAGGATGCAGGAGGAGATTTTCAGCCACGTCCAAAAAATGCCGGTCGCCTACTTCGATACACTGGCGGCAGGCACGGTTGTCTCCCGCGTCACCAACGACACCAAGGCAGTCCGCGTCTTTTTCACCACGGTCCTGTCACGGCTGCTCATGGCCGGTGTATTTGCCTTTGGCATCCTCATCAGCCTGCTCAGCCTCGACTGGCGGCTCTTCCTGATCGCCTCAATCTCTTTTCCTGTCCTCTTTTTCCTCTTTCGGGATTTCCAAAAAAAATCTCTTAGCTACAGCAGGAAATACCGCAAGGGCATCAGCCGGCTCAACGCCAGCCTGAATGAGAATATCAACGGCATTGAGGTCATCCAGGCCTTCAACCGTGAACGCGATATGTATGACAGCTTCGGACGGATCAATGAAGATGTTTTCAAAAACGGGCTCGGCATGACCCGGCTTCACGCTTACAGCGGCTGGAATGTCACGGAAGCGCTCAACTATTCCATGTTCGCCCTGGCCCTCCTTTATTTTGGACTTGGCAATATCCAGGGCACCAATCTGGTACCCATCGGCTCCCTTTACCTTTTTATTGACTACATGCTCCGCTTTTTCGCCCAGATGAACCAGGCCATGCAGAACCTGGGCAACCTGGAGCGGGCGCGGGGCGCGGCCGACCATATCTTCGAACTCCTGGACCGCCAGGCGCTCCCTGATGACGGCGAAATCCTGGACCACATGGAGGGCGATGTCGCTTTCGAAGGCATCACCTTCGCTTACAAAAAAGACGAAACCGTTCTCAGGGACGTCAGCTTTTCCGTTCCCCGCGGCGTGACGGCCGCCTTCGTCGGCCAGACCGGGGCAGGCAAGTCGACCATCATGAATCTTCTCTTCTCCTTCTATGAGCCGGAGGAGGGCCGCATCCTGATCGACGGCCTCGATTTGAAAGCCCTGAACAAGCGGTCGGTGCGAAAGCACATGGCCATCGTCACCCAGGAACCCTTCCTTTTCACAGGGACCATCGAATCCAATATCACCCTGGACCGCCCCGGCCTTGGCGCCGGGGACGCCCAGGCCGCGCTGATCGAGGTCGGGGGCAGCTCTTTTCTCGCCCGGCTGGCCGACGGGGTCAAAACGGAGGTCAGGGAACGGGGAAGCGAGTTTTCCGCCGGGGAACGTCAGCTGATCTCCTTTGCCCGCGCCCTGGCCCAAAACCCTACAGTCCTCATTCTTGATGAAGCGACTTCCCATATCGACTCCGAAACAGAGGACATTATTCAGAAGGGCATCGAACGCCTGTCAAGGGGCCGCACGACATTGATTATCGCCCACAGGCTGTCGACCATACGCCACGCCAGCCGGATCTACGTCCTCGACCAGGGCGGGATTGTTGAGTCAGGCAGCCACGAAGAGCTGATGGCAAAGCGGGGGATCTTCGCCGATATGGTAGCCTTGCAGACAAGGCAGAGCTGGAATTAGGAGCAAGCGTATGACCGGCGGCAATCACCGCGAAAAGAAGGAGCAAGCAGGCAGGCAGCCGGGGCGGAGCCGCTGGATGACGGTTCTGCTTCTTGGTCTTTTTCTCTTTTTCCTGATCGAACTCCTGGGTTCGTCCTGTTTTTTCGCCCGGGTTTTTGGCATCCCCTGCCTGGGCTGCGGGAGCAGCCGGGCCCTTTCTCTTTTATTACAGGGCCGTTTTGGCGAGGCCTTCCGCATGCATCCGCTCATCCTGGTCAGCCTGGCCCTCATCCTTGCCATCCTGGTTTTCATTGTCATGAAGCTTTGGGCCATCCGGCAGGGGAAATCCTTCCAGCTGCCGCTTTCGCCGCGGACGACCCGGGCCATTCTCTTTTCCCTGATCGCCCTCTACCTCATTGTCTACCTGGTGCGGATGATCCTTTTCTTCCCGCATACGGAACCCATGTGCTACAATCCCGATTCCGTCTGGGGAAGGCTGATCGCCCTGATCGGGGGCCTGGCCAGGCGCTGACCGCGTCGTTTCTTTCACTTCATTGATTAGCCCGCGCCTAGTGGAGTATGCTTGACCTGTCAGCCGGCTTTTTCACAATGGAGGATTTACCATGAGCTATTCACCCCTTTTATCTTCAGCCTTCAACGACACAAGCATGAGAAGCAAACACGTCTCCCCCCTGTCGGGCATGTGCTCCTTTTGCAGCCAGGACTGTCCCGGAACCTGTGAGATTGCCCTGGCGGCGGTTCTGGGCAAGCAAACGGTCTACCCGACCAACACAGGCGCCAATCAGGTCGCTTCCGAAAAGGATTACCCCATCGATTTCTCGCACTTCAATATCAACGGACGTGTCTTTGGAGCGGCCGGGGCCGGTGAGACCTACGAGGAAGCCACCATCTGGCACGTCAATTTGAAAAGAAGCTACGGTCAGTTCAAGCCGGTTGAAATGACCATGCCCATCATCCTGCCCGCCCTCATCAAGCTCAACTGGCAGGACTATTTCGGCGGAGCCGCCATGGCCGGCGTCACCTGCGTGATTGGTGAGGAAGCCAGGTACAGGGATATCCATTTTCGTATTGAAGGAGGACGGGTGGTTCATTTTCCCGCCCTGGGGGGGATGCTGGATGCCTTCCGCCGCTACGACCGCGGCTACGGGCAGATTGTCCTCCAGTGCAATGTGGAGGACGACCTGCTGGGCATCCCTGAGTATGCTGCTGAAAAGTACGGCGTCGACGCCATCGAATTCAAGTTCGGCCAAAGTGCCAAGGGCACCCAGCCGGTGCGCCGGCTGCGCGACAGGGCCGACGCCATTGATAAGCAAAAAGCCGGCATGCTGGTGTTTCCCGATCCCCTGGATCCGGTCATGGAAGAGCTGGACCGGCAGGGTAACTGCCCCGGTTTTTACTCCTACGCCCGGCTGCCCCTGTGGGATGAGTCCTATCTGATCCCCCGGATCAGGCAACTGAGGGAGCTGGGAGTCACCAATATCTACCTGAAAATGGCAGGCTATGACAGAAAGGACCTGGAGAGGGTTTTAAGGATGGGCAGTGAGGCCGGGGTCGATATGATCACCTTCGACGGAGCGGGCGGGGGCACGGGTTACAGCCCCACCAAAATGATGAACGAATGGGGCCTGCCGGCCATCCTGATGCAGGAGGCTCTCCTTAGTATAGTCAAGAAGATGAAAGCGGAAAATCACCCCCTCCCCGCCCTCACCATGACCGGTGGATTCAGCTCCGAGGATCAGGTTTTCAAGTCGCTGGCCCTTGGCGGCGGGGCCGTCACTGCCGTGGGCATTTGCCGTGCGGCCATGGCGGCGGCCATGACCGGGGAGAATGTGGGAAAACGGATCAGGGAGGGCAAGGTCCCCAGGATCTTCCAGCGCTTCGGCGGGACTGTGGAGGAGATTTATACCGACCTGGCGGACCTGCGTGCCATTTATGGCAGGGAGGCCGACGGATTTTCCCTGGGAGCCGTCGGTGTCTTCTCCTACCTCAACAAGATCGCCTTCGGGCTCAGGCACCTGGCGGCCCTCAACCGCAAGTTCGACGTCTCCCTGCTCGACCGGAGCGACCTGATCCCCTTGACTTTCCAGGCCAGGCAGCTTCTGAAAGGCTCCTGGTTTGACTCCTGAAGGATCTTTTCTGCCGGTGCCAGGCCCTGGGTCCGGGCAAAAAGATTATGCTAAAATAGTGACACTTCAAGAGGTTTGGGGAAGATGAAGGACCAGAATCAAAGACGACCGCAAAAGGGACGCAGGCCGCAGGATGAGCGCCTTATGGCTGAAGCGACGCGCCGCGCGCCCCGTTTCTCCGCCGCCAATGACGGCGCCGCGCGTCCGGCTGTCCGCAAAAGCAGGACAGCGCCTCCGGCACAGCACACCCTGCCCCAGGAAATCCGGCAAAGCCAGAAATACAAGAAAAGTAAACGCAAGCTCCGGAAGCGGGTGACCGGACGCCCTTCAAGGAATATGGCAGTTGTATCGGTGCCCGGGGCGCTTTGGTCGGGAGTAAAAAAGGCACTGCTTGTGGTCACCGTCCTGATCCTTGCCCTTCTGGCTTTTATTGGCGGCAGCGGGCTCGGCATGTTGTCCGGTTATATTTCGACGGCGCGCCCCCTTGAGATCAAGGACATCAAGGAAACTTATGAGGCCACCTACATCTATGACAAGAACGGCAATCAGGCGGCTGTCCTGACCGGCTCACAAAATATCCTGCGTGAATACGTTTCCATCTCCGTGATCAAACGAACCTACATCGATGACGCCTTCATCGCCATTGAGGACGAGCGCTTTGAGACACACAACGGCATCGACCCCAAGCGGATCGCCAACTCGGTTGGCAATGTGTTTTTGAGTTTCGGGACTGACACCCACGGGGCTTCGACCATCACCCAGCAGGTTGTCAAAATGATGTCGGGGGCCGACGACCGCTCCGCCCAAAGGAAAATTCAGGAATGGGAGCGCGCCATTGATCTGGAGAAGCAGCTGTCCAAGGACCAGATCATGGAATTGTTTGTCAACATGGTGCCTATGGGCGGCCAGTATGTCGGCGTCCAGTCAGCCGCCAAAGCTTATTTCGGCAAGGACATTTCCCAGCTGGACCTGGCTGAATGCGCCTTTTTGGCCGGTATCCCCAACCTTCCCTCCATTTATAACCCCGCGACCGAGTACGGCAAACGGAACGCCCTGCGGCGGATGCGGATAACCTTGTCCAAGATGCTGGAAATAGGGAAAATCACCGAAGAGGAATACCAGGATGCCCTCAACCGCGAACTGGTTTTCAAAAAAACAGAACAGGAGACCGGCTCCTCGACGGTCAATTCCTATTTTATTGACGCGGTCATCAATGAAGTCATCAATCAGCTGATCACTCAGCGTGGCTATTCCCGTGAACTGGCCAATGTCGCTGTTTTCCAGCACGGCTTGACCATCGAGACGACCCTGGATCCGGAGATCCAGCGGATGGCTGAGGCCAGCTTCCAGAAGAAAGAACTCTTTTCAACCAATTACGACGCCCTCCCTGAAAGCCCCCAGATCCCTCAGGCGGCCATCACCGTGATCTCGAACCAGCCCGACTCCTTTGGCCAGATCGTCGCCATGGTCGGCGGCTTCGGCGAAAAAAAGAAAAACCTGGTCTTCAACCGTGCGACCCAGGCCTATCGTCAACCCGGATCGTCGATCAAGCCGGTCCTTGTTTACGCGCCTGCCCTGGACACCGGTCTGGTGACCGCGGCGACCGTCCTGGTCGATGAAGTCAAGAACCTGGATCCCAGAAATCCCGGCCGCTCCTGGCCGCGCAACTCGGGCGGGGGCTACAATGGGCCGGTCACCATCCGGCGGGCGCTTCGCCAGTCGCTCAACACCATCGCCGTCGAAGTGTATACGCAGATCATGAATCCCTCCATCGGCCTTTCCTACATGAAGCACATGGGGGTCGACCGGACAGATGAACCGCAGCCGGCAGGCGCTTTGGGAGCCTTTGCCTGGGGCATGAACAGCGTTGAGATGGCCGGCATGTTCACCGCTCTTGCCAATCACGGAATTTTTACCCAGCCCTACCTGTACACCCGTGTGCTCGACGCCGACGGCAATGTCCTGCTTGAGCACAAGCCCCGTATCGAGCAGGTATTCTCGACCGAGACGGCCGATCTGGTGACCAATCTCCTGGTCGATGCTGCCCGCAACGCAAGTTGGATCCGTCCCTTTGTGAGCATCGGAAATCAGCCGGTGGCCGGTAAGACGGGCACATCGGACGAGCGCATCGACCGCTGGTTCTGCGGCTACACCCCCTATTACACTGCCGCTGTCTGGTACGGATTTGACAATGCCAACGGCCGGCGCACAGAAATCAACAGCAGTGATGTGGCGAGCCCCATCAAGATCTGGCGCGATGTCATGTTCCAGATTCACGAAGATCTCGAGGTGAAGCAGTTCACCATGTCGGACAAGCTGGTGTCGCGAAGGGTCTGCGCCGAGTCGGGCATGCTGCCGACCGAATACTGTCCGGAAGTAATTTCCGAGTATTTCGATTCGACCAAACGGCACACTTTCCCCGAGCTTCCCTGCACCCTGCACAGCGAGCCGCTGGAAGAACCTGAGCCGGAACCGACGGAACCGACGCAGCCGTCCGAACCGATCATCGTCGATGATCCCGGCAGTACCGTGACGGAGCCGGACGAAAACCCCTGATTTTAGCAAGCGAAAAGACCCGCTTTCCCAACCCGGTCCGGGATCTTAGCTGATCCCCCTGTTTCGCCGTGCCAAAGGCTTATGCGATAATGGACGGCAAAGAATACAAAGCACGCATCGATCAAAAGAGGAGGTTATATGTCCACGCCACAAACTTTTGACCAGTACAAGAAAGCCGCGGACTGGCTGAAGGAGCGCACGGGTATCCGGCCGGAGTTCGCTGTCATCCTGGGATCCTCGCTTGGGGCCATCACCGGGCGGATGACGGACAGGCAGAGTTTTCTTTACCGTGACATTCCCGGCTTCCTGCTGTCGACCAATCCATCCCATGCCGGCGAGCTGCACTTCGGAAACCTGGGCGGCCGGCCCTCGGTCATCATGTCCGGCCGTTTCCATTACTATGAGGGCTATTCCTACCCGGAGCTGGCCCTGCCCGTCCGCGTCCTCTCGCTTTTGGGAGTCCGGGCCCTGATCACCACCAATGCCGCCGGTGGCGTCAATCTCGACTTTGAGGTCGGCGATATCATGGTGATTTCCGATCACATCAACCTGGCTGGCGCCAGCCCCATGACAGGACCCAATATTGCGGAATTCGGGCCGCGCTTTTTCGACATCAGCTGGCTCTACACGCCTGCGCTTCGGAAACTGGCTCACCAGACAGCCGCCAAACTTGATCCACCCTTAAACCTGGTGGAGGGCGTCTACTATTTTTGCACGGGCCCCCATTTTGAGACACCGGCCGAAATACGCGCCATCCGGACCCTGGGGGGAGATGCCGTGGGCATGTCAACCGTGACGGAAACTTTGACAGCCGCCCATTGCGGCATGGAAGTCCTGGGCTTCTCCCTGATCACCAATATGGCGGCCGGGGTCCTTGACCAGGCCCTCTCCGACGAAGAGGTCGGTGTGGTGGCCAAGGCATCGGCCGACCGGCTGGGAGCGCTCATCGAAGGCATCATTGCGGGGAAAGGATAGACCAATGCTATTTCACGACATCGCCCTGATCGGCCAGGACGGGAAGACCCGGGAGCACATGAATGTCCGGGTCGCCGGCGCCTACATTGACGCCGTCGAACCCTGCGGGACCACACTTGACCAGGCCCGCGCCGGGGAAAAGGATGTCTATGACGGCCGCGGGAAACTCCTTATCCCCGGTTTTTTCAACAACCACTCCCACGTCCCCATGACCCTGACGCGTGGTTACGGTGAAGACTTGTCTCTTTATGACTGGCTTTATAAACGGATCTTCCCTTTTGAAGCGCTGCTGACCGAAGAGGATATGTATTGGGGCGCCCTTTTGGGGATCGCCGAAATGCTGAGCGGCGGCACCGTTTCTTTCACCGACATGTACATGCGGATCCAGGGGATTTTCCGGGCCGTGGTCGAATCGGGCATCAAGGCCAGCCTGTCCAACGGCCTGACGGGTGACGCGGCAACCCTGCTCGAGGAAACCGCCTGGTACCGCGAGACGGAAACCATGATCCGTGACGCCCAGACATCCAAGGGCCTGGTCATAGCCAACGCCTCGCTTCACGCCCAGTACACCAGCGCCCCCGAACTGGTCCGCCAGATCGCGGATTATGCCAGGGACAGAAAGCTTCGGATGCACGTCCACCTGTCGGAAACCAAGGGCGAGCACGAGGAATGCAAGGAAAAGTACGGCAAGACCCCGGCCCGCTACCTGGCTGACCTGGGGCTTTTCGATGTGCCAACCACGGCTGCCCACGCAATTTTCATTGAGGATGAGGATTATGACATCCTGAAGAACAAGGGCGTGACACTCAGCCATCAGCCCTCTTCCAACCTGAAGATCGGCAGCGGCCTGCCCGATGTCAAAGCCTGGCGCGATTATGGCATTCGCGTCACAATCGGTACGGACGGCGCGGGAAGCAATAACAACCTGGACATGATCGAGGAAGTGACGCTGGCCTCTTTCCTGGCCAAGGGCATGCACCGCGACCCGCTCCTTTTCTCGACGGGGGAGCTTTTGACCTTCGCGACCCGAAACGGCGCCCTGGCCCAGGGGCGTAAAGACACGGGCCTGCTTGAGGAGGATTACCGGGCCGACCTGACCGTCCTCGACATGACGACGCTGAAGTTCCAGCCTGTTTACGATTACGGAACCAGCCTCTTTACCAATGCCAACGCCTCCGATGTGGCGCTGACCATGGTGGATGGCCGGGTGCTGTATAAGGATGGTGAGTTTACAACCATCGACATTGAGAAAGTCATCCACAATGTCTATCGCATCCGGGACGAGAAGCTGAAGGCACTGGCTGGCTGATCAGGGTTTTATGGAAATACTCCCCCAAAAGTTGATAGGGACCCGGGCGGGTCCCTATCGAGGAGACGTATGAAGAGGTGTTGTCGTAGCGTCTTGCTACGGTCATAATATAACGCCCATTTGTTGAGCAGAAACATCATGAATTTGAACAATTGTCACAATTGCGTGTTACGGCGCAGGCAAAAACGAAATTGGCCAAGGGTTGCAGCCCTCTTCCTTCTTGTGATCATGGCGGCAGCCTTGCCCAGCCTGTCCGCCTGCTATTTCAAGGGCTCCGGAATACCATCGGGGCCTGACCTGACGACGCCCCACCCCTCACGGACGGATAACCGGCCCCTTCAGATTCCCACGGACCATCCCCTGACGGAAGAGGAAGCGGCCCTGGCCGCGGCCGCCTTTGATCTGCCCCTGGAGACCTACGACCTGCTCCGCCCCGGCGGGGCGGTCGATCTTTCCCGGCTCGAGGAGGTGGAAATCTTCCGGGTGGTTGACGGCGACACCCTGATCGTCATGCGGGACGACCGGCCGGTCAGGCTCCGGCTCATCGGGCTTGACGCCCCCGAATCCTATTCACATCACGATGAAAAGATGAGGACCCACCAGGGCGAGTCGGTCTCGCGCCTGGTCACTGCATGGCTGGCTGGCCGCACGGCCTACCTCCAGTTCGATGTCGAGCCGGCCGACCCTTACGACCGGCTTTTGGCCTATGTATGGCTGGACGCCCATACCATGGTCAATGAGGTCCTGGTCCGCGAGGGTTTGGTATGGCAGCACCGCTATCCGCCCAATACAAAATTCAACGATTATTTCCAGGAACTCGAAAAGATGGCAAAACAAGAGGGGCGCGGTATCTGGGGCGACGGCGAAAAAACTCTTTTTGCTTATGATGAGAGTAATCAAAGAGCAGGGAGCGGCAATGACATGAAAGAAAAAACAATTTACCTGGCGGGCGGCTGCTTTTGGGGAGTCGAGCGCTATTACCAACTCCTGCCGGCAGGCATTTTGAAAACGGAGGCGGGCTACGCCAACGGAACAGGCGCCGATCCCTCCTATGAGGAAGTCTGCCGGGGCAACACCGGCTTCGCCGAAACGGTCCGGCTGGTTTACGATCCCGGCGAGATTTCACTCACGGCCATCCTGGCCCATTTTTTCCGTATCATTGATCCGACGACCCGGGACCACCAGGGTAACGATTACGGGGACCAGTACAGGCCGGGCATTTACTATACGGACGAAAATGACTTCCCGGTCATCTGCGATTACCTGGACGCCAGGCGCAAGGATTATGCCAGGCCCCTGGTTGTCGAAGTGCTGGAGCTTGTCAATTTCTACCCGGCCGAGGATTGGCACCAGGACTATCTGCTCTCCAACCCGTCCGGCTACTGCCATGTAGACCTCAGCCAGGCTGACCTGCCCCTGGAGCCCCATGAACTGCCCCAGGGCGGTGCCGAGCCGGTCCATTCCGGTGACAGCCTTGATCCCCATCTCTTTGAAGGTCACCTGTCCGGCAAAACAGTAGCTACCTCTTTCGCGCGCCCTTCCAATGAAGAATTGCGTGAAAAATTGACTGACCTCCAGTACACGGTGACACAGGAGAACGACACGGAACGGCCCTTCGCCAATGCCTTTGACCAGGTTTTTGAGCCCGGCCTTTATGTCGATGTAGTCAGCGGTGAGCCGCTTTTCAGCTCCAGGGACAAATACGACGCCGGTTGCGGCTGGCCTGCCTTCAGCCGGCCGGTGGCAAGGGGCGCCCTGGTCTATCGGGATGACACCAGCCTTTGGCGCAAAAGGGTGGAAGTGCGAAGCGGAGGCGCCGACTCACATCTGGGCCACGTTTTCGAGGACGGCCCCCAGGCCAGCGGCGGACTTCGCTACTGCATCAACAGCGCGGCCCTCCGCTTTATTCCCCTGCCGGACATGGAGAGCCAGGGCTATGGCGACTGGATCAGCGAGGTGCTTGACCCCAACTCATAAGCAATTCACCAGGCCGCCTTATGTTAAACTGAATTTGCCTGCCGGCGTCTTGTTGCGATCGTTGGGCAGGCTCGGATAAGAAGCCGTATCTGAGCCGCAACTGAATGCGGGGCCCGTGCGATGCAGGCCTGTGAACCCCGTCAGATCCGGAAGGAAGCAGCGGTAAGCGGATCCCTGTATGTGCCGCGGGGAAACCTGGTTCGGTTGCGGCTCAGGTGCGGCATTTTAGAAGGCGTGAGGTGTCATGATGGCGGAAATGGATAATCTTGCTCTTTACCGGCTGTGGCGGCCGCAGACCTTTTCTGAAATGGTCGCGCAGGAGCAAGTCGTCTTCCCGCTCCGCCAAAGCGTCATCGACCAGAAATTCTCCCATGCCCTGCTTTTTTCCGGTACCCGGGGCACCGGCAAGACCTCCCTGGCCAAGATCTTCGCCAAGGCCATCAACTGCCTGAATCCCGACAAAGGCGACCCCTGCAACCAATGTGAAGTTTGCCTGGCCGCCAATGACGGTTCGCTCATGGACATCAATGAGATCGACGCCGCCTCTCACAACAGCGTCGACCACATCCGCCGCCTGACCGATGAAATTGTCTTTACGCCGGTCCGGGCCAGCTACAAGGTCTACATCATCGACGAAGTCCACATGCTGTCCCAGGGCGCCTTCAACGCCCTGCTCAAGACACTGGAGGAGCCTCCGGCCCACGCTGTCTTCATCATGGCGACAACGGAACCCCACCGGATTCCCGCCACCATCCTGTCGCGCTGCCAGCATTTCCAATTCCGCCGCATTCCCAAGGATGAGATGGTCAGGCGGCTGGACCAGATCGCCCAAAGCGCCGGTCTTTCCATTGAGGATGATGCCCTGGATGTCATCACCCAGATCGCGGGCGGTGCCCTGCGTGACGCCATCAGTCTTCTGGATCAGACGCGGCAGCTGAAGACGGAGTCCATAGGGCGGGACCATGTCCTCCTCCTTGCCGGACGCGTGCCGGACGAGTTTCTCTCCCAGACAGCCGGGGCTATCCTCGAGCAGGACCCCGGGTCGCTTCTTTCCAATATCCAGGAACTGGTCATGTCTGGGCGCGACCTGACGCGATTCGTGACCGACCTGGGTGGTTTTTTCCGCAACCTTCTGGTCGCCCGCGTCTCCGACAGGCCCCAGACCCTGATCCAGATGCGGCATGAAGATATCCAGTTACTCCAGTCCATGGCGGCCGGGTCGACCGCTTCTGAACTGACCGATGTCATTGTCGGTCTGGCCGAGCTTCAGACATCACTTCGTTTTTCACCTGACATCCGGACCTCCCTGGAGATCGGTTTGCTCCGGCTTGCGGCCCTTACTGAAAGAGAAGCCCCAAGAGAACCGCAAAAAGCAGAAGCGGTCAGGGAGGTAAAGAAAAAAAGGCATCCTGAAAAACAAGCGGAAAAAGAGCAAACAGCTCAGGACCCGCCTGCGGCTGACCCTCCAATGGAACCAACTCTGCCCATGGATACCTGTGAAACACCGGGAAGCGAGACCATCGCGACCAAGGATGGCGAGGAACTCCTCCTTCCCGTCTGGCAAAATATCCTGGACATGCTGCAAAAGGAGCGCCGCTTTGACATTTCCCTTTGTGCCCGTCCGGCCAGGGTCCTGGTCAGTGAGGGCTTCTTCGATATCCGCTTTGACAACAAGCTCTTCGGGCAGTATGCCTGTTTGAATAAAAAAGAGAGCATCGACCTGATTGAGCAGCTCCTGCTCAAGCGGACGGGGCAGCGCTACCCGGTCCGCATCATCCTGGATGAGTCCCTGGACGAGTCGGTCGGCGCGACAGCGGAATGGCTCTGGCTCAAGCAGGCGCGCGAGCAGGCCCTGAGTGAAAGCATTCCCGAGCCCTACAGCGGCCCGGATACCCCTTAAGGAGGACACAATGGCAAAAGGAAGACGCGGAGCCTACCCGCCTGGCGGCATGCGGGGCGGCGGCAATCAGATGAGCCAGCTGATGAAGCAGGCGCAAAAGATGCAGGAGGACCTGGCCGCGGCCCAGGAGGAAGTAGCGGAGATGAAGGCGGAGGCCTCTTCCGGCGGCGGCGTGGTACGCGTTGTCATGGGGGCGGGCCATCAGCTGGAAGTCCTGGAAATCAACCCGGGTGTTGTCGATCCCGATGACGTCGAGATGCTCCAGGATCTGATCACGGCCGCCGTCAACGACGCGACCCGTCAGCTGGACCAGATGACCGAGGCGCGCATGGCTGAGGTCACGGGCGGCGGGCTCGGCTTTCCGGGATTCTAGTCATGTCTTACCGCTTCTCGCCCGCCATCGCCAAACTGGTCAATGCCCTGGCCAAACTGCCCGGCATCGGCCAAAAAACGGCCCAGCGCCTGACCTTTCACATCCTCGGCGAGGCGCGCGAGGATGCCCTGGCCCTGGCGGATGCCATCCGGCAGGCCTGTGAAACAGTCAGGCTCTGCTCCCAATGCTGCAATCTGACCGAGGAGGATCCCTGCGACATCTGCGCGTCCAGGACGCGGGACCACAGCCGGATCTGCATCGTCGAAAACCCCCGGGATGTGGCGGCCATGGAGCGCATCCACGATTACAGGGGACTTTACCATGTCCTGCACGGGGTCATCTCCCCCATGCACGATATCGGCCCCGAGGATATTAAGCTGAGAGAACTCTTCCAGCGCCTCCAAAGCCAAGGTGAGGTGGAGGAGATCATCCTGGCCACCAACCCCACCATCGAGGGGGAGGCGACCGCCCTTTACATCGCCCGCCTGCTCAAGCCCTCCGGCATCAAGGTGACGAGGATCGCCCACGGCATTCCCATGGGCGCGGCCCTGGAATACGCTGATGAGGTGACCCTGGCCAGGGCTTTTCAAAACAGGCAGGAAATTTAAGCTGCCGGGAACGGCTGACCGCCACGCCCCCTTGCAGACCTGTCTGTACCTTTTTTGCCTTGACAGTTGCCCTTTCACGTGCTAGAGTGTCTTAGCGTTTCAAGTGCTGCTCGTGTGGCGGAATCGGCAGACGCAGCGGACTTAAAATCCGCGGGATTCCAATCCATGCCGGTTCGAGTCCGGCCACGAGCACCAGGAAACACCTACACCGCGGAGTGGAGCAGCTGGTAGCTTGTCGGGCTCATAACCCGGAGGTCGCAGGTTCGAATCCTGCCTCCGCAACCAACTTTCCTCCGACCTTGGAGGGACGAGACAGGCCGGACTCACCCAGTCCGGCTTTTATCGTTACGGTCACTTCATTCTCCCCTACCACCACAGCCTCCACAGCGGCCTGGATGGCCTCTTTCTGACACTCCCGCCTTGGGCAATCTCCTCCTTCACCCATGCCAGGCCCCGAGAAACTGCGTCCACGCTGTAATTCGGCACAATCCGGGGAGTGATCGCGTCAAGCCTTATCCTGGTCCCTTTAATGCCTTCCTGGATGTCTTCCAGGCGGTTGCTGATGCCCCGGTTGAAGCCGCCCTTCTCCAGGTTCTCCATCAGGTTCCGCTCGCGCTTTTCAAGGTCTGCCATGATGACGCGCTGGCGATCAATCTCTTGGGACTGGCTTTGGATCATGTCCTTGATGATCTCGTTGCATCGGTCGGCGATTGCCTGGGCGTCCAGCTGGTCGATCAGGCTTAACACCACTTCGGCTACCTGCTTCTCAATCCAGTCCTTTTCGACCGGGCGCATGGTGCAGCCGTTCTTTTTCTTGCGGCCGGAACAGGCGTATTAAACCGTCTCATATCCCCTGGCGTTCTTTGACGGCTGCCCGTGCATGGCAGATACACACTCTTCACACTCAATCAGACCAGATAACAGGTAAACCCGTTTCGCGCGGGTCTTTTTTGCCTGCCCCGGCTTCTTGCGCTTATTCGCGTCCATGCGCTCACTCACTCTCGCCCAGGTCACATCATCCACCAGCTTGGGGATGGCTCCGTCTACCCGGATGACTTCATCCGGACCGTAAGTTTTCTTGCCCTTGCGTTTGCCATATCGGTTGTACTGGTGAATGTTGTGTGTATAGATCCCGTTCCAATTGCTGATGGATACAAAGGAAATTTGCCTGAGTATAAGATTCATCTGAAGCCAAATCGGAGTCTTCCAGTATAATCATGCTATCCAAATGATTGCATGGACGAACCCAGGTTCAGGCAAGCCTAAGCTTTCGCTTGAGGTTCAGTTCAGCTAGTGGCCTTATTCGTGTGCGCTTCTGGCCTTGAGCGAGCGCGGTTTTCAATCTTGAACATTTGAGCCTTGAATTACATAAACTGCGCTTAACAAAAATGTCGATTTCGAAGTAAATATTGTAAAATATTGGTAAGATAAGCTGATATTATAAATCCACCTTTTTCATTGTATTGAGGCATTAAGGAGGCAAGGTGAGATGAAGAGAACAGGACGCGGGATCGGCAGTGGACTTAAAAAATATTCTGTCGTGTTGTTGGCGGCTGTCATGGTGCTGTGCGCAGGTACAAGTACAGTGTTGGTATTCGCGGAGAAGGACGCCTTCCAGTCAGAAGCGCAGGTGCTGCAACTCGAAAGTGCCCCTGGAGGAGCAACTTCAGGAACCGAAGAAAGCGCGGATTCGGAGCTAGAAACAAATCCTGTAATAGAAGAAACCATACAGACGGACGTCATTGAGACGGAAAAAATGTCCGCTGCTTTTAATGAAAGCATGACGGTTGACGGCGTCATCGTCACCGTTACCGCTCCCGAGGGGGTATTCCCGGGTGGGTCTGCACTTTCGGTGGAAAGCCTTGGAATTACGAGTGAAGAAAATATAGCAGCCCGGTATTCCTTCGACATCAAAATATTTGATGCCGGGGGCAAGGAGATCGAACCGGACACGTCCTATGGGAAAGTGTCGGTATCCTTCAAGACCGATGACGTCCCTTACTATGATGACGTGAATGTCTATCATGGGTCAGAAAAGATGGGCGTCTCCGTCTCGGAAGGCTTCAGTGAGGTCACCTGTGAAGTCGAGACAGACAGCTTTTCGTATTACTCGGTCGTGTTTGCCTACAATGAATTGAACTATGTCCTTCCGGGCTGCGATTCCGTCAAGCTTTCCGTAATACAGTCGGCGCTTGGACTGCCCGGCACGGTCAAGTCGGTGGTGTCAAGCGATCCCGGCCTGGTAAGCGTTACGCGGGATGAGGACAGCGCGGATTGGACCGTGACATCCCACCGGGCATTTGCCTCGGAGGAGACATTGACGCTGGCCATTAATGGAGCGGAATACATCATCAAGCTGACCGATCCGGTCGGCTTTGAAGTTACCGGAGGCACAGCGGGCACAGACTACACATACGATGTGACCGACGCTAATAAGGGAATCCTGACGGTCCTGACAGATACCGCTCTTACCATCACTACGGGGGGGATTTTGACTTACCATAGGATTGTGATCTCTTCGGGGATTACCGCAAACCTGACACTGAATGACGCAAATATAGAAGCAAGGCAATATTACAGTGGCGGCAGCCCAATTGATGTCGGGTCTGCGACACTAAACCTGACTGTCACAGGCACAAATAACCTATTTGTAGGTATGAACGAGTATAGCGCTGCTGCATTAAGGGTACCACCAGACGGGACACTGACCATTACAGCCGCCAGCACTGGCAGCCTTACCGCTGACAATTTAACGGGTGGCTGGGGTAACAGCTATGGTGCCGGAATCGGTGGCGGAACATTTTTTAATACCAACGGAGAAGGCTGCGGCACTGTGATCATCAGTGGCGGGACCATCACAGCACAATCCTTCACGGGCGCTGGCATTGGTGGGGGAGGCTACAACTATGGGCAAAGCGGCGGCATTGTGAAGATCACCGGCGGCACAGTCAATGCTTCCAGCGTTTATGGCGCTGGGATCGGGGGATCGCGCAGTGCTTTCAGTGGCGGAGACGGCGCAGTGGTAACAATTTCTGGCGGTACTGTCAATGCCTCCAGCGAACAAGGCGCCGGGATCGGCGGAGCCTACGGTGGTCAGGTCGGCGGATCAGGCAGAACGGTAACGATCTCTGGCGGTACCGTCAATGCCTCCAGCGAACAAGGCGCCGGGATCGGCGGAGCATACAGTTGGTCTACCGGCGGTGACGGCGGATCGGTAACGATCTCCGGCGGAACGGTCAATGCCGTCAGCAATGGCAGGGGTGCCGGGATCGGCGGCGGTGGAGGTAACCCCAGCAACGGACTCAATGAGGGCGGTGCCGGCGGCCAAGTGACTATATCTGGCGGTACAGTTACCGCATCCGGCAGTTCTGATGGGATCGGCAGAGGTACCGGAGACAGTCCGCATCATAATCCAAGCCATGGTACGGTCACGATCACTCCTTCATTCCCTTACATCATCGTCAAAGCAGGCGCAGACAGCAGTGCATCTGAGATCGAAGGATCTCCCTTCGTCAGTTACACGGATACAGTTATTGACGTGTCTGAGAAAAAATATTTTCACAGCAGGGAACGGGCGCCCCTTATCACCGTCCCTGCACACGAGAGCACTCCTTATACAGGCGCGGCACAGTCTCCACCTCCGATCACTGTCACGGATCCTGAATATGCGTACATAAGGTATGGCACAGATGGCCGTAACTACGTCGATTCACTTCCAATTTTTCGGGACGCAGGCACTCATACGATCTTTTATAATGTCACAGCCAATGGGTACGTTACAGTAACTGGGTCTTACCTTTACACCATAACCCCTTTGGAGGTCGCGCTCAGCTGGGCAGGAACGTCTTTTCCCTATGACGGCAACGAACATGCTCCTGCCTGTACTATCACAAGCGGCCTGATCGGCAGTGACAGCTGCAGTGTGACGGTAACAGGTGGCCAGACCAATGCCGGTACGAATTACACAGCATCGGCGAGCCTTAGCAATTCTAATTACAAGCTGCCCTCGTCGAATCCAACTTGCTCCTTCTCCATCACTGAAAGACCGGTCACCATCAGTGGTATAAGAGCGAATGACAAGGCCTATGACAAAACGACAGCCGCAGCATTGAATTATGATGAGGTCACTTTCACCGGCCTTGTCAGCGGCGACAACCTGACGGTGACTGGCACCGGGACCTTTGCGGATGCGAATGTCGGAACGGGAATAACGGTCACGATCAGCGGCCTGGCATTGGGCGGCGCCGATGCGGGAAATTATGTGCTGGCCGCGTCCGGGCAACAGGAGAATACCACAGCATCCATCACCGAAGCCGAGATCCTTGTCAGCGGGATCACAGCAGGTGACAAGATCTACAATGGAACGACAGCCGCAGCATTGAATTATGATGAGGTCACTTTCACCGGCCTTGTCAGC
>CAZSFQ010000001.1:146924-171485 GCA_964606165.1 uncultured Mageeibacillus sp.
CATTGGGCGGCGCCGATGCGGGAAATTATGTGCTGGCCGCGTCCGGGCAACAGGAAACTGCCACAGCTGATATCACGGACGCCGATCTGACCGATGTCAGTGTATCCCAGCACGATACGCTGACTTACACAGGCACCGAGCAGACGGCGACAACAGATGCTTCTGCTACAACCGTTGATGGAACGGTTGTCATATTTACTTACAGTACATCCGAAGAAGGTACCTATTCAGATACAGTTCCCTCCTTCAAGGAGGCCGGCTCCTATACCCTTTATTTCAGGGCAGAGGCGAAGAACCACAAAACAGGAGGCGGCACCTTCACGATTACGATCGCAGCTAAAGAGGAAGTATCCAATCAGATTGTGGAGGTCACAGAGAATGATGATGGATCCGTTACGACCCGGGTCAATGATGATCTGTTCATAACGATCACACCCACGGCACCGGGGGATGCTGCTTGTGAGCCTGCACATCTTGTCCACGATACTGGATTTGGAACTTTTGTACTGACGGAAGGAGCAGATTATACGGTAAATTATTTATATGATCCGGATGGTAGAATTGGATCCGCGGTATTTACATTCAAGGGCAATTTCCGAGGGACGGTGACCGTGTTTTTCATGCAACCTGTATACAAGATCACTTATCGCGAAAACGATGGGATTTGGACGAAAGGGTCTTCCGGTGGTCTTGAGATCTACGCTGACGGTAATTTGGCAAAGTTTGATTACGTCGCAGTGGACGGAAAGAAGATCGATTCTTCAAACATTTCAGCTGCGGCGGGTTCCACTGAGATCACCCTGAAGCAATCGTATCTTGATACGCTTTCGATCGATGAACACGAACTTGCCATCTATTATCTGGACGGCAAGGCAGTTACGACATTTATAGTCAAGGCCGGAACGAACAGGGTACCAAAGACTGGGGAATCAAGCAAGATGGGATTGGGAATCATGCTGATTCTTGTAAGTGGCTGCTTGTTCGGAATTATTACCTGCAAGAGAAGACGCAGCAGTACAGAGTCCGGGGGACAATAGTACTGCGGCCAGAAGCCTATAGTATGTAATCCTGGCCGGAGGCTGCACCACCAGAGCGTGGTGCAGCCTCCTGTTAAATGTCACAGGAGTTTTTCCATAATTCAAGCGCCGAGCAGCTCTGTTCAGGCAAACTCATGCTTTCGCTTTATGGGCTTGCCGCCCCTTTTTTAAGTGTTTGCGGCAGCCCTTACTCTTTCAATAATCTGAATTACTCCCAATCACTGGATCGGTTCTTTTTTCGTTTCATGTTAATGTCAGAGTCAGGACGTTCTCGAAAGAAATGCGCCCCAGCCACTGGTGCGGTTGGTTTTGGACTGAATATCACACTGCGCTGTTTGACACAGGACTTCACATTATCCCGAATCCTCCTTCAAAAAACAGCGGCAAGACGACAATAATCTGTTATCTGCTATTTTTGCATAATGGATCTGGCATCAGATATGGAATTTGCGGTGCATCAAAGCCAAAAAATCAAGCAGATGATCCATCATGATTGTGAGGGCCCTAAAAATGATCGTTATCAAGCGACCCAGATAAACTGAGAATACTGCCGTACTGCTCACGTCCAGACAACCTCCTTTGTTATTGAAATGCCCTCATTACTGAGCAAACGCTCAAGCGCGTCAGGCAAAATGGGATCTTCCTGATTACTTGTATAGGTTAAACGCAGCCTGTCACCTGTCGTGATTAAGGCAGCCCCTGTTCCAGCTCCCTTGGCCGGGCCTAATACAACATCGATCCAATCAATATGCTCCATCATTTCGGCGGGTGCCTTGAAAAGGCCCAGGTTCGAAAGTGTTGTCGTCACCGATTTAATCCCCATGGCTTTATGGACTGACCGGATTACCAGATTCTTTATCGGCAATGGAGCTAATCGCATTAGCAAGCTGTGTTCACTTGCCACATTGGGCGAGATTCCCGCAAAAAGATTTTCGGGCAGCAAGGCTTCCTTCATGAAAAGGCGCACTTCCGCAGCAATGCTTTCAAGCGTGAGAGTGCCAAATGGCGGGGCAATTTCAGGGTTCACAAACCATGAACAGTTTCGAAGACTGTCCGTATGGAAGACCTGCCTCATATTGACCGGCACCGAAACCCGTATTGGAAGCTTCCTGCCTGGATTATTTTTCTCTTGCTCTTGATAGCCGATGTAAAGGATTGCCGCGGTCAAATACTCTGTCATGGTCGCGCCAATTGTTTTGGCCTTTTCTTTCAATTCAGAGGCAGACATACAGTATGTCATGATATGCCTGGCGTGAAAGTTGCTTGTTTGTTTGCCCGGAAAGCGATAGGCAGCTCCACCTATTTTTCTTCTTATATTTTTTGGAAGAGGCATCTTCTGAAATGCATCCTCCGCTTCAGAGGGCTTTGGCCTTGATCTCAAGTCGAGAATCCCTGCCTCACATGGAATGGCTGTACCGCCTAAGCGGAGATACTCAGCGATCAGGGTTTTTAAAAAAACCATTGCCCCTGCCCCGTCCGTAATGGCATGGAAAAATTCTACGGCTATACGACGGCCGGCATACAGTACACGCAATAAATGCATATTATTTTCACGCCATGAAAGAGCCGAGCAAGGGACATTTTGGTCCGGCTGGATTAATAACCGTTTTGGGTTCTCCTCCAGGTAATACCAAAAAACGCCCGCGCGTAGCTGGGTGTTCATGGTAGTAAATCGGGGCAATACAGAATCCACTGCTTTTTGCAGTTTTTCCTGATCTATTTCTTCCTTCATAACCGCAGCTAATCTAAAAACAGGATCCCATTTTGATGTGCTGAGCGCAGGGTAAAGTTTTCCTGCATTATCCAATCGAAACCATTGCCTATAGCGGACAGGATTTGGGTAAGCTGCGGTTAAGGCCATCTTGCTTGCCTCCATCCGGTGATATAATCACCTTCGGCATATGCGTGACGGAAGTTTACAGGTTCATTGTTTCTTAAGTTTCTTATGCTTATCAATGCCTTGTTAAAAATCTTTCCTAATAAAAAAAGTGAGAAGAGTATAGCACGTTACGCTCTTCAACGGGAATAAATGCTCTTTTGAACAGATAAGAAAGCTTTCCAGGAGATTTCGTTATGGCCTTGTTTCCCGTCCGTCCAGCTTGACGATGACGATCTAATGTAGGATGGATATAAGGGCCACCGATGGGCCCTGGAGGATCTTGAATGTTGAAAAGTAAAAGTGGATTAGCTGTTGGTTCAATTGGTCAAGGCACCTGGCGTTTCGGGGAAGAACAGCGATTTGCGGATGCTGAAGCTGAGAGCCTGAAAACAGGAATTGTCAGGGGCATGAACCTGATCGATACAGCAGAGATGTACGGCGACGGGGGAGCCGAGCTGGTGACCAGCAAGGCCATCCGGGGCATGCCCCGCGAGGATCTTTACCTGGTCTCGAAAATTTACCCTCATAACGCGAATGAGAAAAACTACCTTGCTTCATGCGAAAACAGTCTTTTACGGCTGAACACCGACTACCTGGATTTGTACCTGCTGCACTGGCGCGGTTCGACTCCCCTAGGGGAAGTCGTCGGATGTATGGAAGATCTGAAAGAAAGAGGCATGATCCTAAACTGGGGAGTCTCCAATTTTGACACCAGGGACATGGAAGAATTGTTCGCAGTTGAAAGTGGCAGGAACTGTGTCGTCAACCAGATCCTCTACCATCTGGGCAGCCGCGGCATTGAATACAGTCTCCTGCCCTGGCTGCAGGAGCGGGAAATCCTGACCATGGCCTATTGTCCCCTGGCCCAAGCCGGAGATTTGATGCGGGGTCTGTTCGGGAATATAGTTTTAAAAGAAATCGCCAAGTCTCATGGCGCTACGGTGGCGCAGATACTTTTAGCCTTTCTTCTGACCAAACCCCTGGTGCTTCCTATTCCCAGGACAAGAAGAGCCGGGCGCGCGGTTGAGAACGCTGAAGCCATGGAAATCAAACTTTCCCGGGAAGATCTGGATGCGCTGGACCGGGAGTTCCCGCCCCCGACGAAAAAGCTGCCTCTGGACATTTCGTAGCATCTTTGCGGGACAGTATGCACTCCTGGTTTTTATACCAGCATTCTGGGCTTAACTTAAGAAAGATTGTTTTTGAACGAGAGGCACGTCGAACATCATCGGTTTTTTGAAGCATAGTACCATTATAAGAAAAGAGCATTAAACACGTTCAGGCAGAGATGCAGTCGCTACAACATAGATTGAATGCTGTACAGCCAAGGAAAATCAATCAACGGGAACGTCAAAATGACTAACAAGGTCGAATATTATCTATGATAATCTTGCAGGCAGAGCAACCTTCTTATTTAATTTCAGTTATAAAGCTGGCATAAAGATCAATCTGGAAGTTATAAAGCGCTACTAACCTTTGCATATAAGTATTGAAGTTTTAAATGAAGCCGAAGTCCCTGTAAAGAGATGGTGTGCGATAGAGGTGTCATATGAACGAAATCAAGAAATATGAGAACCGTGAAATCCGTTCTCTCTGGGATAACGAAGAAGAAGAATGGTATTTCTCAGTAGTGGATGTGGTTGGTGTACTGACTGATCAAATAACAGCTAGAGGTGCCAGTACCTACTGGGCAGTTCTTAAAAAGAGATTAATAGATGAGGGAAATGAACTGCTTACAACTTGTAAGCAGTTGAAAATGAAAGCGGCAGATGGCAAGATGCGAAAAACCGACGCTGCCGATATGCAGGGCATTTTCCGTATTATCCAATCCATCCCATCACCTAAGGCCGAACCTTTCAAGATGTGGCTGGCTGAAGTCGGCAAAGAACGTATAGATGAAATCATTGACCCGGAATTGACCATTGAGCGCGCATTAGCGACCTATTTTCGTAAAGGCTATTCTCGCGAGTGGATCAATCAACGTTTGCAAGCCATTCAAGTGAGAAAAGAACTGGCAGATGTCTGGCAAGATCATGGTATAGAAGAAGGGCATGAATACGCCATTCTGACCAATGAAATTTCTAGAGCCTGGAGTGGCATGACGACAAGGCAATACAAAGATTTCAAAGTGCTTAAAAAGGAAAACCTGCGAGACAATATGTCCACTCTGGAGCTGGTACTTAATATGCTCGCCGAAGCGACAACAACCGAATTGACCTAGACCGATCATCCCGAGGGACTTGAAGAAAACAAAGCAACAGCAAGAAAAGGTGGCAAGATTGCCGGGAACGCCAGACGTGAGATTGAAGCGGAAACGGGTAAGCCTGTGATCAGTCCTAAGAAAGCCGTAGACTTTTCTCACCTTATCGAAGGCGTCACAAAGGATGTCTCTGCCGATATAAGCAATGACGATGGGCAAGGTGATGAAAACAAGGAAGAATAGTTACCTTACCCTTTGTATCAATTGACACAACCTTTGCCAGATCGATAGTCCTTATTAATCCCATATCAGCAAGAGTTTTTCGCGCGCAATATCCGAATCGGGGAAACCTGATACTGCCTGCGGTTAATTAAGAAGAATACCCGGAAAGAAATCCCGATTAAAAACGCCAGTCCCAGATAGTAGACAGGTAAGGCAACTGTCCGGCTGACCTGCGGCAAAGCGGCCTGGACGAGAGAGGCATCCAGCAATTTGTAAATCAGGAGGGCGCCGGGTTCCTCAACCCAGGAGCGTATGACAAGAGCCCAGGACGCAACGCACAAGATTCCTGCTATCAGGACGCCCCGGTCGCTTGTCGGATAGAGATGGACGCGGATGGCGGTCAGACCGAATAAGTACAAGATCCCATGGTTAAGCATGGACAGATAAATCAGGGAGGGCGTATCAGCCCCGTAAAGTATTTCTCCCCGAAGAATCATGGCTAAAAAGTAGAAGAAACCCGCCATGAGACCGGAGTAGGCGGCCCAGGATCCTGTCTTCCCCCTGCCAGCCAGGATGAAGAGGGGAACTATAAAATAGGCGATGGCAGAGAATTCGGCGGGCAGGCGCAGGCCCTGCCCCAAAAGAGGGGGCAGGGCGTAAACCAAGCCATTGCCTGTGAGAAGAACCAGACCCAGGATCTTCAAAATGAGCTTCCGGGTCCCGGCCGGAACATCACAGATCCATCCTGCGATCCGGTGGATTGAGCCGAACCAGATGAGCGCGATGGCATTAAGCCCGGACATCTTCCGCTGCCTATCGCACCATTACCATGGCGAACCAGTTCCATGCGTGCCAAAACTCAATGGTTCCTGTGGACAGGACTGCCACAATGATGCCAAGGAACAAACTGATGGCGCAAAGAACGAAAGATAATAGTGCTGCCAGCCTAAGACGGCGGTTGGTCCTGCCCGCAAGCTGCGGATGGATTGCCAGATAGGGCAGGGGCGCGGCCCCCGATACAGAGGCGATAAGATTGTGGCGAAGCCGGCCGTAGGCGCGGCCAAGTTGACGGATGAAGGCCGCATAGTAGACGCATCCAAGGGCCAGGAGCACGGCAAGGGCAGCTGCCGCGATGCCGAAGACAGCGCCGTTCCAATAAGGCATGGGCGGGATCAGGGAATAGATATTGATGCCGGCAAGCAAGATGACAGCCAGGGCTCCAAAAGCCAGGGCAAAGGCCATGAGGGTGACCGCCGTCACAATCAGCATCAAAAAGAAGAGCGCGACGGGTATGGCAACAAGGACAAAGGCGCCCCTGACCATCCACTCGGTCCGCAACTTGTCCGGATCGGAAGCGGCCGGCTCGAACTGGGCGGCAATCAATACAGGGTCGCCCAGCTTGGCAACGATCTCTTCTTCCGAATAGCCGTCGGCCATCTTGAAAGTGAAATGCTGTTCGTATTCGCTGACGATCTCGTCAGTGTCCGCGATGGTCCTTCTTTTCAATTCCGCGGCAAGCGTGGACAGAAATTCATTTTTCGTCATGGTGTCCATCCTCCAATAATTCCTCAACAGTCCGGGCGAAGGTCAAGTAGTCAGCCCGGTCCTTTTCAAATTGCTTATGACCCGAAGAGGTCAGGGAATAATACTTGCGGGGCGGCCCTCCGCTCTCCTCTTCCAAGTAGGTGGTCAGCAGGCCATCGTTTTTCAACTTCCTCAAGATGGGATAGACCGTACCGACCGCGATCCGGATATGGTTTGCCAGATACTCTGACAGCTCATAGCCGTAATAGTCACGCCGCTTGAGCAAGGATAGAACACAAAGCTCCAGCACGCCTTTCTTGTACTGTGGATTCATCGGCTTCCCTCCTCTCTTCCTAGTAACAGTTCTTGTCTACTAGTAGATAATATATAATAGTTGAAGGCCTGTCAACCCCTTGCGTTAAATCAATTTTCTAGAAGAAGGTCAGCCCCTGCTGTAGCCGCAGGAATTGCAGACGAAGTAGGTCCGCAGTCTGGATTTCCGGCCGCGCAGGAGGAAAAAGAGGGCAATCCAACCCAGAACCGGAATACAAAGAAGAATAATATAGAAGATAACGGTCAGACAACCGCGTGGTTTTAATTCTGACACAGCCTGAGCTGTCATGGATCCGCCGCAGCGGGGGCATTGTCGCATAAAAGACTCCCTTTCTTCCCATGATCCGGGTCAATCCTGCCTCAGATCATGATCGTCTCTGTGTTATTCTAGCATTCAGCAAGAGTATGTGAGGGCTGCACCATGAGCGATCAAACCATCTTTACCCGCCGGGATAAAACCAACTACTACCTGGACCTGGCCGAAGTCGTCAGCGAACGCTCGACCTGCATACGCCGCCATTACGGAGCCGTCATCGTCAAGGACGACGAGGTCATCTCCACCGGCTATGTGGGGGCTCCCCGGGGACGGGCCAATTGCAACGAATTGGGCTACTGCACAAGGGAACGCTTGCAGGTACCCCGCGGCGAGCGCTATGAGCTTTGCCGCAGTGTCCACGCCGAGGCCAACGCCATTATCAGCGCGGCGCGAAGCGAGATGATCGGCAGCTCACTTTATCTGGTAGGCAAGGAAGTCAAAACGGGCAATTACATTGAGAAGGCTTCATCCTGCGCCATGTGCAAGCGTCTGGTCATCAACGCGGGCATTGCCTATGTCTACGTACGCGATACCAGGGATGAATACCGGAAAATTGACGTCAGGGACTGGGTCGAAAACGACGAGTCCATTGAAGGTGCATACGGTTACTAGACAGCGACCCGGGCAATCTGAATCTTGAACCGGCTTATTGGAAGATTCCAATATCCGTCCGGGATGCCTGTTTTCGATATCATCGTTACAGGAAGAAAAGGCTCAGGCATCCCGAACAAGGTTAAGCGGACGCGCTAGGGTTGGTATTCCTCCGCAAGTTTGTCCGCGACCTCTTTGGTCTGGAAGGCCGGCACTACAGCCCCTTCGTATTTCTCCTCAATATAGGCTTTCACCTTGTCGCTCTGGAGCGCTTCCAGAAGCTTTTGCAGTTCAGGCCGCCCGGCGTCGCCCTCTTTGACGGCAATGATGTTGACGTAAGGGCTGGACTCATCCTCAATGGCCAGCGATCCCCTGACCGGATCCAAACCGTGCTCAATGGCGTAATTGCCGTTGATCACCGCCGCGTCCGCGTCCTGGTAAGCTTCCGGGATGGTGGGGGCGTCCAGTTCGGTGAATCTCAATCCCTTGGGGTTGTCGGCGATGTCCTTTGGTGTCGCGTCGCCGGCAACACCTTCTTTCAGGGTGATCAGGCCGACTTGCTGTAGCAGCAGCAGGGCCCGGCCTTCGTTGGTGGTATCGTTGGGAACCATGATCTCCGCCCCGTCGGGCAGGTCAGCCAAAGAAGCATGCTTGGTTGAGAAGAGGGCCATGGGCTCGATGTGGATGCCTCCCAGGATTTCCAGTCCAAACTTGCCGACACTGTTCTCGTGCGCAAAGTAAGGGATGTGCTGGAAGTAGTTGGCGTCGATGTCCTTGTCCGACAGGGAAATATTGGGTGTCACGTAGTCACTGAATTCGCGGATTTCAAGTGTGATCCCCTGCTCTTTCAGTTCATCGACCACCAGGGCGACGATATCGGCATGGGGTGCCGGGCTGACCCCGATGACCAGCTTGTCCTGTTTCTTGGAGCAGGCTGACACGGTAATCAGCAGGACCGCCAGCAAAAGAATGCTGAGTGTTTTGATAATGTGCTTTTTCATCTTTTTCTCCTTTTGAATTTATAGGGAAGCGACGGGTAAATCCCGGCGCAAACTGTTTTCGAGCGCCCTGCCTGCCCATTGGACGAGCTGGACGATCAGGATAATGATGGCAACGGCCATGTAAAGCTTCACGGCGTCCCTCCGGTAGAGACCGTAGCGGACAGCCAGGTCACCCAGGCCTCCGCCGCCGATGGCGCCTGCCATGGCCGAATTGCCGATGATATTGATAATGGTGATGGTCACCCCGTTGACAAGGGCCGGAAGGGCTTCCGGGATGAGGACAGTTTTTACCAGCTGGCCGACCCGGGCCCCGCATGCCAGGCCCGCGTCCAGCACACCGGTATCGACTTCCAAAAGACTCTGCTCCATGATCCGCGCGACAAAGGGAATGGCCGCCACAGCCAAAGGCACGATGGTGGCCGTCGTCCCTGTGGCCCGTCCCACCAGCAGGCGGGAGAGGGGGAAGACGACGATCATGAGGACGATGAAGGGCAGCGACCGCAAGACATTGATCACGACGTCGAGTACGCGGTAGAGAGCTGGTCGGGGGAGCAGTCCCTCCGGTTTTGTCAGGACGAGCAAAACGCCCAGGGGGAGTCCCAACAAAACGGAGAAGAAGCTGCTTGCCCCGACCATGAGGAGTGTTTCCAAGCTGGCTTTAAGAAAGTCATTCATGAAAGCAAACCTCCCTGCCTGCCATTGGTCAGGCGCAGGATCTCGACACCTTCGTCCTTCAGCGCTTCAATAGCCCTTTGCTGCTTATCCTCCTGGCCGTCAAAAGAGACGACCAGGTAGCCGACATCACCCGTGATCAGGGCATTGATGTTACCCGCCAGGATATTGACATCCAGGTCATATTGCCGGGCCAGATTCGAGATCAAGGGCCGCCGGACCGAATCGGCGCGAAAGCCGAGCCGGTAGATCGGGGCCGCGGTCAGGGATACCAGGTGCTCCAGGGGAATATCCTCATCAAAACCGCGCACCATGCGGCGGGTCGCCGCCTCCCGGGGCTGCAAGAAGAGCTGTTCAACCGTATTTTCCTCCACGATCCTCCCCTGCTCCATGACCGCCACCCGGTCACAGAGGACCTTGGCCACTTCCATCTGGTGGGTGATCAGGATGACCGCGATCCCCAGATCTTCAACGACCTTGCGGAGCATGGTCACGACCAGCTCTGTATTGACCGGGTCCAGCGCCGAGGTCGCCTCATCCGACAAGAGGAGCCGGGGATTCAGGGCCAGGGCGCGGGCGATGGCCACCCGCTGCTTTTGCCCGCCCGACAGCTCGGCCGGATAAGATTTGGCATGGGACGAAAGGCCGATATAATCGAGCAGTTCGTCCACCCGGGCCTTGATCTCAGCCTTGGGTTTTCCCCAGATGCGAAGTGGATAGGCCACGTTATCCCGGACTGTCTTTCTCATGAAGAGATTGAAGTGCTGGAAGATGATGCCCATCTCCCTCCGCTTATCGCGGAGCACCTCCTCCGGCTGATCCACCAGGTTCAAGCCGTCAAACCATATTTCACCCTGATCGGGTTTGGTCAACAGATTAAGGCAGCGCACCAGGGTGGATTTACCCGCCCCCGACAGACCGATCAGTCCGTAGATCTCGCCTTCGCCAACGGAAAAGCTGACCTCGTCCACTGCCCGCAAAGTGCTTCCCTCCAGGGGGAAGGACTTGCTTAAATTTTTAACTTCCAGAATGCTCACTTGCTTCCCTTTCGTTCAATAAAAAACGCCCGTCCCGGAACCTTCCAAGGTTCCGGGACGAGCGCACAGCATCTCGTGTTACCACCCGGATTCGCCTGAACCTCACGATCCAAGCCTCATAGAGTACCATCATACTCCGGCGCTGTAACGGGCGCACCCGTCAGGACCTAACTGATTGCTTCTGCTCAGCCCTGCGGCTCAGGGGCCATCTTCGGCTTTCGGTCCCGCCCCGCTTCCACCTTACCGGGTTCTCTGTTCGACACCAGCCAGCTTACTCTTCCCTTCACTGCCTTTGTGTTTTATTCAATTGTTTGCAAGTCTCGCACATAAAAATGCGTCTGTCAAGCGGTCAATAAAATCCCAGGCTCAAGTATTTAGGAGCCGACAACCAGATTGACCAGTCTTCCCGGCACGTAAATCTCTTTCACCAACCGCCTGCCCTCAATCTCGGGCGCGATCAGCTGGTGCTGGCGTGCCAGTGAGATAGCCTCCTCTTTTTCCAAATCTCTTGGAATATCGATCCTGGCCTTGATCCTGCCATTGATCTGAAGGACAATCTCCACAGTGTCCTCGACGGTCTTGGCTTCATCATAAGAAGGCCAGTCCTGATCCGTGATGGTACCTCCAAAAGCCTGCCGTTCCCAAATTTCCTCCGTGATGTGGGGCGCGAAGGGATTCAAAAGGATCAGGAAGGTCTTGAACTCGCAAGCGTTGACCTTGTCCAATTCATAGAACTTATTGGTCAGGGTCATCAGCTGGGCCACTGCCGTGTTACCCTTGAGCGCGTCGATGTCGCCGGTCACCTTCTTGATGGTCTGGTGGATCAGCACTTCGGATTCAGGCCGGTAAAGGTCCCCCTTCATGACTTTTTCCTGCAGGGCCCAAACCCGGTCCAAAAAACGGGCGCAGCCCTTGATGGAGGTAGTACTCCAAACAGCCGCTTTCTCGAAATCCCCGATAAAGACTTCGTAAAGCCGCAGGGTGTCGGCCCCGTATTCGGCGACGATGTCGTCGGGATTGACCACGTTGCCCCGGGATTTGGACATCTTCTCGCCGCCCTCGCCCAGGATCATGCCGTGGCTGGTACGGCGAAGGTAGGGCTCCGGCGCGGAGACCAGGCCCTGATCGTAAAGGAACTGGTGCCAGAAGCGGGAATAGAGCAGGTGAAGGGTGGTGTGTTCCATGCCGCCGTTATACCAGTCGACCGGCATCCAGTAGTCCAGGGCTTCCCTGGAAGCCAGACCCGTCTCACACTGGGGGTCGGTGTAGCGAAGGAAGTACCAGGACGAGCCTGCCCAGTTGGGCATGGTATCGGTTTCGCTTGTACCCGGCCCGCCGCAGCGGGGGCAGGTGGTTTTGACCCAGTCGGTCAGTTTGGCGAGAGGTGACTCGCCCGTTTCTGTCGGCAGGAAGGATTCGGCCTCAGGCAGGACAAGCGGCAGCTGGTCCTCCGGCAGGGGCTGCCAGCCACAGGTCTCACAAAGGATCATGGGGATGGGCTCCCCCCAGTAGCGCTGGCGGGAGAAAACCCAGTCGCGCAGCTTGTAGTTGACCTTGGCCTGGCCGATGCCCTCGGATTCCAGCCAGCCGATGACCTTTTCGATGGCATCCTGGACCGGCAGGCCGCTGATGAAGCCGGAATTGACCATGATCCCTGTTTCAATGTCAGTGAAGGCCGCTTCACTGATGTCGCCGCCCTCGACCACACAGACGATGGGCAGGTCAAAGGTCTTGGCGAAGTCGTAGTCACGGTCATCGTGGCCGGGAACGGCCATGATGGCCCCCGTGCCATAGCTGGTGAGGACATAGTCCGAGGTGAAGATGGGGATCTCCCCTTGTGTCACCGGGTTGATGCCCCGGATGCCCTCCAGGCAGACACCTGTTTTATCCTTGACCAGCTGGGTGCGCTCAAATTCGGATTTGCGTTGGGCCTCAGCGCGGTATGCTTTTACCTCGCCGGGATTGGACAGAAGACCCTGATCAAGCCACTGGCCGAGCAGGGCGTGCTCGGGCGACATGACCATGTAGGTGGCCCCCCAAAGGGTGTCGGGCCGCGTGGTGAACACGGGCAGCTTGTCCCCGGCTGTGGTTCCGAAGCTGACCTCTGCACCCGTGCTCCGGCCGATCCAGTTGCGCTGCTGGGCCTTGACCCGGTCGATGAAGTCAACCTGGTCGAGCCCGTCCAGCAGGCGCTGCGCGTACTCCGTGATGCGAAGCATCCACTGGCTCTTTTGCTTGTGGGTGACCTCGGCCCCGCAGCGTTCACACCTGCCCTCGACCACTTCCTCATTAGCCAGGACAATCAGGCAGGAGGGACACCAGTTGACGGCCATTTCCTTTTTATAGGCCAGGCCATGCTTGTAAAACTGAAGGAAGATCCACTGGGTCCATTTATAGTAGTCGGGATCCGTGGTATTGATCTCACGCGTCCAGTCAAAACTGAAACCCAGCGACTGGAGCTGCTGTTTATAGCGGGCGATATTGCTTTTGGTCACGATGGCAGGCTGGATCTTGTGCTTGACCGCGTAGTTTTCAGTCGGCAGGCCGAAGGCGTCCCAGCCCATGGGATAGAGAACATTCCAGCCTTCCAGCCTCTTTTTTCTTGCCACCAGGTCAAGGGCGGTATAGCTGCGGGGATGGCCTACATGCAGGCCTTCTCCGGACGGGTAGGGAAACTCCACCAGACAGTAATACTTCTTCCTGGGCGGTGTATAGCCGTCCCGGGGCTGGTCGGCGTGGAAGACACCGGCTTTTTCCCAGCGGTCCTGCCATTTTTTCTCAATTGAGGCAAAGTCGTAGTAATCCATCTCTTCCTCCAAAAAGGCGCAGCAATAAGCGCCTGTCAAGCAATTGCCTTACATTATATACGAAAGCGAATTCAGGTCACCCTTTCCATGCGCCGTGCCCACATAATCCGCTGGATCCGGCTCCCGCAGAGACAGGCTCTTTCCGTCATGACCCCCCGGTCACCGGTCCGGTAACGGATGAAAGGCATGCCCCGCCTTGTCAGGGTAGTCACGACCAGCTCACCCTCATGGTCAAGGGGCGGGGGCCTGCCATTCGCGTCCAGGACCTCAAAGTACAGGTCATTCTCCCGGATGTGCATACCCTCATGCGCTTCACATTCGACCGCCCCGCCCAGCCCCGTCTCGGTCATGCCGAAATGGTCAAAGACCTCCGCGCCCCACAAATGCTGAAGAGCTTCACGCATGGGTCTGTCCAATACTTCACTGCTGGTCAAAACGGATCGGACAGTGAACCTTGAATTCTTTTCAGCAGCCTCCACTACCCAGGAGGCGGGACCGCAGACCAGGTCAATGGGAAAGGAAGTGAAGACATCTTCCGCCTCTTCCACCCCGCTGCAATGAACCTTGAGACCCAGCCGCCTGAGGGCAGTGGACAGGAGCGCGCCTACACTGTCAGGCGTTGCGGCAGGAAAAAGGATCAAGGCCCGGTCGCCCGGCCCGCACAGGGTCTTCATGCCATGCTGGAAGAAATCCAGGGTCAGATCGATGTCCTGGCGGGTAAAGAAGACCCGCTTGGGCTTCTGGGTCGTCCCCGAGGTCTGCAAGGTGACAATGCGGTCGATCTGGCTCTGGCTGACGCAGAGCATGTCCCGGCCCCGTTCGGTCAGCTCATGGGAGCCGATGGTCGGAAATGTGCTGAAGGCTTCCAAAGATTCGGGAGGATCCAGATCAGCATAAAGGCCTCCGTAAAGCCTGGATTTTTCTTTGACATAGGCGATCAGCTCCCGGATCCTGGCCAGCTGCCAGGAGCGGACGGCCTCCCGGTCAAAGGTGTCCAGGCCGTGCTTGTCAAGGATCCATTGGTCAAGAGAGCTGCGCTTCATCCCTGCGTCTTCCTTTTCGCTGTCTGATCACTTTAAACGATAAGTGTCATATCCCTTGTAAGCAATGACCTCCACTCCGCCGTCTTCTTTTAACCGCGCCAGCAGGCTCGGATAATCCTTATTGCCCCTGGAAGCAAGAAAGTCCTCAATCTCATGCTGGTTCATGGGATGGCGCTTGATGATACTCAGGACTGCCTGGTAATCGTCCTTGATGTCACTATGAAAATCCCCTGATACCAGAAGATCGATGGCTGTACCTCCCAGCAGCTGGAGAGCCCGCTTCATTTTTTCAGAAGAAAGAGGCCGCACCTCCGGCTCCGCCGGCGGCCTGACCGGGGTATTGAGGTAGAGCCGGTCGTAGCGCAATCCGCCAAGCAGGGCAGCATACTTGCCCAATGATTCATCGTCGTCATTGATCCCCTCCATGAGCATGATCTCAATCCACAATTGGCCCTCGAATTCCCTGGAAAAGCTAACCAGGCCCTCCTTGACGTCTTCAAAGCGGAGGCTGCCGTGCGGCCGGTTGATGGCCCGGAAGGAGGCTTCATCGTAGGCGTCCAGGGTGGGCAGGACAATGTCAGCCTGGGACAGCTCCGATCTGACTTGCGGGTCGTAGAGGAGGGCCCCGTTGGTGATGACCGCCACCGGGACATCTGTTTTCTCCTTGATGCCGGTGATCAATTCACCGAGGCCGGAATAGAGAGTTGGCTCACCCTCTCCGACAATGGTCACGACGTCGAACCTGACCTGTTTTTTTAGAAAGTCATCGAATTCAAGAAGAATCTCCTCCAGTGGGAAGAAGCTTTGCCTGGTATTGGTCATATGGCTGGTCCTGCCCAGCTGGCAGTAAAGACAGGAATAGTTGCAGGTCTTTTGGGGGATGGGGCTGATACCCAAAGACATCCCCAGTCTTCGGGAGGGTACGGGACCGTAGATGTAGCGCATGACAGATCTCTTTCAGTTCACCGGAGCGGATCTTGGCAAAGCCTATAAACCAATCCTCTCAAAAGCCCGGTCAAAGGGGCTTTGGCACATTCCCTTCTCCGTGATGATCCCGGTAATCAGGCGGTGGTCCGTGACATCGAAGGCAGGGTTGAAAACCTGGACACCGGGAGGCGCCATCCGCTCCCTGTACCACATGTCGGTGATTTCATCCGGATCGCGGATTTCAATGGGAATATCAGCTCCTGTCGCCGTTTCCATGTCGATGGTGGAGCTGGGGGCGCAGATATAGAAGGGAATCCCATAATGCCGGGCCAAAATAGCCAGCATATTGGTGCCGATCTTGTTGGCTGTATCCCCGTTTCTTGCCACCCGGTCGCAGCCCACAAAGATGATGTCAACCTTTCCCTGATCCATCAGAACCGAAGCCATGCTGTCCGCTTGAACGGTAGTCGTGATACCGGCTTGCTGGAGCTCAAAAGCGGTTAAACGGATGCCCTGCAGCAAAGGCCGCGTTTCATCGCAATAAACATGCATGCCGTCCCCCGGCCAGCCCGCTTCCAAGGCCATGTAGAGGGGGGCCGTGGCCGTCCCGTATTTGGCAGTGGCCAGGGTCCCGGCATTGCAGTGGGTCAGGATCCCGAGAGCTTTCCCTTCTTTTTTAAGATCTTTCAGGAGTTCGAAGCCAATCCGGCCGATCCCCCGGCTGATGGCCACGTCCTCATCCCGGATAGCCTGGGCTTCTTCGAAAAGAAGTTCATTCATAACAGGCAGGGGGAGATCCCGGTTTTCCAAAATCTTCTGATCCAGGCGCTTCAGGGCCCAGAAGAGGTTGACGGCTGTGGGCCGGGAGCTTGCCAGATATTCCGATATGTCCCTATAGCTCTCGTAGAAAGAATCGAAATCCTCAGCTTCAATCTGCTCTGCTAAAACGGCCATCCCGTAAGCTGCCATGACCCCGATGGCCGGCGCCCCCCGGACCCGGAGGAGCTTGATGGCCTCCCAGATCTCTTCTTTTTGATCCAGCTGAATTCTCCTGATGGTCCCCGGAAGCAGGGTCTGGTCGATGATGTCGACGGATTTCTTGCCGGGCCCCCATTTGACAGAAATAACACTTTCGAAAAAGGCTTCAACTTGATTCATGGCGGATCCTTTCTCCGGGTGAAAACACGCAATAGAAGAGCAGGAGCGCCTGCTCCAGGGTCTTCTCTGTCTTCAATTATATCCGAAGGGATCGGGTCATCAGGGAATCCCGAAAACCCGCTTGGCTCTCTCAACATCTTCCCGCTGCCGCAGAGAATACCTGAACTTGACACCGTCCCTCCGGGTCAGGTACAGCCTATGCTTGGAGGGCTGAGCATCCACAGTCTGGATCTCTTCCCAGCGCATGAGCATCTTGCCCCGGTTCTTCCGCAGGAGTTCGTCCAGAGGCTGGGAGGCCACCAGGTCTTCCAGGCCCTTGCGGATATCCTCATAACCGGTCTGCCACTGCCAGGTGCTGATGTTGGTGCCTGCCACCATCTGGCCGCTCCCCGGCAGGGGTACGGTCAGAACCCAGATGGCCTTATTGGTGACGAGAAGGGCGTTTTCCGGATGCCGGACCTCCCCCTTGCCCAGGAATTCAGTGCCCCCTGAGGAGAGAACCCGCAAAATCCCCGGGATGCTCTCGATCAGGACCTCATCGCATTCGATCTCTGCCTCCACCTCTTCAACCTCCTGGGTGACATCGACCGAAGCGACTCTTTTCTGTTCGATGATCGTGGAAGGGATTAAGATCAGGAGAAAACCGATGAGGAGAGCGCCTACATACCAGGGAAGGCCCGCGAAAAAGGATAAGATGCCCAGACCAATGAGGATCAGGGAACCTTCAATCATCCAATAGAGGCGGTAACGGGTCTTGGCCTTGGCAATGCTCTCTACGGAATGGGCAAATCGCCCGGCCCCGCCGCCTTCTACAGAAGCGGGCAGGGAATCATCGTAAGAGGAGGTTTTAATATAAGCGAGAATACTGACCAAGAGGCGGGCTGCCGCAAGAAAGATCATGATCGCCCCCACATACCAGGGAAAGACTTCTTTCCAGGGGAAGATAAAGGCATAGATCACAAGGCCCAAGAGGAGAATCGAAGAGATCAGGCGGATGATCCCCCCCAGGCGGAAACTGACCCTGGCCGCCCTCCCCGCTTGTTGACTGACTTTATCGGGATCTAATAAATTCTTGAATTTGGATTCCATGGATCAGGCTCCTGTCTGTCAAGATTGAGAAGAGACCAGCCATAAGAGCGTCTCACCATCGGGCCTTTTCATTCCCCAAGGATATGTGAAAGAATTTCTTCTTTTTAATTATACCTTCTATTTGTAAAAATAATCCAAATACTCACCAAATAGAGTATAATGATAAACAACTCTATGTCATATCTATGCTTGTTCCCAGTGTGCTGCCTTTGCCATACGAAAGACGGTGACTGCACATGATAAAAGATAAGCCTCCACCAGGAAAAAAAGAAGCCATAGAAGAGCCCTGCCCTTCCGTCTTGCTCCGTCCCGCTTATAAAGCAGGATTCAGATTAACCGCAAACAAATTGAAAAGAGGATGATGGAATGAAAAAGATGAAAAAGAGTAACTTGGCAAGGAGCATCCTTTGCCTCCTCCTGCTCAGCCTCCTTTTGACCACCCTGGCCTTGCCTCACAAGGTTCAGGTCCAAGCCCTGGACTTGGGCAATATCAGAAGACTAGTCAATATCCCCGATCCCAACTTACATGCTGCCCTTAGCAAAGCCTGCGGGAAAAAGCACACAGCCAGTCATCCCTACCCCTTGACCAACAAAGATCTGGCCAAGCTGACCGGAGCCCTCGGTCTGAGCGGCAAGAATATCAAGAACCTGGAGGGTATCCAGTACTGCATCAATGTCCATTCGATTTCGGCCTCCGAGAACCCCTTGAGTAACTTTCCGGATATGAAGGATATGGAGAAACTGACATCCTTGAACCTGGTTAAATGCCAGCTCACGGAGATCCCCGCCGCTGTGTCCCAGATACCCAATCTTGAAGAACTGAGGCTGTGTGGCAATCAGATTAAAGATATAGGAAACCTGAAGGGCTGCACCAAGCTCCGTGACCTCGATATGTCCGACAACAAGATCAGCAGCATTCCTGCCGGACTTGGCTTATCCAGCTTGGTGTACCTGTACCTGGATTACAACAATTTGACAAGTTTCCCTGAGGCCTTACTGGAATGCAAGCAACTCTATCGGATTGATTTGAACGGCAACAAGTTGAAAAGTCTGCCGGACGCCCTTGGGAAGATGCCAAAGCTGGGCCTCCTCGATGTAGCGGACAACCAGCTGTCCTCTCTCCCCGCTTCACTGGGATCCTCAAATCTTGAACGTTTGCGCGCCAGTTACAATCAGTTGACCTCCCTTCCCGCTTCGCTCTTCCATTCGAAAACATTAGATGAAATAGAATTGGATCACAACGCCCTGACCGAATTGCCGGAATCGATCGCAAATTTCCAAGGCGATTATATTTTTCTCGAATTGAATTATCTGGATATCTCGCAAGGCAGCAAGAACCTTCAATTAATCAACAAAATGCCAACCAGTCAAAAGGAATACAAGCCCCAACTCACCCCTATCCGAAACCTGAAGGCAGTGCCCGGCAAGGACCAGATTAAACTGACCTGGGATCCTTGCCAGGATGCCACGAACGAACCTGGAATTGAAGCTTATGTCAGCCACTATGAAGTCTTCCTGAAAGAAGGCAACAAACTCACCTCACAGGGCAGTATCCAAAAATCGGCTTCACCCAGCTTCATCGATACCGGTCTTGCCCCCGGAGCGAAAAGAGACTATTCCATCGCTGTCATTTACGAAATTGAAAATTGGGGTGCTAGCTATAGCTCCCGTCACTACCGTTCAATTTCGGCAGAGATCAAGAAAGAGGAAACGACGACCACGACCACTACTACTACGACTACGACCACAACGGCGGAACCGACTTCAACTGAGGTCACAACAACAATATCAACGACTCCTGCTGCTAGCACGGATCAAACCGAAACGGGAATCGATACACCGGATGAAACAGGCAAGATTCAAACGAAGGGTTACCTTAAGTGGATTATTCTGGGCGTGGCATTTGTCCTGCTGGTCGGAGCCCTGCTGGTTTGGTTCTTGCTGATCAGGCCGAAAAGAAAGAAGAAATAAGAAGGTTCGTTAACGGGATTATCTCTAAGGCTCCCGCTTCATCCCCTGCCTGAATGATTCTTCCATTAGATTCCGCCAGGGATTGAAGAGGGTAACAATAGAGAGGGGACTATTGGGGCAGGTGGCTGATTTCCAAGCTTCTGCCTGGGCACAACCTAAATATCTCACCTTTTATCAGCACTCTGAGATAAGACGGGGCCCAAAAAAGTAGAGATTGGGCGTCCAATAACCGGCCCAGTCTTTCATGTGTTCATGTTCCGGATGATTGGGGTCATAGTAGATATCGAGGAACTCCGCATAACCTCCAATACCTCCCACATCTTCAGGCGGTGCCTTGCCTTGGACATCAAGCAAAAAGGGAGAGTCCTGATCGTGGTGCGCGATTTCACGGATCAGGTCGATGGAGATCTGCCAGTTGTCGCCGTAATCGTAGGCATAGGTCATGGTTTTGGTTTCAGGCAGATAGGCGTCCAGGCGGATGTCTTCCATGATGACTTCATTGTCTTCCTCCCAGCTGAATTCTTCGTAGGGGATGAGTCTGACCAGACGCCCCCCTTGCCGCGGATCGGCCAGCATAAAATCGTAGAGATGATAATTCTCCCAACTGTAGACCGTCTGTAAAAGCAGGTGCAGACGTTTGAAAGTGAAGTCAGCCGGCACAATGAAGCGGCGCGTCGCTTTATACAGATCCAGATCAAGGGTGGCTTCTAATTCGAAAGCCCTGTAACTGTAAGGTGAGCTCCCCGTGAGCTTGGCCAGGGCGTCGCGCATCAATTCAGCGGCAAACATGATTTCTTTGGGATCCGATGGGGAGGGAGCATACAGGATCTGGCGGTTGAGGGAAGCGCCGATCTGGGCATCCGAATACACAGCCGGATACTGGCTGGCACGGCCGACGTAAAAAGCGGCACTGGTTCCGCTTTTAGTGATGTAACTGGCTTTGCTCCGGCTTTTATTACGGGTGAACTGGACGGCCCCTCCATGTTTGAGGTACTCGTCGACAACTGAAGGATTGAAATTCAGGGCCAAAAGGGTCGCGCGGATGGATCCGCTGAGCTTCTCCTCCATGTCCACTAAATCTTGTCTTTTAGCCGGGTAGTGGATAATTGTGAGAGGAAGCTTGTTGTTGCGAAGAACAATCATGTCGTTTGGCCCGTCGAGCCAGACGTTGGTCCAGTTAGCCGTGAAGGAAAAAAGCGAATCATCGTCTTCCTGCCCGGGCAGATTCTTCAAGCCAAGTGCGTCCGCCAGTTTGTTTGTAAGAGCAACTTTCATGATCCTTCTCCATCCTTATCCCTTCTGCCGAGAGGAGGCCTCTCCGTCATCCGGACACCCTACAGTTTATCAAGTTCCTGCTGCATGGCATAGCGCCTTCTATATGCTTGGCGCCATTGCCCGACGATTAGATCCACTTGTTCGGCCCCGCCCGGCATACCTTTCAGCTGGCGAAGCAGGGCGACCAGGTCCCGATAGCGGCTTCGGCCGGAGGCGTATTCTGCCATCCTCTGTATTTCCATGACGTACTTGCTGACCACCGCCTGGGGGTCCAATTCAAGGAAGGTCTTTTTGTGTCGGGCTATCATTACAAGGCCCTCTTCTTTGACGGCAAGGGTAAGCAAGCGTTCAATCAAGCCTTCTTCCAGGAGGATGTATTCGATGACGTCGGGATAGGTCAGCTGCTCCAGGAGCTTATCCCGTTGCTCTGGCCACTCCTCTTCCCCATACTGGGCCCGGAGCTCCTGGTAAATCTCTTTATCCCGGGGATCATCCCGGCTTGCCAGCTCCCAGAGGGTGGCCAGGTATTTCTCTTTTTGCCCGGTTATCCTGTAGAGCCGGGCCAGGCCACGTTTGATGTCCGCCATGGACTGATGGGATCCTTGCTCCATGTCCCGGCTTTCCTCCAAGGTTTGGATGGCCCTGTCAAGATCACCCCGCCTTTCACATGCTTGAGCGTACCAGAGCCGGACCTGGTCGTATCGCCATTGGCGGATCGAAGAATCGGTAATGGCTTCCCAGGAAGCACCGCTTTTTTCCATCAAGTCCAAGCGGATTTTGTAGAGGTTTCCCAGAAGACCGTAGCCATAATGGGACTCGGCCCAACCCTCATCTTCCACCCTTTTGATCCGGTCCTCGATGAGTTGGGTCTTCAGATCCAGATAAGGATCCTCATCAAAAAAGGGATAGACAAACCTTTCAATAGAATCGTCCAAACCGGGAAAGTCAGCGGTCCTGATAAGCTCGCTTAAGCCTTGGAGCAAGTGGAGGCGATCTTCCGTATCCCCCTCAAGATAGATCGTCAACCAGGCCATGTGGCAGGAAGCAAACACATCGTCACCGATTTCGCTATAGGGGTCAACCAAACCGTCCAGCGAATCAAGCAGGAAAACCGACAAACCGAAGAGCTCTTCTAAGCGACCGTAACTTTTTAAAACGGCCACTCCCTGATCGAAAATTCCAAGGATCTCTTGCGTCAACCAGTCCGCATCTTCCTCGTCGAGTTGTTCATAGAGCCTTTCATAGCGGACGGCAAGTTTTCGGATCTGCCTTTTGAAGTATTCAGGATCTTCGAAAGAAGATGAGGGGTGGAGTTTCGCCCAAAAGCGCATGAACCAGATATTATCCCGGAGGAGCAGGGATTTTAGAAAATCCCGGAGAATCTCCTCCTCCACCTCATCGACCAAATCTACTATCGTTTCAGGGTCTTGGGGTATAGCCGGAGCTTCGCTGGCAAATGGGGAATCTTCCTCTGCTTCTTCATCCATGCCTTGAACTTCCACATGAAAAAGGACGGCCGCCATGTGCTTACACAGGCGGCCTTCCTGGGCATAAGGGCAATCGCAGGACATGTAGGAGGGTTCCTTCGCTTCAAGTTCGATGGTGACTTCATAGGTTTCGCTGCCCTCGACGAAGGCTCTTACCTGATGATCGCTGGCCTCCAAAGACCGAACCCGGCCTTCCAGGTAGTAATCGAAAGCCCGGTCCAGGATATGATGTTCAAAACGGTATTTCCATTCCATGACTAGTACCCGCAGGATTGAACCAGGGCAACCGAAGGCTCAAGATAGATTATCCGCCAAATCGAAATTTTCATCTTCCTCATAGTAGTAGGAATAATCGACACCCTTCATAAACATGTCCCGGTCATTGATCTTGTCGGTCAGGGCTGAATACAGCAGCTCTTTGATTTTGGCAGTATCAGTGACACTCCGCCGCATGGCGTCCAAATACTCGTACTTGTTGATTTGGCTCCAATCAACGCAGCGCTTCAGTTTTTCCTTCAAGATCAGATCGAGCCAGAGTCGAATGCTTCGACCATTCCCCTCCAAAAAGGGGTGGGCGATGTTCATCTCCACATATTTGTCGACGATTTCATCAAAGGTCGATTGGCTCATCTGTTCGATCTGTTCAAGTGTTGATTCAAGAAATTCCGCAGATGCAAAACGAAAACCACCCTTGGCGATATTCACCGTTCGGATCTGTCCCGCGAACTCATACAAGCCATCGAACAAAAAAGCGTGGATTTGTCTCAAACCCCTGACTGTTCCAATTTCCAAGGATTCAAGCAGGGCGCTGCCGAATAGCGCGTAAGCCTTTGTTTTGCTCTTGCTGTCAATCGTATCTTCGCCGTATATGAACCATTCAATAAAACGATTGGCCTTTTTGCCGGGAAACTGTTTGGCAAGTTCTACCACACCCTCATGATCCAGGACATTAGCTGCCCGCATCTTGCCGTCCGGAGCCATCATCTTCATCTGGGTAGTCACACTACCCAGTTGATGGTTTTCACGTTTAAGTTTTGCTTTCAGATATTTCCAGTAATTGCGATTCTTCTCATAATCACTTACTCCCCGAAGCACACCCACAACATCAAGGACGGAGAACCACCACTTGGACTCCTGGTCGTCCCAGACAGCCCGTACCTCGGCATCATCAAAGAATCGAATAGAAATCTTTCTTGTAGTCATTGCTTATCCTGCTACCTTACCGGGTTTTCAGCACACGCGTTCATGGTGATTAAGTGTTAAGACTGAAGGCGATATCCGGAGGGATTATATTTAAATTTTAGCATAGGGTTGTCCGCCTGATAACGCAGCATATGAGGGGTTTTTCGGCAGAGTCAAGAATGAACTGTTTTTTGGCCGAGACTGGAAGAGTGTGTCGCTGGATGAGTTTATGCGACAGCTTGACCGATATTTACAGTAGAATAATTTGGTGCGGATCAGAAATTCACTCGGTTGGACAAGTCCTATTCAATACCGAGAGAGCTTGGGCTTAGTAGCAGTAAGCATGTCCAACTTTTGTCCGCACCCCCAAGGCGCAGAAGATGGTTCTCTGGAACAAGGGAGGATAAATCGAGGATCATCATTTTGAGCCACTTATCTTGTCGTCCCATTATCAGCGTCTCTTCAACGTCAAACCTACCAAAAAACAGCTAATCCCAGTGACTTTGTCAACAGCTCGCTTATTATACTTTTTCGGAGCCATTAAGGATCAAGCAGATGATTCCTATGGAGATACTGAGGGTACCTTTTGCTTGTTGAGGTGTTGCAGATATAACTCAAGAGGTATTGTGCGAGCATTTCAAGCCCATGGTAAAACAAAAAATAACAGTTTCGCACCGCCTTTACAACCAACCAGCAAATATTCCGCTTGAGCATACTTTTTCCAGATCGACTTTGCATAATTCAACCTGTATGCCTGTTCGAGTAACGTATTTGTAGGTCAGGGGTAGAAAAAGAGATTCCAACCTAAAA
>CAZSFQ010000002.1:0-140048 GCA_964606165.1 uncultured Mageeibacillus sp.
GATCAGTCGGCGGCGTGGACTATGACACGACCCACTACCTGGTCAAGGTGGTGATTACGGACGACGACGAAGGCAGCCTTGAAGCGGCCGTTACCTACTACGTTTATGACGCCGAGGCTAATCCACCCGCCTGGGTTGAGTACGAGGGGGACGTTGCGTTCACCAACAGCTATGGGGCTGAGGATGTAGACGTTGAACTGGGCGGTACCAAGACACTGACCGGCCGTAAGGTGCCGCTTGAGGATAAAGAATTCGAGTTCGGCCTTTACAAGTCGGATGTGGATGGCAGCCTGATCGCGCAGATTGAGACCGTTGAAAATGACCTCAGCGGCAGTTTCGCCTTCACCAAACTGACTTATGAGGACAGTGAGGAGGGTACCTACTACTACCTGATCAAGGAAGAAGATGGATCAGTCGGTGGCGTGGACTATGACACGACCCACTACCTGGTCAAGGTGGTGATTACGGACGACGACGAAGGCAGCCTTGAAGCGGCGGTTACCTACCACGTTTACGACGCCGAGGCTGATCCACCCGCATGGCTTGAGTTTGATGCGATCGAGTTTGTCAACACCTATTCAGCTTCACCGATAAAGGTCACCATCTCCGGCAGCAAGGAGCTGATCGGAAGGACGGGTACTTTCAGTGATGTCTTTGAGTTCACTTTGAGCGCTGAGGATGGGACACCCCTGCCGAATCCCGCGACAGCCAGTCTGACCTTCACGGCCAACGGGACCAAGACCTTCAGCTTCCCTGAAATCACATACACCTTCGCTGATCTTGAGGGAGCCGGTTCCCGGATCTTCACCTACCAGGTGGAGGAAATCAATGGGGGCATTCCAGGGATTCAGTACGGTACTCCATTGGTCCGTACGGTGAAGGTGGAAGTGACCGACAATGACGATGGAACCATGAGCGTGGAAGTTGTGCCGGAGACGACACTCGACTTCGTCAACACTTACCAGGCGAGCGGTACCTATACACCGGTTGCGACCAAGGTGGCTGATGGGTTCACACTCCAGGACGATCAGTTCGAGTTTGAGCTGGTGGATGCCGAGGGCAAGGTCCTGCAGAAAGTAAAGAACAAGGCCAACGGTGGCGTTCAGTTTGCGCCTTTGACTTTCGGTTTGGATGATGTTGGAAAGACATATGTATACACCATCAGGGAGATCGAGGGCACGCTGGAAAAGATCATTTACGATGACACCGAATACACGCTGACTCTAACGGTAACTGATGAGGGTGACGGAACACTTCTTGTCCGCCGCAAGGCAGGCGAGGATCCCGCTATCTTCACCAACCTGGAAGAAATCGTGAAAGGAGACGAGGATGAGCCTCCTACAGGTGCGAGAATCACCATGTATACTTACTTTGGTGTCTTGATGATCTCGCTCGCGCTGGCCGCCCTCCTCTTGGCTTTGAAACCAAGAAAGAAGGATAAGATAGCATAGTTTCGCTGAAGGGCCGCAAGGTCCCGCAGATTGCACAGGCTCCCCCCCTGCCCTTCGGGAGGGGGGTCTGTTTTTGTCCAAATATAAGGCCCGGACGATATTTATCCAGGCTGGCCAGCAAGCCGCTATGCTATAATTTTCGCGTAATGGAAGCAGGAAAACAGCTTGCGGGAGGGTATCTGGATGGAAAAAACCGTGGTCAGCCTGCGCCGGATAATCGATATTTTCGGTTACCGGGTCATCTGTGATTTCGGTAAGATCGATCAGACCAATATCACAGTTGCCGATGTCACCCGACCGGGTTTGCAGCTTGCCGGACACTTCAAACACTTTGGAGCCAACCGTATCCAATTGATCGGCAATATGGAGATGGCCTACCTGGAGTCACTGTCGTCACAAGATCGTGCGACAAGTTTCGACCGTTTGTTTTCCAGGGGGATCCCCTGCCTGATCCTGTCCCGCGATCATGAGCCTTTCCCGGAACTTCTGGAGAGCGCCAGGAAATATGAAATACCCATTTTGCAAAGTATTATCGCGACAGCGGATATTACCAGTTCCCTGGTCAAATACCTCAACGTGGAATTGGCGCCCGTTTTACCCATGCACGGCGTCATGGTGGAGGTGCTGGGTGAGGGAATTCTGATCCTGGGTGAATCGGGTGTGGGGAAATCCGAAACCGCGCTTGAACTGGTAAAGCGCGGGCACCGGCTGATCGCGGATGATCTGGTTGAGGTACGCCGTGTGTCCGATACCACCCTGCTGGGACGTGCGCCCGAGAATATCCGTCACATGATCGAGATCCGGGGCCTGGGCATCCTGGATGTCAAGGAAATGTACGGTGTATCAGCCGTTAAACTACAGGAGAACGTGGACTTTATCATCAATTTGGAGTTCTGGGTCAAGGATAAAGAATATAAACGGATCGGGGTCGAGGATGAGTGCACAAAGGTCCTGGGCGTCACCATTCCTTCCATCACCGTGCCGGTGCGGCCGGGCAGGAATCTGGCTGTCATTGTTGAATTCGCGGCAGTCAATCACCGGAATCGTCAGATGGGACACGATGCGATCGAGGAGCTTACTGATCGGATTTATAACAGGAAAAGTGAGGGGCAAATATGACAGAAGGCGGGAATCATTTTGACGCTGAAGCGGTTGCCCGGCGGCTATGGCAAATTGATGGCCTGACTGTCAGCCAGGGTGAATTACTTCGATCATGGACCCACTTTCGCGCGGGAGGTCCCGCCGATCTTTTGGTACAGCCTTCGACGGGTGAGAGCCTGGCTGAACTGAAAAAGCTATGCGTCCGGGAGAATTGGCCGCTCACTGTCCTGGGCAGGGCAACCAATGTATTGGTATCCGATTTGGGTATCCGGGGGATTACCGCCATTCTGTCGCCCTCCCTGGGTGGAATCCGGTGTGAAGGAGAAGCCCTTATTTGCCAGGCGGGTGTACCACTTTACGAAATTGCCGCCATGGCAGCCAGGCTGGGCTTGTCCGGTTTCGAGTTCGCCTGCGGGATTCCCGGCTCTGCCGGGGGCGCCGTTATAATGAATGCCGGTGCTTTTGAAGGCAGCATGTCTGACCTCGTAGCGCGAACTGCATATATCGACGCGCTTGGTGAGATCCGGGAGCTTGTTGGCGATGAACACGATTTTTCTTACCGCCACAGCTATTTCGCCAATGAGCCGGGTGCGGTGATTCTTGGAATTGAGATCAGGTTGAACCGGGTACCGGCAACTGAGATTTATGGCCGCATGGCTGATTTTGCCCGCAGGCGTTATCTGACACAACCCCTGGACTCTTTTTCAGCAGGCAGCGCCTTCCGGCGCCCGGAGGGCTACTTTGCCGGCAAGCTTATATCGGACGCGGGGATGAAGGGATACACGCGCGGGAGAGCCGGCGTATCCGCCAAGCACGCAGGATTTATTGTCAATCACGGCGGGGCGACAGCTCAGGAGATCGCCCGGATATTTTCCGATGTCAGGCGGGCTGTCTTCGACATGGAAGGCGTCCTGCTCCAGCCTGAAGTGCGGCTGGCCGGTGAATGGGAAGGCGATCCCTTTGCTATCTGATCAGGGGAGCTGAGTAAATGGATATTACAATCGTAACAGGTCTTTCCGGCAGCGGAAAGAGTATGGCGGTGAAGATCCTTGAGGATATGGGATTCTTTTGCATTGACAATATGCCGCCCCAGCTGGTAGGCCAGTTGACCCGGGTCCTGTCGGAAGGCGATCCGGGAGGAAAAGATGTTGCTGTCGGCCGGGTAGCCCTGGTCATGGACACGCGCAACCCGCATTTCGTGGAATATTTTTCACCCGTTTTGACTGAACTTCAAAAGCTCAATATTCCCGTCCGCATCCTTTTCCTGGAGGCGTCGGACGCGGCCCTGATCAGCCGCTACAACCAGAGCCGCCGTGATCATCCCATGGCGGCGGACAGATCCTTGCCCGACGCTATCAGTGAAGAGCGAAAACTGCTGGTACCTGTCAGGGAACTTGCGACAGATATCATGGATACCACCGATTTGTCCGGACAGCGCATGCGTGAGCGCATGCTGCACCTTTTCGGCCAGACGCCGGACGAAGCCCCCATGACCATTTACCTGCAGTCCTTCGGTTTCAAATACGGGCTGCCGCTTGATTCCGATATGGTCCTGGATGTCCGCTTTGTTCCCAACCCTTTTTACTTTGATGAACTGAGACCCCTGTCAGGGCTCGACGAACCGGTGATTGAGTTCCTGGAGCAATTCAATGAATTGACCCGCTACCTTGAGATCCATGCGCAACTTCTGGAATTTGTCGTTCCCTATTACATCCGTGAAGGAAAGCAACGGCTCAGCGTCGGCGTCGGCTGTACAGGCGGCCGCCATCGAAGCGTTATGGTTGTTGAGAGGCTGGCGGACTTTCTTCGCGCGCTGGGCTACCGCGTCAATGTCCTGCACCGCGACCTGAAGCGGGACGTGCGCACCAGAATGATTGAGAAAATCGAGGAAGAAGAAGCCCGGGAATGACTTTTTCTTTGCAAATCCGAAAAGAGCTGGCCGACCGCCAAGGTGCCCGCCTTGGCGACCCGGAGTGGTCCCTTGTAACTTTCGCATCTTTTACCGCCGCGCTGGGGAAGATCATTGAGCGTGAGGAAGGCTGGGATGTCACGCTCCGTGTAACCGGTGACATGACCGCTGCCTTGATGGAATCGGCCGCGCGTACCATGGGCTTCCCGCTGGTGGAGAGAAGTAAGGGCAGGCGGGATGTCAGCCTCCTCTTCCATGTCCCTTTCCCAAGCCGTTCCGCCTTGTTCTTTGACTTCGACGGCTGGATTGATGAGGTCGGCGAGCGGGGACTGGAACCAGTATTTTCTTCCTTTTTTCTCGCATGCGGCGTCATGTCCGACCCTTCAACCGGGCGTTACCGCCTGGCTTTTTCCCCGTCAGCGGGTGGCGCCATCAAGTTGATGAAACGCTTGTTTTCCAAGCATGACCTGGCGCCTGGGACTACGCGCCATCAGGGGCGGGTTCATGTGCTTTTTACCAGCGGTGAAGAGGTCGCCCGTTTTCTTCTTTTGTGTGGAGCCCACCACGCTTTGCTGGCATTTGAGGAAAAGAGAAGCGAGCGTGAATTGCTTGGCCAGGTCAACCGGCTGGTCAATTTCGACGACGCCAATGCGGGGCGAAGAGCGGAATCGATCGCCCGGCAGCTGGAGGCCATCGCTGTGATCGAGCGTTTCAGAGGCCTTGACTGGCTGCCGCCCCAACTCGCTGAGGCGGCCAGGGCCAGGCTTGAGAACCGGGGCGCTTCATTGGAGGAGTTGGGCGGAGCCATGGTGCCTCCTGTCAGCAAGTCGGGGATGAGTCATCGTTTCAGCCGGATACGCGCCATGGCCCAGTCACTGGCGGGAGAAGACTGAAAGAGCCTTCTTGGCAGTGTTATACTGAACATTGATATTTACGGGCCGAAGTCGGGCTGACTGCCTGCGTACTGGCCTGAGTGAAAAGGCGTATGGATTATCTTGAGGGATTTCTAATCGGGTCCGTTTGGAGCGACACGGATTACACGTCGCGCAGGCATTTCAGCGCCCACATCTTTCTCGCGACAGTCATGGCCGCCGCTTTCGTTGCGCTGACACTCTTCCCCGAGCGCCGGGGGCAGCTGATTCTTGTCAACTGGCCGGCGGTTCCCGTCCTTTTGGTTTTGCTCATTATCCTGACGCCTATTCTTTCAATCTTCTACAGGCGCCTGCCTTTTTTTATCAAACCGCTGGCCCTGCTTGTTTATGCCTTCAAGTACCTGCTTCTCTTCTATGTCCTGGTCCACTACTTTTTGCCAATGGTCACCCTTGAGAAGGAGTCCATCCTCACCGTCATTTTTTCCCGGGTGGACAGCCATATTGAGAAGTCCCTTGAAGTAATCGCGGAGTCAGGCGGGATCCTGTTGACGGTGGCGGGAGTGGTCGTTGGTGGACTTTGGGTGATTGGGGAAGGCCTTGCGCTGATCGGTGTTTTGATCCTGGTTCCCCTCCTGGCCATCATTCTTTTCAAGGGGCTGCAGTATGCCCTTGACTATTTGGTCAAGTTCCTGCTTGACAGACAGCTGGCGGGGATCAGCCCCCTTGTAAACACGGATATTCCCTGGCAGGGTGAAATGGATGAAGAAGAGCTGGACGAATCCGGCCCGGCTCTGCCTGTCCCGGAGAAAACCGTCCCTAAGCCGAAATTTGTGCAAAAGGAAATGCCAGCCAGGACGGAAACAGGCCGTCGGATCTCCAGATCTGAGAAATCTCTTAAAGAAGAAGCTGGCAAGGTGTTGGCCGCGCTCGGCGGCGCTCTTGGCAGCCTGGGCGCCTGGTTTTCTTCTTTCATACGGCGGGCAGGTGCCGGAATCAAGAGGCTTGTGGGGTCATTTCAGGCAAGAACGAAAACCCGGCCTAAAAAACAGGCTATCCGAAAAAGCAGTGTCAGGCTGCCCAATGCCGGTTTTCAAGGAACCAGAGGGGAAGGATCACCTGAAAACAGACCAGAGGATGATGCCTGATAACGGTTGTTACGCTTGGCTTCCCCTTTCAGGTGCCGGGGATAAAATAGAGGTAGCCGCCGGTGGTGATGACGGTTTTGTGCGTTACAATTCTCTGATGCCGTCAATAGATTGGGAGGTCGTATCATGAATGACCAAGACGAATACAGGGAAGAAGAGCAATCTTCTGTCAAGCAAGACCGGCGTAAAGGTGAAGGCGGCAGGTCGGGCAACCTGGCGCTCGGCATCATCCTTGTCGGCCTTGTCGCTGTTTTTATCTTTTCCGCCATAACGGGTCTTTTTGTATTCCTTCACGCCAACAAAGATAAATTTCTAAGACCCGCGACGACAACAGAAGTGACCGCTCCGGCCCAAACTGACAAGGTGACAGAAGAAAGTCTGCCATCTGAGCGGGAAACGGAGGAAACCGACCCGGGTTTCATTCTTCCCGACATCACGCCCACGGACCCGCAAAATGGAAAGACGGTCCTCACCATCCCGCAGATTGTCGAAAAGACAAAACCGGCTGTAGTCGCCATCTATACTGATGTGGTCGTTTCCGACCAGTTTGGGGAGCTCTCTCAAAACATCGTATCCGGTTCGGGCTTCATCATTTCACCCGACGGCTATGTGGTGACCAACGCGCATGTCATCGAGAACGCCCGGTCAATACATGTCAATCTGGAAGATGGGCGCGCCTTCGAAACCAAGCTCGTAGGCAGCGGTTCCTATGCGGATATCGCCGTACTGAAGATCGACTCCAAAGATCTTCCCTTTGTGGAACTGGGAGACTCTTCCCAACTCTTAATCGGGGAATTGGCCATCGCCATCGGAAATCCGACGGGCAGGCTTTCGGGGACGGTCACCTCGGGCATCATCTCCGCCCTTGACCGCGAGTTATCCCAAACTCCCATCGCCCTGATCCAGACGGATGCCGCCTTGAATCCCGGCAATTCGGGGGGCGCTCTCCTCAACACTTACGGTGAGGTGATCGGGATCAACCAGTTGAAGATCATCTTTACGGATGAGAGCTCAGTTGAGCAGATCCAGGGCATCAGTTTTGCCATCCCCATCAACGCTGCCCGGCCGATCATTGAAAGCATCATCCGGACGGGCAAACACGTGTGGCCCATGATGGGAATCACGGTGTCGACTGTCGAGGAAAACCTGGCTGCCGACCAGGGACTCCACTATCCCGGCGTTGTGGTTGTTGCTGTTGAACCGGGCAGCGCAGGTGACAAGGCGGGCCTGAAGACGGGTGATGTCATTACCGTATTTGATGGCAAAGAGGTGCGCACGACCAAAGAGCTCGCTGACTACAAGAATGAACACCAGGCGGGGGATCGTGTAACCATCACCATCTACCGCGGTTCGCAGGAGATGACGATCGAAATGGTGCTCGGGGCGTCGTCCTGAGCTTATGGGGTAAGGAGAAAGTATGGATCATATCAAAGCAGTCTACGAGCCACGCTACCATGGCCACGTTCAGGGGAAGCGGGCGAGTCTTGTCATGGGGCACGGGGAAAATGAATTCAGCCCCTATGACCTGGTACTTGCCGGATTGAGCGGGTGTTTCTATCTGACTTTTCTTGGCATCACGGAAAAAATGCAATTGTCCTACGATCAGGTCATCATTGACATTAAGGGTGAACACCGAAAAGAACCGCCGGCCACACTGGAGCACATAGATATCGAGATGACTGTCAAAGGAGCCGATACGGAAAAAGAAAAGCAGTTCCTGCGCGCGACAGAGATTGCCGGCAAGTACTGCTCGGTTTACCAGACACTCTCCCAAGTCGCGGAGATTGAGACCAAGCTGATTCTTCTCCCGTAACCATGCGCGGCAGGGGTTGGATTCAGGAGATTCTCTCTCATTTTGTAATCCTGGCTCTTTTAGGCACGGGTTTACTGTGGCTCTACAAAAAAGCGAAAGAAGTGCCGGTATTCGCGGCCCTCAAATACCTGGATACTGCTTTTATCGCAGCTTTTGTAATCTACGGGCTCATGGTAGTCATCTTTATCTTTCAGTTCTTTTCCAGCGTGAAACTGGAACGGTTCAGCCCGGGGAATCCGGAAAGCATCAGAAGGCTTGACCGTATCAGGCGTTTTCGTCTTCCGGGGAAGTGCCGTCAGCTCCAGAACCGCTGGCCGGATTACCGCAACGATTTTCGTGACTATTTTGCCGGACGCAATTGGACGAGAATGGGGGCGCAACCCTTCGACGCGGTACTGATACGCAAGCGGAGGATTCCTTCTTTTGGACAGACGCCATTGGTGGACCGTCTTTTCCTCTACTACCATCCCATGTTGAATGTAATCATCGTCGATCAGATCCTTAAGGAATGTGAACGCAAAATTGAGGAGTTTTACGGTCAATACCCCGCCCCGCGCAATCGTGTTGTCTTTCTGACTGACATGAAAAACCGTGACGAAATCACCTCCGCAGCAGCCGGGATCGTCAATTATCTCGGTACGGCAGGATACCGGATCAGCCTCTATCCTGTTTTGCTGGACATGAACGCCGGACGCTTTTTCTACCCCCTGGACACGACCCTGATAGCGGGCAGTCACCGCCTCCATTACTGGCGGACCCGCCTCTTACTGCGTGGATGGATCAAAGGCCAGGCAGGTAAACACCAAGCCCGCCCGACTGGCGGGTAATGACACTCACCTTCAATAGCTGGACGAGGCAGGCTGACGCGCCCGTTGTTACGACGGCAGTGTGCTTTTGACCGTAAGATGACTTATGGAAAGAGGGCTTTGAGATGAAAAAAACCTTTGCTGTGACCGGCATGACCTGCGCCTCCTGTCAGGCGGCAGTCACCCGTTCGGTTGAAAGACTTGACGGTGTCAGCGATGTCAATGTCAATTTGCTGACGGGGACCATGACGGTCGACCTGGATCCTGAACTTCAAACAGAGACGGCGGTGCTGGCGGCGGTTGAGAAGGCCGGCTATGGCATCAGCCTGGTCGGTGGTGGTGAAAGCTCCAGGAAGGCCGGCCGGCGCGCCGAACGGCAGAAGCTTGTCGAGGAACGCGAGAAAGAGGAGCGACTGATGCGGAGGCGTCTTTTTTCATCGGCTGTTTTGCTCATCCCCCTCATGTGGCTTTCCATGGGGCCCATGCTGGGCCTGCCCCTTCCATCTTTTCTCACCGGCCATGAAAATGCCGTTGGCTACGCGCTTTTGCAAATGGTCTTTGCCCTTCCTGTTCTCCTGATCAACGGCTTTTTCTTCACGTCGGGTTTTAAAGGAATGATCCATCGGGCGCCCAATATGAACTCCTTGATCGCGCTTGGCTCGGCGGCTTCCTTTGTCTTCGGGCTCTTTGCCATTTACAGGATAGGCAACGGATTGGGCACGGGCGATGGCGCCCTGATCGACCGCTATCTCCATCAGCTCTACTTCGAATCGGCCGCAATGATTTTGGTTTTGATCATGATTGGCAAGACCCTGGAGGCCAGGGCCAAGGGCAAGACATCCGAGGCGCTGACCGGCCTCATGGACCTGGTCCCGCAAACAGCCCTGGTCATGCGAAACGGGGAACGCCTGGAGATCGACGCGGAGGATTTGCGGCCGGGCGACCTGGTTGTTTTGCTGCCTGGTGCGCGCGTGCCCTGTGACGGTGTCGTCCGTGAGGGGCACAGCTCCATCGACGAGTCAGCCATGACCGGCGAGAGCATCCCGGTCGAGAAAGCGCCGGGCGATCCGGTGACCTCGGCTACCATCAATGGAACGGGGACACTGCTTTTTGAAGCGACCAAGACAGGTGAGGATACGACCCTGTCCCAAATGATTCACCTGATGGAAGAGGCGTCTTCTTCCAAAGCCCCGGTCGCCCGCCTGGCGGACCGGGTGGCGGGGGTTTTCGTCCCCGTCGTAATCGCCATCGCCCTCGTCACGCTGGCGGTATGGCTCCTGCTTGGCTACCCGGGTGAGCTGGCCTTCTCCATGTCCATTTCTGTGCTTGTCATCTCCTGCCCCTGTGCCCTGGGGCTGGCGACACCGGTCGCCATCATGGTGGCCACGGGTCAGGGCGCCCGCCACGGGATCCTGATCAAATCAGGTGAAGCCCTGGAGGATGCCGGCAGCCTGAGCAGCGTGGTCTTCGACAAGACAGGAACCCTGACGGCAGGCAAGCCGGAGGTGACGGAGATTGTGGCGGCAGAGGCGGGAGAGGAGGCTTTCGATACGGAAGAAGAGCTCCTGGTCCTGGCGGCCACCCTGGAGGAACTGTCGGAGCATCCACTGGCTGGGGCAATTTTGCGGGCGGCCGGCGCCAGGGGTTTGAAAGACCGGATTCCGCTGGAACACTTTGAGGCAGTTCCCGGCCGCGGCGTCAAGGGTGTCCTCAAAGACGGCCGGACGGTTTACATTGGCAGCGGCAATTACATGAAGGAGCTGGGCATCAGGGATCAGGGCCTGGAGGATCAAGCCGGTCATCTGGCCTCTGAGGGCCGTACCATTCTGTTTCTGGCGCTCGACCAGAAGCTCCTGGGTCTGATCGGGGCGACAGACCGGCTGAAACCCGGCAGTATCGGGGCGGTTGACCGGCTCCATAAGCTGGGCATCCGCGTCATCATGCTGACAGGTGACCGCCAGGCGACAGCGGAGGCCATCGGCCGCGAACTGGGCGGTGTCCAGGTTATCGCCGAAGTGTTGCCAACCGACAAGGCGGAGGTGATCAGCCGGCTGCGCCAAAAGGGTGACCGCGTCGCCATGGTGGGTGACGGCATCAACGACGCGCCTGCTCTGGCAGTCGCCGATGTCGGCATCGCCATCGGCGCGGGCAGCGACATCGCCATTGAATCGGCCGACATCGTGCTCGTCCGAAATGAGTTGAACGATGCTGTGACGGCCATCGAACTGAGCCGAAAAACCTTGCGGACCATCAAGGAAAATCTATTCTGGGCTTTTTTCTACAATGTGATCGCCATCCCCGTCGCGGCCGGCCTTTTCTATGTCCCCTACGGCCTCAAGCTGTCGCCCATGATCGGAGCCCTGGCCATGAGTTTCAGTTCCATCTTCGTGGTACTGAACGCTTTGCGACTCAGGGGCTTTAAACCCGGAAAAGAAGGCGGGCGCAGGAAACTGATTCAGGAAACATCATCCCTTCGCGTGGATGATTTGATTACGGCGGGGATCACGGACAGGGCCTGTCCGGTCATCCCTGGTCTGGAAGAGGAGGAAGGGACCATGGACAAGGAAATGGTTCTTGAAGTTGAGGGCATGACCTGCGGTCATTGCACGGCCCGAGTTGAAAAAGCCCTGAAAGCAATGCCCGGTGTGGGCGACGCCCATGCTGACCTGGAAACAAAACGCGTGACGGTGAAGACGGACGGCAATGTCAGTCTAGAGGCTGTCACACAAGCGATTACCGACGAAGGTTACCAAGTCGTCGGATAAGTAATGAGAATCGTGAGGTAAGAAAATGAACAAGCACAAAAACCTCGGAAGACTGGCGACCCTGATTTCGATCGTCAGATGGATCGGCCTGATTGTCATGGTCGGCGGCTCGGCTTACGTCCTGATTGCCAGAGCCAATATCCTTCGGCAGTACAGCGACGCGTTTGCTGTCAGCACCCTCATGATTGTGCTGTCCCTTGTGGCTGTCATCGTGGTGGCCTTTTTCATCTGGCTGGCCACTGAGGTGGTGGTCCAGGTGCTGCGCCACTTCATGCGGATGGAAATGCTTGCCCTCCACGGGCCCTCCGCCTTTAGCAAGCCGCAACCCTATCAGGCTCCCGCATACGGGCAGGCGCCGCCTCAGGCCACGCCTACGCCCGACTACTATGCCCAGCCGGATCAGCCGCCCCCCAATGTGACGGAAGGCGTCTAGCGGAATGAAAGACGGGCGCCTTTGAAAGGCGCCCGCTTATTCACCGATGATTTTGACCAGGACTCTCTTGGGTCTTTTACCGTCGAACTCGCCGTAGAAGATCTGCTCCCAGGTTCCAAAATCCAGCTTCCCCTCTGTAATGGCAACGACCACTTCCCTGCCCATGATGCTGCGTTTCAAATGGGCGTCGGCATTGTCTTCATAGCCATTATGACGGTACTGTTCGTAAGGTTTTTCAGGGGCCAGTTTTTCTAAAAAGACCTCAAAATCACTGTGCAGTCCCGACTCGTCATCGTTGATGAATACACTGGCTGTAATGTGCATGGGGTTGCAAAGGAGCAAGCCCTCCCGGATCCCGCTTTCAGCCAGGCACCTTTTTACCTCGGGCGTAATGTTGATGAAGGCCCGCCGTGTTCTGGTGTTGAATGTCAATTCTTTGCGATAAGATTTCATAGGTCCTCCCAAACTGCCAATTGTCATTTACCCTGGTCATGATAGCATCAATTTTTCGTTTGACAGTAATGGCAGGGTTGTGTAAACTAGGGCACGGCCCGGGTGATTGGCTCAGTTGGTTAGAGTACCTGCGTGACATGCAGGGGGTCACTGGTTCAAGTCCAGTATCACCCACCAGATAAGCCCCGCAACAGTGATGTCGCGGGGCTTGGTTATGCCTGATTTCTTTCAATTAGTTGTCGAGGGAAAGCTGCGGCAGCTGTTCGACAAGAGCATCACAGTCAGAATTCATGAGCAGAAAAGAGCCGCCTCTCCACACATGGCAGTGATTTGAGGCGGCCTCCCTCAGATTTGCTTAAGCCAGGTTATCGCTCGATGTACGAACCCGGAAAACGAAGAGGTTAATCATCCTTCTTATCCGAGATCGCCAATTCATAGTCGCCGGCAGGTAAACCATTTATGGGGAAACTCTTCTTATATGTTTCCCCGGGATCCAAGGAACCTGTGACACTGATGCTTCCCGTTTTGATAATATCTCCGCCTTGCAACAGTTTCACCGAAAAACCGTAAGTGCCTGAACCGCTGACGACCTCGCTTCGATATTCGATCGTTACGTCACCTGTTCCATACGATTCTGAAAAATCAACGGTGTATTCGATCTCAAGTATTTTGATGACGCTCTCGGAACCGTATTCACATTGCACTGGTAAGTCAGGCAGTTTAATGGTGATGGGGTTCTCCCTTACTTCTTCTGTGGGCGGTGCCTCAGTCGGTTGTACAGGTTCTTCTTGTTTCTGTGTCTCATCCGGAGGGTCCGTGGCAATCAGATCACCGATGCCAGGAATCTTTTACACAGCAGAACACGAAACGGCTGACATTAAGAGCAATGCTGCCAGAAATATTACGCAAATCTTCTTCACAAGTCTCCTCCTCGTATAGTAGTAAATGCGATCAAGAAATCAGCCGATTGCTTGATCAGGTTGAATGTTCAAACGCCCTGTTTGATAATGGTTTAAAAGGCCGTTGAGGAGAGCTCTACGTCCTCCTTGAAGTACCCTCTGGTAGCTTCTAAACAAGTCAGTCCCCTTGGCCTTATGATTAGCTTCGAACCGCTGGATGTTTGTCAGAAAACTGTCACAGCCGGCCCGCAAAACCGATAATCTCCAAGACTAATTGAAATATTCGTGAGGCAGATTCTGTCATGAGCACCGGGTTCAGTGCGGGGATGACACCATGTCAAAGGCCAGTTTCACCCATCAGAAAAGTCACGCGGCAGTCATGTCGCGGGGTTTTGTTGTTTGATTCCTTTTGACTTATATTATAGGCAGTGTGCGAAGACGCTGGGACATCTCCTTTGTGGTTAGAAATAGCATACTTCCCGGTTCTGTGGGAGGAACAGGCAGACAAAGCTCAGCGGGTCAGCCGGTCTAAGAACAGCATAAGTACTGGAGGAGGAAAAATCGATGGCGGAAACCTGTGTCATTTGCGGCAAAGAAAAGAAGATCATGATGGCGGATTTCCCCCTGTCAGAAGAAGATAAGGAGGAGCGCATCTGTCCAACCTGCAACCGGCGACTCAAAAACATGCTTCAGACCAGAGATCCCGGCGTTTTCCGGCAGGAGCAGAACTATTTCCAATCCATGTTTTATCAGTCTCAGCCGTCAGACCATGCCAAAGAGATGCTGGAGACCTATTTTGAGATCGGCAAGTCCTTCACCGGGGAAGCCAGTCTTGACCAGCTGGTGAGAAAAGAGACGCTAAAACAAAAAAGGGAGGAAGAAACCGCGTTTGAAGAAGCGCTTGGAAGCTTTATGATCACGACGGAGTCTGGCTTTGAGGGCTATCGGATCAAGCGCTACCTGGATGTCATCTTTGAAGACGGTATCCTCGGTACCGGTTTGAGCCTTTCATTCAAGGGCCTTGCGGGCTTGTTTGCTTCATCGAAGGAAGGGAATCAGGAAATCGAGGCTCTGATCGGTGAACTCAAAAAGACCATGAAAACCCGGCTCCTCCATCAAGCCTTCCAATTGGGAGCCAATGCCATCATAGGCCTTGACTATGGCACGGCCATTACAGAACAGGCATCCACCCTTCTGGTGTCGGCAAAGGGAACCGCGGTCGAAATTGAACCCCTCCTTTGATTTGAATTTTTAGCTGAAATCCCGTTTAACCAAGGCCGTAGAGCGATGGGAAGATTTCTATTGTCAGCTTTCCGGTTTATTGGAGAATTTTCTTCCTTCCCCCTGCCCAGCCGGTGACGGAGCGTTGGAAGAAAAGCAGGACAGCAGGGATGAGAAGGAGAAGGATCCTTCCGAAGATGGTATTGGCAAAGAGGATGATAGCACCCAACCAGCGGCTTCTTCCTCTGTAAAGGCCGATCATCTGATCTTCACTGACTGTCTTTACCAGGGACTCATTTTCACTGCCGTCGGGGTATTGGTCGATGTCTACGAGGTAGGAGCCGTCTTTTTCGATCGCTATGACCCGTTCGACAAAAATGACATCGTCCTCTTCAAATAAGACAATCTGACCCAGCCGCAACGATGGCCCGCCTTCAAACTTCTTGAAGAAGACCAGGTCGTTGACCTTGATCTCCGGTTCCATGGTCTGAGACTTGAATACGTAAGGGATGACGCCCTGGAAGGAGGCGATCTTTCCCCTGGCTGTCGCGTTGATGACCAGGACAGCGATATTAAAGAGGATGGCTGCCAGGATGAAGACTACAAGAAGTACAGAGATGACGATGTCCAGCAACTTCCTTCTTGTCAATGCGCCCGCCTGATCCCCAATTTTCTTGCTTCGGCCTGACCGGGTAAGGCGGACGACATCGCCCCGCCCTGCCAGGACAGCGTGGTAATGATCGGCCGGCGGTTTGTAGCTCCGGGCCATGAAACGGGCCATGATGGCTCCCAGGAGGACGAAGGCGAGGAAAATAATAGCGGCCAGGGCAAGGTAGGGGCTGCGCTGAAAATCCCAGAGATTTTGCACCTGTTTCATGGCCAGGCTGTTCGACAGAATCCGGTAAAAGCCTGTTTTCGTCTTGACTACAAAGACGAGGATTAAAAAAGCAAAGGTCGCATAGCGGGCGTTTGTCCTTGTCTTAAACAAGGCGGACAGGAAAAGGGCCGCGGCGCTGACAAGAAAAAGGTCGATCAAGCCGGCCAGGTAAAGGGCGGGCATGTAAGTGGTGACAAGCGCGTACTTGAGAAAGAAGGTTAAAAAAACGGTGAATCCGAAACCCAGCGAATAGATGAAAAGCGTGGAGGTGAACAGGGCAGCAATTTTTGCCAGAATCATGGACCCTGGCCGGTAGCCCAGCTGGATCAATGGATACCAGGCCTTTCTTCGGATTTCCCCATAGAAGAGCGAGTCGTAATGGACGATCAGGTAGACCGTATAGAGGACGGCGGCAACATGGACATAGATGTAGAGGGTGGAGAAATAATCTGCCTGCATGACCTGAGGGACACTCTCGGCGAAGATGCTCTCTGTCATGGTCTGGGCCATGAAGTAGAGGGCAAAGGAGAAGAGTCCCAGGAAGAGCCCCAGGGCTGTCTTTCTCCAGCTGGCAGCCCTGCGGCTTCTGTAGGCTTGTCGGAGCTCTTTGGACAGGTAGCTGCTAGAGTGGATCATGGCCTTCTCCAAGCGATTCCAGAGCCTTCTGGGCCGTCTTGCGGTTGATGGTGACCTGACGGGGAAGGATACCCGCACGCGTCATCATTCCCTGAATGGCGTAGGGATCGGTTGAGCCTCTTTCTTCCTCGCTGACCAGCAGTCTGTCACCGTCAATCTCATAACGGAGCATGGGAAATAGTGCCGCCAGCTTCTCTTTGCAGCTTTCAACTTCCTCATCCTCGATGGCGAGCAGTGTCCTGTCGTGCTGCAGGCGGAGCGCTTCGACGCTTCCCTGAAAGGCCAGGGATCCTTCGATCAGGCAGGTAATGTGGCTGGCGGCTTTTTCGACCAGCAGCCCATCGCTGGTCCCAAAGACAAGCGCTTTGTTCTGCCGACCGATCAGATCCGAGAGGGAGGCAAAAACCTCCAAAAGAGGATCTTCAAAAGTGTACTCTGGCAGGTTGACCATGATGAGCGGTTTGTTTGAATAGGTGGCGATCATCATTTGCACAAGGGCCTTTTCCTGGTCGGTCAGCAGGCTGACAGGCGTCAGGGACAAATGACCGAGCCCCATGCTGATCAGGGCCTCAAAGATCTCGTTTTGTTGGGCGGCAGCATCGCGGTACTGTTTGGCGGTTGCGAACATGACCATTTCCAGGGTTGTCATGTTCTCATAGAGCGTGGAGGCATTATCGATGTAGAAGATGCCCCGGGGCAGTTGATGCTTGGCGGGAGGATTTTGCTGGAGCCAGCTGCAACGGCCGCTTGGGGCCGGCTTGAGATTGGAGGCGATCTCAAGGAGGAGTTTGACGGAAAAGGGTGACGGACTGTACACGGCCCACCTTTCTCCTTTTCTTACGGACAGGCTGACATCTTTGAGAACAGGCAGCAGCGCCCCTCCCTCCAGGGAGAAATGTTCGTCAGACGAAACATCCTCCAAGACCAAAAGGCTGTCAAAGAATTCAAGCAGGACCTGATCTTTTTTTGCCGCGTCCGCCATTGTCAGCACCTCAAGTCAGGGGGATCTTCAGAAGAAAGACGGCAAGGACCCCGTCAGGGAACAGCAAGTCACTGTCGGGATCATTGACCGGGTTGTCGCCCTTGGTTATGTAGCCGGTTTGTCCCTTCTCGTCTGTTACGATCCGGAAGATCCGGTGGGTGACCAGGGTCCCCGAGGAGGCTTTGAAGGTGACAATGTCGCCCTCGTTCAAGGCGGACGCGTCACGGGGCTTTTTGGACAAAATGACGCTGCCGGCCGGCAGGGTGGGATCCATGCTGCCAGTCTCGATCCGAAAGAGATGGTAGCCCATGATGGAAGGAGTCCGGCCGCTCTTTTTTGCCACCAGGATGGAAAGGAAAGCAGACAGCAGAACAGTTATGATAAGGCCAAAGATAGCCCAGCCAAAAAACCTGGCCATCAGGCGGCCTGTCCGCCTCTTGCCCGGCTCTCTTTTTTCCAGGGCCCGGGCGATCTCAAGGCGCATTTCATCGATCTGTTCCTGTGTGGTGTATCTGGACTCCGTCATGGCACCCGCACTCTCAAAAAGCTTGTCTCAAGGGGTATCCTAGCACAAGCCGGCAGGCAAAAAGAGCTGCCCGGTTCAGGCAGCTCTTGTGCTCATTCGTGTCGCGAGCCGTTTATGGCTAGGGCGCAGTATGGCTTCCAGAGTCTGGCTTAACCTGGGTGCCGGTAACGGAGACTGTGATGGTGGATCCGTAGCCCGCGCCAGCATAATCTGCATCATTGATGGAGCCATTCTCTCCGAGTGTTTCCAAGGGCCAGGAGACGGTGACCACATACTCTTTCTTCTGACCTTCATCCTGCAAATCGAAATGATCTGAAACCGAAATGGTGCCGGTTCCGGTTACGGTATTTTTAATTAACAGACCCCCACCTTCTCCAGCTTCTTGAACTCTTACTTGCAGGGGCGCGATGGCAACTTTGTCCTCCATAGCAGCCAGGTCAATGGTGAATTTCAGGTCCATGGCGGTTTCACTGACAGCGGTTTCATTGAAGTTCTTAACTGCGAATTCCCATTTGATCTCTTCGCCCGGCGCGATTTTCACGTCGGCCTCAAAGTTGTCGGATCCGCTTTCAAGCAGGATGAATTCCTTGGCCACGACGCTGCCTTCGGCAAGATCATTGATTTCCGTGTAGTAGTAGGACATGGTGCCGGCGATCAGCGAGACGGTGATGGCCAGAACCAGTGCGATAATGGAGAGTGTCTTTTTCATTTTCTTTTCCCTTCGGTTTCCTTCGGTTATTTTGTTTATTTTTTGAAATGAGACCTGTACATGGTTCCATTTCGCCCTTCCAATTTTTCTTATGCGCAGTTTGCCGTGCGCCCCTGTCTATTGGTTCCCTCCAAAGGGGATGTAGACAAGCTGGACGTCTTGGCCATTGACCTTGACGTTTTGAGGACTTTCCCCGGTACCGTCAGCGTTGAAACCAAAACTAATTGATCCGCCAGCCGGAATGCTCTGATTGTTTGTGGCCGGAGGGGAGATTTCATATGAACCAGCAGGTGACTCGATTAAGGAGTAGCCCCCCCAGAGAGGAGGAATCCGGTCACCTGGCAGATCGAAGCTGAGATTCCAGGCGTTGATTTGCTGGTCGGAGTTGTTTTCGATTTTGATGCTCGCACTAAAGCGGGGTAGTTGTGGAGTACCTTCCTTCCACTGATTGGTAACCTCATAAGTAACCCGAATGTCGTGCTCATCCTGTGGTTGGTCAGGGTCCTGGGGATTTTCCGGATCTTCCGGCTCCCCGGGTTGTCCGCTTCCATCAAAGGGAACCTGCGAGGCCACGGCACTGACCTTGATGGCGGTGCCGAAGTTACTGCCGGCGAAGGCGCTGTCATTGGTTCCGTCTGCCGGCCAATGCATTTCAACGAGATACTCACGGGTTTGGTTATCGCCGTTAAGCGTGAAGCTGTCGAAGAGATCAAAGACCGCTGTTCCCGTGACTGTGTAGAGAATGTGGCCCCCATTGTCTTTTACCGTTACAACCAGGGGCTCAATGGCGGACTTGTTATCGGCGGCCGTGACATCAAATGTGAGCTTATAATACTGCTCAGTTTCTGTGACAGCTGTAAGGTCATCATGGTTCATGACCTTGAAAGACCAGCTGACCGTTTCGGAGGGGGCGATTTTTTCATTGACTTGAAAAGAATGCACCTCTTCACTCAGGAAGATGAACTCCTTGGCGGTGACGCTGCCGGTGGCAATGTCCAGGTTGGTGGTGTAATAGGCCATGGTTCCTGCCAGTAAGGAGCTGACAATGGCCAGTATGAGAAGTGAGATGGTAATGATTTTTTTCATTTGGATAATTCCGCCTGCAAAATTATGAATTCTTGTTTTTGCTGCAGTTGCGGGTTCGCGCAACGCTGTCAGTGATCAGGAGCAAGGGCGTGACAGGTTCGGTATCGACTCATGGGGTTTCAGCCTGATTGAAAGAGTCTATTCCCTGTTCGGATCGCAGGGGACAATAACATGAGTTTTGTGAAGTGTCAAATTAAAGGTAACACTGGTTACTGAATATGGGTATAATGCCTTGAAATCAGGCTATTTAGCCTATTTATCAGGCCTGGTGTCTGAATTGGAAATACTTGAAAAATGACAGGTCATACGAAAGTTGAGATCATTACGGGAAGGGCATTTCGAAGAATTTTTCAAGTAATTTCCTTAGTGAAAAGATGATTTACAAAGGGCGAATTTTGTACTTAATATCAATAATCGTGCATAAATACTGGAAACACTCGATTTTGGAATGCGATTGGCCAAAAATATGGATCTGCGGCCCAGGCAGATATCGGGGGTGAAAAGGGGGTCTTTGAATGATAAGCCGCCCGCTCGCTGTGTTAGGCTGATAGGAAAGTATAATGGATAAAAGGGAGGGACAGATGAAAACAAATAAAGAAGATCTCGTTGAGATTGCCGTTCAGGCCAAGATCCACGCGCCGACATCGCGGGGTGGCTACCGGGTCGATAACACCGGGGTGCCGCGGGTCCTGCCGGGAGTTGGCGGCATTGTCTATAACTACCAGATCGGGGATTGCTGCATGAAGCTGGCGGGCGACCATATTGAGCCCGGGGTCAGTTTGCGCAATGAAGACAAGTCCGAAAATGAAGGCATCATGCACAACGCCTGCGTCGGCAACCGGGCCATCGTCGTGGATGGTGACGCCAAAGGGGCTGAGGGCTTCGTCACGGGCAAACACGGAGGTATTGAGCACACCCTGTGCTACTTCGATTCCGAAACTCTGGACAAGCTGAAGATCGGGGACCAGATCCTGATCCGCGCCAAGGGCCTGGGCCTTGAACTTTGTGACTATCCGGTTGTCTCCTGCCTCAATCTTTCCCCGGAGCTTTTGGAAAAGATCGCGCCTGAAGAAGAAGACGGCAAGCTGTTTGTCCCCTGCGTGGCGGAAGTCCCGCCCTACCTGATGGGGTCGGGTATCGGGGCGGCTTCAGCCTATACGGGTGACTACGACATTATGACAGGTGATCCGGACGCCCTGAAGGAACATGGCCTGGAAAACCTGCGCTTCGGTGACCTGGTTCTTTTGCTTGATTGCGACAACCGCTACGGCCGCCAGTATAAAAAGGGAGCGCGGACCCTGGGGGTGATCGTCCATTCCAACTGTATCCTGTCGGGACACGGACCGGGCGTGACCGCGCTTCTGAGCTGCTCGGAAGGTGAACTCCTGGTCGGACGGCATGATCCGGAGGCCAATCTGGCCCATTACCTGCTTGTTGATAAAGACGCTTAAGCCTGGCCTGGAGCCAAAATTGTTACAGCGCGCCCCTTGCGGCGCGCTGTCTGTGTTATCCTCATTCACTGGAAAGGGGTAAGCCATGAGTCAAGAAAAGCACACCATTTATTTGATCCGCCATGGATTGACCTACCAGAATCTGCGGCGCGAGTACCAGGGATCGATTTTGGATTATGATATTTTGCCGGAAAGCCGCCTCTTAATTGAGCAAAGGCAAAAGAGAGGGGCAGCACCCCTGATCCGGACGCTTTGGGTATCGCCCCTGATCCGTGCCAGACAGACAGCCGAGCTCTATTTCCCGGGCATGGATCAAGAGATCGTGCCGGATCTGATGGAGCGCGAGTTCGGTGACTGGGACGGCCGGACCCATGATGACCTGTGGCCGTCTGATCCCCTCTATGTGGAGTTTGTGAAATCATTGGGCCGCGTTACCCCGCCGGGTGGCGAACCCTTCGACTTGTTCTTTGCACGCATGGAGCGGGTCATGGACTCGATCGGTGACTTGGCAGCCAAGTCGCCCGGCCGCTTCCCGCTGGGGCTCGTTTTTCACGGAGGTCCCATCTTATACCTGACCGACCATCTCCTGGATGAAGGCAATCCTTTGCACCGATACAATTCAAAGGGCGCGGGCGGCCTTCGGTTGGAACTGGGGATCGACCCCTTCCGCGTGATCGAGGCCAGCGAACTGTTTACCGATGACATCCCGGTTGAGAAAACACCCTTTTACCTTGATTTCAAGGACAACCGGTAGATGAAAAAGAGCAGTAACATATAATAAAATGCTTGACAGTGGCAAGGCACCGTTGTAAAATCGTCAGGTGGCTTAAAAGCGACTATTTCTGGGATCGCATACGGGGGCAGAAGGCACTCCGCGCGGTTTCCATGAGAGGTGATTAAGATGAAAGACGGAATCCATCCCAAATACGGAAAAGCAGTCGTGCGTTGCGCCTGTGGGGAAACATTCGAGACGGGGGCGGTGAAAGAACAGATCAATGTTGACATCTGTTCCAAGTGCCATCCCTTCTATACGGGTCGCCAGAAGCTCATTGATACGGGCGGCAGGGTTGACAAATTCCGCAGACGCATGGGACAACAACAGTAAACCGTGCAGGGGAGCTGAACAGCTCCCCTTTTTAACATGGCAGACAAAAGACAGATCAAAGAAAAAGACGGGGCAGACCCTTCCTGCAAGAGGACGACCATCGGCGGCCAGGCGCTGATCGAGGGTCTTTTAATGTTAGGACCCCAAAAACAGGCCATCGCCCTTCGCGAACCTGGCGGAGAGATCCGCGTGACGGTCAAGGAGCGAGGTGCCAAGTCGGCGCGGTTCAACCTGCCCTTGCTTCGCGGCCCGGTGCGCCTGGTGACCCAGATGAAAACCGGTATTTCTGCTCTTATGCTGTCGGCTGAAGCCGCTATGGGCGAAGAGGAAGAGTCCGGTGGAGAGCCCTCCGCGCTTGACCGTTTTGCCGACCGCCACCCCAATCTTGTCATGGGCCTTACCCTCTTTTTGTCGCTGGGTCTTTCCATCGCTCTTTTTATCCTGCTGCCCAGCGCTCTGACCGACCTGGTCCGCCGGCTGACCGGCTTCGGCTTGGGGGTTACCCGGGGCGGGGCTGTTTTCGCCCTGTCCATCCTGGAAGGCCTGGTCCGGGTACTTCTCTTTCTGCTTTACCTGTGGCTGACCTCGCGATCATCCGAAATCAAGCGCGTATGGATGTACCACGGTTCGGAGCACAAGACGATCGCCTGCTATGAGGCGGGTCTGCCGCTCACTGTTCCCAATGTCAGGGAACAAAGCCGCCTTCATCCGCGCTGCGGGACCTCTTTTCTTTTTCTTGTCATGTTTGTGTCGATCCTGGCTTTTTCCATTGTCGGCCGCTACTCTCTCTGGCTCAATATTGTGATTCGGCTGGCCCTCCTGCCCCTGATCGCTGGCGTGGCCTATGAACTGATCCGTTTTGCCGGGTCGCGCGACAATTGGCTGACGCGGACCCTTTCAAAGCCGGGACTGGCCCTGCAGCGCCTGACAACGGCGGAACCGGATGATCCCATCATGGAAGTCGCCATCGAGGCGATGAAGGCCGTTATTCCCGATAACCCCAACGATGACAACTGGTAGGCAGCCGACCCTCTGCCTCTTTTTTGAGAGGGCGGCGGACCTGTTGGCCGCTTCCGGCTTTGAGTCGCCCCGTGAGGAGGCAAGGGCCCTGGTTGAGGCAGTAGCCGGCATCCCGCTGGCGCGGCAGCTCGCGCATCCCCGGATGGTTTTGGATGAAAAGACCCTGGCGTCGCTTGAGCGTGCCCTGGCCCTCCGCCTTTGCCATGTGCCGCTCGGGCAGATCGCGGGGACGGCCTGGTTTTGTGGCCTGCCCTTCCGCGTCACCGGGTCGACCCTGATCCCCAGACCGGAAACGGAACATCTGGTTGAGGCGGCCATGGGTTTTAGCCGCGATTTTGTTCCGGCCGGGTTGCCAATCCGCATATTGGACACCTTTACCGGGACGGGCGCCATCGGGCTTAGCCTGGGATTCCGGCTGAAAGAAGAAGGCCTGGCCTTTGACCTGACCCTGGCGGACATCTCAAAAGATGCTCTGGAGATCGCGGCCGTAAATGCCGGCGTCATCCTGCCGGATCAGGATCCTGTTCTTGTCAGGACCGATATCTGGCCTCAGGGGAAGGAAGCCTTTGATCTCATCCTGGCCAACCCTCCCTACATTCCTTCAGAGGAGATCGCCTCCCTGATGCCGGAAGTCGCGCGGTTTGAACCCGCGACAGCCCTTGACGGCGGACCGGACGGCCTTGTCTTTTACCGGCGGCTGGCTGCGGAGGGACAAGAGCGCCTGTCCGCGGGAGGCTTGCTGATCCTGGAAGCAGGCGCGGGCCAGGCCGGTCTGATCGCGTCGATTTTTGATGAAGTGGGCTGGCAGGAGGAGGGCAGGGTCCGGGATTATCTCGGGCATGAGCGCGTACTCATGTTTTCAGTCCGGCCTCATGTAAAATAGTAAAAGAACACTTGGAGATAGACATGGAAATCGACCAATACTCAAAACTGACAGCCAGTGAGGCGCGCTATGAAGAACTGTCGGACATGCTGGCCGACACGGAATTGATGCGCGACCAGAAGGCCTATATCAAGCTTGTCAAAGAGCACGCCGACCTTCAGCCCCTGGTCCAGCTGATACGCCAGCTCCGGTCCGCCAAGGAAGCGATCGAGGAAAACCGCGAACTGATGAACGAAACAGACGACGCGGAACTCCGTGACCTGGCGCGTGAGGAGATCGGCCAGCTCGAAAAAGAGGCAGAAGAGCTGGACGCCGCCATCCGCCAGGCCATCGAGCCCAAAGATGAGAACGATGAACGCAATGTCATCGTCGAGATCCGGGCGGGGACGGGAGGCGAGGAGGCCGCGCTTTTTGCGGCCGATCTCTACCGCATGTATGCCGGCTATGCCGAAGCGCGCGGCTGGGAGACCGAAATCGTCGATGCCAATGAAACGGAAATCGGCGGCTTCAAGGAAGTCGTCTTCATGATTGAGGGCAAGGGCGCCTACAGCCGGCTCAAATATGAGAGCGGCGCCCACCGTGTCCAGCGTGTTCCGGTGACAGAGGCCGGGGGGCGGATCCATACATCGGCCGTGACAGTCGCTGTCCTGCCTGAAGTCGATGAGGTTGACTTTGAAATTGATCCCAAGGATCTGCAGATCGACACCTACCGGGCGTCGGGTGCCGGCGGCCAGCACGTCAACAAAACCAGCTCCGCCATCCGCATTACGCATCTGCCCTCGGGGGTTGTCGTGACCTGCCAGGACCAGCGGTCCCAGTTCAAAAACAAAGACAAGGCCATGGCGCACCTGCGTTCCATCCTGCGCGACCGCGCCGAGCGCGAACGGGCCGACGCCATCGCGAGTGAGCGGAAGAGCCAGGTGGGAACTGGGGATCGCAGCGAGCGGATCAGAACCTATAACTTCCCTCAATCGCGGGTGACCGACCATCGGATCGGGCTGACCCTTTACAAGCTGGACCGCGTTCTGGCCGGTGAGCTGGATGAAATCATTGACGCCCTGCAAGTCGCGGAGCACGAGGCGGCGCTTCAATCCTGACGGGGGAGGGTCATGAAGACTACTGTCATTTCCGTTCAGCATCCCATGGACCCGGAAGAACTGCGCCTTCCCGGCCAGGCCCTTGCCCGCGGCGCTATTGTCGCCTTTCCGACAGAGACTGTTTACGGGCTCGGGGCCCCGGCTTTTTTGCCGGAGGCAGTCAGTGAAATCTTTCGTTTGAAAGGCCGTCCCGCCGACAATCCCCTGATCGTACATCTTCTTTCGGCTGACTGGCTGGACCAGGTGGCAGAAACCGTGCCTGACCTGTTCTGGCCGCTCTATGAGGCCTTTTCACCTGGACCTTTAACCTTTGTCATGCCACGCCGCAGCGAAGTGCCTGACATCGTGACGTCTGGACTTCATACGGTCGCCGTCCGCTTTCCTTCCCAGCAGGCGGCGCGGGCCTTGCTCCAGGCGGCCGGAGTGCCTGTCGTCGCGCCCTCTGCCAACCTTTCAGGCAGGCCGAGTCCGACGCGGGCCCGCCATGTCCTGGACGATTTCGCCGGGAGAATCCCCTATGTCATTGATGACGGGCCCTGCGAAGTTGGCCTTGAGTCGACCGTTCTTGATTTGACAGCTGATCCGCCGCGGATTTTGAGACCGGGCAAGATCACAGCCAGGCAAATCAGGGAAAAGACAGGGATTGAGGTGGAAGCCTGGCCGGATTCAATTGCCGAAGACCAGCTTGTCCAGCCTTCGTCACCTGGCATGAAGTACCGGCACTACGCCCCCGGTGCCCGGGTCACCATCGTTCTGCCGGGGCAAGGCCAATCGGTGGGGGAGGCCTTCTTGGCCAGGCTGGAAAATTCCCTGCAGCCCGCGGGCCTCTTTTTAAGTGAGGCCTCCTGGGAGCAGATCCGGGGAAACCTGCCGGGGATGAAGGTCTACACCTACCAGGGGGAAAGAGACCTTGCGGGTGCCATGCATTCCTTGTTTGACGCGCTCAGAACCCTGGACGAAATGGACGTCAGGGAGATCATGGCGGAAGGTTTTGAGGGGGAAGAGGCATCGGCCTACATGGACCGGCTGAACAAGGCTGCCGTTGAGCCGCGGCAGCACCGCCGCGTCCTCTTTGTATGCGAAGGCAATACCTGCAGGAGCCCCATGGCTGAAGCCATCTTCAATGACCGCTTCGCGGAGCCGGGGACCCTTGCCTCGTCGGCGGGGATCTCAGTCATTGCCGGCCAGGTCATGGCGGCGCAAGCGGCAGAGGCCTTGGCTGAATGGGGGATTGAACTGGCCAACCGGCCTTCGCGTCAGATCCGCGCCAGGGCAGTGAGGGAGGCCGACCTGATCGTGGCCATGACAGAAAGCCAGCGTGCCAGGCTGAAACATTTTTTCCCTGACGCGGAGGCCAGAATATTTGCCATGTCCGATTTCCTTGAGGGGATTGAGGTCAGCGATCCTTTTGGGCAAGCGCTTCACGCCTACCGGCGCGTGCGCGATCAGCTGGGTTCAGCCATGCAAAAAATCTTTGACCGGCTGATTTTGATCTGACCGAAACATATGGTATTTCCATGCGCTAGACTTATATCCCGAAAAAGGGAAGGGAAGCAAGCGGCTGGCGCTTGACGGGGCTGCAGTGTCATGCTACATTGTCATTCGCCTGCTGATGCAGGCATGAGTCCTCGCTCTGTTCAAGAGACAGAGCCATTAGTCCAGGAGGAGGGTTAATACAATCCATGGCTAAAAAATATGAACTTCTTTATGTCCTGAATGGCACCTTGCCTGCCGATGAGCTGCGCGCGCAAATCAGCCGCGTCAGCGCCATCGTGGAAGCGTCGGCGGAAATCGTCCAGGAGACGGAATGGGGGCGGCGCCGTCTGGCCTACGAGATCCAGGATCTGCGTGAAGGCTATTATGTCATTGTTCACTTCAATGCCGAGCCGGACGCTCCGCGCGAGATCGAACGCCTTTTGCGTATCGCTGACTATGTCCTGCGTTATCTGATCGTCGTGGCTGAAGGCTCTTTCATGCCGATAGCGCGGCGGCTGACCGACGAGGAGGAAGAACCGGAAGAGGAAGCGGAAGCCGCGCCGGAAGAGGCAGCAGACGAAACAGTTGCCGAAGAAGCTGTCCCTGATGAGGGTGAGCCGGAGGAAACCGCGCAGGAAGAAGAGGGGACGGCCGGGCTGCCGGAACCCCAAGTCCTTGAGGAGACACAATCGGAAGGAGTCGACGAGGCGCCTGAGGAGCCGGAAAGGAATGAAGAATGAACAAAGCAATTCTGATGGGGAGGCTGGTGCGTGATCCGGAGATCCGGACAACCCAAAGCGGCATCTCCGTGTGCAATTTCACCGTTGCCTGCGACCGCCGGTCGCGCGCGGCTGACGGAACAAGACAGAACACCGCCGATTTTATCCCCTGCGTCGCCTGGCGCCAGCAGGCGGAATTCATAACCAAATATTTCTACAAGGGGGATCGGATCCTGCTCGTCGGCACAATCCAGCCGAGGAGCTGGGAAGACCAGTCCGGCCAGCGCCGCTACACGACGGAAGTCATTGTGGACGAGGTTGAATTCTGTGAATCGCGCCGGGGTGACAGGCAAGTGGACGTGGACGAGGGACACAGGGATTATGTTGCCTCAACGCCCATCGACAGCGGCGGGGACGATTTCCTGGCCACGCCCGATGACGACGACACAGCACTTCCCTTTGATTTTTAATGAAATGATCTCATACTCATAAAGGAGTTGGAAAATGGCAGATACAAGAAGACGCGGAAGCTATCAGGGCCAAAAACGTTACGGCCGCAAAAAATACTGTGTGTTTTGTGCCGATCACGTTGACGTGATTGACTACAAGGATGTCAACACGCTTCAGCGTTACCTGGCTGAGAATTACAAGATTTTGCCCCGCCGCATGACCGGCACTTGCGCCCGCCACCAGCGCGCGCTGACAACGGCCATCCTGCGGTCGCGCCAGGTCGCCCTGCTCCCCTATAAAGCGGAGTAACGGGGCGCGGGCATTGCCTGAATCGCTTGCCTCCTGCTCCCAAAGGGCGGGAGGTTTTTTTGATTATTTTTTGGAGGCCGGCACAGGCTTCTATGCTAAAATAAAGAGCACACCGTATTGGATTGGAGATGGCGAATGAAAGTACTGCTTCTTGAGGGTGTCAAAGGACTGGGCCAGGCGGGAGATGTAGTCGAGGTGAAAGCCGGTTACGCCCGCAATTTTCTTTTCAGGCGGAATTTGGCCGTTGAAGTCACAAAGGACAATATGAATGTGGTCGAGATGAAAAAGGCCGCCAGGGAGAAGTCCCGGGAAGAGGAGCTGGCCCGGGCCAGGGAATTGGCGGAGTCTCTTGACGGTCAGCACTTCACTTATACGACCAAGGCGGGAGCCGCGGGGCGTCTTTACGGGACGGTAACCAACCAGAATATTGCCGACTTGCTGGCTGAGGCCGGCCACCAAGTGGACAAGCGTGAAGTGACAGTGAGCGAGCCGATCAAGACAGTCGGCAGCCACCAGGTGACCATCCGCTTGCACCCCGAGGTATCGGTCACATTCACAATTGACGTGAAAGCGGACCTTTAATGGACCCCGATCCTCTTGAACGCGTTTCCGGTCCCGCCGCCTTATCCGACCGCTTGAGGGGCAAGACCCTGCCTCACAATGTCAGCGCGGAGCGGTCCGTTCTGGGTTGCGCCATGATGCGGCTGGAATCGCTTGCGGCCATGATGGCTGATCTTCGCAAGGAAGATTTTTATGAACCCGGCCACCAGCTTATTTACGAGGCGATCGCGGCCCTGAATGAAAACCAGAAACCCTGCGATATCCTGACCGTGACCAACCAGCTGATCGCCAATGGCAACATCGGCAGGGCAGGAGGGCGCGAATACGTGGCAGCCCTTCCCGGTTCTGTTCCATTCGCTTCCAACTACCCGGTCTACATCGACCTGGTGCGGGACCTGTCCGTCAAGCGGCGGATGATCCTCTCCCTGGACAGTGTCATCGACCTTTGTTTCAACTCCGACCATGAGGCGGAACAGCTGATCGAGCTGGCCGCGCAGCGTATCATGCATATCCGCGAGGAAGGGGAGAGCACGGGACTGCTTCCCATCGGCGGGGTCCTGAGCGCCAGGATCAATGAGCTTGGCGCCATCTCCCGGGGCGAGCGGCCCCAGCCCATCCAGATCGGCTTTCCCAGCCTCAACCGGGTCCTGGGCGGCCTGCGCAAGGGCGGCCTCTATATTCTCGCGTCCAGGCCCGGGGTCGGAAAATCCGCCCTGTCGCTCAATATCGCGCACAACGCGGCCTTCCATCGCGGCGCGGTCGTCGCCATGTTCTCGCTTGAAATGAGCAAGGAGGAAGTGGCCATGCGCCTCCTATCCTCCAAAACCATGATGTCCTTCCAGCAGCTCGAATCGCTCGACGTGAAGGATAAAGAAGCCTGGGACATGATCGGCAAGGGGCTGGGAGATCTCTACAGCGTCCCCATCTACATTGACGACCACTCTTCCATCAATGTAGTCGAGATCCACGCCCGCTGCCGCCAGCTGCAGCTGCAAAAGCAGAAGCTCGACCTGGTCGTCGTCGACTATCTTCAGCTGATGGGAACCGCGACCAGCCGGTCGCGGGCCGAAAACAGGCAGCAGCAGATCGCCGAGATCTCACGGATGCTCAAGGTCATGGCCCGCGATCTTGAAGTCCCGGTTCTGGCCCTTTCCCAGCTTTCGCGTGAAGTGGACCGGGCCGGCCGCCGGCCGCGGCTTGCCGACCTGCGCGAATCGGGCGCCATCGAGCAGGATGCCGATGTCGTCATGTTCCTACACGACCCCAACCGGCAGGAGGAAGAGGCCTCCTACCTGCAGGAAATCAGCGAAATCGACCTGATCATCGAGAAAAACAGGCAAGGCGAAAGGATGACCGTGACGCTGGACTGGAATCCGAGGATTCTGACCTTCACGGAAACCTTCTATCGCGGCACGCCTGAACCGCCCCCGCCCGCGCCAGGTTCATGAAGATCCCGGCCCCTGCCTTTCGCGTTTTTGAAAAAATCTCAGGGACCTGTGAACACCAGGAGCTGATTCTTCCGCAAAGCCTGATTGTCGCAGGTGTCTCCGGCGGCGTTGATTCCATGCTGCTTCTTTCTTTTCTTCACTATTACCGGCAAAAAACCACTTTTGATCTCCTGGCCTGTCATTTGCATCACGGGATCAGAAAAGGCGAGGCCGATCTTGACGAAGCCCTTGTCGGAGCCTACTGTGGTCAGCATTCGATTCCCTTTGTCCCGATGCGTGAGGACATTCCCGCCTTTGCCAAAGCGAGCGGACTGGGGCTCGAAGAGGCGGGCCGGCTGGTCCGGCGCCGAGTATTTGATCAGGTCGCCGCTGAATATGGGGAGAAGAAAATTTATAAGGGCGGCTGCCGCATCGCGCTTGCCCATCACCTGGACGACCGCGCCGAGAGCATCCTGATGCACATGGGCCGGGGCGCGGGACTGCGGGGACTGATCGGGATCCGCTATCTGGACGGGCCGCTGATCCGGCCCCTGCTCGATATCCGGAGGGAGGAGCTGGTAGAGGCGGCAGAGGCCCTGGGACTGCCCTGGCGGGAGGATGCCTCCAATCTTTCGGATGAATTTCTGCGAAACAGGATCCGGCTGGAATTGATGCCCGCCTGGGAAAAGACACTGGGCTACGACCCCGCCCCCCTGCTGGTCCGGCTGGGGTCATTGGCGGAAAGGGACGATTACGCCTTGACCGGCCTTGCCGCGGATCAGCTTGACCGGCTGCGCCTGCCCGACGGCAGCCTGTCCTTGACTGGCCTTGCCGCTTTGCCGAAGGCCCTGGTCTCACGGGTCCTTCAGCTGTATTGCGGACAGAAGGAAGACAGGGAGGGCGGACCGCAGCCCTTAAGCCTTGCCCAGGTCGAAGCGCTTGTGGGGCTTATGGCCTCGGTCACGACCGGGGGGAAAAAGGAAGGGCGCCTGTCGCTCGGAAGAGGAACCACGGCCCTGATGCGGGACGGGCGGCTGTGGCTGGAAGATCAAGCCCGGGGAAAACAAGAGGGGAAAAGACCCCTGAATCAGGAGGAAGAATGAATCAGGAAATGCTGTCAAGGTACGCGGACGTGCTGGTTAAGGTTGGAGTCAATGTGAAAGAGGGTGACTTGATCCAGTTGAATGGTGATACGGAATCGCTTCCCCTCATCCGAGAAATCGTCAGGTCATGCTGGAAGGCCGGCGCCAGGGATGTGATCACCGAAATTGCCGATGATATGATCCGCATGGCCAAGTATGAGGAGGCCAGGGATGCCTATCTTGGCTACTTTCCCGGCTTTCGCGCCGGCTACCAGGAGGAAATGCTCAAGGCAAAATACCACCGGATCCACGTCTTCGCGCCGTCGCTGGATCTTTTTGCCCACATCGATCAGCAAAAGATACAGACGGCCCAGAAGGCCGCCCTGTCGGCCACCGACTATCTTGAGAAGTACATGCATCCGGGCGACATCAAGTGGACGGTTGGCGCCTGCCCCTCCATCCGCTGGGCCCGGGAACTCTTCCCCGGTCTCGATGACGATCAGGCTCTTAGCCAGTTGTGGCAGGTAGTCTTCAAGACCTGCCGGGTCGACCAGGAGGACCCGGTCGCGGCCTGGCAGGAACACGACCGGGTCCTCAAAGAGCGTGAAAATTGGCTGGATGGCCAGGATTTCGCCTCTCTTCACTACCAGGGGCCGGGCACGGATCTGTTTTGTGAACTGGTGGATCAGCACAAGTGGATCGGCGGCTCATCGACGACACCGGACGGTGTCGATTACATGGCCAATATCCCGACCGAGGAGCTGTTCACGACACCGCACGCCATGAAGGTGGAGGGTATCGTCCGTTCAACCAAGCCGCTCCTGGTCATGGGCAAGAAGGTGGACGGCTTCGGCTTTACCTTCAAGGAAGGCCGGGTCACTGATTTCTACGCCGGCCAAAACGCGGAGGTGCTTGAAACCTTGCTTGACATGGACGAGGGGGCGCGCAGGCTGGGCGAGGCTGCCATTGTACCGGACTCATCGCCTGTCTCCCAATCGGGCCTGCTCTTCCAGACTACCCTGTTCGATGAGAACGCCTCCTGCCACTTCGCGCTCGGCCAGGCCTACGCCGAAGCAGTCAGAGGCGGCCCGGAAATGACGGATGAGGAGCGCCAGGCGCTGGGCTCCAACAAGTCCATGATCCATATCGATTTCATGGTCGGCGGGCCCGAACTGGACATTACAGGCTATAAAAAAGACGGCAGGGCCCTGCCTGTTTTGCGTAGCGGCGAGTGGGCATTCTAGGCCTTGCCCCATGTCGCTTTTGCTACTGATTTCAGCAAAGGCTGTGTTAGAATGCTAATGGATTATGGGGAGGTATTGTCCTCCCCGCGAATTTTCCGGCACAGCCGGAATCTGCCAATCTCTCGGGTTGACAAAAGTGGAGGGAGAAGAAGATGGCATTTGTTGAGAAAAAGGTTGATCACAGACTGGTAAGCCGTGAGCAGATTGACGCTTTCGTAGCCCGGCTGGGAAAACAGATTTCAGAGGACTACAGGGGGAAAGAGCTTTACCTCATCTGTGTGCTAAAGGGTTCATTCATGTTCCTGGCTGACTTGATCCGCCATATCGATGTCCCCTGTGAGATCGATTTCATGTCGGTTTCCAGCTACGCCGGGGAGAAGAGCACCGGCATCGTCAAGATCAATAAGGACCTGGACAAGAATATCTCAGGCCGGCATGTCCTGATCATTGAAGACATTGTTGATACAGGCATTACCCTCGACCATCTGATGAACCTTTTGTCGACCAGAAATCCAGCCAGCCTTCGCATCGTCACCGCTTTTGACAAGCCGTCGCGGCGGCAGATCGATATCGATGTCCATTACGTCGGCATGGAAATTCCCAATGAATTCATCGTGGGCTACGGCCTCGACCTCGACGGTTATTACAGAAACCTGCCTGACGTTGAGGTGCTGGCGGCTGATTAGGGCATAAGATAAGAGGCAGGAATTATAATTACAGGAAACGATTTAAAGGCATGAACGCACCGGAACAACGAAAATTTGGCGGTTTTTCATTCTATATCATCCTCATGATCGTGATCATGGCGGTCACCTTCATGATGTCGCGTGGCGACCGCACCAAGGACGCTACGCTTTTTGACGTCGAACAGATGATTCGAAGCGGCACGGTCGAGTCGGTTACCATCGACGGGGCGACGCTCAATCTCAAGATGACAGAGAGCGCCGTCCAGGATGGAAGCCCCGCCAATGTTAAGAAGGATATTCCCGCCGACTCCATCGACAGCTACCTTGAGATCCTCCGTCTGGCTGAGGAAGAGGGGTATATCGAGGCATTCGACTACAACAGGCCAACCGATTTCGGCAGTATATTGAACGGCATCATCATGCTGCTCATGCTGGTGTCACTCGGAGCCTTTGTCTTTATCTCCTACGCGAGAAGGGACGGTGACGGCAAAACGGCCCTGTCTTTTGGAAAAAGCAGGGCGACCCTGGCCGATCCGAGCCAGATCCGCGTGACTTTTGATGACGTGGCCGGCGCGGAAGAAGAGAAGGACGAGCTCCAGGAAGTCGTTGACTTTTTGCAGAATCCAAAGAAGTACGTCAGCCTGGGCGCCAAGATCCCCAAAGGAATTTTGCTGGTCGGTCCCCCCGGAACGGGCAAGACACTCCTGGCCCGGGCCGTGGCAGGCGAAGCCCAGGTACCTTTTTTCTCCATCAGCGGATCCGACTTTGTTGAAATGTTCGTCGGTGTCGGCGCGTCGCGGGTGCGCAACCTCTTCCTCAACGCTAAGAAGAAGGCACCCTGTATTGTCTTCATTGATGAGATCGACGCCGTGGGACGTCACCGCGGAGCCGGTCTGGGCGGCGGTCATGATGAACGGGAGCAGACTCTGAACCAGCTTCTGGTGGAGATGGACGGCTTTGGCCCCAACGAAGGCGTCATTGTCCTGGCGGCCACCAACCGGCCCGACATCCTCGATAACGCCCTCTTGCGGCCCGGCCGTTTTGACCGGCGCATTGTGGTCATGCGGCCCGACCTGAAAGGACGTGAGGCCATTCTGCATGTCCACGCTAAGGACAAGCCCCTGGCAGACGATGTCGATCTGGGCGAAATCGCCAAGATTACGCCCGGCTTCACGGGCGCCGACCTGGCCAACCTCCTGAATGAAGCAGCCCTCCTCGCGGCCAGGCGCAATGACGACAAGGTGCATTACTCCGATATTGCCGAGGCTGTCTTCAAGGTGACCATCGGGCCGGAAAAGAAGAGCCGCGTCATCAACCCCGAAGAGAAGAAACTGACTGCCTACCACGAATCGGGCCACGCCATTGTGCTCAGGGAGGTGTCGACGACCGACCGGGTCGAACGGGTTTCCATTATTCCCGCTGGCGGCGCGGGGGGCTACACGGCCTTCAAGCCGAGTGAGGACATCTATTTCAAGACCAAGTCCCAGCTGACTGCCGAAATTATGATGGCCCTGGGCGGCCGGGCCGCCGAGGATCTGGTCTTTGAAGAGATCAGCACCGGGGCCGGTGCCGACCTGAAGGAAGTGAACCGGATTGCCCGGGCCATGGTGACCAAGTACGGTATGAGCGGCAGGCTGGGCAATGTGGTGACAGGCGATGAGGAGGAAGTCTTCATTGGCCGCGATTACGGCCATGTGAGAAATCACAGCGAGGCGCTCCAGGCCGCCATTGATGAGGAAATCGCGGGGATTCTTGACCAGGCCTATACCGAAGCCAAGCAGATTCTGGCCAGCAACCGCGTCTTGCTGGATGAACTGGCGTCACGGCTCCTTGACAAGGAGAAGGTTGAATCGGCTGAGTTTGAGGCCATCTACCAGGAGTTCGCGGTTGACCCCAAGCCGCTTCCCGGCGAGGGCGCCCAGGATGTTTCGGTCGCGCCGGGTGAGATTGCCGCGCCGGTCGCCGAGGCCGGAACCGAAGAATCCAAATAAAAAGAAAATGTTTTTGCCGCAAGTCGCCCGCTCCGGCGGGCGATTCTTATTGGACCGCCTTCATGTGGTCGGTCCGGCCGGTCAAACGGTCGCCGACGTCGCGAAGATCCACCCCCATGATAAGGACAAGATCCCCGGGCTCGACGATTTTTCGAAGGTGTGCCTCCAGCGCCTCATTGGTCGGGAAGAATTCGGCGCGGCCGCCCAGCTGGTTGATGCGGTCGCTGATATCTTTTGAACTGATGGACCGGTCCGTCTCGCGGTCGTCGTAGATCTCCGTCATCATGATGGGATCCACGTCCAGCATGGAATCAACGAATTCATCGAAGAAGCCCCTGACCCGGCTGTGTGTCAAGGGCTGGAAGCAGACCCAGAGCCTTTTGGCAGGCAGCTGACGCGCGGCCTCGATGGTCAGGCGGACAGCCGAGGGATGGTGGGCGTAGTCGATGATGACCTGGGCGCCCTGGAATTGGCCGGCCCGGGTGAAACGGCCCTCGGCCCCCCGAAAAGACCGCAGTGCCCTTTGGATGGCCAGGGGCCCCGCACCGGCCAGGTCGGCGATGGCCACGGCCCCCATGGCGTTTTGAACATTGAATTCGCCGGGGACGGCAAGGGACAGATCGATGAGGCGGCGGCCTTCCTTGTGGACTTCGAAGCAGGGCTCGCCCAGCTCGCTGTAGTGGAGTTTGTCGTAACAGTAGTCCGGCTTTTTCCCGCACGGAGTCCGGTCGGACGCCGAACCGAACCAGACGAGGGGCAGATGATCCAGATGGCCGGGGCGCAGATCGTCAACAAAGGAAAGCATTTTCCCCATATCGGGATCATAGGCCGGCAGGATCAGCAGGGAGCCCCGGGGCTGGATGGCCGCGTATTGGGCAAAGGCCCGGATCAGATCATCATGGGTCCGGTAGCTGTCGATATGATCGTGAACCAGATTCAAAATCAGCGTTGCCGTCCCCTGGTAGTGAAAGAAACCGCGCTTGAATTCACAGGCCTCGGAAAGCAAAAACTCTCTTTGCCTCGTTTGCGGAAGGCGCACGGTCGTTTGGAAGTCGATCAGTTCAGCTCCCAGGTGAACCGTCGGGTCCATGCCGGCCTCCATCATCATGAGGGCGCACATGGCCGTGCAGGTCGATTTACCATTGGTTCCGCTGACGTTGACCACCTGTCGGAAAAGCCGGTTGACGGCACCCAGGAAGACGGCGCGCTCGACAGAGGGGATCCCGAGTTCCGCCGCCCGTACGCGCTCGGGATTGTCATCGAAGACAGCCTTGGAATAGACGACCAGGTCCGGCTCCATGTGGTCGATGTGGGAGCTGTCATGGTAATCGAAAAAGGTCAGGCCGAGTCCTTGAAGGTAGGCCGTCCTTGAATTGGGATTGGGGTCGGAACCGGCGCATAAAGCGCCCTCATGATGGGCCAGTTCAGCCAGGCCGCACATGCTGATGCCGCCGATCCCTACAAAAAAGATCCGCTTGCCCGGAGCGATGAGCGAGGCGATCGCCCTGTAATCGGCAGGCTTGCTGCCTGTAACCGACTCGATTTCCGCCGGGGAGGCCTGGACCACCGCCTTGTCATCAAAGGAGGGAATGGCGCTGGGAATTTTCTCCCTGCACAGCTGTTCAAATCGTTCTTTCATGGTCTCCAGTTTAGCACGTTCAAAGAGGCTCGTGCTAAAATGGCGGAGGTCCAGGGAGGTCGGTCATGAGCATCGTTCAAGCAGATAAGCTTGCCAAAGCATTTTTGGGTCGGGAGATTCTGTCCGGTCTTTCTTTTGCTATTGACCAGGCAGACAAGATCGGTCTGATCGGCCAAAACGGCACCGGCAAAACGACCCTGCTCAATCTTATCGCGGGCAGCCTTCCGCCTGATTCCGGGGCCATCCACCGTTCCTGTTCGGCGGTCGTCTCCATGCTGAGCCAGCGGCCGCTGGCTTACGATCATCAGGGATTGGCCATCCTGGATAACCCGCGCTTCGTCCGCATGGAAGAGCGGATGCGGATCCTGCAAAGGGAAATGGACGCGGCGGATGGTCAGGAACTTGACGGGCTCGTTGCCGAGTTCGGCCAGCTGCAGCAGGCCATGGAGGATGAGGGCGCCTATGACTACCGGGCGCGCCTGGCCAGGAACCTGGCAGGCCTGGGCTTGACCGAAAAGCAGATGAATCAGCCCTGCCACACCCTCTCAGGCGGCGAGCAGATGAGGGTTTCGCTGGGCCGCCTCCTTCTTGAGCCCGGTGACCTGCTCCTCCTTGACGAGCCCACCAATCATCTCGACTACGACGGTTTGGATTGGCTGCAGCAGTATTTGCTGTCGAGGAAGGATGCCCTGGTGGTCGTCTCACACGACCGCTGGTTTCTGGATCATGTCTGCGGAAAGATATTCGAATTGGAAAACAGGCAGCTTTACACCTACCGCGGCAACTATTCACAGGCCATGGAACAAAAGCGGGAGCGTCAGGCCCTGCTCGGCCTTACCATGGACCGGCTGGCCGGTGAGATCAAGCGCCAGGAGGCTGTCACCCAGACCATGCTGTCCCACCGCAAGATGAAGTCCTATCACTCGCGTGAAAAAACAGTTGACAGGCTCAAAGATCAGATGAGCCGGATCCAGAGCCAGGTCAATCCGGACCGCCGCATGACCTTCTCCTTCCTTGCGGCCGAAACGAAAAAAGATCAGAACCGCTTGCTGATTGGAGCCGAGGATCTCTCCATGGCTTATGACCGGCCTCTTTTCCAGGATGTATCTTTTCCTGTCCGCGCCAGGGACCGGCTGGCCCTGGTCGGACCCAACGGCTGCGGGAAGACGACCCTGCTTCATATCCTGCTGGGCCGCGCTGAGGCTGACACAGGCCGGATTTCCCTTTATGGGAATCCTGGCATCGCTTTCATGGGCCAAAGCGTCGACTTTCATGATGAGACGCAGACAGTCTACCAATACCTGGCCCATTCTTTTCCCGCGTCCGAGACGCAGATCCGCGGCCGGCTTGCCCGCTTCGGCTTCCGTGATGAGGCCATGGTCAAAGTCCTGGGCGCCCTGTCGGGTGGTGAACGCCACCGCCTGCACCTGTGCTCCCTCCTGGAGCAAAAACCTGACCTCCTGGTCCTGGATGAGCCGACCAACCATCTTGACATCGAGTCCAGGCAGCTCCTGGAGCAGGCCCTGGCTGAATTTCAGGGCGCGGTCATGGTGGTCAGCCACGACCGCTACTTTATCCAGACGGTGGCCAAGTCGGTCCTGGGTTTTGTGGGTACGGATATCCTGCCCTTTGATGATTACGAATCCTGGTACCGGCAGCACCGCCTGTGGCTGGAGGAGACGGTGTACCCGGTCACCCAAAGAAGCGGGATTCCTGCCAGTCCGGCTGAATTGAGAAGGGCAAGGGCAGAACAGCGCCTGGCTTTGAGCCGGACCAAAAAAGACATTGAAATTCGGGAAGAGGCCTGCCGCCTCTTTGAGCAGGCCGATGCCTCCGCTCACAAGGCGGAAGACTATGAGCGCTATGCCGGTCTTTTGGGGGAGCTGGATGATCTCTATCAGCGCTATTTTGACCTGGAGGAAGAAATGGCCTGACCGTTTGACACGCGGGCCCCACCTGTCGTATCATAGTCCGGCGACCGCTCCGGCGGGGTTTTTTAATGTTGCTTGAAAGCGGCAACCCTGGCTGGGCGAGACTTGAAAAAGGAGAGACCGCATATGAGCTACGCCATCATCAGGACGGGCGGCAAACAGTACCGTGTCGCGGAAGGCGACGAGATCTTCATCGAGACCATCGAGGGGGAGGCGGAGGATCTGGTGACATTCGACCAGGTTCTGGCCATTTCCGAGGGCGGACTGCTCCGTGTCGGCACACCTGTTTTGGAAGGTGCTACCGTCACGGGTGAAATTGTCAAACACGGGCGCGGCAAGAAGATTGTCGTGTTCAAATACAAGGCCAAGAAGGGCTACCGCCGTAAGCAGGGGCACAGACAGCCCTACACGCGTGTACTGATCAAATCGATCAAGGGTTGACATGATCCGGGCGGCCTTTTCGCGTGACGGGGAGGGACGGATCGTCTCCTTCCGGATGGAGGGCCACGCCAGGGGATGGAGACCGTGGCCGGACACGATCTGCGCTGGCGTATCGGCCATCGCCCAGACTGTGATCGGCAGTTTGCAGGAAATCGCGGGCATCGAGCCCCTGTACTCACTGGAACCGGGAAAGATCAGCTGTTCGGTTGACTACCCGGAGCAGGCGGACAAGGCGGCGGCTGCCGCTACATTGATGGAGTCTGCCAGGATCGGGTGCATGCAGATCGAGAACAGTTACGGGTCACGCCATGTGACCGTTATCGATCAAGCGTTGACAGACAATTAAGGGGGAAACCATGATTAAAGTTAATCTTCAGCTTTTGGCCCACAAGATGGGGATGGGCAGCACGCGCAACGGACGGGACTCCAAGTCGAAACGTCTGGGCGCCAAGCTTTCGGATGGCCAGTTCTGTACTGCGGGCAGCATTATCTACCGCCAGCGGGGAACCAAGATTCATCCCGGCATCAATGTCGGAATCGGCAAGGACGACACACTCTTTGCCAAAGTGGACGGACTGGTGCGCTACGAGCGTATCTCGCGAAAGCGTAAACAGGCCAGCGTCTATCCGGTCGAGGCCTAGGCAAGGGAGCGGCGCAAGCCGCTCTTCATTTAGGGCCATGTTTTACGATCACACGACAATCGAGATCAGGTCGGGCAATGGCGGCAACGGCGCCGTCTCCTTCCGGCGTGAAAAATACATCCCAAACGGAGGCCCTGACGGCGGTAACGGAGGCAGGGGCGGCAATGTCATCATCCGCGCGGACCGCGGTCTCAACACCCTTCAGGAATACCGGTTCAAGCATCATTTCGCGGCCGGCGACGGTGAGGCGGGCAAGGGCAGCAAGATGGCCGGCGCCAGCGGCTCTGACCTGGTTTTGAAGGTGCCGCCCGGAACCCTGGTCCTGCATTCGGAAAGCCGCGCCATGCTTGCTGACCTTCGCGAGGACGGCGATGAGGCTGTCGTCGCCAAGGGAGGGGCCGGCGGCCGCGGCAATATGAATTTCGCCAATCCGGTGCGCCAGGCGCCCCGTTTCGCGACGGCAGGAAAAACAGGCGAGACCCTGCGCCTTGACCTGGAGCTCCGGCTGCTGGCGGACGCGGCCCTTGTCGGTTTTCCCAATGCGGGAAAGTCCACCCTGCTCTCAGTCGTCTCGGCGGCCAAACCGAAAATTGCCTCCTACCCCTTTACCACCCTGCAGCCGATTCTGGGCCTTGTAGAGGTCGGCGGTGCCCGTTTTGTCCTGGTCGATGTCCCCGGCCTGATTGAGGGAGCCTCCGAGGGGGCGGGGATGGGCCATGACTTTTTGCGCCATATTGAACGCGCCCGCATCCTCATCCATGTCCTGGATGCTTCGTCCTTTGACGGGACCGATCCGCTCGAACGCTTTCATGCCCTGAATAAGGAGCTGGAGAAATACAAGAACCTGATCGGCAGGCGGCCCATGTGGGTGGTCATCAACAAGACCGATATTGTTGATGAAGAAGAAGTGGCCAAGCTGAAAGACAGGATTGAGCGCGAGGGTTACCGAGTCTTTGCCTTGTCCGCCGCGACAACCACCGGCGTACAGGACTTCATCAAGGCCTTGGCAGCCGTGGTCCTGACCCTGCCCCTGCCCGAACTCGAAGAGGCTGAACAGCGAAAAATCTACCGCTTCGATAAGAAATACGATTTTGAAATCAAGAGGCAGAAAGGCGTCGCCGCAGTCGAGGGGCCTTACATCCGCGAACTCATGCAGTCGACCAACTTTTCCGACACGGAATCCTTCCGTCATTTCCAGAAACGCATCATTGAAAGCGGAATCCAGGACGCTTTGCTCGATGCCGGCGTCCAGGAAGGGGACGAGGTGCTGCTCGACGGCTCCTCTTTCGAATTTTCGCTTTAGGTACAGCCAATCCAAAAGAGTGTCGTGTATAATATCCCAAATAAAGCCTGAAATACGGGGCGGTTCTCCGCTCCAAAGATTTTGGCTGAAAGAGGTAGATGATGCAAAAATATGTTTGTGATGTTTGCGGCTATGTCTATGACCCCGAGTTCGGTGATCCGGACGGGGGCATTGAGCCCGGTGTTGCCTTCGAGGATTTGCCGGAGGACTGGGTTTGCCCGGTCTGCGGTGTGCCCAAGGAAGATTTTTCACCACTCGAGGATTAGTTTTCACGGCAGGAATCGAACAGGGGGAGCCGCACTGAGGGCTCCCCGGCTTTCTTGAACGGATATTCGCATCCGGTCAAAGATGCGCGGCGCGACAGGGGAGTGCCGGGAGAGGAGTGTTTTATGACCATACAAAAAGTAACCGGCCGGGTGACCCAGGTCGGTTCCATTGATCCGGGCCTGCTATTTTTTGATTGCCTGATGCCGACACCTTACGGGACAACCTACAACAGTTTTCTTGTCCAGGGAGACGAAAAGACAGCCCTGATCGATCCGGTACAGGAAGACACGGCCGACCAGCTCCTGCATAACCTCCAGGAAATGGGGGTCAAAAAACTCGACTACATCTTTTCGCTGCACGCGGAACAGGATCATTCCGGCGCGGCCCGTATCCTGCTCGACCGCTATCCGGAGGCGAAAATCGTTGCCACGGCCAAGGTGGCGGAGTTTCTGGGAGTCCTTTTGCACATCCCGCAGGAAGACATGGTGGTCGTCGCCAAAGGCGATCAGATCGACCTGGGGGGCGTGACGCTGGAGTGCATGCCCATACCCTTCGCCCACTGGCCAGACAACACCATGTACTGGATGCCCCAGGAGCGCGTATTGTTCCCCTCGGACCTTTTCGGGAGCCATTATACGCCCGACGTCCCTGACAAGCCTGATGAGACCATTCGCATCGAACAATCGCGCACCTATTTTTCCGAGATCATGATGCCTTTCAGGACACATGTCAAAGGTTACGTGGAACAGGTCAGGGCACTTGACCCGGCCATCATCTGCGCGGCCCACGGCCCCGTCTGGTTCGAGCCGGATACCATCCTGTCCGAGTATGAGCGCATGGTGTCGGACAAGACCACCCGGGATGTCCTGATCGCTTATGTTTCCATGCACGGCAGCACGGGCCGCATGGTCCGCCTGCTGGCCAGGGTCCTGGCTGATGAAGGCATCGGCGTGAAGCTGGTCGACCTGGGCTCCGCCAGGCATGACCTGCGCGTTCCCATAGGCATGGTGCTGACCGAGACGGTTTTCGCGGGGGCCCTGATCCTGGCGTCACCGGCTGTCCTGGGCGGGGCTCACCCGCTTGTCGCGGCCATGACCATGCTGATCGGCGGTATCAACCCGCCGCTCAAGTACATCGGGATTGCAGGCTCCTACGGCTGGGGTTCCCAGATGGTCAAGCAGCTTGAGGGGCTCTTGGGCAAGCATAAGGCAGAGCGGCTCGAGCCGCTTCTTGTGCGCGGTTTGCCGTTAAAGGAGGATGAAGAAGCCATCAAGGCCTATGCTCTGGAATTGGCGGCACGCATGAAGGCGCTGCCTGAGGAGGATGTCCTCTAGAATATTTTCACCAAATGGGATGTCATGAAAATGCCTTGGCCGGACCGGTCAAGGCATTTTTTCGCCCTCGCCCAGGAGCGATTCGATCAGGGCGGAAAAAACAGAGGCCGGTTTTTCGCGCCAGCTGATGCCGGCCTTGCGGGCCATGGCTTCGGTAGGAAAGAGGATGGTAAAGGAAAAACCGCCGTCTTCCCCGTCGAGCTGCCGGCAGGTGAGACGGTAACGACCGTCGCTCGTCGCCTCGACGACTGAGCTGAGGGTGTCGGCCGCCCTTCTTTGCGAGAGCCTTTCATCCAGATAGGCCGCGAGAAACCGCCTGGTCGAGGCAGGAATCTGGTTCTCGAGAGCCGCCAGCGTGCGCCGGCCCTTCCCGGTCAGATCGCAGCGCTCAACTTCCCTGTCCTGTGCGTCGAGCAGGGATTCCTCCTGGCGGGCCGCTATGGATAAGAGGCCGGACGCGGTCACTTCTTCCAGGACGCGCGAAAAATCAAGATAATCCATGGACAAGCTGGCCAGTGCCGCGTCGCGAAGGCGCGACCGGCGGATCCCCGGGGCTTGTTTTGCGATGTAAAGCAGGATCAGCTTGTGAACCGGAATATGATTGCTTTGCATAACGCATCCTCCGGGCATGATTTTAGCATAAGGGAGCAACTACCAAAAGGCGGATGACTGTGAGATAATGCGGATGTCGCGGGCCGGGTAGCGGCCCGGATCAGGGTTTTGAGAAGATCGTGAGTTAGTATGAGATTTGACATTTCCGCATTGATTGTTGTCGCTCTTTTTGTCTGGATTGGTCACCGGCGCGGTTTGCTGCTGACAGCGGTCGGTTTTATCAGTTCTTTGATTTCCATCGCCATTGCGTTTCTTTTGGTACGGCCGGTCTCCGGCTGGCTTCTCAATCTTGGTCTTTTGGGCGGTTCCATCAAAGATGTCTCCGATCTGGTACATGAGGGGACCGTGTCCTCTTCCGCAGGTCTGGCACCTGTGCTGGAAAACCTGGGAATGCCGGAAAACTGGACGCGGAGAATTCTGCAAAGCCCGGATCTGGCCGGCAATTCCCTTGCCGATACAACCGTTCATTCCATCTGGCAGCTGGTGCTGGGAGCCCTGGCCCTGATCGTCATCTTCCTTCTTGTACGCGTCGCCCTGGGCCTTGCCGCCCGCCTTTTGACCCCCCTGCTGAACGGGATCCCGGTCGTGGGCTGGCTCAACAAAACAGGCGGCCTGGTTCTGGGTCTGGTGTGGGGTGCCGTTACGGTCTGGCTCCTTGTCATGGTGCTGATTTCATTCAGCCTCACCAGTCCTCTTGTTCGCGGTTTCACGCAGGACTCGCGTATTCTGGCAATCCTTTCTGAAAAAGACATCTTCCGTTCACTTTTGGACACGATCTTTTAAACCAGGACAGTTGACAAAAAAGACGGGCCTGATTATATTGTTACTTGGCTGGCACTCGATATGCACGAGTGCCAACTTCCGTCAACAATAATAATCGGTATGGAGGTAAAAACATGAACATTAAACCGTTGGGTGACCGCGTGGTCATCAAGAGACTTGAAGCAGAAGAAACGACAAAGGGCGGCATCGTCCTCCCGGGATCTGCCAAGGAAAAGCCGCAGATCGTTGAGATTGTCGCAGTCGGCCCGGGGGGGGTCGTCGATGGGAAAGACGTTATCATGGAAGTTGAAGTCGGCGATCGCGTCCTGATCAGCAAGTACGCGGGGACAGAAGTCAAGATCGACGACGTTGAATATACCATCCTGCGGCAGAGCGACATCCTCGCCATTGTCGACTGATTTATCAGGTAGAGAAGGAGTTATGAAAAATGGCTAAAGAATTGAAATACTCGGAAGACGCCCGCAAATCCCTGGAGATCGGCGTCAACAAGCTGGCCGACACGGTCCGCATTACATTGGGCCCCAAAGGCCGCAACGTTGTTCTCGACAAAACATACGGCTCCCCCGTCGTTACCAATGACGGTGTCACCATTGCCCGTGAAATCGAACTGGAAGACCGTTTTGAAAATATGGGCGCGCAGCTTGTCAAGGAAGTGGCGACCAAGACCAACGATGTCGCCGGTGACGGCACCACAACCGCGACCCTGCTGGCCCAGGCCATCATCCGCGAGGGTCTTCGCAACGTAGCTGCCGGAGCCAATCCCATTATCCTCAAGCGGGGAATCGACAAGGCCGTCGATAAGGCTGTCGAAGCCATCGGCCGCAACAGCAAGGCTGTTGAGGGCAAGAACGACATTTCGCGCGTGGCGGCGATTTCAGCCAATGACGACGCCATCGGCATGGAGATCGCCAATGCCATGGAGTCCGTTTCAAACGACGGGGTCATTACGGTTGAGGAGTCCCAGACCATGGGCACCGAACTTGAAATTGTTGAGGGCATGCAGTTTGACCGCGGCTACATTTCCGCTTACATGGTCACCGACGCGACCAAGATGGAAGTCGTCTTCGACGAACCCTACATCCTGATCACTGATAAGAAAGTTTCCAACATCCAGGATCTCCTGCCCCTGCTTGAGAAGATTGTCCAAAACGGCAAGCGTCTCCTCATCATCGCCGAAGACGTCGAGGGAGAGGCGCTCTCCACCTTGATCCTCAACAAGCTCCGCGGTACCTTCCAATGCGCTGCTGTCAAGGCGCCCGGTTTTGGTGACCGCAGAAAAGAGATGCTCCAGGATATCGCCGTCCTGACAGGCGGCAAGGTGATTTCATCTGACCTGGGCATGGAACTCAAGGATGTTGAGCTGACCGACCTGGGCCAGGCCCGCCAGGTCAAGATCGACAAGGACAACACGGTTATTGTCGACGGCGCGGGAAATCCTGATGATCTGCAGGCCCGCATCGGCGCCATCCGCGCCCAGATTGAAGAAACCAGCTCCGACTTTGACCGTGAAAAGCTCCAGGAGCGCCTCGCGAAGCTGTCGGGCGGTGTGGCCGTTATCAAGGTCGGCGCCGCGACCGAAGTTGAGATGAAGGAGCGCAAGCTCCGCATCGAAGACGCCCTGTCCGCGACACGCGCGGCCGTCGAAGAGGGGATTGTCCCGGGTGGCGGCACAGCCTACATCGATGTCCTTGACGATATCAACCAACTGCTGGAAGACCTTGAGGGCGACGAGCGCACAGGCGTGGCCATCGTTCTGCGTGCCCTGGAGGAGCCTGTCCGCCAGATCGCGGTGAACAGCGGCTTTGACGGCAGTGTCGTCTGTGAAAAAGTCAAGTCCGAAGGCAAGGGTGTCGGCTTCGATGTCCTGCAGGAAAAATACACGGATATGGTCGGCGCCGGCATCGTCGACCCGGCCAAGGTGACGCGGTCCGCGCTCCAGAACGCGGCCTCGATTGCGTCCATCCTGCTGACCACCGAATCGATCGTCGCCAATATTCCCGAGCCTGAGCCCCCCATGCCGGCGGGCGGAGGCATGGGCGGCATGTACTGATAAAGGGTGCATCCAAAATGATAATGGGGACCGCCGCGAGGCGGTCTCCTTTGTTATGGAAGGCATTTGCCGTGCTATAGTAAAAACGGCTGCAAAGTTAAAAAAGGAGTTGTCCGTCCGAGCCCATGACAGAGGGAATAGCAGTGACGAAAGAATCGGGTCCCCGGCTGATTGCCGTGCTCTCTTTTTTTTGGGCCCTGATTTTTATCGCGGTCGCCCTGCTCCTCTTCATCGCGCGCCAGCCGGAAAGCTTGGACCAACCACGTGATTCGCTTGTTGTTGGCCAGTCTTTCCCCATACGCGGCGCTCCGCCCGAAGCCTTTGCCCTTGTCGGACAGGCCCTGGTCCGGGTGGAGGAGGAGGGCCTGGCTGTATTGGACATATCGGGCAGGGAGCAGTCCTTTATTTCCTTCCCTTACCGCCAGTCGCAAGTGACGGCCATGGGGGAAGGATTGCTGGTCACTCCCGGACAGGGATCCGGATACATGGCGGTCTTCCCTGACCTTTCCACTTATGAATCGGATACCAGGGAAATTGTTTATGGCGGGGATTATCGCGATCCCTTCCTGCTGACATTCGGTTCCTCGCTCAAGGGAAGGATGGTTGCGTCCTTATTTGATACCAGGACAGGGAGCTACCAAACCGTCCTGACTTTTGCTTCACTGGAATGGCCGCTGAGTCTTTCTTTCATTCCCGGAACTGACCAGTTTGATGTTCTCATGCTGGATCTGTCACAGGGGAAAATGGCGACCAGGTACCTGCGCTGCGATTTTGAGGGGAAGCTGCTTATGGACGTCATTTTGTCAGCTGATGATCTCTTCCCCTTGAGGATCCATCTTGGCGGGGGAAAGGCGCTCTTCTACAATGAGCGTGAGATGGTCTGTTTCGATCCCCTGGCCGGCGCCGGGGAAGTCAGCCCTCTGCCTGGTGTTCCGGTCCAGTCTGCATGCGCCGGCGGCCGCCTGGTCCTCCTCATGGAGGAAGGCGGGGATACCGGGCTCCTTGTGATTTCCTCACCCGGGTCTTTGGGGGGAGACAATAGCCTTCAGTTCCTTGAGGGGCCCAGGGGGATCTCATGCTTTGCTCTTGATCCGGACGGTGCCTCGGTTCTGGCCGCGAGCGGCAGGGAACTTTTACTCTACAATACGGAGGCGGGGCAGGTCATGGCCCGGCAAGATGCAGACAGGCCGGTCCAGCGCATTTTGGCATTGAGCAGCCGGCATTTTCTCGTAATCGATGAAGAAGAAGCAACCATTGTGACCCTTGGCTAGGAGGAAAGCCCTTGTCCAATCATTACGATCTGATCATTATTGGCGGCGGCGCCTCGGGTGTCCTGGCGGCGCTTGGCGCGAGAAAAGCCGGCCTGACGGGGCCTCTGGCGGTTTTCGAAAAAGAATCGCAGCCCTTGCGCAAAGTGCTGGCCAGCGGAAACGGCCGCTGCAACATTGCCAGCCTGGCGCCTGTGGCAGGCCATTACCAGGGCGATGATCCCTCATTTGTCGGGCCGGTCTTCGAAGCTTTTCCGGCCGATAAGCTGCTGGCCATTCTTCGGGAAATCGGTCTGATGACCAGGGAGGAAAGGGAAAACAGGGTCTATCCGCGGTCTTTTCAGGCGCGGTCTGTCACCCTTTTGCTCCTCAACGCCTTGCGAAACAAGAAGGTCGATTTGATCTACCCCCTGAAAATCAGTGAGGTGAAAAAACAAAAAAACCTCTTTCTGGCCGGGGCGGACAATGGCGGCCTGGCAACAGCGCGGGCTGTCCTTGTCGCGGCGGGCAGCTGTGCTTCCCCGGACCTGGGTGGATCACGCGCAGGTTACGAGATACTGCAGGCCCTGGGCCATCGTCTGAATGAACCGGTACCTTCGCTGGTTCCCCTGACCCTGTCGCCCCATCCTTTGATCCGGCACGCGGAAGGCGTCCGCTTTCGCGGTTCGGTCCTCTTCAAGGGCAGGTCCGGTGTGACCGCGCGGACAGAAGGTGAGTATCTGATCACCAAATACGGCTTGTCCGGTATCGCGGCCATGGAGCTTGGCGGCGCTGCCGGCCGGTCGGTGTCGCCAGCGGCCGGGGCCGGTACGATCGAAATTGACTTTCTACCCGAGCTGGATGAGGAGGCGATCGGGCAAATCCTGATGGCCGCGGATGTGGCGGATGGTGACTGGCGCATCGCCCTGGCCGGCCTTGTGCCGGACAAGATCGCCCGCGCCCTGGTAAGCTGTGCCGCGGCTCAGGATCAAGTGTTCTCGAGCCGGAGCCTGATGGTGGCGGAACTGTCCCGTAAACTCAAGCAGCTCGAAATCAGTGTAACCGGTACGCGCGGCTTCCAGTACGCCCAGGTGGCAGCCGGCGGGATGGCGACAGCTGATTTCAATCCCGCCACCTTGATGTCCCGGCTTGTTCCGGGCTTGTTCGCCTGCGGTGAGCTTTTGGATGTGGATGGCGACACGGGCGGCTTCAATCTCATGTGGGCCATGGCCTCGGGCTATCTGGCCGGCCAATCGGCCGCCTTGTATCTGGAGTCCCAACCCTCTTGAGCCTTTCCTTTGCAGACGCGCTGCTGGCCTGGTTTGACCAGTCTGCCAGGCCCCTGCCCTGGAGGGTGCCGGCAGGGCCCGGTCATCGCCGCGACCCCTACGCGGTCATGGTTTCCGAATTGATGTTGCAGCAAACCCAGGTGACCGCGGTTATTCCCTACTATGAACGCTTTATGGCGCGCTTTCCGGATTTTGTGACCCTGGCGGCGGCAGACGAGACCGAGGTCTTGAAATACTGGGAAGGACTTGGCTATTACCGGCGCGCCAAAAACCTTCTGGCATTAGCCGGCAGGGTGGTGGATCAATACAAGGGTGTCCTGCCCCCTGACAAGGCGGAACTGCTGAAACTTCCCGGCATCGGCCCCTATACAGCCGGCGCCATTCTCTCCTTTGCCTATGATTTGGCCGAACCGGCGGTTGACGGTAATGTTGTCCGTGTGATGGCCCGGCTTGACGCCGTTCCGCATGTTCAAGGCGACCCGAAAGGGCAGCGCGCCGTACGGGCGCGTGTGGCGGAGCTTCTTCCCGGCAGGCGCGCCGGCGATTTCAGCGAAGCCCTGATGGAGCTGGGCGCGACTGTCTGCCTTCCGTCTTCACCCCGCTGCGCAAGCTGTCCGGTCAACGGATTTTGCAGGGCTTTTTCCCTCTCAACCGTCAGCCGGTACCCCGTAAGGCGCAAGGACCAGGACAGGCCCGTCACTTATCTCAGCTATGTTCTGATCCACGATGGTGAAGGGGTGTTCTGCCGGCGCCGTCCCCAGGGCCTCCTGTCCGGCCTTTTTGAATTTTTCCGCTTTGAAGGCAAGTTCACGGGTGAAGCCCGGGACCGTGTCAGGAAAGAAGTTCAAGCCAAGACGGGCCTGGCAGATTTTGAGCTGACCTACAGGGGCGAAAAACGGGCGGTCTTTTCCCACCGGGTGTGGGAAATGGCATTTTGGGAAGCGGAGCTTTCGGGCGCGGCCGGTTACACCCTGCGCGACGGTCCGCCTGCTGATGAGGACGCCCTGAGCCGGATCCGCGTCAGTGAACTGGCCGGCCTGCCCTTTCCGGCTTTTCTTCTTGCCTGGCGAGATGGTTTTGTCAAGAGGCGGGGAGAAATATAAAACCCCAGACCAGGTGACCCGGGGTTTTGGCTGCCGATCCAGGATTTGAACCCGGACAAACTGAGTCAGAGTCAGGTGTGCTACCGTTACACTAATCGGCATTGTCAATAACACGACATGTGGAATGATACCAGCGGCAAGACCTTATTGTCAAACAGTTAAAGGTCTTTCCGTATGATAATATAAAAAAGAGATTTTGACGCATCAAAAGAGCGGAGGAGCGCCTTTGCCTTCCAATTTGTTTTCAAAAATCGGTGAGTTTTTTAATGAATTGCGCTACAGTCTGTCGGACGGCCTGCTTTTTTTGGGCGGTCCCCTTGACATTATCATCGCGCTTTTCGACATCGCCATCACGGCCCTTGTCCTCTACTTCATCCTGCTCCTTTTGCGGGATTCGAGAGCCTGGCAGCTGCTTCGCGGCATCCTGCTGATCGTAATCTTCGCCTTTGTCGCAAGTGCCGTCGGGCTCAGTACCATCGGCTTCATGCTCAGCCGGACCATCTCCATCCTGGCCATCGCCATCATCGTAATTTTCCAGCCCGAGCTTCGGCGAACCCTGGAGGCGGTGGGCCGGAACCGCCTGTCCTTTGTCAACTGGGACGCCTTCCCGGGAGGGATGAGTTCGCACCAGATGATCGAGGCCATTGTCAGCGCCTGTGAGTGGATGGTGGAGACAAGGACAGGCGCGCTCATCATTGTCGAGCGCGACACGCGTCTCGGTGAGTTCCGCGAGCAGGAAAACGCGGTACGGATTGACGCCAATGTCACTTCTGCCCTGCTGAGGCAGATCTTCTACACGGGGTCACCGCTTCACGACGGCGCCGTCCTGATCCGTGATGGCAGAATCGCGGCGGCCCGCGTTCATGTGCCCCTGTCCGACAACTACCACCTGCGCCGTGACTTCGGCCTTCGGCACCGCGCGGCTGTAGGGGTCAGTGAGATGGGCGACGCCATCGCCATTGTTGTCTCGGAGGAAAGAGGGTCGATCAGCATTGCCGTGGGGGGTGTCCTCCATGTACTGGGCAACGGGGACGCGCTTCGCACCCAGCTGCACCGGCTTCTGGGCATGGAGCAGGTGGGTGAGGAGAATACCTCCTGGAGCCGCTTCCGCCAGTGGATCAAGAAGCGGCTGGCTTTCCGCCGGCAGGCGCCCGCCAATGAGGAAATCGTCTCGACACACGATTTTCGTGATCCGGCTGACGACAGCCATGAGGCAGCCGAACCCGCTCCTGCCGCGGGCATGAAGCGCGGCAGGAGCATTGCGAGGCGAAGGAGCTCCGGCTCCCTTCTGTCCCGCAAACAGCGGATCGGCCTTGCCATCATTGCCCTGGTACTGGCCTGCTTCATCTGGTTCTACGTCCAGGTGACGGTCAACCCTGTGACAACCAAGACCTTCACCGTCCCGCTGGCGCACTTCGGTGTTGACCAGGCGGGCGAAAGAGGCTTCGGCATCCAGGGATATCCCGTTACCAATGTGCAGATCACTCTGCGCGGCCGGCAGCAGGTGCTGGCGGACATCACCCTGGCCAGGATCTCCGCCTATATTGACGTCAGTGAAGTCAGCCGGACCGGACCGATTCAGCTGCCGGTCAAGATCGACACCAATACCCTGCTTTATACCAAGACCGAACTGCTCTATCCCGCGACAGTGACGGTCAATATTTTCGAACTGGATTGAAGAAAGCCGTCCTCCTTCCTGTCAGGCAGACAGAAAGGGGACCGCTTTTTGTATGAAAAGAAGAAAGACGCTTGAGGAAGAAAATGGCAAAATTATTTGGAACGGATGGTGTCCGCGGTGTAGCAAACCAGGAGCTGACACCTGACCTGGCCTTTTCGCTGGGTTTTGCCGGCGCCCTTGTTCTGACTGAGGAGACACACCACAAACCGACCTTCATCGTAGGCGCCGATACCCGGATTTCCTGTGGGATGCTGGCTTCGGCCCTGATCGCGGGAATTACCTCCGCCGGTGCCGATGTCATTGATGCAGGCGTGATCGCGACGCCCGGCGTCGCCTGGCTGACCCGCGAGCTGGGCGCTGACGCGGGCGCCATGATATCCGCTTCACACAACTCCTACGAATTCAACGGGATCAAGCTGTTTTCAGCCGGGGGATTCAAGCTGGCGGATGAGACCGAGGAAACCATCGAGGCCATGATATTTGCCGGATTTGATGGTATGGACAGGCCCGTCGGCGACCGGGTAGGCCGGCTTACAGATTACGATAAGGGAGTGGAGGATTACAAAAACCATTTACTTTCCATCGCCGATCTCGATCTTTCGGGAATGCGGCTTGTGATCGATTGCGCCAACGGCGCCAGCTTCCAAACGGCACCTGCCTTGTTCAGGGCCCTGGGCGCCGAAGTTACGGCCCTGGGTGTCGAGCCGGACGGTTTCAATATCAACCGCGACTGCGGGTCGACCCATGCGAAAAATCTTGCGGCTCACGTCCTTGAATCGGGCGCTCATCTCGGGCTCGCCTTTGACGGTGACGCGGACCGCCTGATCGCCGTCGACGACCAGGGTCAACTGTGCGACGGGGATGTCATGATGGCCGTCCTGGCCCGTGATTTGGACCAGCGGGGCATGCTGGCGCGAAAAACCATTGTCGCGACCGTCATGAGCAATCTGGGACTTGAAAAGATGGCGGAGCGCGAGGGCTTCCTGCTTGTCCGTACGGCAGTCGGCGACCGCTATGTCCTGGAACACATGCTGAGGGAAGGGCTGTCCCTGGGCGGAGAGCAAAGCGGTCATGTCATCCTGCTTGACGACGCGACGACGGGGGACGGTCAGTTGACGGCCCTGCGCTTCTTGCGTGCCATCGTCGGCCAGGGCCGGGATGTCCGGCTGAGCGAGATGAGGAAGATGATCGAACTTTTCCCCCAGGTCCTGGTCAATGTCCGGGTGGATCAGGGCCGGGCAGACGCTATTATCGACCATCCGCAGTTCACGGAAGCGGTCCGCCTGACCGGGGAGAAACTGGGTGAGGCCGGCAGACTGCTTATCCGCAAGTCGGGAACCGAGCCCCTGATCCGCATCATGATTGAAGGCCAGGACCAGGAGGAGATCAGTGATTATGCCGCCCGCCTGCAAGAGGTCATCGGCCGGCTCGGCGCGAAAAAACAAATAGGATAGGCCATGCCAAGGAAGAAAGGCAGCCGCTTTGTCCTGGTTATGGTGCTGGCAAGCAGCCTTCTTCTGCTTCTATCCGCCTTCGGTGTCCTGCCCCGGCCGGTTCGCGGGGCTAAACGATTTCAAACAGATCAAAGCCAGGTAACCGATCCTGCCGTTTCCAGGCCTGAAGGAAATGGTGACGAGCAAGAACCGGATGACAGCCAGGCAAGCCAGGGTACGGAGCAGCCGGAAGCTTCCGGGATCACTCTCATGGAACTGCCCGTTACGGGCAACGAAGCCGATTCGCTCCCGGCCGGGGGAACGTCGCTGCGGGTGTGGCCTGAAGCCTTGTCCATTCCCGTCCTGCACGCTCCCGATCTGGGGTCCTATATCGGTCAGGCGACTTCGCCTGAACCGCTCCGGGGCATTACTGTCATCCTGGACGCCTCCCACGGGGGCGCTGATACGGGCGCCGTATGGGGTACAGGCACCAGCGCCGTCATGGAAAAAACCCTTGTCCTTGACATGGCCATGGAAGCGGAAAAAGCGCTGGCCGCCCAGGGGGCGACCGTAGTGATGACCCGGACCACCGATGAGGAATTCTCCTTGTTCCGGACCGTGGCCAAGGCGGCTGATATTGCCTTGCTCCGCTACGGAGACGCTGCTGTGGCCAACGGTTATGAACGCGAAATTCCCGACAACCTGCGACTGCTTATGGGGGATATCATCCGGATCAACCAGAACAGCGCTTCGTCAGGCGGCCGCGGTCTTTTCGGTTCGATCGGGACCCCGCCCCAGCTGCGCATCCTCTACGACATCGAGTCACAGTTCACGGATATCATCTTCATCAACCTGTCCCTGGCCTTTGACATCAACGATCCGTCCAAGCAGGGATCTCAGGCCTACTTCATGTCGTCTTCCTTTGTCAGTGAGGTAAACAACGGCTATGCCGAAGGCCAGGACGCCCAGGCCCTGGCTCCCAATTATTCCAATATCGACAGTGAGGGAAGAGCCAGGCTGGCTTCGCTTCTCAAGGCATCCCTGGCCCGGTTGGAACCCTTGCTCCAGCCTGAGGATCAAGTGAATGCCGGCGCCGAAAAGGACATGGCTGTCCTGCGCCTGACCAACTACGTCTCGGTTTCCCTGGTTCCGGGCTACCTGTCCAATGACAGCGACCGCAGGGTTATGACTTCCCAGCAAGGGCGCCAGGCCATCGGCCAGGCCGTAGCCAACGCTGTTCTCCAGTATTACGTCACAGAGCGTCCCTGACTTCCGACAGCTGATTGAAGCGGACAAGCCGCATCTGGCCGACCGGGTAGGGCTGTCCTTCCAGATCGTCAGGGATTTTCTCCAGTTTTTCGCGGATCCTGCGCGTCTTTTCTGATTCCGCGATGACCAGGACGATCTCCTTTTCAGGATCGCCGAGACTGCCGTACCAGCCCCCCGATTCCGGCGTCGCCAACCGGCAGTGCAGGATGGTCGCCCCGGTGCCTCCCGCGTCTTCAACGCATTCCATGATCCGGGCGGTATGGCCGCGGCCGGCAACAACAAAGAGGGCAAAACGGTCTTCTTCCCGGGCCGCTTGGAGCTGATCCGTCTCCTCCGGTTCCCTGCAATCAGGGACCATGTCGAGGAGGCCGGCCACCCGGTCGAGGGCCAGGGAGAAAAGGATGCCGCGGCCCGGCTGCTCCGAGCACATATCCTGATAGATGGCCTGGTGAAGGGCGTCGGTATGACAGGTCCGGGCGATGATCAGGACCACTTCCTTTTGCGGAACGATCTCGAAATCAAAGGTTTTCTTGCTGTGATCGGCAGTCCCCAGTGCCCGCAGGATGGTGGCGCCCACCGGGCGGCAGCGCCGGGCGCTCTCAATCACGTATTCACCGTCTCCTTCATTGACGACAGCGGCAATCATGACATAGTCGTATTCCGCCCCGGATTCCTGATCATGGGAGTCCAGTCTTTGGAGGAAGGCGATCCCGTTCATGTCCCTGCCGATATGAAACTGTTGACAGAGCTTGTCCAGGAGGGCGTCCCCCTGATCTTGGGGGACCGTGAGCGAGATCATTTCGCGGCGGACGCCCGACAAGCCCAGCAGGGCCAGAAGATGGCCGGGCGCCGTGCCGTGCGCGTAAAAATGGTAGGCCATACCCGCGCCGTTCTGGAGCGCGAACCGCGCCATGGCATCAGCCTTGCCCGGATCCGAGATGACGGTCAGCAGGCAAACTGGCCTGTCCGTCTTTGTCTCACTGTTCAGCATGGTGGTCTTCCTCCTTTTCAGGGGCGGCATCAGCCACCTCCATGGCCGCAATGTCGCGGCGCCTTTGTTTCTTGCCGCGCCAGACCGAGATAAGTCCGAGAATTTGCAAGGTGATCAGGGGCGCCATGGCAACCAGGGCGACGACGCCGAACCCGTCCAGCAATAAATCCGCCTGGGGGACCCCCGCGGCGATCCCCTGGGTGAAGGCCAGGATAAAGGTTGCTGTCATGGGACCCGAGGCGACCCCGCCGGCGTCAAAAGCAATACCGAGAAAAAGATCAGGGGTGAAATAACTCATGATCATAATCAAGGTATAGCCCGGCAGCAGGATGTGCCAGAGTTCCAGCCCTTCAATATAGATGCGGATGACGGCCAGGGCGACGGAAAAAGCGACGCCGACAGCGAGGAAGGCCAGGACTACTTTGCGGGGGATGACGCCATCCGTTTCCTCTTCGACCGACAGGGTCAGGACATGAACGGCGGGTTCGGCGATGACCGTCGCCATGCCTAGAAAGAAGCCCGCGATGACCGTGAGAAGGGGTTTGTTTTTCATGACCAGCTCAGTCCCGATCAGGTGCCCCGTCGACATGAAACCGCCCATGACCCCGACCATGAAGAGAACCAGGCCCAGATAGCAGAAGAACATACCGATGTAGATGCGTGTTTTTTCCCGCCTTCGCAGGATCAGGATTGTGATGTGGAGGAGGAAGAAAATAAGAACCAGAGGCGCGATGCTGAGAAGTGAATCCAAAAAGGCGGTTCCGGTGGCCTCTTTGAAGGGTTCGAAAAAGAAAGCGGGTGCCTGCCATCCTGAATCGGATGGCGGGGAGGGATTGAAGGATTTTTGCAGGGCTCCCTGGGCCAGTACGGCCAGGATGGCGCCGGCGGACGCCAGACCGACGACACCGAACTGGTCTCTGGCATCCTCACGGCGGGCGGCCGTGATCTGGGCGACACCGGCGGCAAGGGCCAAAATGAAGGGTGTGGTGATGGCGCCGGTTGTCGCGCCGGAGGCGTCGAAGGCGAAATCATGGAAGAGCGGCCTGTTCAGTATGGCCAAAACCAGGATCACCGCATAGGTGGCCCAAAAAACATAACGAAGCCGTACCTGCTTGATAATCCGCCAAAAACCGACCATGACCAGGAGACCGACACCGATCGATACGACGATCACCATCTGCCATTTGGTGATGGAGGCGCCCGTCAGCTGCTGGACCTGGGATGCAAGGATTTGAAGGTCGGGCTCAGCGACGGAGATCAAAAAACCAAGCAGCAGGCCGCCTGCCAGTAAAAGGGGGAGTTTGCCGGTGTTGACCAGGACGCGGCCGCTGTGCCGGCCGATGGGAGTGGCGCCCAGGTCGACACCGACCAGGAAAACTGACAAACCAACAAGAACCAGGAAGGCGCCGAGAAGGAACTGGCCAATTTGCATGCCGGTCAGGGGGGTGACTGAGAAATGCAAGATGACAACAAATAAGGTGACCGGCAGAACGGATGCCAGCACCTCTTTCATTTTTTCCGTAAAGATCCTCATGATTGCCCCCTAAAGTAAAGTCTTTCTCATTCTAACGGAAAGAGGAGAAATTTGTCGCAGGACGGAAAAGCGCTTGATCAAAGCGTGAGCGGCTTTTCGTATTGACAGAAAAAGGGGCATCGGGTACCATACAGACTGCGCGCCTGCGTAGCTCAGCTGGTAGAGCAGCCGCCTTGTAAGCGGCAGGTCGGGAGTTCAAATCTGTCCGCAGGCTCCATGGAACCGTCCGTGATTGAAAGATTCCGGGCGGTTTTTCCTTCTCAGGGATGATGGACCGCCCGCTCACCGCCGACCAGCTTGGGCCGGTATATAAGCGAGGTCACACGCGCCTGACCGATATGGGTCACGGAGAGCCTGACCGGCCGCTGGACAAAGCGGACATGCATGCCGATTTCCGTATCGCCGATATCCATCCCCAGGGAAGCCTCGATATGCTCCACCATGACGGGATCGTCAAAGGCCGCGTAAGCCGCCATGGAGCAGGCGCCGCCAGCGTGCAGCTGAGGGATCACGTTGACCTCTTCCAGGTCATGGCGCAGCATGATCTCCCGTTCCACCACCAGGGCGCGGTTGATGTGCTCGCATCCCTGGACAGCCAGGTGGAGCTTGTGGCGGCGGATGACGGGGAGCAGGACCTCAATAATGGCCTCACCCACATCCCGGTTGGATCCTTTCCCGATGGCCACACCGATGACTTCGCTGGTGCTGCAGCCGAGGACGAAAAGGCCGCCGGGCCGGGTGTATGGCGCCTCTTTGATTAATTCTTCGGCCGCTGCAGCCAGTTCATGCCGGATGCGATCCAGTTCCGCTTTTCCTGTATCCATTGACTGCCTCCTTTGTACGGTGGCTAGACCGGCTCCTGTGTTCCTTCATCGCCCCACAGGAGAAAACCGATGTTGCGCAAGATGAAGCGTGTGGCGATTTCAACGATTTGCGGAACCGGTTCACGCATCTTCGAGGCGATCCAGTGCTCAATCAGGCCGCGTACACCGTTGATCACAAAAAGATAATAGTATTCAATCTGGTTGACGTCCATCTCCGGTTCAATGGAAGCCATCCGGTCAATCAGCACATCATGTCCGGTAGACCAGATCTTTTTGAAAAAAGTGCTGTCGGGGTTGTTGAGGAGCACAACGCTTAGCTCGGGATTGCTCTTGATGAAGTTGAAGACCTCATGGAGCACAGGCATGGTCGGCGCGCCATTTTCGTCGGGTTCAACGTGGAGCAGGCTGTGGTCATCGGTCATGCTGAGATGGATGAGTTGCGCGAATTGAAGGTAGATGTTGTTCTCCATCTGCTGAAAAAGATCGCCGATATTCCGGTAATGAAGATAAAAGGTGGTGCGGCTGACATCAGCCTTTTCGGTCAGTTCAGAGATGGTGATCTCACCGAGCGGTTTTTCGAGCAGGAGTTCGACCAGGCCCTGCTGCAGGGCCAGGGCAGTGCGCCGGCTGCGTCTGTCACCTCCCGAAGGCCGGATCACGATTTCCTTTGCGGGGGAACCAGGGGGCTTATTTTTTCTTTTTGAGGCAGATCCGCCTTGCTTGGTCATACCGGCAACTCCTTTCAGGCTGGGTGAGATTTTGAATATTTGTGTTTTCTTGTGACAATCGTAACATATTCTTTACAAGAGTTCGACATGTGTCGACTAAAAGACAGATGTTGCAATTCCGTTACTTGCAGCTCCACATTCAATGTCTTTATACTTTTCCTGAGCAAGGCCGGGGCATCGGAGTAGACGGCCTTTCTTGCTGTAAGGGCGGATATGAACAAAGTTGCGAAACTCATTATCAGATTCAGGGGCGTCATCCTGGTGCTCTTCCTTGCCTTGTCGGTTGTCAGCGGCTATTTTGCTACCCAGGTCAAGACCAACTTTGATCTTTTCTCCTACGTCCCCAAAAAGGCCGCCTCAACCATTGCCATCGAGACCATGGCGGACGCCTACGACCAGGACATCCCCAACGCGGAGGTGGGTGTACCGGAACTGACCATTTTCCAGGCGCTTGAGGTCAAGGAAAGGCTGGCCGGCCTGCCTTACGTGAAAGAGGTCCTCTGGCTTGACGATCAGCTTGATCTGGCCACGCCCCTTGACCTGCTCGACCAGAAAGTTGTCGAGGGTTTCTATAAAGACGGCATGGCCCTCTACCACATAACCGTGGATGAAGACGCCAAGGCCACCGACGTGCTCAGTGAGCTTCAGGAGCTTGCCGGACCTGAAGGGGCTGTCCGCGGCCAGCTGGTAGAGATGGCCAACATGCAAAGCGCCATCACCCTGGAAATCACCCGGATTATTGCCATCGCGGTTCCTGTTGCCTTTCTTATCCTCTTGATCGCGACCAAGTCCTGGTTTGAGCCCATTTTGTTTATGGTCGTCATTTTTGTCGGTGTACTCATCAATATGGGGACCAATATCATCTTCAAGGATGTTTCATTTATCACCCAGGCCGTCGGCTCCATCTTGCAACTGGCTGTTTCCATGGACTATGCCATCTTCCTCCTGCACCGTTTCAGCGACTTCCGGGAGGAGGGATATTCAATCGAAGAGGCCATGCGTCTCGCCATTGTCAAGAGCTTTATTCCTATTCTGTCCTCGGCGCTTACCACCTTCTTCGGCTTTTTGACACTGATATTCATGCGCTTTCGTATCGGCCCCGATATGGGAATCGTCCTGGCCAAGGGAGTTATTCTCAGCCTCTTGAGTGTCTTTTTGCTCCTGCCGGTTCTTGCCGTCTACACTTACAAAATCATCGACAAGACAACCCACAGGTCACTCTTGCCTTCATTCAAGGCTTTCAGCCGCCTTGTCGTCCGTATTGGTGTCCCGGTCATGATCGCGGCCGCGCTTGTAGCGGCCCCGGCATACATCGGACAACGGTCCAATGACTTCCTTTACGGGGCCAGAAGTTTTCCTACCGGGTCGCGTGAGGCGCGCGATGAAGAACGCCTGAATGAGCATTTTGGCGAGAATATGCAGATGGTGCTGCTGGTGCCCAAGGGACAATGGGCGGTGGAAGAGCAGCTGGCCGGCGATTTGCTCGGCCTGCCTGAGATGAAATCGGTGGTCGGCTATGTCACCCAGGTTGGCACGTCTATTCCGTCTGACATCCTGCCTGACAGGGTCATTTCAGCTTTGATTTCAGAGCAGTACAGCCGCTTGATCCTGATCGCCGAATCACCTGCGGAGAGTCCTGAGACCTATGAGCTGGCGGAGAAGATCAGGGATATGGCAGACCAGGCTTACCCGCAGGGCGATACCCACCTTGCCGGCGCCAACTTCGTGCTGCTGGACATGAAGACCACCATCAACAAGGACATGATCATTGTCAACGGCCTTGCCATCCTGGCCATCGCCCTGGTTATCATGCTGGCCTTCCGTTCACTCGCCCTGCCCCTGCTGCTTGTGCTGACCATTGAGTTGTCGGTATGGATCAATCTGGCGATTCCTTATCTTACGGGCACGCCGCTCAACTTCATCGGCTATCTGGTGATCAGTACGGTCCAGCTGGGCGCGACCGTCGACTACGGTATCCTCATGGCCCAGCACTACATGGATCACCGCCAGCTGCTGAACCGCAAAGAGGCCGCCATGAAGACGGTGCAGACTGTGGCAGGCTCAATCATTCCGCCGGCCCTGATCCTGGCTGCGGCCGGCTTCACCCTCAATGCCGTTTCCAGTATGTCTGTCGTATCGGAGCTGGGTGGTGTTTTGGGGAGAGGCGCTTTGACTTCACTTGTCATGGTTCTCTTCCTGCTCCCCAATCTCTTGCGGCTCTTTGACCGCTTCATTGAAAAAACGACATGGAAGCTCCAGATGCTTCCCGATCGCCATTCCTACCGGCGGACCTCTGCCCAGAAAGAGGCCAAGGCGAAAAATCAGGGCAATCCGCTTTTACAGAGAGGTACACGATGATCAAGACACGTGTGAAAAAAAGAAGGCGGGCAAACCGCAATAATTGGATGAAATCACTGACGGCCCTCGTGCTTGTTGCCATTATCCTGGCTGTGATACCCGGCGCTGTCAGCGCGGACAAGGAGAAACAGCTGATCATAGTCAACAATGGCAACAGGAGCAAAAGAGAGGTCGTCTACGCCAAGCTGGACGCCTCGGGCGCCGTTGACCAGATTTACGTTGTCAATCATTTTCATCCCAAGCAGAAAATGACCCTGACCGATTACGGCAATTATGAAAGCATTGTCCAGCTGACGGGGAGTGTGGCTCCTGTCCTGGAGGGATCCACCATCACCATGGAAGGGGTTGAGGGCCATTATTATTACCAGGGAAACATGAATTCCAACCAGCTTCCCTGGGACTTTATAATCACTTACCGGCTGGACGGCAAAGCCAGGCAGCCCCTGACCTTGTCCGGAGTGTCCGGCAGATTGGAGATGGAGCTGGGAATCACACGGAATGAGTCAGTGGATTCCTCCTTCTTTGACCATTACGCGCTCCAGATCAGTATCCCGGTCGATCCGGACCGGGTCATCATCGAGGAGGCGAGCGAAGGTTTCCTGGTCTCATCCGCCGGAATTGAGCAGCAGCTCAACTACATCATCCTGCCCGGCCAGGAAACGGTAATCAAGCTGGTCATGGATGTCAACGATTTCGCCATGGGCCAGATCACGCTGGCAGGTGTGCTCATGTCTTTTGATATCGACCTCTCGGAAATGGAAGAAGAGCTCGAACCCCTGGACCAGCTTACCGAGGGCATTGCCGAGTTCGCGAAAGGCGCGGATCAGCTGAAGAGGGGTTACGGTGATTTGCTGTCTGCCTTCAGGCAGATCAAATCGGGGGCAGGCGAATTGACCGATGGGGGCCGCCAGCTCGAAGAGGGGGTCGGCGAGCTTGAGCAGGGCGCCCGCACCCTGCTCAGTGAGGGAAACAGACTGAAAAAAGGTTCCAGGCAGGTTCTCGACGGGCTGACCATGATTACCGATAACCTGCCTTCACGCGACTTGATCGATTCATTTGACCTGCCCGAATTCAGTGAAGCGGATATTGAACGGCTTCATCAGGCGGCTGAATTTATTGAGATCCTGGGCAGGGTGCTTGAAATACTTGCCGGCTACGAAGATGAACTGGAAAATCTCCGCGCCATTTTGCAGGAATTGATCGAGCTGATCCGGGCTCTGGATTTGCCGGAACATATCGTGTTGCCCGATACTCCTGCGGGATGGGCAGCTTACCTGGAGGAGAAATACGGTTTCTCCGATCCCCTGCCCGAAGAGCTATACCAGCAGCTTGCCAACCTGGGCAAACTTTCCAAGCGCTACGGTGATTTCAGGGAACTGATGGAAATTTTATCCGACCTTCTGGCCAGCTTGCCGGATCTCGATTTGAGCGCGACTGAAATGCTTGGCGAAATCGGCCAGCTGCTTGACAAGGCGGACGGCCTGGTAGAGATGATTGAGACCGCGGGACCCATGATCGGCCAGATCGGAGACCTGATCGATGGCTTGAATGAGCTTCAAAGGGGTTATGCTGAGCTTCACAGCGGCTTGACCCGTTACATCGATGAGGGCGTCGGCGGCTTGGTGACGGGCATTGAAGGCACAGACGCCCAGCTGGGCCTGTCATCGGGCACATCCGAATACATTGGCGGCGTCTCTGCACTGAACGACGGCCTGAATCAGTATTACTCCAGCGGCCTGACCCGGTTCTCGGGCGGCCTGAATCAGCTTGCGTCCGGGGCCGCGCAGATGCGGGACGAGACGGGCGATCTGCGGTCACTTTTCGAAGAGAGCATAGTCGAGAAACTGAAAGAATTCACCAACGAGGGCTATGAGACGGTTTCCTTCGTATCGGAACGCAACACAGAGGTATCAAGCGTACAGTTCGTCTTCATGACACAGGAGATACCGCCCGCAAGTAACTAGACCGGAGCCGGGTGCCGAAAATCTGGCGGATATTCAAACAGATAAAAGGACCGGCGCGTCATGCACCGGTCCTTTTTGGGATCCTGCGAATGGACAACTATTTGGTCCGTTTCAGAACCGTCACATCGTTATCCTCATCGTAGAGCTTCAAGGTATCTCCCTCCAGCTCATAGCGCATGACGGTTTCCTCCTTCTGGCCGAAGAACTCAACCGTGAGGGTCAGCTTATCGCCTGAGGCCTTGTACTTGGTTTTGATCAGGTTCATCAGCTCGTACATTCCCTTGAGTTCATCGGGAGTGCCCTTGGGCGCTTCGAATGTCAGGGTACCGCCTTTGAAGTTGAAAATGAGGCCTTCTTCGTAATCACTCCAGCCCTCCGTATCCGTGACAACCCATTTGCCGGCGATGCCGCCTCCGCCGCCTCCGCCGCCGCCGAGAATCAGGACCAGGGCAATGACGATGGCAATGACCACGACGCCGGCGACGATGCCGATGATAAGCCCGGTCTTCTTTTTCTTAGGCGCCTGCTGGGGATAAGCATAGCCGGGATGCTGCGGGGGGTAGGCTTGTTGGGGCGGGTAGGGTTGCTGCGGCGGCGGCGCGTAAGCCTGCTGCGGCGGCGGTGCGTAAGCCTGCTGCGGCGGAGGCGCGTAAGCCTGCTGCGGAGGCGGTGCATAAGCCGGAGGCGGCGGCGCGGGTGCCTGCTCTTGTGGTTGACTTGTGTCCTGAGCCTTGAGAGGCGTTCCACAGCTTGTGCAGAAGGCCGCATCGTCCGCGTTGGGGGCTCCACAATTGGTACAATACATCTTACTGTCCTCCTTCATGAATGGCAGTGGCTCGCCGTGGAGCCACGGGCTTGCGCGGAGCGGTCAATCCGCACGGGGTGTCTGTTCTATTGCGGCCGTGTCAGGCATCCCTTGGCACAAAGTCGCGTGCACGGCGATCACAGCTTATTTCTCTTTATCGGACAAGAGCTGGCGGATATCTCTTAACAGTTCAAGTTCAGTTTCCACCGGTTCGGCTTCTGCTTCCTCTGCTTCTTCGAGCTTGTTCCTGCGCGCTTTATTGACTGCTTTCATGACCAGGAAGAGGAAGAAGGCAACGATCAGAAAGGTGATAATGGACTGGATTAATTGCCCGTATGTGATGGCAACTTCTTCTGAAACACCCTCAACGGCCTGTTTTAAAACGATTTTCAGATTGGCGAAGTCAATGCCGGCCGTAATAAAACCGATCACCGGCATCAGGATATCATTGACCACACTGTCGACGATGGCTTTGAATGAGAGGCCGACGACAAAGCCGATCGCGGCATCCATAACACTGCCGTGGGAGATAAATTCCTTGAATTCTTTCAACATTTTTTGACACCTCTTATAAGGATCAGTAGCCGATCCGTTTTTATTGGGACAAGTATAGCAAAATAAACTGACCGGCAAAGGCGCAAATATTACCGCTATTCATTATTTATAAGCGTGCGTAGGGCCGGATTTCTTCCGGCAGGTCAGCCGGGTCGTAACTCAGTGCGACCGTAATTTTGCAATCGGCCTGGCGGGCGAGAATTTCAAGGTTTTTCATGAAGACGGACAGCTCGGCGGGACCGCTCTCTCCGGAAATCTGGAAGATGCAGTCAATGTAGATGTGGGTAATGTCGTAATCTTTGGCGTTCATGCCTGCAAGGAAAGCGATTAACTGGCCGAAACCGCGGACAGGGTACTCCTTGATATCGATGCGCCGCACGGCGTGCGGGACCAGGTGGTCGCCGAATCCGTATTCAATAAAAATGATGTTAGCGTTCTGATCAGCCGCTTCGCGCGCCATTTCCTCCAGCATCCGCGGTGTTTTCCCAGATCCTTTTCCCCCGACAATCGCGTCAACGTACATGCTTTACCTCCCAGGTCGTCGATTCTCCGGGCAAGCGGTTATTCAGCCGCCTGCTCTTGTCTTTATCATACGCCATCCGCGTCTCCTTTTGTGGGCTGTTTTTCCTTTTTATGCAGGATTGACCTGCAGGACCGCGCCGGCGCCTTGCATGTCAGCACAGTTTCAAGTATTGTGTAAGCACAGCAGAAAGAGGGGGCTGGAAAGATGGCCATACGCGAGTTTCATACCGACCTTTTACGCGACGCGGTCGAGAAAATGTGCGGGCCCGCGGCCTGCGACATGCCCCTGGATGTCAGCGGGGCCATGGAAAGAGCTTCCCGGCTTGAGGACGGGGTCAATGCCCGGTCTGTCTTGTCGGAGCTGCTGGAAAATTATGCCATTGCGGCTGCTGAGCGGATTCCTGTCTGCCAGGACACCGGCATGGTGGTTGTTTTTCTGGACGTCGGCCGCGACGTCCATTTTCTTGGAGATCCATACGAAGCCATTGATGAGGGCGTGCGGAGGGGCTACAAAAAGGCCACGCTCCGGATGTCAATTGTGGGTGACCCCTTGCGGCGCGTCAACACGGGTGACAACACGCCAGCCCTGGTGACCACCCGGCTGGTGCCGGGCGACCGGGTCACCGTGACCTTTCTTGCCAAGGGCTTCGGGAGCGAGAACATGAGCCGTCTGGCCATGCTCCGGCCCGCTGACGGCATGGAGGGTGTCCGGAGATTCGTCATTGACACGGCTGCCCGGGCAGGTCCCAATGCCTGTCCCCCCCTGGTCATAGGAGTCGGTATCGGAGGCAGCTTCGACCAGGTGGCCCTGGCCGCCAAGCGGGCGCTTTCACGGGACACGGGCCAGCCCCATCCGGATCCTTTTTATGCTGAATTCGAGCGGTCTCTGCTGGAGGAGATTAACCGGTCGGGTGTCGGTCCCCAGGGGCTGGGCGGGCGCACGACGGCGCTTTCTGTCGCCATTGAGGCGCTTCCGACCCATATTGCCGCCCTGCCGGTCGCCTGCAACATCAACTGCCACGTGGCCCGGCACATGAGGGAGGTGCTGTAATGGCAAAAAGAGAGTTCATCCAGGTCCAGGCCCCCCTCGATCAAGGGGCGGCGCGGAGCTTGCGCTCGGGCGACCGGGTCCTGCTGTCGGGGACTGTCTACACCCTGCGCGATGCCGGCCATCAACGTCTGCTTGAGCTTATGGAGCAGGGTCACAAGCCCCCTTTTCCGCTCGAGAATGCAGTCATCTACTATGTGGGACCGTCACCGGCGGCAGGGGGACGGGCCATTGGCTCAGCCGGGCCCACGACCTCGTCCCGCATGGATCCCTATACGCCCTTTCTTATTCAACGTGGCCTGCGGGGCATGATCGGCAAAGGCTGCCGGGATCTTCAGGTCATCCAGGCCATGAAAGAATACGGGGCCGTTTATTTTGCCGCCACAGGAGGCGCGGGGGCGCTTTTATCCAAAAGTATTGTCAAGGCGGAGCTGCTGGCCTGGGAGGAACTGGGAACGGAAGCCCTCCGAAGACTGACTGTCCGGGATATGCCCCTGACTGTCATCATCGACAGCCAGGGCCGCAATCTTTATGAGGACGGCCCCCGGGATTGGCGCCGCCAACACGGCTACCCCAATGACTGACCAAAGAGAAGAAGGCGCCTTGCTGTACCGGCGGCTGCTTGAGCAGATCCGCGGGGAAATTCTTTCAGGTGAGCGCCAGCCGGGCGACCAGCTGCCATCCATCCGTGATTCGGCAACTGCTTATGGGGTCTCAACGGGTACGGTGCGCCACGTCTACAGCCTGCTCGCGCGGGACGGCCTGATCAAGATGCAAAAGGGAAGAGGAACCTTCGTCGCGGAAGCCGGGCGGGAGCTTGATCCCGCGGGCCGCAAGGAAAGGGCCCTTATGGCCATCGACGGTGTCATACAGGCGCTTTCGGAACTGGGATTTTCAACACGTGAAATTGAGATTTTCTTTGAGCTGCGCCTGCGGCAGAAAGAAGACGCGACGCGGCCCCTGCGCCTGGCTATTGTCGCGGCGACACCGGAGGAGCGGTCCATCATCAGCAGGTCTCTCATGCATGTCAGCCAGGCCCGGATCGACCGCATACCCTTGAGCGATCTTGCAGGCCAGCCGCAAAGGCTGGCAAGCGGCTTTGATCTTCTGGTCGCGCCCGCCAGGCTGGCCCCGGAGCTTGAGACACTTGGCGCGCCGGTCCCGGTCATGCCGGTCGCCATTACCATCAGCCGGGACACGCTTCTGGCCTGCCGGAGCATACCCCGCAAGTCCCAAGTCGGGGTGCTGACTGTCAGCAGGGATTTTTCTGCCATTCTGAAACAGGAATGCGGCCAGGTCCTGGCGCCGGACGCACCCCTTGAATTCGGTTTATTCGGAGACCTGGAAAGAACGCGCCTTTTCATCGAATGCCATGAAGTGATTATCCTGTCGCCTGACTATGCCAACCTGGTGGGGACAGAGGAGGCGGCGCTTCTTCGAGGAGAGCTTGTGGTGAATAAAACCTTGGTCCGTACCGTTTTCGACTGCGATCAGGGATCGCTTTTGTATGTAAACCATGCCATTGAAAAGAAGTATCGGGAATTGCGTGAATTCCTGCTCGGCTGACGGGCAGGCTATTCCAGGGGAGGATACAGGATATGGAGCAGAGGAAGGATAAGAAGCTGGTCATCGGCGTCATTGGAGCCGATGTTCACGCGGTCGGAATCAGGATCCTCGAATTCGCCTTTCGGGAAGCCGGCTACCAGGTTACCAACCTGGGTGTCATGGTCTCACAGGAAGAATTTATTGGAGCAGCCCTCGAAACGGGGGCTGACGCCATCGTTGTCTCATCGCTTTACGGCCACGGCGAGCTCGACTGCCGCGGCCTGCGGGACAAATGCGAGGAAGCCGGCCTGGGCGGGATCCTTCTTTATGTAGGCGGCAATATCGTAGTCGGCAAACAGGATTTCAGCCATGTCGAAAAGCGCTTTCACGCCATGGGATTCGACCGTGTCTTCCCCCCCGGCACCTCTCCCGAGGAAGCCATTGAATGGCTGGATAAGGATCTGGGAGTGCAATAGGATGCGGCCGGTTCTCCTGATCGATTTTGGCAGCACCTACACCAAAGTGACTGCCGTTGACCTTGACCAGGAACTTGTCCTGGGCAGCTCGCGCGCCTGCACGACATCGGCTGATGACATCATGATTGGACTTGAGCAGGCCCTCGCCTTTTTGAAAGAAGAAACCGGGGATCTGGACTTCCGGATGCGGCTTGCCTGTTCGTCGGCGGCAGGCGGCCTCCGCATGATGGTCTCGGGACTTGTCCCGGAATTGACAGCCGAAGCGGCCCGCCTGGCTGCCCTTGGCGCCGGCGCCAAAATCTGCCGCCTTTTCAGCCACCAAATAAGCCGCCGTGACCTGGCCCTGATCGAGGCCTGCCCCCCCGACATTTTTCTTCTGACCGGAGGGACGGACGGCGGCAACAGTTCCTGCATTACAGGCAACGCCGCCAAACTCGCCTCCCTGTCTGTCCGTTTTCCCGTCATATACGCCGGCAACCGGAGCGCGCTCGACGATTGCGAACAAGTCCTTGCCGACTTTCCGCTTACCGTCTGTCCCAATGTCATGCCCCGCTTTGGCGAGCTCAATATCGAACCGGTTCAAAAGGAAATACGCGCCCTCTTTTTATCGCGGATTGTGTCCGCCAGGGGCTTGACCCGGACCAGGGAGCTTTTGTCGGGCATCCTGATGCCAACACCTTCGGCCATCCTGTCCGCCGTCAAACTCCTGGCTGACGGGACAGGCGATGAGCCCGGTCTCGGCGATCTGATGACCATTGATGTCGGCGGCGCGACCACCGACGTCTATTCGGTCGGGCAAGGGGAACCGGACGATTCGCGGATCGTTTTCAAGGGCTTGGAAGAGCCTTACGCCAAACGGACCGTCGAAGGGGACATTGGGGTCCGGCACAGCATCCAGGGGATCGTGGAGGCGGCGGGTGTGGAGTGGATCGCCAGCCAGGCTGATCTTGCGGCCGATCAAGTCAGGGACCTGGTCAGGGAATTTGAGGCTGATTCTTCCATGATCCCGTCAGGGAACGGCCGGCTGCGCAGCTTGGATGATGCCCTGGCCGCGGCAGCCCTCGACCTGGCGTCCAGGCGCCACGCGGGAACCCTCAGCCAGGTCTTTACGCCCATGGGGATCGCTTTTTTGCAGACCGGCAAGAACCTGAGGCGGATGGAGCGGGTCATCCTGACCGGCGGCTCCCTCATTTACTCGGCTGACCCGCTGGCCATTGCCCGGCAGGCGCTCTACAGTGATCTGCATCCGGAATCGCTTCGGCCTTACCGGGCCGAGGTGCTTCTGGATCAAACTTATATTTTGTCGGCCATGGGCGTTCTGGCAGAAAGCGAGCCGGACATCGCCCTGCGGATTATGAAGCATGAATTGAAAGTTCTCGGCCGCATTGGCCATGCCAGGCATGGGGATTAAGATCAGGAGATAAGTATGGAAGAGCTGAAAAACAAAAAGTGGACACGCGATCAGCTGGAAAGTGCGCGCAGGGAAGTTCTGACCCAGTGGCCGACCGGCAAGGATGTCAATCTCGAGGAGGCCTTCGACTACCATCACAAGCTTCCCGGCCATAAGATCTTCAGCCGCAAGCTCAATAAGGCGCAGGAAGAGGGCAAGACCCTGATCCAGCCCAGGGCAGGGGTTCCGCTCATTCAGGACATGATCCAGTTATTGACCTACCTGCAGGATGTAGGGGAGGCCGATCTGCTTCCGACCACCATTGACAGCTATACCCGGCAGAATCGCTACCAGGAGGCGGAGGTTGGGATCGCGGAATCGACACGGACACAAAAAGCCATGCTGAACGGATTTCCGGCAGTCAATCACGGAGTCAATGGCTGCCGCCAGCTGATTGACGCGCTCGACACCCCCTTGCAGATCCGGCACGGCACGCCGGATGCCAGGCTCCTGACGGAGATCGCTTACGCAGGCGGTTACACCAGCTTTGAAGGAGGGGGGATTTCCTACAACATTCCCTACGCAAAAAATGTTCCGCTTGAGACGACCATCCGGGACTGGCAGTACGTCGACCGGCTGACGGGCTTTTATGAGGAGGCGGGCTGCCCTATCAACCGCGAACCCTACGGCCCCCTGACCGGTACCCTGGTCCCGCCCTTTATCTCCCACAGCGTCGCCATCATTGAAAGCCTGCTGGCGGCCGAGCAGGGCGTAAAAAATATTACGGTCGGTTACGGCCAATGCGGCAACCTGGTCCAGGACGTCGCGGCCGTCCAGGTATTGCAGAGCCTGACTGACGAATACCTGCGCAAGTTCGGCTACGGCGATGTCAAGGTGACCACGGTCCTGCACCAGTGGATGGGCGGATTCCCCCATGAGGAGTCCAAGGCCTACGCCGTCATCTCCTGGGGGAGCGCGGTGGCCGCCCTGTCGCACGCCACCAAGGTTATCGTCAAGACCCCCCACGAAGCCGTCGGTGTCCCGACCCGGGAAGCCAACGCGGCGGGTATGCTTTGCACGCACCAGATGATCAATATGCTGGGGGAGCAGAGCCTTAACACCTACAGTCTCAAGGATGAGAAGGTTATAATCGCTTCGGAGACCCGCTGTGTCCTGGACCGCTGCCTGGAGCTGGGCAAGGGCGATATGGCCCAGGGCGCCATCCTGGCCATCCGGTCGGGTGTCCTCGACATTCCCTTCGCGCCCAGCCGCTACAACGCCGGCAAGATGCTGCCGGCCCGCGACAATGACGGGGCCATCCGGCTTTTCCATGTCGGCAACATCCCGCTTACACCCGAGCTGATCGACCTGCATCGGGAGAAGATGGAGGAGCGGGCCAAATACGAAAACCGCCAGGCATCCTTCCAGATGGTCATTGACGACGTGTACGCCATCAGCAAGGGGAGGCTGGTGGGCCGGCCGAAAGAATAGGGGAGAAAGCAATGAAAATCGAAAAAGTGATTTGCGCGCCGGGACGGACAGGTTTTTACTTTGACGACCAGAAGGCCATCAAGGCAGGTGCCTTGAGTGACGGCAATTTTTATATCGGGGAGGCCGCGACTTCAGGTTTTTCCAGCATCAGGCAGGCCGGCGAGGCCATATCCCTTTTGCTGGTTCTTGAAAATGGTCAAGCGGCCTGGGGTGACTGCGCGGCCGTTCAGTACTCGGGGACCGGAGGACGCGACCCGCTCTTTCTCGCCTCTGATTTCATTCCCTTCATCCAGAAGGAGATCGCTCCCCTCCTGACTGGAAAAACACTGAGCTCTTTTCGCGGCACCATGGAAACCCTGGAGACGCACAGGGACAGGGAGGGACGGCCTGTTCACACGGCCATCCGCTACGGCCTGTCCCAGGCTGTCCTGGACGCCGTCGCGCAGACAAGCGGCCGGCTCATGTGTGAAGTCGTGGCGGACGAGTACGGTACCGGGGTGAGCAGCCGGATGATCCCCCTCTTTTCGCAGACGGGTGACCAGCGCTTTGACAATGCCGACAAGATGATCATCAAGGAGGTCGATGTCCTTCCCCACGCCCTCATCAATAACCTGGACAAGATCGGGCCCCGGGGTGAGACCCTGGCCGACTATATCGTATGGCTGCGTGACCGGGTCATCTCTTTTCGTCAAAAACCCGGCTACCATCCTGTTTTTCATATCGATGTCTACGGCATGATCGGCCAGGTTTTCGGCTGCCGCGACACGGATGCCATCAGCCTCTATCTGGATAAACTGGCATCCCTGGCTGATCCCTTCGCGCTCCGGATCGAGGGGCCGCTGGATGCCGGGTCCAGGCAAGATCAGATCGAATGGCTGGCCCGTCTCACCCGGGAAGTTGACAGACGCGGCATCCCGGTCGAGCTTGTCGCGGACGAATGGTGCAACACCCTGGAAGATGTCCAGGCCTTTGTCGACGCGGGCGCCGGCCATATGATCCAGATCAAGACGCCCGATCTGGGGAGCCTGCACAAGACAGCTGAGGCGGTTCTCTACTGCAGGGAAAAGAATGTGAAAGCCTATATGGGAGGGACCTGCAACGAGACCGACCGCTCGGCCCGGGTCTGCGTTCACGTCGCCATGGCAACCCGGCCGGATCAGATCCTGGCCAAACCGGGAATGGGTGTCGATGAGGGGATCATGATCGCCTACAACGAAATGCAGCGCATCCTGGCGCTTCGCGCGTCCCGCTGACTGGGCGCCGAAAGGAGGCAAGCCGTGAAATTGTTAAAAAAAGCGCGGGCAGGGACACTGGAATCGGGTGACATCTTCGTCACAGTGGAGCCATCCGACAGGCTGGAAATCACCCTGGAGTCACCTGTCAAGGAGCAATACGGAGAGGTCATTCTCCAGACCGTCCACAAGCTGCTGGATGAATTGGGGCTTGAATCAGGACTGATTGTCCTCTCGGACCAGGGCGCCCTGGACTGCACCATCGAGGCGAGGCTCACTACAGCGCTCCGGCGCGCCTCAGACAGGGGGGAAGACGCATGAGACGTTCCCTCTTGTTTATTCCGGGCAACCGCCCCAATATGATTCAAAACGGCGAGGTCCTGCCGGCTGACGCCCTCATCTTCGATCTGGAGGATTCCGTCCCCGCGGGCGATAAGGACGCGGCCCGCGATCTGGTGGCCGGGGCGCTCCGCGCCCTGGATTTTGGCTCCCGCGAATGTGTGGTCCGCATCAATGATCTGGACACCAAAGAAGCAAAAACCGACCTGGACGCCATGGTCCGGGCCGGTATCCATACCATCATGGTGCCCAAGGTCAGGGGGGCTGAAACCATCAGGTCCATGGCTTCTTTGCTGTCCGAGGCGGAAGGCGCGCACGGAAGGCAGGAGGGAAGCACTGCCCTGATCGCCCTGCTGGAAACAGCCTGGGGCATTGAAAATGCCATGGAGGTTGCCCTGGCCTCAGCCCGGGTGACAGGACTGGCCCTGGGGGGGGAGGACCTGTCGGCCGACCTGGGCTGCCCCCGCACCAAAGAAGGCTGGGAGATTTTCTACAGCCGGGCGCGCCTGGTCATGGCCGCAAAAGCCGCCGGCATTGACGCGCTCGATACCCCCTTTACCGATGTTCATGACTTCGAGGGCTGTGAAAGGGATGCCCTTTTCGCCAGGGGACTGGGTTTTACCGGCAAGCTTTGCATTTCTCCCTTCCACTTGAAGGCCATCCATCAGGCCTTCGCGCCAAGCCAGGAGGAAATCGACCGGGCGGCCGAGGTGGTCCGGGCTATGAGGGAGGGAGAAAAGGCTGGAAAAGGCGCCGTCTCCCTGCGGGGCAAGATGATCGACCTGCCGGTAGTCAGGCAGGCGGAGCGGGTCCTGGCGCTTGCAAAGGCGGCGGGCCTGCTGGACGATAAGGAGCTGGATCATGACCCGAGATGACAAAATCCAGGATTCGCTGGCCCAGGCAATTAAAGATTCAGGCCTCAGGGACGGCATGACTTTGTCTTTCCACCACCATCTGCGCGACGGCGACCGGGTACAAAACCTGGTGCTGGCCGAATGCGCCAGGCAGGGACTGCGGAATCTCACTGTCAACACCTCAGCCGTCATGGCCTGTCACCGGCCCATCCTCGACCACATCAAGGAGGGGACGGTGACGGGCATCGAGTGCAACTACATGCACCCGGCGGTCGGCCACGCCATCTCGCGCGGCGCCTTGAAAAAGGAGGTCATATTCAGGAGCCACGGGGGCCGGCCCGCGGCCCTTGAACGGGGCGAAACCCATATCGATGTCGCCTTTATCGCGGCCTCGGCCGCCGACCGGTCGGGCAACTGCAACGGACAGGGCGGCCGGTCGGCCTTCGGCTCCATCGGCTACGCCATGCCCGACGCCTGCCACGCCGGTTATGTCATGGTCATTTCGGACCACCTGGAGGACTACCCGGTGACGCCGGCCTCCATCGGCGAAGGCCTGGTTGATGCCGTAGTGATCATTGACTCCATCGGCGACCCCGGCAGGATCATCTCGGGGACAACCCGGGTGACGCGGGATCCCATCGGCCTTCTGATAGCGGAGTACGCGGCCGGCGCCCTGGAAGCGTCCGGCCTGGTCCGGGACGGTTTTTCATTCCAGACGGGCGCCGGCGGCGCCTCTCTGGCCGTGGCCCGTTTCCTGGGGGAGATCATGCGCAAAAAAGGGATCGGGGGAGGCTTCGCCTCAGGCGGTATCACGGGCATGCTGGTTGACCTCTTCGAGGAGGGACTCTTTCATTCGCTCCTGGACGTCCAGTGTTTCGACGGGGAGGCGGTCCGCTCCATGATTGACAATGAGAGACACAGGGAAATCAGCGCCTCGACCTACGCCAGCCCCTTTGCCAAAAGCGCCGTAGTCGATCACCTGGACCTGGTAATCCTGGGCGCCACCGAAATTGACACCGATTTCAATGTCAATGTCCACACTGATTCCAGCGGCTTGATCATGGGCGGCTCGGGCGGTCACAGCGATACGGCAGCGGGCGCCAGGCTCTCGGTCATTGCAGCCCCCCTGATCCGGGCCAGGCTGCCGCTCATCGTCGACCGGGTGGGCACCATTTCCACGCCCGGCCGGGATGTGGATTTGCTGGTGACCCAGTATGGCTTGGCCTGTCACCCCGGCAAAAAAGAGCTGAAAGACCGTCTGACCGCAGCCGGACTGCCAGTCCGATCCATAGAGGCCCTGAAGGAAAAGGCGGAATCCATTGCCGGGCTTCCAGCGGCCAGAAAAGAAAAAGGCCGGCCCGTGGCCCGGGTCATCAGCCGGGACGGGGATTTGCTGGATTTGATCCGCCAGATTTCCTGATTCGCAAAACAGTACACAAAGCCAAGGGCCATGTCAACACGGCATGGCCCTTCGCATTCATTCCTGATCCATTTGAAAGACTTCCTCTACGGGCCGTTCAAAGAAACGGGCCAGCCGGATGGCCAGTTCCAGGCTGGGATTGTAGCGCCTGTTTTCAATGGCGATGATGGTCTGCCGGGTGACGCCCAGCTGCCTGGCCAAGTCTTCCTGCCTGAGTTTCTTCGCGTTTCTCAGCTCTCTCACCTTATTTTTCATCTTCCTGCCTGCCCATCCTGTGCCGGAAATAGAGCTGGCTTCCCCAGAAGAGAGCCCCTGAACCGGCCGTGAGGAGAAAGGGAATGGTAAGGAGCTGTCCGGTGCGGATGATCTCAACCAGAAGCCAGATGGCCAGGGAAAGGCAGAGGAAAGCATAAGACAGCCGGGTGGCTTTCCAGGTGATGTGCATCTCCATTTCGTCAGATTTTCTAAAGAGTTTCATGGTTTTGGCCTCCCAAATGTAAATGAAGCTTTACATTTAATTTAACATAAGAAGCCGGAAAGTGAAATGCGGCTGAACAAAAAACAGGAGCCTTCCCAGCTGAGAAGGCCCCTGCAGGAAGGAGACAGATCCCCTTACGATCTCGCTGATGCGTAAGAGAGATCGACCGCTTTTTTAAAGCGCTTCTGCTCAATCATGAAGCGGAGGGTCTTGTCGATGGTTTCGTCCATGGGCCTGATGGTGTAACCCAGCTCCCGGGCGGCCTTGTCATGGGAGAAATTGTGGGGCGTGTTCATAGTGAAGAGGGAATAGCCGGTCAGGACCGGAGTCTTGCCGGTTTTCTTGGACCACCACTCGGCAAAGGGAGCCGCCAGCTTTGCCAGCCAAAGCGGGACAGTCGACTTGAAGGGCCTGCGGCCGGTCATTTCAGCCGCCTTGTTCATGATTTCCAACACACTGATATTGTGGCCGGTCAGGTTGTAGCTCTCGCCCCCGCGCCCTTTTTTAGCGGCCGCGATCAGGCCGCCGGCCACGTCATCGACGTCAACAAAATTGTATGTGCCCTGGATCATGGCAGGCAGTTTCCTGTCGACCAGCTTCTCGAAAAGTCTGGTGAAGTTGCCGTCCAGGTAATCGTTGGGACCGATGATGCCGGAGGGCTGGACGATAACCGCGTCCAATCCTTCCCGGGCCGCGTCCAGGACCAACTGGGAGGCCATGGCCTTGGATTTGGCGTAGTCGCCGTAGACCAGGTCAGCGTCGTAATGGGTGATTTCCCTGATTTCCGCATTGAAATCCCCGGGCAGGGGCAGGGTATGGACGGTGCCGCAGTACAGGAAGCGCTTGACCTCATGCTTTTTTGCCGCTTCCAGCATATGGCGGGTGCCGCCGGGATTGACCCTGTAGACCCGCGGGCCTGCCTTGGCGTAGATGGTGATCAGGCTGGCCAGGTGGAGGAGATAGATCTCCTTGTCTTTTATACCGGCGAACAAGGGCTCAATGCTGGCCGCTTCGGTCACGTCGCCCGAAACCACCTCACAGCTCAGCCCTTCCAGGGCCTTGGGGCGCTCTTTTTCCAGAATGAAGGCGCGCACGCGCTCACCTTCCGAAAGCAGCTTGCGGATCACTGTGTTGCCCAGGTGGCCCGAGGCGCCGGTGACCAGCCAGATTCTTTCTTTTTTCGCTTCACTTGCCGACATGTTCATACTTCCTGCCTGAATATTGATGGACGGGTACAGTTCCCCGCACATTAATATATTAACAATAGATGAACGACGAATTTCCGACCCTTTGTGAAAGAAAAGGAGCGATAATGTGGCTTTTCATCCTTTTACAACCAGACCTTGTATCTCCTGATAAAAGCGTATTTGGCGGCGGAAACCAGGAGCATATAGGCCGCGACGACAGCGCCCAGCAGCAGAAAGAAAAGACCGGGCAGGGGTGCCAGCTTGAGAAGGCCGGCCAGGGGCGAGAAGGGGAGGAGGGTCAGGATGGCGATACCGACGGCCGTCAGTGCCAGGACCGGGGCCGAGGCCCGCGACTCGATGAAGGGGACCTTGGCAGTCCGGATCATGTGGATGACCAGGGTCTGGGTCCACATGGAGATGACCATCCAGCCGGCTTGGAAGATGGCGATAAACAGGGTGATTTGCCGCGGATCGGTCAGGGCGCTGAAGGGGGCCCCCACCACGGCGGGCGCAATCCAGAGGTAGAGAGCCGCGTAGGAGATGATATCGAAGACGGAGGAAGTCGGGCCGATCCAGATCATGAAGCGGCTGATGGAAGTGGCGTCCCAGCTGCGGGGTTCTTTGAGGTAATCGCGGTCGACATGGTCCCAGGGCAGGGAGGCGCAGGAGAAATCGTAGATCAGGTTGAGGATCAGGATCTGGATGGCCGTCATGGGCAGGAAGGGGAGGAAAGCCGCGGCGATCAGCATGGAGAGGACGTTCCCGAAATTGGACGAGGCCGTCATCTTGATGTATTTGATCATGTTGGCATAGGTTTTCCTGCCCTCGACAATTCCCTCTTCCAAGACCATCAGGTCTTTTTCCAGCAGGATGACATCGGCCGATTCCTTGGCGATGTCGACCCCGGTGTCAACGGAGATACCCACGTCAGCGTCTTTTAAAGCGGTGACATCGTTGATGCCGTCACCCATGTAGCCGACGCTGTGGCCTTTTTGGCGGAGCAGGCTGACGATCCGGGACTTCTGGATGGGAGCCAGCCTGGCGAAGACTGTTGTCTTTTCTGCCGTCCGGGCCAGGCTTTCGTCATCCATTTCCTCGACCTGGTCGCCCGTTACCATATGGCTGACATCCAGGCCGACCATCTTGCAGATGGCCCGGGAGACCTTTTCATTGTCGCCTGTCAGGATCTTGACCTTGACCCCGTGCTCGTGGAGGGCGGCGATGGCATCCCTGGTTGACAGCTTGGGCGGGTCCAGGAAGGCCAGATAGCCGATCAGGACCATATCTTTTTCGTCCGCGGCAGAGAAGGCGCCCGCCGGCGGCGGATTGGTCCGCTGGGCAATCAGGAGGACCCGCAGTCCTTTTTCATTGAAGTCGTCAACGTCCCGGCGGACAAGATCCGTGACCTCACGGTCCAGCGGGACCACCGTGTTTTCATCGATCTGGGCGTAGGCGCAGACAGCCAGCATTTCTTCCAGCGCGCCCTTGGTGATCATTTGGGTTTTATTGTTTTTATCCCTGACGACCACGCTCATCCTGCGGCGTTCAAAGTCGAAGGGAATCTCGTCAATCTTCTCGTAACGGGCCTTGAGCCTGCCCAGGGCATCGGGCTTGTTTTCCTCCTCCTCATGCGTTTTTTCAACGATGGCGCTGTCCATGAGATTGCGCAGGCCCGTTTGAAAATAGGAGTTGAGGTAGGCGTGTTTCAGGACGCGGACATTTTCCTGGCCCGTGAGGTCCAGATGGTATTCCAGGGCCACCCGGTCCTGGGTGATGGTGCCTGTCTTGTCGGTACAAAGGATATCGATGGAGCCCAGGTTCTGGATGGAGTTGAGGTTCTTGATGATGACCTTGTGCTTGGACATGTTGACGGCGCCCTTGGCCAGGCTGGTCGTCACGATCATGGGCAGCATCTCGGGGGTCAGGCCCACAGCCAGCGAGATGGCCAGAAGGCCCGCCTGCAGCCAGTTGCCCTTGGTCAGGCCGGAGATCAAGAAGACAATAGGGACCATGATCAGCATGAAACGGATGAGGACGGCGGATACGTGGTTGACGCCCTTTTCAAAGGAGGTGGGATCAGGTTTTTCCTTCAGGGTCTTGGCGATCTGGCCGAAGAGGGTATCCTGGCCGGTGGCCAGAACGACCCCGGTGCCGCTGCCTGAGACCACGTTGGTGCCCAGGAAGGCCAGGTTGTCGTAGTCCAGGACATTGCCGGAATCAAGTGATGACCCGGCGCTGAATTTTTCAGCGTGGGCCGACTCACCCGTCAGGGCGCTCTCGCTCAGGAAGAGGTCTTTGGCGGAAAGGATCCTCATATCGGCGGGGATCATGTCGCCCGCTGCCAGCCTGACAATATCGCCGACCACGGCCTCCTCCAGGACCCGTTCCTCTTCGCCGTCCTCCTGGCGGATGATGGCGGTGGTGTTGACGATCATGTTGGTCAGGCGCTCGGCCGCGTTGCCTGAGCGCAGTTCCTGGACGAATCGCAGGGCCCCCGACATGACGACCATGGCGCTGATGATGACAACCGTCACCAGGCTTCGCTCCCCGGGCGGCGCGAAGGTGATATCTGTCAGGAAGGAAATGACGGCCAGGGCGATCAGGATCAGGGTAAAAGGATTGATAAAGGCCGAGACAAAACGTCCCGCCAGGCTGATCCGGTGACCGGAGGTGACTACATTGTCACCGTATTCTTTGCGGCTGGAGATAACCTCCTCGTCCGACAGCCCTTCCATGCGCGTATTCATTTTGCCCAAGACTTGTTCCGGGGACAGGCGGGCGCAGTCGCGCAGCCGCTGCTGGACTACCGAGGGCAGTTCGGCCGGCCGGTTCAATGCGGCCCGGGTTAAAATTTCTTTTGTCCTGACATGGGATTCCGTCAGCATGGCGGAGCCTTCTTTCCAAAATTCTGATTAATTCGACCTTGGCCGCAGCCTCTACACTTGAGCAGAAACAGCATAGATGAAGTAAATGGAGGCGGCAAGCTGAATGCGCGTATACCGGACAGGCGAAGAGGAAAAGGCCAGCCTTTTAAAGGAAACTCCCGCAGATTTAGTATAGTTGGAATGGATGCCGTTTAAAGGAGGAGTTCCATGCGCCATATACTACTTGAATTGACCGCGGTAAAAGCCCGGTCCATGTTTGAGAATTCCGAGCTCAGCTCACACCAGCTGGTCAGCTACTACCTGGACCGTGTAGCGCGCATTGACCAGGCGGGGCCGCGTTTGAACAGTGTCCTGGAAATCAATCCGGACGCCCTGCTCATCGCGGACGCAATGGATCGGGAACGCAGGAGCGGCAGGGTGCGCTCACCGCTGCACGGAATGCCGATCCTGATCAAGGACAATGTCAATACGGCGGACAAGCTCCGGACCTCTGCCGGATCGCTGGCCCTCGCCGACAACTTTGCCCCTTATGACGCCACCATTATTTCCAGGATCAGGGATGCGGGGCTGGTGATTCTCGGCAAAACGAATATGACGGAATTTGCCAACTACATGTCATCCAGGATGAAAAACGGATACAGCTCCCGCGGCGGTCAGGTGCTGCACGCCTACAATGAGGGGGGTGAGGTATGGGGAAGCAGCACGGGTTCAGCGGTTGCCCTGGCTGCCAATCTCTGCCTCTTCTCAATCGGAACAGAAACCAACGGGTCCATTCTCGGCCCCTCTAACAAGAACAGCACGGTGGGGATCAAGCCGACGCAGGGTCTGGTGAGCCGGCACGGCATCATCCCCATCTGCACCGCCCAGGATACGGCGGGACCCATGGCGCGTACAGTCGGTGATTGCGCCGTTCTCATGAATGTGCTTGTCGGGGAGGATGTAAATGACCCCGCCACTTGGGGCCACAGCCAAAACATTCCGGCGGATTACACGGACTTTCTGCAGAAAGACGGTCTTCAGGGGCTGAGAATCGGCATCAACAGGGCCTACTATGACCAACTGACTGGCCAGGAAATTGAGTTGAGTGAACAAGCCTATGAAGTATTAGCCGATCATGGCGCCTTTTTGGTTCAGGATACAAATCTGGATAAGTTCAGGTGCGACGAGTCGATTTTGCTTTACGAGTTCCAGAAATGTTTGAATTATTATCTTTCCACGGTGAATACAAAATGCAGATCCCTGGCGGATATTATCAATTTTTACACGGATCATCCTGTGGAAGGACTGAAATATGGAATGGATATCCTCCTTGACGCGCAGTTGAAGGCTTCGGGGAACTGCCATGAACCCCAATACCTGTCGGGCCGCCTGAAAGCGATTCAAGTCTCCAGGCAGGAAGGACTGGACAAGGTATTTGAAGAAAACAGCCTGGACCTGCTGGCCTGCCCGGGATCAGCTGATTTCGCGCCGGTTTCAGGCTATCCGGGCATCAATCTGCCAGTCGGATATGATGCCGGCAATAATCCCCTTGGCCTGACATTTGTCGGAAGGCCTTACGCCGAACCGATACTGATCAAAGCGGCTTACGCCTACGAACAGGCTTCGCAGATGCGCAAGCTTCCCCCGCTGGAGGAAATGAGCTGAACGGGACGCGGAAGAACCGGCAGCCGCCAGGATGACAGGTCCGTCCTTTCTGTGAGAAGATGGGGGCAGAAAAGCGGGTCAGCGGCCCGAGAGACCCGGGAAGAGAAGAAGGAGTACCGGCCATGTCCTATTCAGATCGAATGCAGCGTAACCACCTCTACAGTGTGCTTTTGTCCCCGCGCGGGGCGCCGCGGATGGTGGACCAGGGCAAGCAGATCGCTCAGCAGTTCCTGTCCCCCTTCGACTTGCTGATCGGCCTGGTCGGCGACAGCGGATCGGGAAAGAGCATTCTCCTGCAAGGGATGTTCCCCGGCCTGGAGCTGACCAATGACGACGAGGGTGTCAATGTACGCCCCCTGCCCATCATGAATCTGGATGATACCGGCTTTTTCAAGCCCCACACCTATCACCTGGATATCCGCTTTGAGATGGCCTTTCACCAGCTTCATGAACTGGCGGCCGCGATCCGGCTGGCCCTGGAGCAGGGAAAGCGCGTTGTCATTGAGCACTTCGACCTGATCTATGAACAGCTTGGGATGAATGCCCACCTCCTGATCGGTATCGGGGAAGAGATCATCATCACCCGGCCCACCGTTTTTGGTCCCGAACCGGATGATATAAAAAAAGTTGTCTTCGCCTCAATCAACAACCGCCGCATGGCCCATACGGCGGAAGACCTTGTCGAACACTGCCTTATCGACCGGCGGGTCTACCACTTCGAGCACTATGATGTCCGTTCGGGTTTCATTCTTTCCTTTCATGACCGGCCGGACATTAACCTCAAGGAACTGGAAACCTGCGTCAAAAAAATGATTGAAGACGATTTGACCATCTCCTATCTGGACGCCAGTCACGTCCTGATCGGGGACCAGCGCCATTACTGTACCGGCCCCCGCATGCACGTCAAGTCGACGGGTAAGATCAAGGACTTCCAGCTCTACCAGGAATTTTTGATCCATCCCATCACAAAAAACTCACAGATCCTGGGCCTGGTCAATATCCCGTCCGATTACAGGCTGGCCGACTTGAACTCGCTCCAGCTGATGACCTTCTCCGAGCCTGACAACGAAGCCTGACCCATGCCCGCCCGCCCCCTCCACGACTATCTTGCCCCTGGCGGCCGGCCCGTCTCCCTGGAAGAGCTGCTGGATGCCCGGGACAAGCGTGCCGCCATAAAGGAGGATCTGTTAAGGGAATACCGCTGCCCCGTCCTTACCATGACCTTGAATATGCCGGGCAGGGTCAAGCGTACGGCTCTTTCCTCCTTTTTTTTCGACCGGGAAAAAGCCAGGCTGCTCACCAGTCTCAAGGCTCTGGGAGTCAGGCTTACCGCTGATAAGTCGCGCAGGGTGGATACAGGAGATGAGTCAATTCTGGCTGTTGAGGGTCTGGCGGCTTCAGCCCTGAAATCGCTGACCCTGGATCTGGAAGAAGGGTCCGGGCCAACCCGTCTGCTCGATCTCGATGTGCTGGATACGGATGGCCGCCCGCTCGGCCGGGCCTCGGCGGGCTTGGAGCCCAGAAAGTGCCTCCTCTGCGACCGGCCAGCCCAGCTGTGCGCAGTATCGAGAGCCCATCCGGCAGAGCTTTTGCAAAAGAAAGTGGAGGATCTGCTGCTCCGCTATACCCGTCAGGTTTTAGCGGACCAGGCGGCGGCTTTGGCCTTGGAGGCTTCCTCCTTTGAGTTGATGGTGGCGCCCAAGCCGGGTCTTGTGACCCCCTGCAGCGCCGGTTCACACACAGACATGGACCGGTTCACTTTCATCAGGAGCCAGGCTGTCCTGGCCCCCTATTACCGCCGGGCCTTCCAGGCCGGCTGGGAATACAGCTCCGCGGCCCGGCTCAGGATGGCGGGAATTTGGGCAGAAGCTGCCATGGAAGCTGAAACGGCAGGAGTCAACACCCACCGGGGCTGGATTTATCTTTCCGGTATCCTGCTTTTTGCGGCCGGCCGCTACAGCCGGGCCGTCTTCCTTGCGGACGGGCAGGGGAGCGGGCGGGGCCGGGACCAGGTAGCCCGCGATCTTATGGGATTGTCGGCAGAGACAGCCCGGGATCTGGAAGAAAGCCTGGAGAAAATTTCCTATTTTGGACAGCTTTCAAAAGACCTGGGCAGTCAGGGGCGGGATCGCGGTATCCGGGGGGAGGCCATCTGCGGTTTTCCTTCGATATTTCATGCGGGGCTTCCTGTTCTTGGCGGCGCTCTGGGGTCAGGCGCGGATGAAAACACGGCGGGACTGCGGGCGCTTCTGGCCATTCTGGCAGTGGCGGACGATTCCACGCTCATCCGGCGCGGGGGTCCCCGCAAGGCGGAACTGATAAAAGCTGCACTTGGCAAAGGCCTGGGGTATAACGGAGCCGGTGACGGCTGGCCGGGCCTGTCGGAAGCGGCATTGGCCCTTTCGGAAGACCAGCTGGCCCTCCTGGTAAGAAGGACGGTCAAACAATTCGCGAATGAGGATTTGAGCTGCGGCGGCGTAGCCGACCTCTTGGCCGGAAGCCGCCTGGCGGACCGTTTTTTGCAGGCTTGCACGGGATAGAAGTTATCCATCTGTAATCCAATTGTGATTGTACGCCTTTTATCCCGGTGCTATAATGGCAAAAAGCCGGTATTTGAATACGGCGCCTTTTTGCTGTGGAAGGAAACAGTTCATGTCGGATGAAACCCCTGCGCGGGGAAGCGAAAAAAACCGTCTGATCAGACCGGGAAGGGTTGCCAAGCGCGGACGCCCCAATGTCAGCCGGCGCCGGCAGGCCACAAGAGGCGCGAGCGGGCGGCTCCTTTTCTTCGGCCTTCCCGCCCTGGCTTTTGTCTTGATTATCGCTGTCTTTATCGCGGCGGTTGCTTCCTCGAAACAGGTCGAGGTACCCCTGCAGGACTACAGTGACCTCGAAGGGCCGGGCGGCCTGATCGACCGCGACCACCCCCTTCCCCTCGAGCCGGACCAGGGACCGGAAGAAACGGAACCAGAACCGGAATCGGAACCGGAACCGACCATCCTTATTGTTGAGCTGCCTCCGGCGGAGACTACTGAGCCGGATGGCGGGGAAACCTATCCAGTCGTTTACGTGATCAAGGATTCCGCCGGGATTTATGAGGACCCCGTCGAATCTTCCCGGCTTCTTGCCGTCGTCCGGCTCAATGACGAGCTGTTCCAGACCGGTGAAGCCGATGAATGGACACCGGTCCGCTGGGAAAATATTGAGGGCTACATCCGGAGCGGCAGTGTCAGCGATACGCCCTTTTTTATCCCAAAAACAGGTGAAACCTATTATGTGCAAAACCGCCAGGTTTACGTCAGGGAAGGTCCGGGCACCAACCACCCGATCGCGGGTTTCGCTCTGCGCGGCATGACGGTCCAGGTCATGGAAGCGGGGGACGACTGGTCCAAGGTCAGAACTGAGCATGGCCTGAACGGTTACATGCACAATGATTTGTTCGGCCCCAACAAGCCGGCTGATGAGCTGACCGAGCTTGAGACCGGCTGCTATAAATACGTGAATACCGAGGTGGCCAACCTCCGTGAGGAGCCTTCCACCGATTCCGAGATCATCGGCGCGGCCTTTATGGACGACCGGATTTTCCAGATCTCGGATAACGGGGGATGGTCCAAGGTCCGGACCGAAGGCGGGGTGATCGCCTATGTCTTCAACCACCTTTTGCGGGACACACCTCCCGCCAACCCCTTCATCAAGACCAACCGCAAGCTCTATGCCGCTTCCAGTTCAGTCAATGTCAGAAGCTCCCCGACGACCGACGCCTCCGTCGTCGCCCGGCTTGCCATGGACCAGGCCGTCACGGAGCTTGAGGCCAACGATACCTGGTCCAAGGTCAAGCTCGAAAATGGGACAACCGGCTTTGTCCGCAGCGATCTTCTGACCCATATCGAGCCTCCGCCCGCCGGCTTTACCAAGACGTCCGGCTCGGTCTATGTCACGACCAATGCCGCCAATATCCGGTCGGAGCCCAACACAAACTGCGCCATCGTTGTGGTGGTCCGGTACAGGGATAAGCTGACCGTCAAAGCGGCGGGCCCTTCCTGGACCATGATCCAGACCTCGGCCGGGAAGACGGGCTATATTTCCAATGACCTGATATCGAAGGATCAGCCGGCAGCTGCCAGTTCTTCCGGCAGCAGCGGAAGTTCGGGCAGCAGCGGGCCGGCTTCCGGCGGCAGTTCCTCCAGCGGCAACAGCGACACCAGACAGCAGGTTGTTGATATCGCCAGATCCGCGCTGGGCGTGCCTTACCGTTACAGCGGCAGAACCATGAGCGGCTTTGACTGCTCCGGCCTTGTGAAATACGTCTTCGAGGCCATCGGCTATAAGAACATTCCACATGGCGCTGACCCCCAGGCCAGACAGCTGGGCACCAGGATAGCGATTTCAGGCAAAGATTACTCCAGTCTTTTGCCGGGTGACCTGCTCTTCTTCAGCAGGGGAAGCGGCTATCACCACGTGGGCATCTACATAGGCAATGATCAGATGATCCACGCGAGCAGTTCGAATGGCGGCGTAATAATCACTGACCTGCAGCGCTATGTCGCGGCGGCCAGGGTCAACCGCGTCATCGACTGACCGGTTATGCAAAGCGGCGCCCCGACACTGATCTCCGTCGTCATCCCCTTTTACAACGAAGCGGATCAGGTTGACATTACCCTCGAAGCAACAGAAGAGGTGCTGGCATCAGCTGGTTTTCCCTATGAAATCCTCGCGGTGGACGACGGCTCGGAAGACCGAACCTGGGACAGGCTGACCGCCGGTGGCGAAACCAGGCAAAGGGTCAGGGCCTTGCGGCTGTCCCGCAACTTCGGCAAGGAGGCGGCCATCTGCGCCGGCCTCGACCAGGCCCGGGGCCAGGCTGTCATTGTCATGGACGGGGATCTTCAGCACCCGCCGCGATATATTCCCGAAATGATCAGGCTGTGGCAGGAGGGCTGCGAGATCGTCGAAGGGGTCAAGACCGCGGGCGGATCCCCCTTGAAAAACCGACTGGCATCCAATCTCTTTTACGCGATTTTCAAAAAGATGTCGGGTATTTCGCTTAAGAACGCGTCGGATTTCAAATTGCTTGACCGCAAAGTGGTCGACTACTGGAAGACCTTACCGGAAAAGGATACTTTTTTCAGGGCGCTTTCTGCCTGGATGGGCTTTCGCCGCGTTTCCCTGCCCTTTGTCGTAGGGGAACGAAAATCCGGCAACAGCAAATGGGGCTTTCGCAAACTGCTCAAGCTGTCCATCAGCGCCCTGACCGGATTCTCTTCACGCCCCCTCCTGCTCATCAGCAGCATGGGAACATTCTTCCTGCTGGTCTTCATGGGGCTTTCCATCCAGACTCTGGTCATGTATTTTCGCGGCCGGGCGGCAACCGGCTTCACAACCGTCATCCTGCTCCAGCTCCTGATCGGCAGCATCATCCTGATCAGCCTGGGACTGATCGGGATCTACATCGATTCTCTCTTTCGTGAAGTCAAGGCAAGGCCCCGCTACTTTATCTCGGATACCATGGAGCCCCCCGGGCTGCCGGTTGAAGACACAGGTCATGACTGATTTACCGCTGGCCCGCTACCTCCATGAAGCCAGCTGCGGCGGAGGAGTCGATTTTCACCTGCATTCCCACTATTCGGATGGCGCGCAATCACCCCTGGACCTGGTTAGGGAAGTCATGGCAAACAAGCTCAAGGCCTTCTCCCTGACTGATCATGATTCCATGGCGGGGGTTCCTGCCCTGCGCTTTGCCCTTCATGAGCTTGGCGCGCAAGCCCGTTTTGTCCCAGGGGTTGAATGCAGCGCCCGCTTCCAGGGGCAGGAGATTCATCTGCTGGGCTACTTCAATGAGGATCAGCCCCCTGCCATGATGGGTTATCTGGAAGAAGTCGTCCTGGAGCGCCAAGAGCGAAATCTCAAGATGATTGAACGGCTGAACCGGCTTGGCTACGCCATCCGCGCCGGGGACCTGACAGAGTCAGGCGGGGAGACCAGGATACACGGCCGCGTCCACATGGCCCTCTGGCTGGTTGAGCACGCGGGCTTCCCGTCCATTGCCAGCGCCTTCGGTGAGCTTCTGAACGAAGGGCGGCCGGCTTTTGTTCCCAGAAAAAGAAGAGAAGTGGAAGAAGTCGCGGGAGTGATCGGCCAGGCGGGGGGAGTGGCCGTTTTGGCCCACCCGCAGCAATACGGCTGGTGCGGCCATCCTTCGGACCCTGATGCCGGATGGATGCTGAACCGTCGTTTCGCTGCTGTCCGTGACCAGGGCGTCAGGGGAATCGAGTGTTTCCACGGCCAGGCTACGCCGCAAGAATCCCATATGATGCGGGCAGCCGCGTCCGGCCTGGACATGATCTGTACAGCCGGTTCCGACAGCCATGGCAGGGGAGATGACCAGCACGCGTCCATGTATAGCCTGGAAAGTGTTTTTCTTTCAAAGCCATTGTCTTGAATTCCTTATCCCGCTTGATTTAGGTTAAAATATTCGGAGAAATGCCAACTGCGGATTTTTGGTCAAGGTATTAGACTGGAATGGAGCTGATTGGGCGCTCTTATCTTGAAGATTAAAATGGCAGGCCGGCCCCGCCGGTACGCATGAGAATATGTGAGGAAAAAATGGTTATCTACGACAAGAAAACAATTGATGATGTGGAAGTCAAGGGCAAGCGCGTCCTCTTGCGCGCCGAATTCAATGTGCCGCTGGACAAGGCGACCGGTGAGATTACGGATGACCGGCGAATACGGGCAGCGCTTCCGACCATCCGCGCCCTTCTGGAGCGGGGTACCCGGCTCATCATCGTGTCCCACCTGGGCAGGCCCAAGGGCTTCGATCCCGCCCTTTCCCTGGCCCCTGTGGCAGCCCGCCTGTCTGAATTGCTTGAAAGGCCTGTCACCCTGGCAAAGGATGTGATAGGGCCGGACGCTCTTTCGAAAGCCGAAAAGCTGGGGGATGGGGAAATCCTGCTTCTGGAAAATGTCCGCTACCACAAGGAAGAAACAAAGAACAATCCCGCTTTTGCCAAGAAGCTGGCCTCCATGGCCGAGCTCTACGCCAGTGACGCCTTCGGGGCAGTCCACCGGGCCCACGCTTCGACTGCGGGTGCAGCCTCCTTGCTTCCGGCTGTTGCCGGCTACACTATCAACCGCGAACTGGAAATGCTGGGGCGGGCGGTCAGCCAACCGAAACGACCCTTGACCGCCATTTTGGGAGGCGCCAAAGTCTTTGATAAAATCGGCGTCATCCGCAACCTGATCGACAATGTCGACAATCTTCTGATCGGAGGGGGCATGGCCTACACCTTCCAGGCCGCAAAGGGCTGGCCGGTCGGCAGCTCGCTTTGTGAAACGGATAAACTCGACCTGGCCAGGGAATTGATGGCCCTTGCCGAGGAAAAGGGAGTCAAGCTGGTCCTGCCGGTCGACACCACGGTCGCGGACCGTTACGCGGCGGATGCCGTCCCTGTCATCGTGCCTTCCAATCAGATTCCCGACGACATGATGGGGCTGGATATCGGCCCTGAAACGGCGGAACTGTTCGGTGACATCATCGCTTCATCCGGTACGGTTGTCTGGAACGGGCCGGTGGGGGTTTTCGAATTTGAGGCCTTCAGCCGCGGGACACGCAAGGTGGCCCAGGCCATCGCTGACGCGGGCATCATTTCCATTATCGGCGGCGGCGACTCAGCCGCGGCCATCGAACAGCTGGGCTTTGCCGGTAAGGTGACCCATATTTCAACCGGCGGCGGAGCCTCGCTGGAGTTTCTTGAAGGCAAGGTTCTTCCGGGGATCGACTGCCTGCTCGACCGCGATCCGCGCGGTCTGGTGGCGGCGGGGAATTGGAAGATGCATTACGGTGTGCCAGCCGAAGCAGTCGCCTATATCGACCAGTTGCTGCCTTACGCGGCAGCGGCATCGTCCCGGGTTATCGCGGCCGTACCCTTTACGGCGCTTGAAGCGGCCCTGGCCCACGCGGCGGGAAGCCCGGTGCGGGTGGCGGCCCAAAATGGCCACCAGGAAGACAGCGGCGCCTATACGGGCGAAGTTTCCATGAAAACACTGGCTGAGATGCATGTAGCCTACGTCGTCATCGGCCATTCCGAGCGGCGTCACTTCTTCTGTGAGACAGACCAAACGGTGAATGCCAAGCTGAAGGCGGCCCTTAACTGGGGTGTGCGTCCCATCGTCTGTCTGGGTGAATTGAAAGAAGAACGGCAAAAAGGCGAGACGGAACAAGTGCTGCGAAGACAGGTCGAAGCGGCCTTTGACGGGGTTGCCGCCAGTTCACTTTGCCAGATCATGATCGCCTACGAACCGGTCTGGGCCATCGGCACAGGGGACACGGCGACCGGGGCACAGGCTGAAGAGGCCTGCGCTTTCATCCGGACCCTGCTGGATGGTTTGTATGATCCGGAGTCTGCGGAAAACGTCAAGATCCTTTATGGCGGTTCCATCAACAGCCAAAACGCCGCCGGTCTTTTTGCCCAGCCGCATGTTGACGGCGGGCTCATCGGCGGGGCCTCCTTGGAAGCCGCCGAATTCGGCGCCATAGCCAAGGGGTAGGAAGATGACCGAAAAACCAGGAGGCCCCGTCGCGCTCCTTATTTTGGACGGCTGGGGCATATCGGAAAAAACCGAAGGCAATGCCGTGCTGGCTGCCAGGACGCCTTATCTCGACAGCCTGTCGGGGACATGGCCGGAGTCGGTCATTCAAACCAGCGGCCATGATGTCGGCCTCCCCGACGGGCAGATGGGTAACTCGGAGGTGGGACACACCAATATCGGTGCCGGGAGAATTGTCTACCAGGACCTTTTGCGGATCAGCAATGCCGTGGAAGACGGGACCTTTTTTGAAAACGAAGCTCTCCTGTGGGCTATGCGGCGGGCGGCCGGCAGCCAGGCCACTCTCCATCTGGCCGGCCTGCTCTCGGACGGCGGGGTACACAGCCATATCAGGCACCTCTTCGCCCTGATTGACATGGCCAAAAAAGAAGGGGTGCGCGATCTTGCCATCCACGCTTTCTTTGACGGCCGTGACACGCCGCCCGAATCAGGCGCCGGCTACATGGAAGCGCTCCTGGCCCATCTCCGGGTGGCTGGGGTCGGGCGCGTCGCGACCCTGGGCGGCCGCTATTATGGCATGGACCGGGACAACCGCTGGGAGCGGGTGGAAAAGGCCTACCGGGCGCTGACCGCCGTCGGTTTTGACGGAGAGCGGGCGACCGATCCGGTAGCCGCCATCCGGGCCTCCTACGCGCGCGGCGTGACCGACGAGTTTATTCTGCCTGTTTTGATGGCAGACGATGGCGGGAACCCTGTCGCTCCCATCAGGAGCGGCGACAGCTTTATTTTCTTCAACTTCCGGCCCGACAGGGCCAGGGAACTGACCCGGGCTTTTTGCCAGCCCGGCTTCAAGGAATTTCCTGTCATCGCTTCACCTCTGGGCCTCGCCTACGTGGGCATGGCGGAGTACAGCGCCGATTTTGAGACTTTCACGGATTTCAAGACGGCCTACCCGCCCCAGAGCCTGACGGGAATCTTCGGCCAGGTGATCGCGGACGCGGGGCTGACCCAGCTCCGGATCGCTGAAACGGAAAAATACGCCCACGTAACCTTCTTTTTCAATGGGGGCCGCGAAGAGCCTTTCCCTGGCGAAAGTCGCATCCTGGTGCCGTCTCCCAAGGTCGCGACCTACGACCTGCAACCGGAGATGAGCGCCTTTGAGGTAACCGACCGTCTCCTGGAGGCAATAGAGGAGAGCGCGCCTGATGTGATCATCCTGAATTTCGCCAACGGCGATATGATCGGGCATACGGGAATATTTGACGCGGCGGTCCGCTCTCTGGAGGTCGTCGACCAGTGCATGTCAAGAATCGTTCCGGCTATACTCAGCCGGGGAGGGATTGCCTTTATCACAGCCGACCACGGCAATCTGGAAGAAATGATCGATCCCGCCAACGGCGGATCCTTTACCGCGCATACAACCAATCCGGTTAAACTGATCGGCGCAGGACTGGGCCGGGGCCGGCTTGAGGACGGCAGGCTGGCTGACCTTGCGCCCACCATGCTCGATGTTCTGGGGCTTGAGAAGCCCCGGGAGATGACAGGACACTCCCTGTGGAAGCGCTGAACTGTGACCGTGCTATAATAATCCGGGCATTAAATAGTAAGTAAATGGTAAATATTACGATAGGGGAAACACAATGTCGAAAAAGAAAAATTACGTGACCATGGATGGAAATACGGCGGCGGCGTACGCGTCGTACGCTTTCACTGAGGTGGCGGGGATCTATCCGATTACACCGTCGTCCGGCATGGCGGACAGTGTGGACCAGTGGTCCCAGCAAGGCCGCAAGAACATCTTCGGGCAAAGCGTTCAAGTGATTGAAATGCAGTCTGAGGGAGGCGCTGCCGGCTTTGTCCACGGATCGCTGGCGACCGGTGCGCTGACGACGACCTACACGGCTTCCCAGGGCCTGCTCCTTATGATCCCCAACATGTATAAAATGTCCGGTGAGCTTTTGCCCGCCGTCTTTCATGTTTCGGCGCGGGCCATCGCCGGCCACGCCCTGTCCATCTTCGGTGACCACAGCGATGTCATGGCCGCGCGGCAAACCGGCTTTGCCATATTGGCCTCGCACGGTGTCCAGGCTGCCATGGATCTGGGTGTCGTCGCCCATCTGGCGGCCATCAAGGGCCGTGTGCCCTTTATGCACTTTTTTGACGGTTTCCGGACCTCGCATGAGATCCAGAAGATCGAGCAGCTCGATTACGCTGATCTGGCAGAACTGGTCGATCAGGAGGCCCTTGACGCTTTCAGAAAACGCGGCCTGACTCCCAATGATCCCTGCATCCGCGGTACGGCGCAGAATCCTGACATCTTCTTCCAGATGAAAGAAGCTCCCAACAAGTTCTATCTTGAGATCCCGGATATTGTCGAACACTACATGGATGAGATCAGCAAGCTGACCGGCCGGGTCTACAAGCCCTTTGTCTACCACGGCGATCCGGAGGCGGAGGAGATCATCATCTGTATGGGATCGGTCTACGATACCGTCTGTGAAACCGTGGATTATCTTAACTGTCAGGGCCGCAAGACAGGCGTCATCCACGTGCATCTTTTCCGGCCCTTCAGCGCCGAAAGGCTGCTTGAGGTCATTCCCGCGTCCGTGAAAAAACTGGCGGTATTGGACCGCTCCAAGGAGCCGGGGGCCCAGGGTGAAGCGCTCTACCTTGACGTTGTTTCGGCCCTCTCCTGCGCCGAAAGTCCCATTCTGGTGTCGGGCGGCCGCTATGGGCTGGGATCAAAAGACACGACGCCCTCGCAGATCAACGCTGTTTTTGACATGCTGGCGGAGGGGGAGCCCCGGCTGGGCTTCACCATCGGAATCGAAGATGATGTCACCCATCTTTCGCTTCCCGTCACTGAATCGCTGGAAGTCTCGCCCGAGGGTACCTTCGCGGCCCGTTTCTGGGGGCTGGGCTCGGACGGGACGGTCGGGGCCAACCAGAATTCCATCAAGATCATCGGCGACAACACGCCCATGTACGCCCAGGCCTATTTTTCCTATGATTCCAAGAAGTCAGGCGGTGTTACCATCTCGGATCTCCGCTTCGGCAACTCACCCATCCGGGCACCCTACCTGGTCGAAAACGCAGATTTTGTCGCCTGTCATAACCAGGCTTATATTGGCAAATATGACATGCTCAAGGTCCTCAAAAAGGACGGATCCTTCCTGCTCAACACGACCCGGACAGAAGGAGAGCTGGATGCTTTCCTGCCCGGTCAGGTCAAGCGCTATCTGGCCCAAAATGACATCCGTTTCTACATCATCGACGCGGTTGCCATCGCCCAGGACATTGGCCTGGGCAACAGGATCAACACCATCTGCCAGGCTGCCTTTTTCCAGATCAGCCAGGTGATCCCGGTTGATGAAGCCGTCCGGCACATGAAGGAAGCCATCGTCAGGTCCTACGGCGATAAGGGCGAGGACGTCGTCAAAATGAACTACCGGGCCGTCGATGCCGGCATTGAGCAGGTCAGGGAAGTCAAGGTACCGGACGCCTGGCGCCAGGCGGAGGATACACCGCTCAAATTCCGTGAGGCCCCAGCCTTCGTTCTCAACATCGCGGATGTGATGAACAGGCAGGAGGGAGACAGCCTTCCCGTGTCAGCCTTCATGGACCACGTGGACGGAACCATGCCCCAGTCGACCGCCCAGTACGAAAAACGCGGCATTGCCGTCAATGTCCCCAAGTGGATTGCTGAAAACTGCATCCAGTGCAATCAGTGCGCCTACGTTTGTCCGCACGCCGTTATCCGGCCCTTCCTGCTGACCGAGGAAGAAGTCGCCGGATCCCCCGATACATTCAAGACTGTCAAGGGCATGAAACCTTACGATCAGTACGGGTTCCGGATCCAGATCTCAGCCCTGGACTGCACCGGCTGCGGTTCCTGTGCCCAGGTCTGTCCGGCCAAGGAAAAAGCCCTGGTCATGGAGCCCCTGGAAGCCCACATGCTGGAAGCCGAACATTGGGAGTACGCCCAATCGCTTTCGAAAAAGCCCAACCCCATGAGCACTGCAACTGTCAAGGGCAGCCAGTTTGAGCGTCCCCTGCTGGAGTTCTCCGGCGCCTGCGCCGGTTGCGGCGAGACGCCCTATGTCCGTCTTGCGACCCAGCTCTTCGGTGACCGCATGATGATCGCCAACGCCACGGGCTGCTCTTCCATCTGGGGGGGCTCAGCTCCTTCCATGCCTTACTGCGTCAATGATGACGGCTTCGGACCGTCCTGGGCCAACTCGCTCTTTGAGGACAATGCTGAATACGGGCTGGGCATGCACCTGGGCGTCAAACAGATCCGCGACCGGGTGACCGGCTATGTGAAGGACTTGTCCGAAAGGGCTGACCTCCCCGCCAGCCTGCGCGAATCGCTGGACGACTGGTTTGAAAACAAGGAGGTCAAGGACGGCGCGCGCGGGGTGGCGGCCAAGTTGGTTTTTGCCCTGACAGACGCTGAATTGTCGGAAGAAAGCGGTGCGCTGCGCGACCGGATCCTGGAACTCAGGGACTACCTCATGCTCCGTTCAACCTGGATCATCGGCGGTGACGGCTGGGCCTATGACATCGGCTATGGCGGCCTGGACCACGTTCTGGCTTCAGGTGAGGATGTCAATGTCCTGGTCCTGGATACGGAAGTCTATTCCAACACGGGCGGCCAGGCATCCAAGGCGACCCAGCTGGGAGCTGTCGCCCAGTTTGCTGCCGGCGGCAAACCCTTGAAGAAGAAAGACCTGGGCATGATGGCCGTTGCCTACGGCTACGTCTATGTGGCCCAGATCGCCATGGGCGCCAGCCAGGCCCAGACCTTGCGGGCCCTTCGTGAGGCGGAGGCCTGGAACGGCCCTTCCCTTGTGATTGCCTACTCGCCCTGCATCAACCATGGGATTCGGGGAGGCTTGACCCTGTCCCAGCAGCGTGAAAAAGACGCGGTCGAAACGGGTTATTGGCATCTGTGGCGCTATAATCCGTCCCATGCAGCCGAAGACCCGGCCAAGAATCCCTTTGTACTGGACTCCAAGCCGCCCACCAGGGATTACAAGGAATTCCTGGAGCGGGAAGTCCGCTACACATCGCTTCGCCAGAAGTATTCCGAGGACAAGGTTGAAGAGATCTTCGACCTGGCCCGTCAGGCCGCCGATGAGCGCTACCAGGCTTATCTCCGCCTGGCAAAGACGGAATAGGTGCCAGGGTACTGACGCAAGTCCGGGGGAGAACCTGCCAGGTTCTCCCCTTGTTACCTGACCGTAGTTTGCTAAGATGAGAAGGCACGACAGCTGTAAGAGAGGGGTGCCTGCTTTGCGTATCAAGGAAGATCATTCGATCATGTTCAGCGACACACCGGTTCCTGATCTATTTATCCATGACATGATGCCGAAATTGAGCGGCAACGCGGTCAAATGCTACCTCTTCCTCAACAGTGTTTCCACCTATGGATCGCGTGACGCGACCCGGTCCGACATCGCCGATCGACTGGGGATCACGGAGGAAGCCGTGGATGAATCCCTGCTGGAGCTCCAGCGCATGCAGCTGATCCTGGTGGGGGACACTGACATTTCCATTACTGACCTGAAGATGCTTGAATTGCAAAAAAGGTACCGCCCCATTACCTCATCCCGGCCGAGCGAGATCATGCAGCGCGAGAATTTGAACGAAGAGCGCGAGCGAATGGTTAACCTGATCAAGATGACTTTTTTCCAGGGCATCATGACCTTCATGTGGTACGACCAGATCGACCGCTGGTTCGAGGCTTATGGTTTCGAGCCGGAAGTGATATACGCTCTCTTTCAGGAAGCGGCCAACAATAACAGGCTGGACGGGCCGGGCTACGCCAACAGGATCGCCGAGGACTGGGCGGCGGCCGGAGTCAAAACCTATGATCAACTGTCGGTCTACTACGCCCGTTTTCTCGAGAAAAACAAGATCAAGGCCTATGTGGGCAAAAGGCTCAGGCGGGTCCTGACTGAATACGACCTGAAGGATATCGAGATGTGGATCGACGAGTTCGGCTACGACCGGGAGATCATTGACGAGGGACTGGCCAAGACGCGGGGAGCCTCGAAACCGAGCATTCGTTTTGTCACCGCTGTTCTTAAGGACTGGCATGAGAGCGGACTTGTGACCATTGAACAAGTTAGGGAATATGAGAAAAACCGCGAGGCTGACGCGGGGCGGGCGCGTAAAAAGCAGGTCCTGGCCCGCGACAACCGGGGCAACTTCAGGGAGGGTGAAGAGCGCGACGCGGACAGCGCGGCTGGTTACGACACACGGATGCCGCGTATCGACGCCGATGAGACGGAGGGCGGGGTTGACGCGTGAAGAGCCTGACCCAGAAAATCAACCATGATCTGGTTCGCGTCTATGAGCAGCGGCGCAACCAGGCCTTCCAGGCGCGGGACGAGCGGGTGAGCCGGCTTTACGCGGGCTTTCCCGACCTGGAAATCCTTGACCGCAGGCTCAGGACCGCGGGGCTGGACCAGCTTCTGGCGGTGCTTGAGCAGGAAGCGGGCCAAGGCGGTCAGGAGGCGGAATCTTTTGCCCGGGTCGAGGAGGAACGCCTTTCTTTTTTGAAACATCACAGCATTGACGATGGCTACGACCAGCCGGTTTTTGTCTGCCGCGCCTGCCAGGACACCGGAAGGGCCGACGGGGACTGGTGCCGGTGCCGCAGGCAGATCATCCAGGAGATTTTGCCCGCCTATTTCCCTGATCTGACGGATGAAAGCCACGTCTTCGCCAACTTCAATCTCAACTTGTTCAGCAACAGGAAACTGAAATGCGGCGATGTCCAAGTTTCAGCCCGCGAGAGGATGGCGGATTACCTGCAGATGGCCCAGCTTTACACGGGTCACTTTGACCGGCTTCGTGACCGCAACCTCTTTTTTTCGGGGGGGCCGGGGACAGGCAAGACCTTCCTGATGCAGTGCGTGGGCCACCGCCTGATGGAGGAGGGCAAATCCGTCGTCTACATCACAGCACCCAATCTTTTTGACCTGATCACCCGGCACAAAAGGCAGAAGACCTCTTTCCGGCCCGACCCCGATTTGCTGGAGGAGGCTTCCATGCTCTTTCATGCGCTTCAGACCTGGGACCTTTTGTTGATTGACGATCTGGGGACGGAGCCCGCCACACCCGATACCTACGCCCAGCTGATCCTTTTGCTCGACGCCCGCCAGCACAGGAAACTTGCCACCATCATCGCCTCCAACATTGAGGTGGCCGATTTTTCCCGTTTCTATGACGGCAGGATCGCCAGCCGCCTCAACGGTAATTTTCTCAAATACGCCTTTATTGGTGATGATTTGCGCTTGCGGCAAAAGCACCGGGAACCATAAGGATGGCTTATGCGAACGGGAATTGATCTCATATCGGTCAGACGCCTTGAGGGGGTTCTGGCGCGCCATGGCGACCGTTTTCTCAACCGTGTCTATACTAAGGAAGAGATGACCATTTGCTCCGGGGACCCGCGCAGGCTGGCAGGCCGCTACGCAGCCAAGGAAGCCGTGTCAAAGGCTTTGGGCAGCGGTATTGGCAGAGCGGGAATCTCTTTTCGCGACATCGAGATATTGTGCGATCCTGCCGGCGCGCCTCAAGTATTCCTACACGGGGCTGCCGGGGCGCTCTATAAAAAACTTGGCGGTCAGGGGCTGTCGCTCAGCATTTCACACGAAAATGAGTTCGCCGTCGCCTTTTGTGTCCTGATCACGGTCTTTCACCCCGGGGGGGAGGCAGCAGATGCCTGACAAACAAGAGGACAGGTTCAGCCCGCCAAAAATAGAAATCAAGCGGGGTATTACACCGGATCAGATGGAAACGGAACCCCTTTCACAGAAAAAAAAGAGAAGCAAGCCGGTCTTTCTCATCAGCAGGAGACGGAGAATCCCCTCGTGGATGATCGCGATCCTGGTCTTCACCCTGCTCATGGCAGGCCTCTTTTTCGTCGTTCCGCGTATCTCAGAGCAGACCTTTGATTTTGACGTCACGCCCCCGGCGGAGGAAACCCTGCCTCCCGGCTGGGATGATTACCTGCACGCCGAAGATACAGCCGTGGTAAGTGTCGCGGCAGCGCCTCTCTTCTCTGAGCCGGATCCTGCAAGCGCCCGTGTGGCCGAGGCTCTTCTGAATGAACGCGTGACCATGCTGGATACGAAAGGGAGAAGCTTTATTCAGGTCCGGCTGGATGACGGCGTGACCGGCTACGTCAGGCGAAGCCATCTGGTGGCCGATACCGATTCGATTTCGCCCGAGGGCAGTGTGGCCCGGATCATTGTGCGCGTGCCCTTCAAGCGGGTCATGAGCCACGCGCGGTCGGGCTCCCTGGTCATGGAGGCGCCCATGGGCACCGTTCTTTACGCCGACTACCGGAACGGAGACCTGCTCAGGGTCAAGCTGCCCGGCCAGAAGACGGGCTGGATCAATACCACGGGTGTCATGCTGGTTTCACCGCTCGCGGCCCTGGTGCCCGAAGACAATGTCCAGCAGCTGCTGGTCGTAACCATGATGGCCTTCCATAACAGTCCCGTCATGCCGGGGGGCCTGACGGCCCGCGGCATCAGCCCGGAGGGCGCCATGCATATTGCCGGCCTTTTGAACGGTTTGAGCCTGTCCCGCGACCGCCATGTCCTTTTTGAACAGGGAAGGCCGGTTGAGCTTGCAAAAAGCGAGTCAGGGATCCCCGATCTCAAATCCATGGAGGAGGGTGACCTGGTCTTTTTTCAATCCAAGACCGGCCAGGACACCATCGCCTCCCTGGCCATGCGGGTCGCCGACGATCAATTGCTGATCGCGCTCGCGGGCAAGCCGACCCTGCGGCTTATGGATATTGAGTCTGCTGATGTCCTGGAGCTTGCCGGCCGGGTCGCCGGTGTCAGGCGCTATGGCCCGCAAGCCTGATCAGAGATCCGGACGCTGGGATTGTGACCTTTTTATAATTGACCTCCGGCTTTTAAATGTGTAAGATTTACTATGGTGTGCGTCCTCTCAAGGCTGATTTACCAGGCATATCAACAAAAATGACCTGGCTGGAATGCCAGCGGCCCCTGGACGTACCCGATCATAAGGAAATGTCTGTCCTGTTTTGGAGGGGAAAGACAGAGTCTTCATGTTTTTAACGAAGACGCATTATTTTTTAAGGAGAAAAAGGATGAAAAAATTGCTTGCGCTCTTGCTTGTCGCCTTGATGGCGATCGCCATGGTCGCCTGTGACAAGAAGCCTGAGGAGCCGGCCAAGACTGAGCCCGCGGGAAATGTCTACAAAGTGATCAACCTGGTTAACGGTAACTTGGGTGACAAGTCCTTCTTCGACTCGGCTGAGGCCGGCTTGAAGACACTGGCCGATGCCGGCCGCATTACCTATGAGACAAAAGAAATGGGCGCTACCGACGCGGACCAGCCCAAGTGGCAGCAGACCATCAACGATGTCGCCTCCATGGGTGTCTATGACCTGGTGATCTGCGGAACCTATCAGATGCCCGACTACCTGAAGGAAGCGGCGACCGCCTACCCCGACCAGAAGTTCCTCATCTACGATGACACAACCTATGTCGGCGAGAACGAGAATGTGGTCAACCTGAGTTACCGCCAGAACGACATGGGCTACCTGATCGGTGTTTTTGCCGCGGCCATGACCTCGCAGACCTCGGTTGAAAACATCAATCCCGAGAAGGTCGTCGGTTTCATCGGCGGCATTGACAGCCCGGTCATCAACGACTTCCTCTACGGTTTCCTCGAGGGCGCCAAAGCCACGGATCCTGAGGTCAAGGTCGATACACGCTACGTTAACAGCTACGCGGATACGGCGACAGCCAAAGAGATGGGTCTTGCCATGATCAATGACAACAAGGCCGACATCCTCTGGGGTGTCGCGGGTCTTTCGGGCAACGGCGGCGCGGAGGCGGCGCTTGAGTCGGGCAAGGGATGGTTCATCGGTGTCGACTCCGACCAGGAGCTGACCCTGTCGGCCGAGCTGGCCGCCATCACACTGACTTCAGGCCTCAAGAATATCGGCGACTCCCTGATCTGGATTTTCGATGAGTGGGATGCCGGACGCACTTACTGGGGCAAGGAAGTCAATCTCGGATTGGTGGAAGGCGGAGTTGGTTTCGTTTCAGACAAGAACTTTGCCAAGTACGCGCCCCAGGAAGTCCAGGATAAAGTGTTCGCTGCGGAAAAGGCTGTCCGGGAAGGCACCATCCAGGTCTCCTCGGCCATTGGCGATGAGTCCATGGGTGTTGTCAGCCTGCGTGACCAAATGCAGCCTTAGTGAAAATTTTGACAGCATTGATGGCCGATTGAAAGCAAGAAGGGGACCTGTTGGCAGGTCCCCTTTTGCCTAGCTGCGTCCTGGCGGGTCCAGGACCATAAGTGAGACAGGAGAGGAAAACGAATGGATCAAAACCAAGTCGTTGTCCAGATGAAGGGAATTACAAAGATCTATCCCAACGGTATCGCAGCGAACCAGGAAGTCGATTTTTCGATCAGGACCGGTGAGATTCACGCCCTGATCGGGGAGAACGGGGCGGGCAAATCAACCCTGATGAAGATCCTCTTCGGCCTGGAAAAACCGACGGAAGGAGAGATCATCGTCGGAGAGGAGCCTGTTCACTTTTCGAGCCCCATTGACGCTATCAGCAAGGGCATCGGCATGGTCCACCAGCACTTCATGCTTGTCCCAAGCCTGACCGTCGCCGAAAACATCGTGCTCGGCATGGCGCCAAGAAAGTCGGGATTATTTTTGGACTACAGGCAGGCAGTGGAACTGACCCGGGAAAACGCGGAGAAATATAATCTCCACGTGGAACCGACAGCCCGTGTCGCCGATATCACTGCCGGCATGAAACAGAAGGTTGAAATATTAAAAGCCCTGGTCCGGGGGGCGCGCGTCCTGATTCTTGACGAGCCGACCGCTGTCCTCACCACCCAGGAGACGGTGACCCTTTTTGAGGAACTGAGAAACTTAAGGGAAGAGGGTTTCACCATCATCTTTATTTCACACAAATTGAATGAAGTGAAAGAGCTGACCGACCGGATCACCATCATGCGCGGCGGAAAATCGGTCGGGGTCTACCATACCGGATCCATTACTGAAAAAGAGATTTCACGCCTTATGGTCGGCCGCGATGTGATCCTGGAGGTGGAAAAGGAAGCGGCCTCGCCAGGGGATGTGGTCCTGCAGGTCGAAGACCTGCACTATGTCAATGAATGGGGCAAAAAGGCATTGGATGGCGTAAGCTTTTCGGTCCGCAGCGGCGAGATTGTAGGTATCGCGGGTGTTGAGGGGAACGGGCAGCGCGAACTGGTCGATATTCTCTTTGGCCTGAGAATGCCTCAAGAGGGATCTGTTGAGGTTGGCGGCGAAAGCCTGATCGGCCAGCCTCAGGCGAAAATCCGCTCCCTCGGCGTCTCCTATGTACCGGAGGACCGGATGACCTTCGGCATTGCCCATACGGCAAGTGTCGAGGAAAATGTGATCTCCGACCGCTTCAGGCAGAAGCGCTTCAACAAGGGGCCCCTGTTCAGGATGAAGGAACTCCACAAGGAGAGCGACCGCCTGATCATGGATTATTCGGTGCTTTGCAAGGCCAGGAGCCAGGAAGTGGGAATGCTGTCGGGCGGCAATATCCAGAAGGTTGTGGTCGCCCGTGAGTTTTCCAGCAGCCCCATCCTGATCATTGCCGACCAGCCGACCAGGGGAATCGATGTCGGGGCGACGGAGCTGATTCGCAAGAAACTGCTTGACCTGTCAAGGGCGGGGGCCGCTGTGCTCCTTGTATCCGCTGACCTCAACGAGGTCATGGAGATGTCGGACAGTCTCATTGTTCTTTACGAAGGCAAAATCGCCGGCTATTTCGACGACGGCCGATGGGATGACCTGATGATGGGCGAATACATGCTGGGCCTGAAACAGCAAAGCGGGGAGGAGATCAGGAGGGCTTCCTATGCATGACAGACGAATGAGATTATTTAATGTCGCCCGGGGGGCTGCGGCGATCGCGATCGCCCTCCTAGTCGCCATGATCTTTATATTCTTGAGCTCCAAAACACCCTTCACGGCGCTCCGCTATCTGTTGATCGGCCCTCTTTTGAGTTTTCACGACGGCGCCGTCATCTTCAATGCCCAGTATCTTTACCAGGTCCTGGCCGCTATGATTCCCATTATCTTCACGGGCCTGGCCGTCACGGTCATGTTCTCCTCCAATCAGTTCAACCTGGCCGGGGAGGGCTGCGTGCTGGTGGGCGGTTTTGTGGGTGGTATCCTGGGTGTTTACCTGAACATCAACTCGGGCTGGCACTGGGTGGTTAGTATCCTGGCCGCCACGGCAGTCTGCGGCCTGATCATGCTGATCCCTGCCCTTTTAAAAGTATGGCTGGGGGCCAGCGAGATGGTAACCAGCCTGATGCTGAATTTTATTCTGCTTTATCTGGTGCTCCACTATTTGAATTTCCACTTTGCCGACCGGACCAAGGGCGCCACCATGACCAAGGAGTTCAAGCCGTCGGCCATCATCCCCTCCCTGGTCCCGGGCAACAGCAAATTGACGGTCGGCTTCATCATCGCCATCGCCGCCACTGTGCTTGTTTCCTTTTTCCTTTACCGGACGCGCTGGGGCTACACCATCCGGATGATCGGGATCAATGAGTCTTTCTCCCTTTATTCGGGCATGAATGTCGGGGGGACCATTGTCCTCGCCCAGGTGATCGGCGGCATGCTGTCGGGCATGGGCGGCAGCATCGAGGTCCTGGGACGCTACCAGACCTACCTGTGGCGTGATTTGCCCGGTTACGGCTGGGTGGGAATCACCATCGCCATCCTGGCCAAAAACAATCCGTCCTACGTGCCCCTGGCGGCATTTTTCATCGCCTATCTCAATAAAGGGTGCTTGTTGATGTCGACCTATTGTGACGTCCCGGTCGAGATGATCGATATCATCCAGGCGGCCATCTTTCTCTTCTTTGCCGCTGAGCAGTTCCTGTCCGGTTACAGGCAGAAGCTGGTTGTAAAAACGACCCGGGAGGATCTGGAAAGGCTCGACGCGTCGAGGCTTGCGCAGGGAGGTAACAAGCATGTTTGAGCAACTTTTTCAAACCATATTCAAGGCGGATTTTCTTTTCGCCATCCTGCGCATTACGGCGCCCATTCTCTTCGCCAGCCTGGGCGCGGTTGTGGCGGAGAAGGCCGGCGTAGTCAATATCGGCCTTGAAGGCACCATGATGATTACCGCCCTTTTCGGCTTTCTTTTCGCCTACTGGACACAAAGCTGGCTTATCGGCGTGCTGGGCGCCGTTCTGGTCGGCTGCCTGATCGGGCTCATGATGGGCTTTTTCGCCCTGAAACTGAAGACGGATATTATCCTGGCGGGTATTGCCGTCAACATGCTGGGCGCCGGCGGAACCATCTTCCTGCTCAACATGTTCACCGGCCTGAGGGGGAATACGGGAAATCTTGTCACCCCCAATATCCTGATCCCCACGGTCAAGATTCCCCTGATCGACAGGATTCCCGTCCTGGGCGAGGTCATTTCCGGTCACGCCGTGCTCACTTACCTGGCCTTCCTCTTCGTCTTTTTCCTATGGCTCTTTTTATACAAAACCCCGCTCGGCCTCAATATCAGGGCCGTGGGGGAGAACCCCGACGCGGCATCCAGCGTCGGGGTCAGCGTGTTAAAGATTAAGTACATCGCCATCGGATTATCAGGTGCCATGGCCGGCTTCGGCGGTGCCTTCATGTCCATGTACTATTCCCAGGGCTGGAACTCGGGCTTTGTGGCCGGTCGCGGCTTTATCGCCCTGGCAGCCCAAGCCATGGGCAGGGGGGAACCGGTCGGCAGCATGCTCTCCTCGCTCCTTTTCGGTCTGGCCCAGGCGCTTCGAACCAAGGTATCGGGATTGCAGGGCGTATCAAGTTACCTGGTCTCCCTCATTCCCTATGTGACCACCCTGCTGGGCCTGGTCCTTTATTCAGTCAGTATAAAACGCAAGGCCCGCAAACATGCCGTCAAAGCGGTCAAGCCCTGACGCCGTGTCTGGAAGAGAGGGAAGGATGAAGAAAATACCTGTCATCCTGGACGGTGATCCCGGCCACGATGATGCCATCGCCTGGGTGCTGGCCAAGGCCATGCCGGAACTCGATATCCTGGCAGTGACGACCTGCTGCGGCAACCAGACGCTTGAGAAAACGACCTACAACGCGGGCCGCGTCATGGCCCTGATCGGCCTTGATGTGCCCCTGGCGGCCGGCAGGGAGAGGCCGCTTCTGGCCGAGCCCATCATCGCCCCGTCGGTCCACGGCGTGTCGGGTCTGGACGGGCCCGCCCTGCCCGAGCCGGACCGGCCGGCTGTGATGGAAGAGGCGGCGGCTCTCATGGCCCGCCTGATCGAACAGCATCCCGAGCCCATCGTCCTGATCCCTACAGGGCCTCTGACCAATATCGCCGCCCTGCTCCTGCTTTATCCGCACCTTAAAAACAGGATCCGCCATATCTACCTGATGGGCGGCGGCATCGGCCACGGCAACTGGACGCCGGCGGCCGAATTCAATATCCTGGTGGACCCGGAGGCAGCTGACCTGGTCTTCCGTTCAGGTATTCCCCTCACCATGGCCGGCCTGGACGTCACGGAAAGGGCCCTGGTCTTCCCGGAGGACTTCGAGCGGATCCGGGCCGTGGGCAATGAAGTGGCCCGGGTCACTGCTGAATGGCTTGACTATTTTTATCAGTTCCATCAGAAGCTGGGCTATCCCGGCGCGCCCGTCCACGACGCGGTCGCGGTGACCGCCCTGGTCTGTCCCGGCCTGCTTGTCACCCGTGATCTTTATGTGGAGATTGAGACGCGGGGCGATTACTGCCGCGGCGCGACCATCGGCGATTCCTACGGTATCACCGGGAAGAAGCCCAATGTCCGCTGCGTCATGGACATTGACCGCCAAGCCTTCGTCGACCTGCTGGTTAAGGCGGTGTCTCATTACGGGAAAGGAGCAGGCACATGAGCCACGGGCTGGAAAAAAGAAAAATCCCCCCGTCAGGCGTGCCTTACCGTGTGGAAGAAGACAGCTTTTATGACAAGTGTTTTGACGGGCACCCCCTGCCGGTCTGGTTTGACTGCGACACCGGTGTTGATGACGCCATCGCCCTCCTTTTGCTCCACCAGCTCCCATGCTTCAGGCTGCTTGGCATTTCAACGGTAGCGGGCAACGTCGTCCTGGACAAGACAAGCTACAATACCCTTTGTGTCCTGGAACTGGCGGGATCGGACCTGCCTGTTTACCGGGGCGCTGACCGGCCCCTGGTCCGGGACCAGATCACCGCGCCCGAAGTCCACGGCATGAATGGCCTGGGTGATGTCATCCTCCCGGCTCCGTCCCGGCAACTGGAAAAAGAGGAGGCCTGGGACGCCCTCTACCAGGCGGCCCGCGCCTGCAAGGGCGAGTTGGTCCTGATTGCTGTGGGCCCGCTGACCAACATAGGCCTGGCCCTGGCCAAATACAGGGACCTGCCGTCACTCCTGAAGCGTGTTGTCATCATGGGGGGCGGTGCCAGGGGCGGAAATACGACGCCGGCAGCGGAGTTCAATATTTTCGCGGATCCGGAGGCTGCCGAAATCCTGTTCAGCTCTGGGGTTCCGGTCACCATGTGCGGCCTGGACATGACCATGAAGGCCTATCTGACCTCAGAGGAACTGGAAGAGCTTGGCGGCCTGGGCTCTCCCCAAGCCAAATTTGCCAGGGATTGCCTGCAGAATACGCTCCGCTACTCGCGCTCGCTTGGCCAGCCGGGGGTGGCGCTTCACGACCCGGCGGCCGTCCTTTTCGCGGCCGATGATTCCATCTTTGAGTCTTACCCCGCCTGGGTCCGTGTTGAAACCAGAGGGGATCGGAGCTACGGCAAAACGGTCACCGATCTTTTCTCTGACAAGAAGATGCAGGATCGCAATCACCGTGTCGTCATTGACGTCGACCGGGACAAGTTCAAGGGCAGAATCTTTTATTTGTTGGGGCGCTATGGGAAATAAGAAGATCGACCTGCTTTACATCGACTGCTGCGTCCGCGGGGAAGAATCGCGGACCAGGCAGCTGGCCGAAGCCTTTCTTGACGAATTGGAAGAAAGAGGCGGCTTCTCCCTTGACAGGCTGGTTTTGACCGAAGAAGCCCTCCTGCCCCTGGCGGGTGAATTCTTCCGGCAGCGCGAGCGGCTCCTGGAGGCAGGCGCCCTGGATCACCCGCGTTTCCGCTACGCGCGTCAGTTCGCCAGGGCTGACCGGATTCTGGTCGCGGCCCCCTTCTGGGACCTGAGCGTCCCGGCCCTTTTGAAAATCTACATCGAGAATGTCAGCGTCCAGGGCATCACCTTCGACGTAGACCCGGAAAACAACCTGCTCTATGGTATCTGCCGGGCCGGCAAGCTCTTGTTTTTGACGACCCGGGGCGGGCACTACAGGGACTCCCCGCTTGAGACGGGCCTGCCCCTGATGCGGAACCTGACTGAATTCTTCGGTATCCCGGTCTTTGACTCAATCGCGGCCGATGGCATGGATCTGCTGATCCTGCCGCCGGAAGTCATTTTGGACAAGGCCATCGGTGAGGCCAGACAGCTGGCGAAAAGCTGGTAGCGGATCCGGGCTTTTTTGAGCCCCCTGTATCCTCTATATACCAATTGAGGGTGATGGATGAGTTTCCACAAGATACAGACCCTGTTGCTATTGCTTTAATCCATATTGTGGTCAACCCCAGCGATATGTGCTTTTTCAAGCCTCTTATCCGCCTGCCAAGTGGAGAAAAGGAACAGACTGAAAAGCTGTTGCAGCAGGCTTTGGGGGTTCAAATCCCTCCGTCCCCACCAGTCAAACAAGATATCCATCAATACAATCATTGGATAACATGAAGTTTTCCTAACCACCAAACAAGCACAAACCTAACCTTATGATACTATGAGTAGGACAACAAAGGATTAGGCTCAAAGCACTACAAAGAAGCAGTTTTAACAGGCACACCGAGTAAATTTTCATTCATTTTACCAAGAGTGAAAGAGAGAGAACCATTTTAAGTCAAACATTATTTTAGGAGAAGCATTGTGAAAAAAGTAGCATTAGTTATAGCCTTTTTATTAGTTTTCACACTTACTGCTTGTAGCAGCAAACCAAAACCCACCAAGCCTACCCAAAGCAGTAAAACAGGGGCTAGTGAACCAAAAGAGACAGAAGATAATTCGGGTGGCAGCGGCTCTGTCCATGAGCCTGAAACTCCTGATCCTGGCTATGTATATGAACCCGAAAGAGTTGTACCAGAAGGCTTGCCTGTTTATCCGGGTGCAGTTTTGACCTTTGACACAGAAGTGTGGTCGTGGAACGAAGGCTTGCATTGGATGTGGATGTATGAGGATGCCGGTAGTGCGATCGAGATACTTGAATTTTTCAAAACCGAACTCGGGAAGTTGGGTTTTGAAATTGTTGATTCATATGCAGACGATATAGAACTCAGACTTGTTGACAAAACGGAAACAGTAAATGTCGGGTATTCTGCTGACGAAAATGATGACCTCAATCAGCTTGGTTATATGATTACAGTCAACCTTGATGGATGGGATAACAGGTAGTTTGTAAAGCAAAACAAAAGAAAGGAAAGCCTCTCCATTCTTTGTTGAGGCTATAGATTCCAAACTAGAGGGTGATCACTGGCCTCTCGCGAATCGAAAATATCAAGCAGAAAAGGGGAATTATTGCACAAATTCCCCTTTAAAAGTCATATATGGGCGTTTCAGCCATCACCCGCTGGATGGTATATATGCAGTATCCTTCCGGCGTTTGACAGCTGTAACATGCTGTGCTACTATACTTCTGCTTGTCAGACGCGCGGGTCTTTTTTTTTGCGCGGACAAGTGTTTTGACTGGATATTTGGAGGTCCCGATATGGCAAAGCCCGGTGCGCGTGAACGGATTACGCTGGCATGCTCGGAGTGCAAGCAGCGCAATTACGACACCAAAAAGAATAAAATGCATACGCCGGATAAACTGGAATTGAAAAAATTCTGCCGGTTCTGCAATAAGCACACGATTCACCGCGAAACGAAGTAATCGAAAATTCACGGGAGTGGACGCAATGGCGAGTAAAAAAACAGCGGACAGACGCGGCAAGAAACCGGTGAAAAAGAGCAGCAAGCCGTCTTTGGGCGGCCGCCTTCGGAAATGGTTTGTCAATATTATCACCGAGCTGAAGCGGGTGATCTGGCCCGACAAGAAAAAACTGAGACAAAGCACCATGACGGTCCTGCTCATTATCGCGATTTCGGTGGTCATCATCCTTGTCTTTGACACAGTCATCACCTTCATCATGCGTACGTCGGGCATCTATTCCACCAAGGAAACGCAAGATGAGACAGACATCCCGGTCGTGGAAGAGGAGCAGACATGGCGGGGCCGCGACAGGTCGGCCGTGCGCTTGGCGGCCGGCGGCGTGCGGATCGTCTTTGAGGGATAGAAGATGAGCGATTCGCCCGACAACCAAGAGGCGCTGTGGTATGTCATCCACACCTATTCCGGTTACGAGAACAGGGTCAAGGCGACCCTGGACCTGATTATCGAGAACCGTGGCCTCCAGGAGATGATCCAGGAGGTATTGGTGCCGACCGAGACAGTGATCGAAATCAAGGACGGCAAAAGGCGCAACGTTGAGCGCAAGATCTATCCGGGCTACGTACTGATCAAAATGGTTCTGACCGACGAAATCTGGTACATCGTGCGCAACACACGCGGTGTAACGAGCTTTGTCGGGCCTTCGAGCACCAATCCGGTCCCCCTGACCGAGGATGAACTGGGCCTGATGGGCCTTGACTCCGACTGGGAGCCGGTCATGGATTATGGTGTCGGGGATGACGTTCGCGTCATCAGCGGACCGCTTGAGGGTTTTGACGGCAGGGTGGAAGAGATCAACATTGAGAAGAAAAAAGTAACCGTGCTGGTCTCCATGTTCGGCCGTGAAACCCCGGTTGAGCTGGAGCTGACCCAGGTCATGAAACAGGATTAGGCATAAGACAGGATTGCTGTCATGCAAATAAAGATCGCGAGATCAAAAAAAATTGGGAGGTGGCTGAATGGCTAAGCCAGTAACCGCATATGTGAAGCTTCAGATTCCTGCGGGCCAGGCAACGCCGGCGCCGCCGGTTGGACCAGCTCTCGGACAACACGGGCTCAATATTGCCCAGTTCGTCCGGGAATTTAATGAACGGACACAGAAGGACATGGGGCTGGTAATCCCCGTTGTCATCACGGTCTATCAGGACCGCAGTTATTCGTTCATTACAAAAACCCCACCGGCGTCCGTGCTGTTGAAGAAGGCCTGCAACCTGGAAAAAGCTTCAGGAACACCGGACAGGGACAAGGTGGCGACCGTCTCCTGGTCCGAATGCAAGCGCATCGCCGGGATCAAGATGGAAGATACAAACGCCGCTGACATTGAAGCCGGCGCCCGGATGATCGCGGGGACAGCCCGCAGCATGGGCATCATTGTCGACTACGACAATTAAGGAGGGACCGGCATGAAACGTGGTAAACGCTATAAAGAAGCTGCCAAACTCGTCGATCCCCACGCGATCTACGAGCCGGCGGAAGCACTTGGACTGGTCGTCCAGGGCGCGACGGCCAAGTTTGATGAGACCGTCGAAATCCATTTGAAGATGGGCGTCGATTCGCGGCGCGCCGACCAGCAAATCCGCGGCACGGTCATCCTGCCCCACGGGACAGGCAAGACCATGCGGGTGGCTGTGTTCGCCAAGGGACCGGCCGCCGAGGAGGCCAGGGAAGCGGGTGCCGATTTTGTCGGGGCCGAGGAATTGGCTGACAAGATTCAAAAAGAGGGCTGGCTGGATTTTGATGTCGCCATCGCCACCCCTGACATGATGGGCGTAGTCGGCCGCCTGGGGAAGGTGCTCGGCCCGCGCGGCCTTATGCCCAACCCCAAGTCCGGCACGGTGACGACCGATGTCGGCCGGGCCGTCGCTGAGGCCAAGGCAGGCAGAATCGAATACAGACTGGAAAAGCAAAATATTATCCACTGTGCCATCGGCAAGGCTTCCTTTGGGCCGGAGAAACTTCTGGACAACTACGACGCCCTGCTCGACGCGGTGATACGGGCCAAGCCCGCCGCCGCAAAAGGCCAGTACATCCAACGCTGCACCCTGACGAGTACCATGGGTCCCGGTGTCCGCACCAACCCGAAACTTTCAAAGTAGGGTGACGCCCGCCCTTGCGGGCTAAAAAACCAAATACCTACGACGCCGTAGAAAGCAGGAGTCCCATGGACGTAAACAGGTCGCGCTGTCCCGCCGAGGCGGAAGGACGGATCTTTAGAGACGCCCCTTCGCCTGTTGCGGAGGGGTGTTTATATTTTGATAAGGAGGAAGTATCACATGCCCAGTAAAAAGATACTGGAACTGAAGAAGAAACGGGTCGACGCCCTGGTCAAAGAGCTGGAAAATGCTGAGTCCATCGTATTTTCCGACTACAAAGGCCTGACAGTTGAACAGGATACCCAGATGCGCGCTGAGTTCCGTGACAAGAACCTGAACTACAAGGTTGTCAAGAATTCAATCTCGTCACGTGCCTTCGAAAAGCTCGGGATCGAGGGTCTTGAGGAGACTCTGACCGGACCGACCGCCATTGCCTACAGCAATGAAGATGTTGTCCTGGCGCCCAGGCTGGTACGCGAGTATACCGAGAAGTTTCGCAAGATGAGCATCAAGGGCGGTATTGTCGGCAAAGAGGTCCATCCGCTCGACTACATCATGGCGCTCTCACGCGTCGAGTCGCGCGAGAACCTCTATGGCAAGCTGCTGTTCATGATGCTTTACCCGCTGACGGCCTTTGCCCAGATCGCCTCACAGGTTGCTGAAAAGGGTACTGAAACGGGTGCCGCCACTGTGGCGGAACTGGCCCAGGCAAAGACAGAGGAGCCGGCAGAAGAACCGGCCGAAGAACCGGTAGAAGAGACCGTCGCTGAAGAAGCCGGTCAAACCCTTGAAGAAACAGCTGAAGTAGAAGTTGAAGAAACTAGAGAAGATAAACTGGAGGAAAATTAAGCATGGATAAGGAAAAAATTGACGGCATCATGGAGGCCGTGAAGAATCTGACCATTTTGGAACTGAACGATCTCGTCAAAGCCATGGAGGAAGAGTTCGGCGTGTCTGCCGCCGCCATGGCCGTCGCGGCACCCGCAGCCGGCAACAATACCGGCGCTGAAGAAGCCGAAAAGACGGAATTTGACGTTATCTTGAAAAATGCCGGCCAGGCAAAACTGGCTGTCATCAAGGTGGTGCGCGAGTTGACCGGCCTGGGTCTCAAGGAAGCCAAGGCCCTTGTCGACGAGGCCCCCAAGCCCGTCAAGGAAAAGGTCAGCAAAGAGGACGCCGAGGATGCTGCCAAAGTGCTTCGTGAAGCTGGCGCGGAAGTCGACGTTGAGTAAAGGGGATTCATCCCAGGCCCGGCAAGGCGGCCCTGTTTCCGGCAGGGCCGCCTTTTTCATCACTTGGGGGTTCAGGCCTTCTTGACTTCGTTGGGGCTGCTGTCCGCTTCCCCGGCAAATGGCGGATTCTCCTCCAGCAGCGGGCTCACCCGGTAATTGTTTTCGAATTCATGGACCAGGCGGTTGAAGCGCTTGATGATTTGTTTGCGGGCGATGATACCCAGAAAAAGGCCGTCACGGTCGGTCACGCAAAGGTAGTTGGCATTGACAAGAAGGTGCAGGATATCTTCCAGGGGCGAATCGGTATAGACTACGAAAACATTTCGCTCCATCACGTCCTTGACTTTGCGTAGATCGAGCTGGTCCCAGTGATAATTATCATCACCGAGTATGCCCTTGAAGATGGCGGGCATGCCTACAACACCTGCGAGGCGGGAAGAATCATCTAATACGGGGACTGAAGTGAAACCGACACTGGAGAGGAGTAACATGGCGTGCATCAATGTATTTTCTGTGCGGACCGTCGCGCAATGCTCCGCGTCGATCATGAGCGGGTCATCCCCCTGCAACAGAAAAGGGCCGATATGCTTTCCTATCATGAAAGAACCTCCCTGTTCTTGTTGAGTACAGATTACAACAAATCGGACTTTCTTTCACAAACAAATTATGAACAATGACGAATCGGACAAGAAGAGGCCGCGTGCTATAGTGAGATGGTGATGGAAGATCAAGAAGAAAAAGAAATCCTGGAACCGGACGAAAAAAAGGAAGCTGAAGAAGCCTGTGCCAGCTGTGCTGAACAGGAGACCGGTTGCAGCGGCTGCGGATCCAAGAGGAAGCGTGTCGATACCTGGTGGTATGTCATCGCTATTCTGGCCATCCTGCTGATCGCTCTCCTGGTTAAGCGCTTCGGATCGGGCAGTACCTGAGGCCTGCCATGGTGACCGGTCCGGTCACCGCGTCAAGGTCCAGCCTCTAACAGAGATCCTTGCCCCTTTTCCCCAGGCGGGAAAAAGGCTTTCGTGTCGTGTTATTCTATTTGAAGATTGCCCGCAGGATTTGCTGCCGGCAGGATGTATGGTGAGAAGGAATTGACAGCCGGCGCAATTAAAGACAGACGTATTCTCGACGGACCCGTAACACCGGTCCTTTTTTCCGTCGCCCTTCCTCTCATGATCAACAACCTGATCAACTCCCTCTACAACCTTGCTGACGGGCTGTGGGTGGCCCGGCTTTCGCTGGTGGAATTCGCGGCAACCAGCTTCGTATGGCCTCCGCATTATCTCTTCGTCGCCCTGGGCATCGGAGTTGCCATCGCGGGGACCACCATCATTTCACAGCTGATAGGCGGCGGCGACAGGGAGCGGGCCGAATCCTACGCCTCACACATCTTCTACTTCTGCCTGGTGCTGGGGGTCCTTTTCTCCATTGCCGGTTACCTGCTGTCACCCTCCATCGTCAGCTGGATGGGGGGCAGGGGGGAGCTGGGCCGCAACGCGTCGATTTATCTGGGCATCCTGATGGCGGGTTTCATCTTCGAGATGCTTTATCTTTCTTTTTTCGCCATCCTGGGCGCCCAGGGAAAGACCAAGGTGACTACCATGATCAGCGCCAGCGCGGCCGCCCTCAACGCCATTCTTGATCCCTTCTTTATTTTCGAACGTGTCCCCCTCCTGGGTATCCGCGGCCTGGGCCTGGGCATCGCAGGAGCTGCTTACGCCACGGTGCTCTCCCAGGTAATCAGGGTCATTTTGGGGGCCTATGTCATCTATTCGCCCGGCAACGAGATCCGCCTTCGGATCCGCAAGGTCAAACTGGCATGGCTTCAGTTCAAGGAACTGATACGGATGGGCTTTCCGACGGCCATGGGCCAGGCCAGCGCCGCGCTCGGCTTTACCCTCCTGAATGCCGAAATCGCGGCCTATGGCGATGCCACCATCGCGGCTTATGCCGCTGTCAACCGGATTGGCAGTTTTGTCATGCAGCCGACGGGCGGCATCGGTGGTTCGCTGACGGCCATCGTGGGCCAGAACATCGGGGCGGGCCAGACCGACCGCGTCAGACAATTCAACCGGGTGGCCTTTCGCGTCATCACCCTGATGGCCCTTGGTGGCAGCCTGCTCCTCTGGTTTGTCCGGGTACCCCTGCTCTCGCTTTTTATCACGGAAAAGGGCGCCCAGGCAGACCTGGTCTGGACCCTGGCTATTGAATACACCCTCTTCAGTGTTTTTATGACGCCTTTTATGGGGTATTTTGACGCTTTTTCGGGTATTTTCAGCGGCGCCGGCTACCCAAGGTACGCGGCTTATATGTCGATCCTGAGGCTGTGGGGCATTCGTTTGCCCATGATCTGGGCCTTCCGAAGATGGACTGATCTGGGGCCTCTGGGCGTCTGGATTTCCTTTTTGGCTTCCAACATCCTCATCATTGTTTACGCGGCCATCCTTTACCTGCAGGGTAAATGGATTGAAAGCCCCCGGGTGGATCACTAGAGAGGAAGATCTCATGCCCTTCATTCCTGTTGTTCTCCTGACCGCCTTGCCCCTTGGCCTTACGGTCGTTACTTACGTCCTCCTGGCCCTGGTGCTGGCCTTCATCACTTTCGAAATCCAGCTTGGCTGGTCACTTTTCCGCTATGCCACGCGGCGGGCGCGTGAAGAGGACTTCACCCCTCCCGCGGACATCCCGCCGGAAACCCTGGAATGGTATAAGAAGGCCGCGGTGGCAAAGGAAAGGCTCTTGCTCGGGCCACATCAGGAATGGGAGATGAACCGCGGCGGCCTTTGCCTGCGGGGCATCTTCTTTCCCGCACGCCAAAGTGAAGGGGAGACGGTCCATGGCCGGGGCTGCGCTGTCATCGTCCACGGCTGGCGCGACATCAGGCTGTCACGGGCCCTGGACGTTCAGCTCTATCTGGATCAGGGCTACTGCGTCTTCCTGCCCTCTTTGCGGGGCCATGAGCCAAGCGATGGCAAGCGCATCGATATCGGCTGCAAGCATGCCGGTGACATCCTGGCCTGGCTGGAGGAGATCAGGGGGCGTCTGGGCGGCCAAAAGCCCGGCTATTTTGTTTTGGACGGCCTCTCCATGGGTGCGGCCAATGTGCTCGCCCTCTCGGGTGACCCTGGTCTGGCTCCTGATGTCGCTGCTGTCATCGCTGACTGCGGCTATACATCCCTGCTGGCACAGGGCAGGTGGATGGTTCGGGGCATGAAGCCCCTGATCCGCCGTCCGGCCCTCCTTTTTGCTACCGTCTTTTTCTATCTCTTGATGGGTTACAGCAAAAAGGACCTGACACCCTTGACCGGGGCCGCCCGGGCCAAGGTTCCGGTCATGATCATTCACGGGACGGATGACCTCTTCGTGCCGGCCTTTATGGCCCGGGAATTGTACGATGGCTGCGGCTCACCGCTCAAAGAACTCTGGTACGTCGAGGGAGCCAAACATGCCCTGTCCCGCGCGGTGGCCGGGGAAGACTACAAGGCGCGAAAAATGGCCTTTATTGAAAGGGCTTTGGAGGGATATCAATCAGGGTCCTGACCCTGCCGGTGCCGCGCATAGTAGTGCAGGAGCTGGCGTTCGTCCTCGAATTCGAGATCGCGCTCTCCGGCCCTGTTTTCCAGATGATGTGTCAACTCGTGCTTGAGGATCTGCTCAAGCTCGCTTCGAAAGGAGCGGTCGGAGACGCCCTGGAAAACGCGCCGCATGGAGCCGTAATAGATGACGATGTAGCGGCCGAAAATCCGGTCGGCGTAGTACTCGCCCAGGATGTAGAGGTCGTTGGCCCGCCTTGCCGGATGGAGCTTGCTTTCCTCTTTCAGCAGAACACCGCCGTTGAGCTCAAAAAAAATCTCTTCCGGGAGCGCGTCCACCATGGCAGTCAGGGCCTGTTCTGTTTCTTCCAGTGTCAGCATGCTTCCACCTTATCACAAGTAAAAGGCCGGCTGGACTGCCCTTGCTCCGCGGCGAAGAGTATAACAATAATGATATGAAACACGGCTTCTTTTGTATTTGACGCCCCCCTGTCCGCGTGATAGCTTTGAACAAGAAGATCGGGGCGTCCCTGCCCCTTTTAGTGAGATAATAAAGAGGTCTTCAGCCTCTCGATTTCCAAGACCAAAGGAGGCCCCCTGATGAATTGGCACAGCAGACGAGACAGCAAGAAGGCGCGCCTGGAGGCGGCGTCTGCCTGGTTGGACGGCAAGGTCATCCCCGCGGATTCCATTACCCGGGTACTGGAAGCCGCCATGCGGCCTCAAGACCGGGTGATTCTGGAAGGCGACAACCAGAAACAGGCCGGCTTCCTGGCCAGGGCCCTGACGGAGGTCAGTCCCGAAAAGGTTCATGGCGTGACCATGATTATCCCCTCGGTTTCCCTTCCCGAGCATCTGGATGTTTTTGAGAAGGGGATCGCCCGCGAGATCAACTTCGCCTACGCCGGTGTCCAGAGTGTCCGGATCGCGGAAATGCTGGAAAAAAAGCAGCTTCAGATCGGCGCCATCCATACCTACATGGAGCTTTACGCCCGCCTCTTTGTTGATCTCAAGCCTGACATCTGCCTGGTCGCGGCCCTGAAGGCTGACCCCGACGGCAACCTTTACACGGGATACAGCACCGAGGATACCCCCATCCTGGCGGAGGCGGCCGCCTTCCAGCAGGGGCTGGTGATCGCCCAGGTCAACGAGCTGGTGGGCCGGGGCGAATTGCCCCGGGTCGATATCCCCGGCGACTGGGTGGATCTTGTGGTCGAGTCCGATCAGCCCTTTCAGCAGGAACCCCTTTTCACCCGCGATCCGGCCAGGATCCGTGATCAGCACGTCCTCATGGCCATGATGACCATCAAGGGTATCTACGCCAAGCACCAGGTGCTGTCGCTCAACCATGGCATCGGTTACAACGGGGCGGCCATCGAGCTCCTGCTGCCGACCTACGGCGAGGAATTGGGGCTCAAGGGCAAGATCTGCAAGTACTGGGCCCTGAACCCGCATCCGACCATGATTCCCGCCATGGAAGGCGGCTGGGTGGAGACCATGTTCCCCTTCGGCGGTGAACTGGGCATGGACCGCTACACGCGCGCGCGAAGCGACATTTTCCCCATCGGCCCCGACGGAACCATGCGGTCCAACCGGGCCTTTTCCCAGCTGGCCGGCCTTTACGGTGTTGACCTTTTCCTGGGCGCCACCCTGCAGATGGACTACCTGGCCAACTCCTCAACGGTCACCAGCGGCCGCTTGACCGGCTTCGGCGGCGCGCCCAACATGGGGCACGACACGCGCGGCAGGCGCCACACTTCACCGGCCTGGCTGGACATGATGCCGGACCGGGGCTCCTCCTATATCGGCGGCAGGAAGTTGGTGGTCCAGATGCTGACCAGCCAGGGCAGGTTCGGGGCCAACTTTGTGCCGGAACTGGATGCCGTCAAAATTGGGGAGCAGGCGGCTTTGCCGACAACTCCCGTCATGATCTACGGCGAGGATGTCACCCATGTGGTGACCGAGCAGGGCATCGCCTATCTCTACCTGGCCCAGAACCCGCAGGAGAAGACACAGATGCTGGCCGCCGTGGCCCAGGGCATTCCCCTGGGGGAATATGCCGGGTCCGCTGCCATCGACCAGCTTCGCAAAGCGGGCAAAATCGCCCTGCCCGACGATCTGGGCATCGATCCCGCCAAGGCGACCCGGGATCTTCTGGCGGCCAAGTCGCTGGAGGATCTGGTCGAATGGTCGGGGGGACTTTATGAAATTCCGGAGAAATTCCGTCAATAAAAAACAGGAGGACCGAACCGGTGCTGACCGATAAGCAGGAAGAGTTACTTAAGAAAAAAGAAAAATTGCGCTTGGGCGGCGGCCCTGAGGCCGTTGAGCGCCAGCACGGACGGGGCAAAATGACCGCCCGCGAGCGCGTCGGCCAACTGCTGGACGAGGGAAGTTTTGTTGAGACGGGACTCCTGGTCAGACACCGCGGCAGCCAGTTCGGCATGGAGGGCAGGGAAGCGGCGGGTGACGGGGTGGTGACCGGCTACGGCACCATTGACGGACGCACGGTCTGCGTGGCTGCCCAGGATTTTACCGTCATCGGGGGATCCCTGGGTGAGATGCATGCCGACAAGATCGTCAAGACCCAGGAGCTGGCCCTGAAGATCGGCGTCCCCATGATCGCCATCAACGATTCCGGCGGCGCCCGGATCCAGGAAGGTGTGGACTCCCTTGCCGGCTATGGCCGCATCTTCTACAACAATACCAGGGCGTCGGGGGTCATTCCGCAGCTTTCCGTTATTATGGGGCCCTGCGCGGGCGGAGCTGTCTATTCACCTGCCCTGACCGACTTTGTCTTCATGGTCGACGGGACCAGCGAGATGTTCATCACCGGCCCCCAGGTCATCAAGGCGGTGACGGGTGAAGAGGTGTCCGCCCAGGCACTGGGGGGCGCCATGACCCACAACAGCGTCAGCGGCGTCGCCCACTTCCGGGCCGCCGATGAAAAGGACTGTCTGCTGCAGATCCGCAGGCTTCTGAGCTACCTGCCGCAAAACAACGCGGAAAAAGCGGATGTCTACCACTGTTCCCAGGATCCCAACGCCATGATCGACGCGCTGAATGACCTGATTCCCTCCGATCCCAGGCTGGCCTACGACATGCGGGACCTGATCATGGCCCTGGCCGATGGCGGCGATTTTTTTGAGGTCCAGGCCGATTACGCCACCAACATGATCACGGGCCTGATGCGGCTGGACGGCCGCAGTGTCGGCGTCATCGCCAACCAGCCCCGTGTCATGGCCGGCTGTCTGGATATCAATGCCTCCGACAAGGCCTCCCGCTTTATCCGGACCTGCGATGCCTTCAATATCCCCCTCCTCACCCTGGTCGATGTCCCGGGCTTTCTGCCCGGCACCCAGCAGGAGTACGGCGGCATTATCCGCCACGGCGCGAAAATGCTCTACGCCTACAGCGAGGCCACGGTCCCCAAGGTGACGGTCATCGTGAGGAAGGCGTACGGCGGCGCTTACATCGGCATGTGCTCCAAGCATCTGGGAGGCGATCTGGTGCTGGCCTGGCCCCAGGCGGAGATCGCCGTCATGGGCGCCGAGGGCGCGGCCAATATCATCTTTTCGCGGGAGATCCGCCAGGCCCGGGATCCTGAGGCGAAACGGGCGGAGAAGATCGCCGAGTACACGGAGCAGATGATGAACCCCTATGTAGCAGCGGCGCGGGGTTATCTTGATGATGTCATCCTGCCGCAGGAGACGCGCCAGCGCCTCATCTCCTCTTTTGCGGCCCTGGCCGGCAAAAGGGTCCAGGTCCTGCCGAAAAAGCACGGCAACATCCCCTTGTAAAGGAGGCAGCCATGGACTTCAATAACCTGTCTTTGGGTATGGGTCTTTTGCTTTCCCTCTTCAGCATGGCTGTTGTCTTTCTTGTTTTGCTGGCCATTACCTATCTGATCGACGGGACGGCTTTTCTGCTCAGGATCAAGGAGAAGAAAGAGGATCGGACAAAGGGCAAAGGCCGGCCGGACGAAAAGATCCGGGTGGCAGAAGAGGCGATCCAGCCGCAGCTGGCCGCCCTGGTGGCCGCCGCTGTTTCGGCTTATGCCGACGAGGGAACTCGCTTTGTAATCAGAAGGATCAAGCGCCAGGAGCCCGGCCTTTCCGGTTGGGAATCGGCCGGCATGCAAGACGGCTTCCGGCGTCCGCAATAGAAAGGATTTGCAGCTTATGTCAGCTAGAAGATTCCGCGTCGTAATCGACGGCCAGGCCTATATGGTTGAGGTCGAGGAAATAAAAGAAGAGGCGGGCGCGCCCCGTCCGCTTCCCAATCCGCGCCCTCCCGCCCCTGTGGCCGCGCCTGCCAAAGCAGAAGTCCAGCCTTCCCTCCAAGTGAGAGGTGAAGCGGTCAAGGCGCCCTTGCAGGGCACTGTGCTCGATATTCCGGTCAAGCCGGGAGATCCGGTCAAGCCGGGCGACACTCTGCTTGTCATTGAAGCCATGAAGATGGAAAACGAGATCGTCGCCCCGGGCCAGGCTGTCATTGACCGTATCCACGTCCAAAAAGGTGACGTCGTCGCCTCGGGTGACCTGCTCGTCTCATTCCGTTAGGAGCGCCTGTCATGTTAAGAATCCTTGTCGATTTCTTCGAACATACCGGCATCAGGGAATTGTTCAGCCTGGATACGGAACTGTTTGGCATCATGATACCGGGCAAGCTGATCATGATCGCTATCGCCTGTTTGTTCATTTACCTGGCGGTCAAAAAAGGCTATGAACCCTACCTTCTGATTCCCATCGCCTTTGGCATGCTGCTGGCCAACCTGCCGCTGACGGGCATGATGGCCGGCCCCCTGGGCAACCAGCCCGGAGGCCTGCTCTATTACCTCTACCAGGGCACGGCGCTTGGAATCTATCCCCCGCTCATTTTTCTTTGCATCGGGGCGGGAACTGATTTCGGTCCCCTGATCGCCAATCCCAAGAGCCTTCTGCTGGGCGCGGCGGCCCAGTTGGGGATTTTTGCGACCTTCCTGGGCGCGATCGCCCTGGGCTTTACGGCTTTGCAAGCGGCTTCCATCGGAATCATCGGCGGGGCCGACGGGCCGACGGCGCTTTTTCTGACCAGCAGGCTGGCGCCCGAACTTTTAGGCCCTATCGCCATTGCCGCCTATTCCTATATGGCCCTGGTTCCCATCATCCAGCCGCCCATCATGCGCCTTTTGACGACTGAAAAAGAGCGGACGGTCAAGATGGAGCAGCTGCGCGAAGTCAGCTGGCAGGAGAAGGTCCTCTTCCCGGTTGTTGTTACCATTTTCACCGTCATCCTTCTCCCTTCGGCGGGCGCCCTGATCGGCATGCTCATGTTCGGCAACCTGCTGAAAGAGTCGGGCAAGGTGCCGCTCCTGGTCAATGCCATCAAGGACTCGCTCATGTACATCGTATCCATCTTCCTGGGTATCTCCGTGGGGGCGACGGCGACGGCTGAAATGTTCCTGACCCCTGCCACCCTGAAAATCATCGCCCTGGGCCTTACCGCTTTTTCCATCGGGACCGCGGGAGGCGTTCTCCTGGGCAAGCTCATGTATGTGCTGACCAAGGGCAAGGTCAATCCGCTGATCGGCGCGGCGGGTGTGTCAGCCGTTCCCATGGCCGCCCGGGTGGTCCAGAAGGAGGGCCAGAAATACAACCCTTCCAATTTCCTGCTCATGCACGCCATGGGACCCAATGTGGCCGGAGTCATCGGCTCGGCCGTGGCGGCCGGCCTCCTGCTCAGTTTCTTCAGTTAAGGGGTGAATCATGCGTTTTGATCTGATGGAGACAACAATCGCCCGGGTTCACCGGGCCATGCTGGCCGGGGAGCTGACCTGCCGTGAACTGGCAGCGGCCTGTCTGGACCGCATCCAGGCCTTTGACCGCCAGGGGCCGGCCCTCAAGGCTGTCATCGCGGTCAACCCGCGTGCCCTGGAAGAAGCCGAAAGATTGGACGGCGTGCTGGCGGAAAAAGGGGAGCTTTGCGGCCCCCTCCACGGGATCCCGGTCCTGCTGAAAGACAATATCAATACCTGCGATATGGCGACGACAGCCGGCTCCAGGTCCCTGGAAGGCTACATCCCCGATGAGGACGCCTTCATCACAAAAAGGCTGCGGGCCGCTGGCGCCCTGATCCTGGCCAAGACCAATCTTCATGAATTCGCTATCTGGGGCGAGACCATCAGCTCCATCCTGGGGCAGACGGTCAACCCCTATGACCTGACCCGGACGCCGGGAGGGTCCTCAGGCGGCACAGGGGCCGCGATCGCCTGCAACTTCGGAATAATCGGCCTGGGGACCGACACCATCAACTCCATCCGCAGCCCCGCGTCCGCCTGCAACCTGGCGGGGATCCGGCCCACGATCGGCCTGGTCAGCCGGTCGGGAATCGTGCCCTACAGCCTGACCCAGGACACGGCCGGCCCCATCTGCCGGACGGTGGAGGATTGTGTCCGGACCCTGGATGTCATCCGCGGCTATGACCCGGATGACCCGGCGACAGCCTGGAGCGCCGGGCGCTACCCTCCAAGTTACCTGCCCTTCCTGAAAAAGGAGGGTCTGGCCGGCAAGCGGCTGGGCATCCTGCGAAGCTTTTTTGGCAAGGCCGCCATCAATCAGCTGGTCAACCAGGTCATGGAGGGGGCCTTGGATCTCCTTGAAGCAGGCGGCGCCGTCCTGATCGATATCCAGGACCCGCTCGACTCCGACTGGATGATCCGTGAAGTCAGTGTCCACCTGGACGATTTTCGCGCCCACCTCGACGCTTACCTGGCCGGGCTGCGTCCTGACGCCCCCGTTCATTCAGTCGGGGAGATTATCGAAAGCGGCCTTTACCACCCGGGCATTGGGGAGAACTTGAAGACGGCCATGAATCTGGAAGTCGGGACCCCCCGCTACAACCAAAAGCGGCTCCGCCAGTTGGCCCTCGCGGGCCAGATCATTAAGATCATGGCCGACCTGGATCTGGACGCCCTGATCTATCCCCACCAGCAACAGCTGGTCTGTAAGATCGGAGAGGGGCAAAAGCAGCGCAACGGGGTTCTCTGTTCGGCAACCGGTTTTCCCGCCATCGCCGTGCCCGCTGGCATGGCACCCGACCCCCGCGCGCCCCTGGGCGTCCCGGTCGGTCTGGAGATCAGCGGCCGGCCCTACAGCGAACCGATCCTTATCGAGATCGCCTACGGCTTTGAGCAGCTGGCGGCTGTCCGTCAGCCGCCCGAATCCTGCCCGCCCCTGCCGGTTTCCTGACGGAAGTAGCCGATCAGAAAATCCCGGAAACGCTTTTCATAGCGGTTGAGGCCCCGTCCGCCGTCGGTGGCCAGATTGATGAAGCGCCGGCAGGGGGGATTCGTGATGGAGAGAAGCTTGACCTTGACATCACCCTCTGTTTCCGCGGGCCAGGTCAGGGCCGGGATGAAGGCGACGCCGTGGCCGGAGCTGACGTAGCGCATGACGGTCGATGTATTGTCAGTTTCAAAGATGACATTGGGTTCGAAGCCGGCCAGTTTGCAGTAGTAGTCGGTGATTTGACGCAGGCCCCGGGTCTTGAAAAGGCTGACGAAACCCATGCCGCTCACCTGGGCCAGGGCGATCTGATCCAGCTGGCCAAAGGGGCCGTCCGGCTGGACGGCCAGCTTGATTTCCTCCTCTGCCAGGACCAGGGAGCCTGCCCGGTCCGGCCGCTCGCGGGAGGAATAAAGGCGCAGGGGGTAGTCCTGGGGATCCCTGTCCTGGGGCGCGTCCTGGTGGAGTACGCGAAATTTGGCGTCTTGGTACTCCTGGGCAAAAGAGGTACAGATGGAAGGGAAGAGGCGGGAAGCGGCTTCCACTACGATGGAGATGGTGGTTTCCTCCTGTTGTTTCCTCTTTTGCAGGGCCGATTCCAGGTTGGCCGTGAGCCGGAGGATCTGGCGGGCATAGTCGTAGACCAGGCGGCCGTTTTCGTTCAGCCGGATCCCCTTGCCGGTCCGGACCAGGAGCTGGAGTCCCAATTCCTTTTCCAGGGCGCGCACGGCCCGGGTCACCGCGGGCTGGGGGATGCCCAGGTGGGCACTGGCGCGGGTGATGCTGCCGAACTCAGCTACATGCCGAAAGAGATTGAGCTGGTGAAAAGTCATGGCCGGCCCCCTTGTCCCTGGTTTTCTAAGGATACTATAAAGAGGCTGCCGGGTCGTCAACTATATTAATTTGCAGTTGACATTCCGGGATCAACTTTCCATAATGACCGGGAAGCGGACGGAGGATCAAGCATGCGTACAGCGGCCGGTGTACTGAAAATCCTGAGGGAAAAACAAGGCCAGGTATCGGGCGCCAGGATGGCGTCCCGGCTGGGCCTGACCCGGGCCGCCGTCTGGAAGGCCGTCCAATTGCTGCGCCAGGAGGGCTACGTGATCGAGGGCGTTTCAAACCGGGGCTATACCCTGGCCGGCGAAACGGACCGGCTCTCCGCTTCAGGCATCGAGAGCCGGCTTTCCGGCCTGTGGAGGGGGACGGCTGTCCAGGTCTACCAAGAGCTGACCTCGACCAACACCCTGGCCCGGCAGAGGGCCGGCGAGAAAAGGCAGCTGCTCATTGCCGCCGACTCGCAGACCGCGGGCCGGGGCAGGAGGGGCCGGGATTTCTATTCACCCCCGGACGCCGGCCTGTACTTCTCGCTTGCCATGGATTGGGGGAGGGAGGAGCCGCCCGTCTTAGTGACCACCATGGCGGCTGTCGCGGCCGCCCTGGTCCTGGAGCGTGAATTCGGCGTGGCTGTTGGGATCAAGTGGGTCAACGATCTTTATTTGCAGGACAGGAAGATCTGCGGCATCCTGACGGAAGCGGTTACCAGCCTGGAGTCAGGACTGACGGCCTCCCTGGTGACAGGCATCGGCATCAACCTCACGGAGCCGGAAGGCGGCTATCCTGAATCCATCCGCCGGACCGCGGGGGCCCTGGCCGGGCAGGGAACCAGGATCGACAGGAACCGCCTCATCGCCCTGATCGCCAATGACCTGGGCAGCCTGATTGAGCGGCTGCCGGACCGGGGCTACCTGGACCGCTACCGGGAGCGCTGCTTTATTCTGGGCCGCAAGGTCAGGCTGGATACAGGCCAAACCATTATTCCCCACGCCATCTCGGATGAGGGGGCTTTGCTTTACCGGGACGGAAATGAAATCCGGTCCCTTCAGACGGGCGAGGTCTCCATCCTCTTATGACAAGCCGTGCCATCACGCGGATCGCCCTCATGGCCCTTGCCACCCTGGTCGCCGGCCTGATCCGCCTCCCGGCAGGCCCCCTGCCCCTGACCCTTCAAAGCCTGGCTGTCCTTTTGACAGGGCTCTTGCTGCCCCCGTCAGGGGCTTTTTACGCCATGTCCCTCCACCTGGCTCTGAAATTCCTTTTGGGCGGCGCCGGCATTCTTCTTTCACCCTCCTTTGGCTTCGTCCTGGCCTTCATCCCCGCGGCCTGCCTGCTCGCCTGGCTGACAGGCCGGCGGGGGCTGTCCCCCCTGCACCTGGCGGCAGCCTCCCTGGTCCTTTACGCCGTCGGCCTGCCTTACATGGGGGCGGTTCTTTTCTATCTGGGCGACACGAAGCGGATGGAGGTCTGGCTGCTGATCAAGACGGGCATGCTGATCTTCCTGCCCGGCGATTTTCTCAAAGCGGCCCTGGCCTTCACCATGGCGAAAAGAATCCGCCCCCATCTGGAAGCATAAAAAAGATCCGCCCCGGGGAAGGGGCGGATCCTGACGGCTTGGGTCCGGCCTGGCCGGCCGGTGCTTTTACTTGATGTCTTTTTTGCCGCTGGCGATGCCGAGTGCGACATTTTCAGGTGTCAGCGGCAGGTGATAGAAGTTGATGCCCAAAGCGTCGTAGAGGGCGTTGCCGATGGCCGACGGGATGGAGATCATGGTGTGTTCCGCCACGCCCCGGGCGCCGTAGGGCCCGTTGAGCTGCGGGTTCTCGATGTAGATGGGGACCACCTCAAGCGGCATGTCCTTCATGGTGGGGATTTTGTTGTCGGTGAAGGAGGGGTTGAGGAGCACATTGTCATCGTTGAACTTGTAGCCCTCCAAAATGGCCGAACCGATACCCTGCATGACGCCGCCGACGACCTGGCCGTATACCATGCGCTCGTTGATGACCTGTCCCAGGTCAAAGGCCGAGGCCACTTTCAGGACGGTAATGGCTCCTGATTCCACATCGACTTCGATGTCCACGGCGTGGGCGCCGAAGGTCCATGCCAGGGCAGGGTGTCCCTTGCCCGTCTCGGGATCCAGGTTGGTCAGCCCGTCCGCCATGCAGATGCCATGGGCGATCAGGGGACCGCCGATGCCGTTGCCGTCGGGGTAGGCATAACCCAGGGCCATATCCTTGTAGGCAACCCGCCGCTCGGGCCGGTGCTTGTTGTAGATGTAGCCGTCACCGTGTGTCAGGAATTCGGGGGCGCAGCGCAAGGCCTGGCCCGCGATATCCTTCATCTGGTCCAGCATCTTGCGGCTGGCCTGGATGGTGGCATTGCCGCCCATGAAGGTGTACTTGGAGGCCACCGTATTCCAGTCGTAGGGATTGGTCTCGGTGTTGGTTTCCTTGATGACCTCGATCATCTCGATGGGCAGATCCAGTTCCTGGGCGGCGATCTGGGCGATGGAGGTCAGGGCCCCCTGGCCGTAGTCGATGGCCCCGATCATGATCTTGACATGGCCGTCGCCTGCCATCTGCATGATGACGGAAGTCGCCGTGTTGGGCGGCATGGCGGGTGCCTTCTGGATCATGGCGAAGCCCTTGCCGCGGATCTTGCCGGTCTTCCATTCGCGGGCGCGGTCCTCTTCGCTCTTGCGGCCCGTCCAGCCGATTTCCTTGACTACAGCCGACAGGCAGTCAGCCGGGCAGCCGGTGCTGCGGGTCATGCGCTCACCGGTGACCGTGGTCGCGCCGGGGCGCAGGATGTTCTTCATGCGGAACTCGTAAGGGTCGATGCCCAGCTTCTGGGACAGGATGTCCATCTGGCGCTCGACCGTCCACAGGGTTTCCAGGTGGCCGAAGCCGCGGTAGGCGGTGGAAAAGACCTTGTTGGTGTAAATGGTGTTGGACACGATGGATACATTGTCGACATCGTAGGGTCCGAGGCCGCCGTAGACGGCTGTCTTGCCCACATTGACCCCGTAGTCGGCGTAAGCGCCGCTGTCCCAGTCGTAGACGATGTCGGAGGCGACCATTTTGCCGTCCTTGCTGACACCGGTCTTGATCCTGCCCCGCATGCCGGCCCGTGTAGGCAGGTAGTTGAACTCCTGTTCACGGGTCATGCGAAGTTTGACGGGGGCGCCGCCGCTGGCCCGCGAAAGCAGGGTGACCAGGGGCTCCAGATGGATGCCGGCCTTGCCGCCAAAGGCGCCGCCGACAAAGGGGATATGAACCTCAATGTCGGATTCCTTGACGCCGAAGCTGAAAGCCATGAGCTGGCGCAGGGCAAAGGGCGACTGGGCCGAGGACCAGATCCGGATGCGGTTGGAGAAGGGGTCGGCCTCGACGATTGAAACGTGGGTCTCAAGCGGGACGTGGGCGACCGCCGGCAGGGTGAACTCGTTTTCGACGACCAGATCGGCCCCTTCAAGGCCTTTTTTGGGGTCGCCTTTCAGGCTCTTGTTGAGGCTGGCGATGTTCGATTCCGGCTGGGGGAAGAAGACGCCTTCGACGTGTTTGATCTCGGCGATGTTCTCATGGACCAGGATTTTTGCCTCCAGGGCGTCGTCCAGGTTTCGGACGGGCTCGAGGACCTCGTACTCGACCTGGATCAGGGAGACGGCTTTTTCGGCGATGGCTTCCGTGGTCGCGGCGACCGCGGCCACCACCTCGCCCTGATAGCGGGTCTCGCCCTTGGCCATGGCCAGTTTGTCCTGCATGTACAGGCCGACCAGAATATCGGTGTCCTCACCCGTGATCACCGCCTTGACGCCGACCAGGGCCTTGGCCCTGCTGGTGTCGATGGAGACGATCCGCGCCCTGGCGTGAGGGGAGTGCAGGGTCTTGGCATGGAGCATGCCGGGTCTTTCCAGGTCAAAGGCGTAGCGCGCCTGGCCTGTCACTTTCTCAACAGCATCCTTGCGGACATAGGGCTGACCCACATGCTTGTAGGAAGACTGGTAGTCGCCGTGTGCCTGATAGGTGCAATTTTCTAATTCAGAATGAGTCATGAACCTTTCAACTCCTCTCTCTCGCGTTTTGCAGCGCGTTTGACTGCGTTGAAAATCTGCTGGTAGCCGGTGCAGCGGCAGAGGTTGCCCCCCATGCCTTCCATGATCTCCTCATCGGAGGGGTCGGGCAGGCGGTCGAGCAGGGCACGGGCCGACATCAGCATGCCGGGTGTGCAGAAGCCGCATTGAAGGGCGTCCTCGAAGACAAATTCCTGCTGGAGGATGCTGAGCTCACCGTCCCTGGCCAGGCCTTCAACGGTCAGGACCTCGCCGCCCTGGGCTTCAACTGCCAGAACCAGGCAGGAATTGACAGCCTGGCCGTTGAGGATAACGGTACAGGCACCACATTCGCCCTCACCGCAGGCCTCCTTGGCCCCAAACAGCTTCAGTTTGTCGCGCAGGAAGTGAAGGAGCAGCATGGTGGGATCGATCTCCTCCACCACAGCCTCCCCGTTGACGCGCAAGCTTAGGATCACGCGTCTTTTCTGTGACTCGACATGGGCTGATTCCATGGCGCAAATATCTTTATCGTCATGTGTGGTCATGCTCTATGCCTCCTTATCCATCATTTGTTTCATGCAGCGCGTGAAGAGCACGCCTGCCATATGCAGCCGGTACTCCTTGGATGAGCGCACGTCGGAAATGGGTTTGATGTGCTGCTTGATCTCTTCCGCGGCCCAGCGGATTGATTCCTCGTTCAGTCCCTTGGCGTTGAGCTGGTCTTCCAGGGCCGAGAGACGAAGCGGCGTGATGGCGACGGCATTGATGCCGACCGCGGCTTTCCCGCTGCCGTCGATACGGCAGGCGACGCCGACGGTGGAAAGGTCGTGGCCCTTCAAGCGTGTCTGGCGCAGGTAGGCGCTCTTGTCATTGGGGCCCGGGTCGGGCAGGAAGACTGAGACGACCAGTTCGTTTTTGGCCAGCTGGGTCTTTTTGACTCCGGTGAAGAAATCCTTCAGGGCCACAGTGCGTTCTCCGGCCGAACTCGCGATCTTGACGGACGCGCCATAGACCAGAAGCGACGGCGGCAGGTCGGCACCGGGCGACGCGTTGCAAAGATTGCCCACCAGGGTCGCGCGGTTTCGAAGCTGATAGGACGCCAGAACCGACGCCGCGTCGTGGAGCGCCTTGTAGCGGGTCTTGACCAGATCCGAATCGATGAGCTGGTTGACGACGACATTGGCGCCGATCTCCAATCCCTTGCCTTCTTCAAAGTGGAAGACGTCCAGTTCGGGGATGGCTTTGATGTCGACGATATGCCTGGCATCAATCAGATTGTGGCGCAGACTGATCAGAAGATCGGTCCCGCCCGCCAGGATGTAGGTGTCTTCGTCACGTGACAGCGCATCCAGGGCTTGGTCCAGTACAAGTGGTTTGACATAATCAAATTGACTTAGCACGGATAACCTCCTTTTATTGAGCGATTTTTTTCCGCATTAAAACCTTTATCCCTGCGGCATGGCAGAAACCATTGTGCAGAATAACTTAATTTTACCATGATAGGCAGGGAAACACGTTGTGTCTGCACACAAAATCTGGCAGAGTGCCGGGCTGGAATTAGCAATACTATACAATGATTAAGGGCAGACCAGCCAAATCCTCCCTTCTCCCCGAAAGGCAGGGGGCAAGCGGTATAAAGAAAAGGGCCGCTTTTGTACTTACTGTTCAATTGCGTCAGGGCAGGGGACAGGCAGACTTATCAAAAGACGACAGTATTAATCCGAATACCCAGATTGTTTCTGTTATGAGAAACTAAATCAAGAGCCTTCGATCTTGTGTAAAATGTTAGATGAAAGGGACAGGCAGATCATGGACCAAAAACAGCTCACGATACAGCTTCGGGATATTCTACAGGTCGATTTGCTGCAGGGGGCGGAAGTCCTGGCCGGCCACAAAGGGCTCAGCAACAGCATCGTCTCTGTCAATGTCATGGAGGTCCCCGATATCATCGACTGGGTGAGGCCCGGCGAATTTCTTCTGACCACCGCCTTTACCTTCAGCGATGACGTCATGGCCCTGGAGCGCCTGATCCCCGAACTCAAGGCCAAGCGCGTATGCGGCCTGGGCATCAAGACCCAGCGCTACATCAGCGAGGTGCCCGAGAGTGTCCTCCGTATCGCCAATGAGATCAATTTTCCCATCATCAAGGTCCCGCAGGACGTCCCTTACGGGGAGCTGATCAAGGAGATCTTCAACCATATCATCGGCGAGCAGACCCGCCTTCTTTCCCGCATCAACGACTTCAACCATACGGTGCGTGAAATCATGCTGCGCCACGAGGGCATGCAGGCCATCGCCGAACAGATTTACCTGGCAACCGGGGCCCCGGTCGCCATCAGCGATGACATTTTCCGCGATGTCCATTTTTACTGCCCCGACCCGGTCAAGGAGCGCCGGATTGAGGAGGATTACCGGGCCCTGACAGCCGCCGATTTCCTGAGGCGTGAGCACAAGCCCGAAAAGGACCGGAGTCTGGAAGTTATCAGTGACGGCAGCCTCAAACGCTATACCATTCCGATTTACTTTGACAATACCCATTACGGCAGCATCTTTATCTGGGATACGGACGGGACCCTGCGGCCCCAGGATCTTTTTGTCATTGAATCGACCTCCACCCTGATCGCCCTGGATATTCTCAACCGGACGACTTTGGTGGAGCGCGAGAATGTCCACCAGACCACCTTTCTGGAACAGCTTTTGAGTGAGGATCCCCATGAGCAGTCCAAGGCCATCGGCAGTGCTGGATTCTATCTCTTCCATCCCGATCTGCCCAGCCAGATCATCCTCCTGGCGGTCAATCACGGAAACCGCTTCCAGGCGGCAGCCGATCAGGGTCTGCTGGCCGAGAGCCTGAATACAACCCTGCTCAACCTGACCAACCGGATCAAGCGGGAGTACAAGGGTTATTTCCTGTCCACCCGCAAAAGTGACCGGGCCATCTTCCTGCTCCAATTCGAAAAAGAATGTCCCATCGAGGGCCGCCAGGAACTGGCTGACCAGTTTGTCGGGATCCTGCTCAGCTGCGTCGGTGAAAAAGAGATTGCCGGCCACACCTCCATCGGTGTCGGTTCCTGCGTGGCTTCCTACCGTGCCCTGCCGTCCAGCCTGCAGCAGGCGGAGCAGACGGTCCGGATCCTCCAGAGCCGGGGCGGCCAGGAACTTTCCGTTCTCTACTACGATGATCTGGGCCTGCTTCGGATTCTGGGACATCCCCTCCTTCGCGACGACGCCCTTGCCTATGCCGACGAGATTTTGAGTTCCCTCGAAGAGCATGACAGCTCACAGCGGGGCGACCTGATCGAGACCATCCGGGCCTACTTCGCCTCGGGCGGCAACCTGAAGCGGGTTTCGGAACAGCTTTTTACCCACTACAATACGGTGATCTACCGGATCAACCGGATCCGGGATGTTTACGGGATTGACCTGCGTGACCCGGAAACGGCCTTCAATTTCCAGCTGGCCCTGAAAATCAAGGAGCTGATCCAATGACAGAACCAGGGCTCTATCAGGCCGACGTGATTTCATCCGGCTTGCGGGACCTGCTGGACCGGCAGGGGGATTTTGACCTGGTCGTTCACTCTGTTTTCAAAAGCGCGGCCAACCTGCTTTCGGCCAAGGGGACCCTGGTGACCCTGGCTTCCGCCGGCCGCGATCTCATGCCCATGGGCATGCTGGTCAGCCCCGGGCTGGCTCTGCAGGGAGGCCAGCGCCTCCGCTACAGGGAAGGCGTTTTTCACCTGTCCGGAGCAACCATCTCCACCCGGCAGGCCAAAGTCAGGCCGACTTTTCTGCCTGCGCCCCTTGAGCGCGATGAAAGGGGGCTGGCCGGAGGGCTCTCCCTGATCAAAAAGGTCCTGACAGAAAAGGACAGGGGGGGGATCGCCTCCCTGGCGGCTCTTATACCCGGAAAGGACGGCCCGGTCAGTGACGGACCGCTCAATCACTACTCTTCTTTTATCTTCCATGACCTGACTGCTTTTTTGGAGGCCCTGGGCGCGGGTGACTTCAAGCGGGCGGGGGAGCTGGCCCGCCGCCTGGTCGGTTTCGGCCCCGGCCTGACGCCCTCCTGTGACGATTTTCTCAGCGGGGTCCTGCTCAGCCTCTACTATGACGCCTCTTTCGGTCCTTGCCACCCGGAGACCGCCTCTTTTTTTGAACAAATCAAGGCCCTTGCCCGTGACAGGACAAGCCTGGTCAGCCGCCATATGCTCTGCCATGCGGCGGCAGGCCATGCCGGCACCCTTCACCTGGAGCTGCTGGAGGCCCTTGTCCAGGGTGACCTTGCCAAACTTGTTCCGCTCGCCCGCCGCCTTCTTTCTTTTGGCGCGTCGTCGGGCGCCGACTTTTTGCTGGGACTCTATTGCGCCCAGCTGCAGATGCCCCGCCAGGTCAATTACCCGGCGAATCAAATCAATCAGGTCAGGGACAGGCGGCAAGCCTGCTGACCACAATGACAGGATAAAGGAGTTAATTCATGGTAAAAACCATTGTCAGGGAAAATGCCTATTACGATTCCGTCACCCTCATGCTGATCTCGCGTGAGATGAAAAAACTGGAGGGGGTGGAGGAGGTTCTTGTCGGCATGGGCACCGACCTGAATCTGGATCTGGTAAAAATGCTGGATATGTTTGTGCCTGAACTCGAGCAGGTGACGCCCAACGATCTTTTCATCGCGGCCAAATTCGATGAGGCCAGGGTGACCATGGAGGACCTGGTCGCCTCTTTTGAGGAGCAGTTGAACCGCAAAAAGGAAGCGCATGCGGGTGACTACCAGCCGCCGACGCTTCGCTCCGCCCTCAACCACCTGCCGGGCGCCAATCTGGTGCAGATTTCGATTCCCGGCCAGTACGCGGCCAGGGAAGCGGAAAACGCCTTGAATGAAGGGCTCCATGTCATGCTCTTTTCCGACAATGTGGCTGTGGAGGACGAGCTGCGCCTGAAAAAGCTGGCCGTGGACAAGGGCCTGCTCATGATGGGTCCCGACTGCGGGACGGCCATCATCAACGGCGTGCCGCTTTGCTTTGCCAATGCGGTCCGGCGGGGCAGGATCGGCCTGGTCGGGGCGTCGGGGACTGGGACCCAGGAGATTACGGTCCGGATCCACCAGCTGGGTGAGGGCTTGTCCCAGGTGATCGGGACCGGCGGCCGCGACCTGAAAGAGGAGATCGGCGGCCTCATGATGATCCAGGGGATCCAGGCCCTGATCGAGGATCCGGAAACAGAGGTCCTGGTCCTGGTGTCCAAGCCGCCTGCCCCCTCGGTCGAAAAAAAGATCTATGAACTGGCGGCCACCTCCAAAAAGCCGGTCGTCATCGATTTCATCGGCGGCCAGGCCCAGGGAGCCAGGGAGGCCGGCGCCTATTCCTGCGTCAGCCTGGAAGACGCCGCCAGAAAAGCGGTCGCCCTGGCCCGCAAGGAGACCCCTGTGGATTTTGACGGCTTTGACGCGTCCGAACAAGCCATCGGCCAGCTGGTCGAAGAGGCGGTCAAAACCCTGGGGCCGGACCAGAAATACCTGAGGGCCTTTTACACGGGCGGCACCCTGGCCGATGAGGCCATCCAGTACCTGGGCGCCCACCACGCGGTCTATTCCAATATTCCGCTGACGCCCGACCGCTCCATGGAGCATCTGGAGGGCAAAGCCGGCCACATCTGCCTGGATCTGGGCGAAGATCAGTTCACCCGCGGCCGTCCCCACCCCATGATCGACCCCATGACACGGACGGAGTTTTTCGATTCACATATCGATGAAAAAACGGCCCTGGTCCTGGTCGATGTGGTCCTGGGCTATGGTTCCCATGAGGATCCTGCCGGCGCCGTGGCCGATTCGGTGAGAAAGGCGCGGGAGGAGCTGAAAAAATCAGGCAGGGATCTGGTTGCTGTCGCCTCGGTTACCGGGACGGACCAGGATCCCCAGGATCTCAAGCAATCGATCGCGAGCCTGGAAGGGGCCGGCGTCATTGTCATGCCGTCCAACGCCCAGGCAGTCCGCCTGACCGGCCGCATCATGCAGGCCGCGGGCCTGTAGGGAAGGGAGGCAGAAATGTCAGTCAGCGATTTGTTTAAACAGGAACTGAAGGTTGTCAACATGGGGCTGGAATCTTTTTACACCGACCTTCGAAACCAGAAGGTGCCAACCATCCAGGTCCAGTGGAAACCGGCGGCGGGGGGTGACCGCAAGATGGCCTCCCTGCTCGACCGTTTGAAACGCTCACAATAACTTAAATAGGAAAGTATAGAAAGAAGGAGAGATCATGCAGTTTATTGAAGAAGCCAACAAAAAGGCGCTGGAGATCATCCAAAAGGCCCAGCCAACCCTGGTCGGGATGGGGATCGCCGGGGATGTGGTGCCGGGCATGCATAAGCACCTGATCATGCACGCAGGCCCGCCCATCACCTGGGACAGGATGTCGGGCCCGCTGCGCGGCGCGGTCATCGGAGCCCTGCTCTATGAGGGACTGGCCCAGACACCGGAGGAGGCCGAAAAGCTGGCCGCGTCCGGGGAGATTGAGTTCGATCCCTGTCACCACCACAATGCCGTCGGCCCCATGGCCGGTGTCGTCACGGCCTCCATGCCGGTCTTTATCATTGAGAACAAGACAGCGGGCAATTTTGCCTACTGCACGCAAAATGAGGGACTGGGCCAGGTCCTGCGCTTCGGCGCCTACAGCCCCCCGGTGATTAAGCACCTGAAATGGATGGAGAAGACCCTCTATCCCATTCTCAAGGAAGCCCTGGAGATTCACGGGCCCATCGACCTGAAGAACCTGATGGCGCAGTCGGTCCAGATGGGAGATGAAGTCCACAACCGCAACAAGGCCACCACCTCTCTTTTCATCCGCGAGATGGCGTCCAGCATTGTCAAGACCAAGGCTTCCAGGGAAGACCAGGCCAGGGTGCTCGACTTTTTGAACTCCAATGACCATTTTGCCCTCAACCTCTCCATGCCCGCCTCCAAGGCGACCATGGATCCGGCCGGCCAGGTCAGGCATTCTTCGGTGGTCTATACCATGGCCCGCAACGGCACCGACTTCGGCATCCGGGTCGCGGCCCTGGGCGACCGCTGGTTTACGGCCCCGGCCGAGATCATCGACGGGCTCTACTTCCCCGGCTACAGCACGGAGGACGCCAACCCCGACATCGGGGACTCCTGCATCACGGAGACCATGGGCATCGGCGGCTTTTCCATGGCGACGGCCCCGGCCATCGTCCAGTTTGTCGGAGGCACGCCCCAGGACGCCGTCAACTACACGACTCAGATGTACGAGATTACCCTGGCGGAAAGCGACAGCTACAAGCTGCCGCCCATGAACTTCCGGGGAGCGCCGACCGGCATCGATATCCGCCTGGTCATTGAGACGCAGATCCTGCCGGTCATCAATACGGGCATCGCCCATAAGAAAGCGGGGATCGGCCAGGTTGGCGCCGGTGTCGTCCACCCGCCCATGAAGTGTTTTGAAGACGCTTTTGAAGCCTATGTCGGCCTCCTCGATGATGAGGGCCTTCTGGGATAAAAGCGTATAATAAAATGTGAAAAAACCAGTAAAGAAAATGGAGGAATATCATGATCAAGAACTGGGACAAAGTGAAGGTTTATGACCTTTCAATCAACACAAGCCACCTGACCCCGCCCTGGCCCACCTACGAGCCTTTGCAGGTCAAATTCTTCAAGCGCCTGGCGCCCAACGGGGCCAACGGCATGCTGATCACGACCTCGAACCATGTCGGCACGCACCTGGACGGGCCGCTGCACTTTGATACAGCCGGCCGCGACATCGCCTCCCTGGAGATGGACAAGCTGGTCGGGCCCGGTGTGGTCGTCGACCTGTCGGACATCACCGAGGACTGGTCCATCTACACCCCCCAGGACATCATGGACCGGGTCGAGGTGAAAAAAGGTGACATCATCTTCATCAGCACCGGCTACCATAAGTACGGCTTTGATCAGCCCGAGGCCGATGAGCGCCGCTACATGCTCCGCCACCCCGGCCCGTCGCTGGATTTCATCCCCTGGCTGAAGGAGATGGAGATCAAGTACATCGCCGTTGACTGCGGCTCGGCCGACCACCCCATGAACACCAAGATCCGCGACTGGGAGCCCCAGGAAGCGGCGGCCTGTGACGCCTACATGAGGAAGCGCTACGGCAAGGGCCTGAACGAGATCTACCCCTGGCCCGATGTCTACCAGGGCATGCACATCCAGCTCTTCCCCCAGCCCGACGAGATCATTCACGTCGAGTGCATCGGCGGTGAGATTGACAAGGTGCTCAACAAGCGCCTGATCCTGGGAACCTTCCCCTGGAAGTTCCAGTACGGCGAATCGGCTTTTTGCCGCTGTGTCGCCTTTGAGGAAGTCGACTAAAGAGACAAGGCCCTTTTGAGGGCGTGAATTCTTTCTCCTTTGTTGACGCCCCCCGCGCATTCTTCAGCGCGGGGGGCTTTCAAAAATGAAGGCCGCTCATGACCGTTCTCGTTGAAACCTTTGAACAGCTTTTCCCCCTTTATTTCTTTATCTTGCTGGGGGCCCTGCTCCGCAAGACCAAAATCTTCCCGGAGTCCATGAGCCAGCCGCTCAACCGGCTTGTCTTCATCGTCTTTATCTCCACCGCTCTTTTTATCAGCACCTACGACACCAACCTGGCTGAGGCCGCTGACCTCAAGGCCATACTCTTTGCCGTTCTGGCCGTACTGGCCCTGGCTGCCGGCGGCCTGCTTTTTGCCGCAAAGAGAATCAAGTCGCGGGCAAGGGCGGCGGTCATCGCCCAAACTGCCTACCGGTCCAATTTCAATTTGCACGGCCTGATCTACGGCACCCTGCTCTTCGGCGCGGCCCGGATCGGGGTGACCAGCCTGCTGATCGCGGTTACCGTGCCCCTTTTCAATGTCCTGTCGGTCTTCATATTCGCCTTCATGACGGGGGATAAGCCGACCCCCCGGGCCATCCTGGGCAAGCTGGCCACCAATCCCATCATCATCGCTGTCCTCCTGGCCTTGTTTTTCCAGCTGACCTCATGGGAACTGCCCGGCCTTGTCTATCTGCCGCTCAATCAAATCGCCCAGGCCGCGGGGCCCCTTGCCCTCATGGCGGCCGGCGCCTCACTGACCTTCCAGGGCCTGAAAAAAAACAGGTCCCTGATCGTCACGGGTTCGGTCATGCGGCTGATCCTGGCCCCTCTTCTTCTCCTTCCCCCGGCCCTGCTTTTGGGCTTTCGGGACATCACGCTCCTGTCCCTGCTGGTATGTTTGGGCGGCCCGGTGGCCAGCCCTCTGCCGCCCATGGCCTATGAGATGGGCGGGGACGGGGAGCTGGCCTCCCAGCTGGTGGCGGTCACCTCACTTTTTTCCCTTTTTACCCTCCACGCCTTCATCCTGTTCCTGCGTTTTGCCGGCTTTCTATGACACTGCCAACTGCCGGAAACCAGGTCAAATAAATGGGTCATATTTGTGTACGCTAAACAAAAGAATGTGAAGTTTCCCTTGAATTAGTACGCTTTTACGCTATAATCAAGGGCAGCAGCCCGCTGATCCTGTAAAGTTTGCTAATGCAATCACAGGGGTCCGTGTGGTAGGATTTGGTAAAATAATAAGAAGCCATCTGCAAAGGAGCTTGGCGGCAATTGCGCCAGGCATCCGGATCGCATGAAGAGGACAAGCTTATTATGAGAGGAGATGAACGAATGGCAAAAGAGAAATCAAAGCTGGGCGTTGAGCCTGTCTACGATGTCAGAGAACTGGGCATTCCAAGAACTCTGGTGTTGGGCGTACAGCATTTATTTGCGATGTTCGGCGCCACCATCCTGGTTCCCATTTTAACTGGCCTGCCCGTCTCGACAGCCCTGCTGACAGCCGGCGTCGGGACCCTGTTTTTCCACCTAGTCACAGGAGGCAGAGTACCCGCCTTCCTGGGCTCATCCTTCGCCTTTATTGCAGGCTACCTGCATGTGGGGCAGAATGATCCCGCCAAACTGCCTTACGCGTGCGGCGGTGTTTTTGTCGCCGGTTTCGTGTATGTAATCGTGGCTGGCATCATCCGGCTGGTCGGCCCCAAGCGCGTTATGCGCTTCTTCCCGCCTGTTGTCACGGGCCCGGTCATCATGCTGATCGGACTTATTTTGTCCCCCGTTGCCATCAGCGGCATCATGGCGCCGATTGAAACTGCCAAGGGTGTCCTGCCCGGCGGAGTCAACTGGCTGATCGCCCTGGCGTCGATTGTGACCATCATTGTCTGCAACCTCTGGGGCAGAGGCATGCTGAAGATCGTCCCCATCCTGATGGGTGTCATCGCCGGCTATGTCGTGGCGGTCCTCTTCGGTGTGGTTGACTTCTCGGCGCTCAAGGGTGTCGGCGTTGTCGGCCTCCCGGTGACTGCGTCCCAGATCATGAAGTTTGATGTGAGCGCCATCATCACCATTGTGCCGATTGCGCTGGCCACCATGATGGAGCACGTTGGCGATATTGTCGCCATCTCCGCCACGGTGGGCAAAAACTACATCGCCAAACCCGGCCTCCACCGCACCCTGATCGGTGACGGTGTGGCAACCAGCCTGGCCTCCATCGTCGGCGGCCCCGCCAACACCACCTATGGTGAGAATACGGGCGTTCTGGTTCTGACCCGCGTCTATGACCCCCGTGTCATGCAGATCGCGGCCGTCATGGCCATTGTCGCCAGCTTCATCCCTGTCGTCGGCGGAGCCATCGGCTCCATCCCCGGCGTGGTCATCGGCGGCGTGTCTTTCATCCTCTATGGTATGATCACCGCCATCGGCGTCCGCAACATGGTTGAGAACCAGGTCGACCTGACCAATACCCGCAACCTGATCGTCGCGGCCGTCATCCTGGTCTCCGGCCTTGGCTTCGACATCGTCGGCGGCCTGACCTTCCCGGTCGGCGCGACCGAGATCAACCTGTCGGGTCTGGCCATCGCGGCCCTCCTGGGTATCATCCTGAACGCCGTCCTGCCTGGCAAGGACTATGAGTTCAGTGAAGACGCGGGTGAGGCAGAGCACAAATAAAATCAAACAGCTGTTTAACCATTTGTTTGACCAGCGGCCCCGCAAAAACGGGGCCGCTTTTGGTATACTGTCAAGGATTCACGCGCCAGTAGCTCAGCAGGATAGAGCACTTCCCTCCTAAGGAAGGGGCCGGGGGTTCGAATCCCTCCTGGCGCACCAGCTTCCATTTTCATTGGTTCAGGATTTCAAAAGCTGCAGCTTTGAGAAAAACAAAACCGGTAAAAAGAATGAATTTGCAAATATCACGACATATATTTGACAAGTGTCGTAAATATTGGAGATAATATATCAATAGAGGCGAATCGAGGGTAAGGTGTTCGGGTTTGTAAAGCTAACGGAACATACGACGCGCATAAACTCAGCGGTTTCAGGGACGGAGGGCGCCACCATGAACTCATGGAGGCGCCTTTTTCTATATTACTTTCGATAAATATCTCAAAAACAAACAATTTCCAAACAGAAAGTTGGAGGAGACGACATGAGCAACGGAGACGATAAAAAGAAGGTTCTGACCAAGGTCGAAAAACAAAGAAATATTCTGGCAGTGGTGTCCGCCGTTCTGGCCCTGATCCTTCTGCTTCTTTTGATTCTTTGTGTTCCCAAGTGCTGCAAGCGTGAGGAAGAACCGGAACCGACTGAAACAACAGAAATGACCGAAGCTCCAACCGAGCCTCCGACAACGACGACAACGACGACTACGACTACGACGACTACAACGACTACGACCGAAGAGCCGACGACCACGGAAGAGCCGACGACCACGACCAAGGCGACGACTACAACCAAGAAGTCAACGACCACAACAACAGCCAAGCCTTTCACCTATAAAGTCACGACAGACTCTTCTGTGACGGCGACGGGAGAGATTTTGGTATTTGTAAAAATTATAACGAATGATGGATACACGGGCGGCTACAGCGTGACTTATGGCGGGCAGACCATGCAGCCGTCTGCATCTGCGAACGAGTACTGGATTAAAACTGCGACATTAGACGACGGGAACTACAGCTCGAAAGTCAAGGTATCCCGATAACCTTGTTAAGAGGGCATTCATAATCGTGACCTGCAACGGATTCAAGGGGGCCAAAAAATGAAATTGAGAAAAATGAGCAGCAGACTCTTGGTATTGCTACTTGCGTTGGCGATGGTTTTCAGCGCGACTCCGATCACGGAAGTGCTCGCGCAGCAGACTTTTGTGCCGCCGGTAGCCTATGTTGTCAAGAGCAGCGGCGTTCACTACGTTGTTGATTACGATCAGCTGATTGACTCGTATATTTACTATCGGGCTAACCAGGGCAGCCAGCAGGCCAAACTTGCCAAATTCTATTTCGACTCAAAACAAACTGCTGGCGGGGGCGTGATTGCTTACTTGAGCAAGGTAACGGAGCAGCATGTCGATTATGACGTCTTTATAAACAAGTATGTCATGGAGCTCGGCAGAAGTGTTGTCGCCATTTACAACTGGTTTAACAGCGGAAATGCCGACCCCGGCCGGATTGCCCTGAAGTTTGTCAAGGTGATTGATCCCGACCTCAAGGTGATTGAGGAATACCAGGTCAATAACAGGGGCTACCGGATGGAGTTGAGTGCGGATACCAGTGTCAAGAGTGTCACGGTCAAGGGTGTAACGGCGACCAAGTCCGGCAATACCTTCTCGGTCACCCTGCCTTCCGGCACCGTACTCTCCGACCTCAAGGCCAGCGATGTCAAGGTGACCCCCAACCATGGCAAGGCCACGGTCAGCACCCCCAGTACATCAGACGGCGGCAAGACCTGGACCTTTACGGTCACAGCCGAAGACGGCAAGACAAAACAGAATTACACGGTCAATGTATCGGTAGCGGCACCCCCCGTCGTGGATCGTGAAATTGTAAGTGTGGAAACACTCGGGGATATCACGGTTCCCTTCGGGACCGCCCTTGCTGATACAGGCCTTCCTGCCACGGTTAAGGTCACGCTGGACGACGGTTCAACTGAGAATCTTACTGTTAGCTGGGATGGCGGCACCCCCACGTATGACGGCGATACAGCAGGCGATTATGAATTCGAGGGAACCTTTACCCTGCCCGATGGCATCATCAATCCGGGAGGAAAAAAAGCTCATGTAAAGGTCATTGTCCAGGATGAGGCCGCGGAGCCTGTCGAGTACGCGTCGACCGAAGACAAAGACTTCGACATTGAAGTCGATTACGGTACCTCAGAAACGGACGCGCTGGCGCTTCTTGATACAAGTGTCGGGGTGACCGGCAGCGGAGGTGAGACGGGAACTGCCACTATTGAGTGGACGATTACCGGATACGACGGCAATGTGGCAGGGAACTATACGGCAACCGGCAAGCTGACCCTGCCTGCCGGCTGGGAAGGCAACCCTGCGGATGTGACGGCAATCGTGACAGTCAAGGAACCTGTTCTAATTCGTTCGACCTACAAGTATGTCTATGAGATGCCGACGGATGCCGTTTACGCGACGGAGGCCTTTGACTTTGCTTTGGCGACGGAAGTTGACACCCAGGGCACCGCGGGCTATGCGAGTGTCCTGAACTGGATTTCAGTGACCGGCCCCGGCACGCTGACCTTTGTGGGCACGGATTCTTTGGGCAATGAGATTACGCAGGTGATCGACGAAGATCACAACGGTTATTGGGGACCCTCAACCGGTTTCCCCTTGCCGGCGGTGATTCCTTCGGGCGCGATGGCCAATACGTTCAGCCTGACCTTCAGTGAGGCGGGCGCCTACACGGTGCGCGTGTGGCTGGAGGATCTCGGCACCGGTGGCGTGATTACAGAGCTGACAGAAGATGTGACGGTGGTGAGGACATCTGCCCAAGCCAAGGCGGATTTCCTTGCGATCCTGGAAGCCGAGGCGGGCCTGATCACGGCAG
>CAZSFQ010000003.1:0-134462 GCA_964606165.1 uncultured Mageeibacillus sp.
GGTCAGCAAACTCATACCCGTACCTTTTAATGTCTCTGCCACGCAAAATCGGTCGAATTATCTCAGCTGATTTTGGATCTGCTGCAATCAACTTGTTCTTTGTCTCTTCAGTGATGATGAATGCTTCATTAAAGCCTGTCAGGATACCCCTATTTATGCTGATGTCCCATTCCCTAAGCGGCGTGCCTATGGCTTCAATTTTCCTTTTTATGCTCTACTCAATCGGGGATAAGACTGCCCAGGTATCCATCTGTAGCCGTCAAGTAGAAATTTACAATAAATGCTAACTATGTTTTCCACTGTCCTTTTCAAATATAAATTCCTGATGCTTCATTCTGAAGCTGTCCCCATCCATTTTCACGATCTCGGATCTGTGTAGCAGCCGATCAAAGATAGCAGTCGTCGTTGCCGGGTCATCGGCCAACGCACTCCACAATTCGGGAGATCTGTTGGAGGTCAGGATGACGGCTGTTTTCTCATAGAGCTCGTGGATCAGGTGAAAGAACATGGTCTGTTCTCTGGGATTACTTCCGAAATACATCAAATCATCGATAATCACCAGGTCGGATTTTTTGACGCGGTTCACCTTGATCTGGGATTTACGCATGAAATCTTCGGTTTTCAGTGCTTCGAGGAGGCTGTTCATGGTGCAGTAGTAAACCTTAAGACCCTTTTGCATTGCGGCCAAGCCAAGTCCCAGAGCTAGATGGGTTTTGCCCACGCCTGGCGGCCCCAAAAGAATCAGGTTATGGGCATCAAAGACCCAATGAAACTCCAATAATTCGTTGAGCTGCCGGTCAGAGATGCCTGTCAGTTCGCCGATCCTAAATTCGTCGATCGTTTTTAGATAAGGGAATTGCGCCCAGCTTAACCGGCTTTTTAACCGCCTGTCTTCCAGCTCGCTGGCTTCAATCTCCAAAAGGTACTCCAAGAATTCCAAATGCGTCCAGGAATCCTTTTGCGCCTGCCGTAAGATTTCCACGAGCTGATCTTTGATCGCGAAGAGTTTGAGTTGGGAGCAGTGTTCTTGCATCATCTTAATGGTATCCACTAGTCGACCCCCAGTTTCAATAAGTAGGCGTCAACCGCCCGTTGTGGCGTACGCTCAAGTATCCGCTCTGTTTTTTCGTTATTTTCGAGAATCCTGATCGTCTCATGTTTCCTTGTCCAGGCATCCTCATAGGCCAGAAAGCTTTTGAAGGAGTTGGCGGAATAGGCTTCCTCTGTAATACAGCGTTCCAGGGCTGCTGTGACACTTTGCGGGTACTCTTGAATACATCGGATAAGTAATCTGTATTGATCTTGACGATGCCTGGGATAGTTTTGCCATATCCCCTCGACGAAGCGTTTTGCCTTGTCTGTGAAGCCCAGCAACTGATAGGTTTTTTCTTTCAGTTCAATCTGGGATTTTGAGGGCTTTCTTTCGTGGAGTTCGGAGCCGATCAGTTGACCTTTGGTTTTGCAAAGGGGGTGCCTTGCCAAAATTTCCTCCTGCAAAGGGTCCAGAATGAGCAGCTGGTCTTCTTCCAACCGAAGTCGCAGGCGTTGTGTCTTGAATCGATCATAGGTGCCCAAGGGCACGGCGTAGCGATTGGATTGATACTGGATGCAATTGTCCTTGCGGACCGCTCTTGCTATACTCAGTTTGTAATTCTTGTCGAGAGTTACGGGATAGGCCGGAAGAAGATGTTTTTTCTCAAAGATGAACATTTTTTCCGGCCTTTGTTTTGTGAGATTGTGTTTGCGGCGGTTGCCGGTACGTTTCAGCCAGGCCAACGATCGTTGATTCCAATCGTCTATGTCGATATAGCGCCTGTTTTGTGCGAAATTTCGCTTCACGAATTTCACAACGCTCTCCACCTTGCCTTTGGATTCCGGATCTGCCTTTCGGCACAATCTGACCCGGAATCCTCTTGACTCCACATAAGCTTGAAAGGCAGCGGTCAGCATGAAATCGCCCACGTTTTCATCGACGGAGATGATCGTGTCCTGGTCATAAACAAATTCTTCGGTCATGCCACCAAAGTAGGCCAAGGCAAGCTCATGGGCATGAATACCATCCTCCGTCGTAAAGGCCCGGTCCTGCCAATAGACGAATTTATACCTTGAGTGGCACAAGACGAAGGCGATGAAATGGAGTTTGATAAAGCCGCCGTCTACCTTCTCCTGCTTGGTCTGACCCCAGTCAACCTGGGTTTGTTTTCCCGCAGCAAGCTCCGGTACGGCTATGTAGGTTCGAGACTTGGGATTTTTAACGATCCCCTCCATTTCTCTTATCTCTCGCACATAAAGCCGAACGGTGCTCTCCGCCACATCAAGGCCTTCATCTACTTCCAAAAGCCAGTCATAGATCTGCGCTGAACTCATGTGAGGATAAAGATCCAGCCACTCTAATATTATTGAGCGATAAGGGTCGAGTTTCTTGCTCCGGGCCAATAAGTCATTGCACCAGGAGTCCAGCTCCTCGAGATTCATGTCCAAATACTTGTATACGGTAGGCCGGCTCAGCCCCGTTTCGTAAGCGATCTGGCTGATGCTAAACCCTTTGTTTCGTAGGGCGATAATCTGTCCGTACATAAAAATGCGTTCTTCCTTTCTCATTCCTGTCTCCCAATTCTCTTCGGTATTCCCATGAGAATTAGGATAGTCTCTTTTGAGAAAGTGTAAATTCTTATTTAGCAGTATTTGTAAAATCTAGATTAGCAGTCACACCATCCCTACAAATGATACGGTGTTGCTGTTCTGCTTTACAAAGCCGCTCATTTTTTTGCAATAAACTTTAGGAATAGTGGGAGGATAGAATGCAATGATTTATGGCTACATTCGCGTTAGTTGTGACAAGCAAACAGTTGAAAACCAGAGGTACGAAATAGAGAAATTCGTCTCACAAAACGATTTATCAATTGATGGCTGGATCGAGGAAACAATCAGCGGAACTAAAAACTACGACAAGCGAAAGCTAGGGCAGTTACTAGCCCAAGTTGAGGAGGGTGACCTAATTGTCTGTGCCGAATTGTCAAGACTGGGAAGAAGCATGTTTATGATTATGGACATACTTCATATTTGTCTCAACAAGAATTGTCGCGTTTGGACGATCAAGGATAATTATCGTCTCGGCGATGATATCCAAAGCAAAGTGCTTGCATTTGCATTTGGTTTGTCTGCGGAGATAGAGCGCAATTTGATTAGTCAACGTACTAAAGAAGCTTTAGCTCGTAAAAAGGCAGAAGGTGTCGTACTTGGAAGACCTTTGGGAAGAAGATCCGCAAAAGTGAAACTTACAGGTAAAGAAGAGTTTATCCGAGATCTTCTAGCACATGGAGTCTCGAAAGTACAAATATCCAAAATTCTTAAGGTCAGTCGAAACACCTTGGATTCATTTATTAGACGAGAGAATATTGTGATAAGTGATACTGATTCAAACGAAAAAACTGCCATGAACATGTGAGGGTATATCTGGCGTTATAATGCCACTGGAGTTCCAACTCTTCATCAGACTATCTGTTAGGCAACACGTGATTGATACTGATGTTACTGCTAGCGTCAAATGATTCGGCTATTTCCGGTCATTTGACGATGGAAGTAACGAATACGTCAAGCGATCAAGTCCGCATAGTTGGTGTAAATTCACAAACTAAGAGATGAGCCGCATCCGGTATATCTATTACTAAACTCTAACAAGCACCGACCATGTATAAGGTGGCCGTCGGAATTATCTCGTGTGGCAAATTCCAACCTGATTAGCCTACCCGTCCTGACCTTCCCCCACCTTTACATAACCCGTCGCCGGACCAGCATCCACCTTCCGTATATAACCTTCCTTCACCAAATTCCCCAGAGCCCGTTCAACCGTCGACTGACTGATATCCGGACATAAAGTCAAAATCTCCTGTTTGGTGATCTTGCCTAGCCTTCGGTCAAAAATGCCCTTGACCCGGTCCGCTTTACTGCCCTTGGGGTGAATAAGGTGTTCCACCCGGTCTTCAAATTCGTGGTAGGCCTTGATCAGGATGCCCAGGAAATAACGCAAAAAAGGTTCATAGGTGTTCTTATTCTCCCGCCATTGCCAGGAAGCTGCTTGCAGGGCCTCATAATAGGAATCTTTGGTTTTTTCAGTCAACATCTCCAAACTGACGTATTTGCCCACCCAATAACCAGCCTGGTAAAGCGCGAGGAGGGTGAGCAAACGGCTCATGCGGCCGTTGCCGTCGTTGAAAGGATGGATACATAAAAAATCCAGAATGAACATGGCGGTCAAAATCAAGGGATCATGTTGATTGGCCTGGATCGCCTTCCCATAGGCTCTGCAGAGCTCTTCCATATGGTCAGGCGTCAGATGTGCCGGCGTCGGCTCAAAACGGACCCGTGTCCGCCCCTGGGCATCCACTTCAGCGATCACATTATCGGTCTTTTTGTAGATCCCGCCCGTAGAGGATCGGGAAAAGGAATAGAGATCCCGGTGGAGCTGCAAAATGGCATTGGGTTGGATGGGTATGTGATCGTAGCTCTCGTGGATGAGGGCAAGCACCTCACGGTAGCCGGCAATCTCCTCTTCCGAACGGTTGCGGGGTTCAGACTTCTCAAGAACAATCTCTCTAATACGACTATCCGTAGTGGAGATGCCCTCAATCCGGTTGGATGCTCCCACACTCTGGATTTTGGCAACTTGAAGGAGAGTCTCCAGTTCATCCGCATGGGCTTCCGCAAAAAGATCCTGGCGCCCCTTATGCTCGCGGATGGTTGAAATCAGGCCGACCATCTCCGGCGTCAGGTAGTCAGCAGGTTTATCCTGATAGTCAAAAATGTGCACCGCTTATCTCCCTCATTGCAATTTATCTACACCATATTACCATCAAATGATGCAGATAGTAAGTTTATGAGGCAGATAAACAGCCTCAGACAAGATTGCTTTGAGACTCCTATGACGATTCTGTTCAGAACAAGTATTGCTTGTCAGACTCTGCTTTTCCCTACCTGTACAGCGTCCTCCCGTCCTGCGCCGTCAAATTATAAGCACAAAAAGGAATCAGCCTCTTCCCCTCCGCAATATGGATATAACAATCCCTCAGCCTCTCCAAATCCAAATTCCAAGCATCCATGAAAGTCATGGCCGAGATGGCTAATTGCCTGTTCCTCAAAGAATCCAAAAAGTCATCAAGAGAATCCGTACTGGTCCCCTTGACCGACATGGCCGGCCTCACCCTGGCCTGACCCTTCCAGGCCTTGGCCACATAAGCCCTGGCCTGGCTGGCCCTGTCAGCCGCCTTGGGAAGCGGGGAACCACAGCCACAGGCGGGAGCCTCCGGAACCGGAGACCCGCAACCACAGCTGGATGCCTTCCCGCTTGCCTTGACCCGGAAAGATCCATCCCGGTTGACTAAAAAACTTCCGGAAAAAGAACAATAAGCATTTTCTGCTTCAGCGGGTGAAAAATCCGTCATCTTCATCTGGCCCTCTGTTTGAACCTTAATGGCATGAAGCAGATGCGAAAGCGTAAACCTGTTAATTGGAGCCCCTTGCGGGAACCTCCCCGCAAAAGTCATGGGCTGGAAATGGACCCCCGTTACAGTTGGAATATTGGCTGCCGCAAACCTTAGAATATCCCCAACCTGATTGGTGTTCGTCCCATCCTTCAAGGTCGGGACCAAAACCACCCCGATCCCTGCCTCCCTGCAGGCCTCAATGGCCTCTTTCTTGGTCTGGAAGAGATCCCTGCCCCTGATCTCCCGGTAGACTTCATCGGTGACTCCATCAAACTGAAGAAAGACACAGTCAAGCCCCGCTTCAGCCAGAAACTTGGCATAGTTATCTTCCTCCGCCAAACGGATCCCGTTGGTATTGAGCTGAAAAAAAGGATGGCCCATCTCTTTGCCTTTAATGATCAGTTGGGGGATATCATCTCTTACCGTCGGTTCACCCCCCGACAACTGGATATTAAGAGGACCTCCCCGGGTCAAAAGATCTTCCAGCGTATCCAGCAGTTCATCCAAGGGCGGATCGTTTTCCTCATCCCCGCTCGAGGCAAAACAGATGGGGCAGCCCAGATTACAACGGTCCGTCACCTCCAAAAGAACACAGCAGCTGTGCTGCTGGTGATCCGGGCAAAGACCGCAGTCAAAAGGACAGCCATGCTCGACCGTAGTCGCGGGATTAATGGGAGTCGACGGCTCCTTGATCCGGTTCCAGTCCTCATAGGGAAGATGACCTCCCCAGACCTCCACCTCATAATCCCCGTGATCGGGACAGGATTTTTCCATGTAAACTGCCTGGCCTCGCTTAACGCGCTTGGCAGGAATTTTCTTCAAACAGACGGGGCAGACAGATTCCGTCCAGCTCAAAACTTGCGTATCAGTCATCTTGTCCCTCCTTTATCTGCCTCATTTGAGAAGAAATGAGGCAGATAATCCTCCCCATGATGCAGATATTTATCACTCATCCAGGATCCCGTACTCCTCCAAAAGCTCCACCATCTTGTAGTAGCCGGCCTCAATGATGCCGGGGCAGACCTTCCTAGAATACTCCTTATCCCCCTTGATAATGTCATAGCAGCGATCAGTACCGTACTCTTCCTTGAACCAATCCACGTACTTTTTGATCATCTCCTTGTACTTTTCATGAGGGATGTCATGGGCCTCCCCCTTGCCCGCGTAAAAGCCCAGGGCAGCCGCCCCTCCGGTCAGGACCCCGCAGGCGCTGCCGGCATCCCCCATACCGCCGGTCAGGCCCGACATAGCCCTGATCAGGCCGGGATTCTCCTGGCCGGTTAGTTCCAGGGCCAGCTTTGCCATGACCTGGGAGCAACCTCCAATGCCCTGCTTTTTTAGTTCCAGCAGCACCATTTCAAAATCCATGGTCAACTCCTTGCTTTTATCTTTTTATAAACCCCGCTGAAATAGCGGTCACCCTCACAAGTTTTCGGGTACTTGCTTCCCGTCATCCAGATCCAGCGGGCAATAAAAGGTTTTAAATGGTCTGACTCATCCTGCCAGTTGACAAGGTCAAAGCCTTTTAATGTGAAAGGTTGATCTTTTGTCACATCCTGGATCAGGAAGAGACCTTGCTCTTTCAAAACTCTGCGAACTTCTTTCAGTACCTGCTCCTTATCCTCCAATAAAGAAAAACTGCACTCACAAAGGACGGCGTCAAAAAAACGGTTCGGGAAGGGTAATCTTTCGCCTCCCTCCCAGTGATTCAGGCTTGCCTTCTTTAGCTTTGGGTGCTTGGTCAGGGCGTGGTCCAGCACCTTCTTTCGGTCCACTCCCCAGGCCTCCATCCCGTAGTCCTGGAGGATGATCAGGCTGTCGCCTGTGCCGCAGCAAAGATCCAGGATTCGGGCACCCTTATGTAAACCGCTCCTTTTAATTAGCGACCGGGTCGTCTCCCCGCCGCCCGGATGGCCCAGGTCAAAGGCGCGCCAGGCCTGGCTTTCGTGAAAGCGGGTCACTTGTCCTCCAGGGCCTGCTCCACTTCCAGGATTTTGCCCACGGCCAGTTCCTCCGGGATCAGGCTTTGCCCGCACTTGGGGCATCTGGGCATGAGAATGGGAAAGTCATTGCCCAGGTAGTGAAGGGTAATCTCACCGTTTTCCAGGGGGACATGACAGCAGCCGCAGAACAGTTCCTCTTCCGTCAAATCGAACACTTCATGGTATCGGGTACTCATTCACGGATCTCCATTCGATGGCTGTAAGCGCGTTTGACCAGCCAGCCGTCACCTTGCGGGCTATAGTAGACCCAGTAGGTCACCTTGCCGATCTGCTTGTGGGCGATGCGAAGGCCGGTCTTCTTCTCCTCAATGTAGCAATCGGTCGCTACGGCGTTTTCAATCACCTGGCGGATGTCGTCCTCCAGGATCAGGCGCTGATCCAGGAGTTTTGCCAGGTTCTCATCGTAAGTCAGTTTCAATTTCTGCTTCGCCTCCTCTTTTTCATCCCAAAGTTCTGAGAGCATGCTCCTTCGCAACTCTTCCCGGTTATCCTGCCTCAGCGAATAGCCCGGGGCCTTGCGGTCATCCTGATCGTTATCAAAGAGCAATTCCAATAAATGGACGGAGCGGGCGCCCGCCCGGCTGAAACGGTCCCGGCAGCCCATGCAGTAAGTCAGCCGGGTCTCGTCGATGTCCTGGATGGCAAATCTGGTCATGGTCATGGCCATGTCGGCATTGGAGAACTGGACCAGGCCGCCGTAGCCGCAGCAGGGCGACTTATCTTCTGTGTAATAGGGTTCGTGGACCTGGCAGCCCAGCTCTTTTAAGATCTTTCGGATGGTCTCCCGCGTCTCCTCCATGTAGCGGGCCCCGCAGGCGTCATGGATGGTGAGGGGCAGGGACTTGCTGGTGACCGGCAGCCCCTCTTCCAAAAGAATGTTCCATACATCAGTCAGCCGGTCACCAAAGATCTCTTCCAGGGTTTTTCGGCAGGTAGGGCAGGCCGTGATCACGGTCGGGGAGCCAAGGGCTGTCCAGGCTTCCTTTATTTTGTTTTTGGTTTCCTCGAAAAGTTTGCTGTGGCCGGCCCATTCGGCCATAATGCCGCAGCAGCCATGCATGAAGGCCACCCCGCCCTCCAGCTTTTGGCAGAGATAACCGTAAGTCTTCCTCACCGTATCCGGCGCCGAGGCCCCCAGCTGGCAGCCGGGGAAAAAGAGGTAACGGCTGCTTTGGGTACCTGGCTGATGCCGCCAGAAAAAGGACTTGTCCGAGTTGGCCTGCCTCATGTCATCCAGGGCAAACTCAAAAGCCGAAGGCGGCATCTTTTGGCTTTCAACCATGACCTTTCTTGCCGACTGGATGGCCTCACCCAAGTCAAGGCCGTTGGGGCAGACCACCTCACACTGGCTGCAAAGACTGCAGGCATTGATCAGGGTGTTGGCCGTGCGGTTGCCAAGGGCGATGGAAAGGTTGTTGTAAATCTCGCGCAGGTAAAGCTTGGGATAGCGTTTGAAATGAGCGATAAAGGCACAGGCCTTGGCGCATTCCATGCACTGGCAGTCCAGGCAGCGGGCCGCTTCACGGATGGCCTCCTCTTTAGATAAGAAACGTTTTGTGACCGGTTCCTCATTTTTGAAATAGGAGGTCTCCACAAAAAGGCGGGTAGTCCGGTCCATCTCCTTTTCCCGGCCAGCCTGGATGGATACCTGCTTGACAAAGCGTTCGGCGGTGGTGGCAGCCCGCTTGCCGGCCGCTATGGCCTCCACCAGGGAGCTGTAACCGGCTCCTGCGAATAAACCTTCCACCGGCGTCACCAGGCTGGCGGGGTCTGTCCCCTCCATGGGCGCGCCTGTTGCCAGGACCACCACCTGGTGGTCATTCAACAAGGCGGTTGGATCCTTGATCTCTTCATTGAAGGAAAATTCAACCCCGCCGGCCCTGACCAGATCCAGATCAGCCTCCAGGGCCTCTTTGGGAAGATCCGCCTGGATCAGGCCGCCTCCCGCCTCCTCCCCCTTTTCAAAGAGGGTGACCTGGAAACCTTTTTTGGCCAGTTCCAAGGCCGCCGTCAAACCAAAGGGGCCGGAGCCGATCACTGCCGCCTTGCCGATCCTGCGCACCGGGCGAAGGGGCCGGGTGGCCGGTTTGCCGTATTGCATGGCAGCCCATTCCAGCTCCCGCATCCGGATGGCTCCGCCCAGATCCTTGCGCAGGCAAGCGTCTGTACAGGGCATTTTACAAAGATAAGAAAGTGAATGAGGCAGGGGGACCACCTTGACATAGCTGGCGCGGGCGGCGTCGAAATGGCCGTCTTTTACCGCCATGCAGAGAGTCCGGCATTCCACCTTGAGAGGACAGGCGGCCATGGCGGCCGGCGGCTGCTCCTGGATGCATTTCTCTTCCATCTCCACGAGCTGGTCTTTGTTCAAAATATCCATGCCGACCTCCGGATCCACCTTGATCCTATCACGAAGAGGCTCTTAAAATAACGGAGCAGGCTGTCTATCAGCCCGCTCCGTCATGCGCAAAACTTGCGGGGACAGATGGATGATCCGCCCCCCAGGTCTTAAGCAAGTTGGTCGATCGCCGCTTTCACGACGTCGGGCGTCGCGGGCACGGTGGTGATGCGCGCGCCTGTCGCGTTGAAGATGGCGTTCAGGATGGCCGGGTGGGGCGCTGTCAAGGGCGCCTCGCCGACACCTGCCGCGCCATAGGGGCCGAGGGGCCTCATGGTCTCCACATAATCGATGACGATCTCATCCGGGATGTCCTCGATGTAGGGGAGGCCGCAGCCCAGCAGGGTGGTGTGCTTGTCGTAGTCCTCCATGTCCTCCGAAAGAGCCAGGCCGATGCCCTGGGCCAGGCCGCCGTAAATCTGACCGTCGACCACCGTCCGGTTCATGATGGTGCCGATGTCGGGCACGGTGGTAAAGCGGATGACCCGGACCTTGCCGGTTTCCATATCCACTTCAACCTCGGGGATGAAGAGCTCGTACATGTAGACCGCGAAGGGGGATCCCTGGGCCGTCTCCATATCGCAGTTGGTGTTGTCTGCCGCTACCCAGTTGCCGTCGTAGGAGACCGGGATATTCTCGTCCATCATCTCCTGGTAGGTCCGGTAGCTGCCGTCTTTTTTCTTCATGGCATTCAGGAGCATGCGGCAGGCGGCAACGATGGAGTTGCCCACCATGACAGTGGAACGGCTGCCGCCGGCAGGCCCTGAAGCAGGCGTGATGGCTGTGTCATTCTTGATAAGCTTGATCTGTTCGGGCGTGAAACCGGCTTCGCGAAGGGTCTCATGGGCCGAGGTCAGGGTTCCGATGTCGGCTCCCTGGCCGTGATCCTCCCAGGAGTCCAGGATGGTGACCGTATTGTCTTCCTCCAGCCTCGCCGTGGCGGCGCCGCCGTCCGGGCCGTCCAGGCCGCAGCCGTAGATGCCCTGCGAGAAGCCGACCCCGTACTTGTAGCGGCCGTCGGATTTGGCGTTCAGGTCGGCCACACGCTTCTTGGCCTCTTCCCAATAGGGCCGGGCCCGGTCGTACATCTCATCCAGGCAGTAGACATCCGGCGTCTGGCCGGTCGGTGTCGTCACGCCTTCGCGATAAATGTTCTTGTAGCGCAGCTCGAAGGGATCCATGTCCATCTGGTCGGCCAGGACATCCAGGGCAATCTCGCTACCCATGTAGGCCTGGGGCGATCCGTAGGAACGGAAGGCCGAACCCCAGATGTGGTTGGTACAAACAGTCTGGCTCTTGTTGCGGATGTTCTTGATCTCGTAACCGGCGCCGGTGTACTGGGACAGGCGCATGGTCAGAAGGTCACCGAACTCGGAGTAAGGCCCGTGGTCGATGTAGTTATTGCCCCAAAGGGCCAGCAGCTTGCCGTCCTCGTCGGCCGCGATCTTGACGTGCATGTGGCCGGGCGAGCGCTTGCCGGTATAGGTGATGGTCTGGTACATGTCGTAGACCAGGGAGCAGGGACGGCCGTCCAGGGCGAGGCAGGCCACACCCAGGAGGGCTTCCATGGTAGGCGAGAACTTGTAGCCGAAGGTGCCTCCGGCGGGGTTCTGGACGATCCGGAGTTTTTCCGGCTCGACCCCGATGCCCGCCACGATCATGGCGTGGTGGAGGTGGATGCCGATGCTCTTGGAGTGGATGGTCAGACGGCCTTCCTCGTCAATGTAAGCATTGCCGCAGTCGGGTTCGATGACCAGGTGGGGCTGGCGGGAGCAGTAGGACTGGACCTCGGCCACATGGGCCGCCGATTCAAAGATGGGCTCCACGTCGTCGCCCTTGATGCAGTTGGTTTCGTAATAGACGTTGGGGGTGCCGGGATGAATCTCGATGGCGTCATCGGCCATGGCGCTCCACACATCCATGTAGGCGGGAAGCGGCTCGATGTCAACGACCACCTTGTCAGCCGCCGCCCTGGCGTTTTCGACCGTGTCAGCGGCCACAATGGCGATGGCGTCGCCAATCTGGAAGATCTTCTCATCGCAGAGGATGGGCCGGTCCCAGCCGTCCCCCTTGTTGGTGGGGAAGGTGATCAGGCCCGAGATGCGGTTTCTGCCCAGGACATCCTTGTGGGTGATGACCTTGTAGACACCGGGCATCTTCTCGGCCTCGGAAAAATCAATCCCCTTGATCAGGCCATGGGGAATTTTAGACTGAACCAGGGCCAGTCGGGCTGTGTGGGCCGGCATTTGCAGCGCCACATCCGCGCCGTAATCCCAGGTACCCGTCACCTTGGCCAGGGCAGAGGGCCTGGCGTACTTGGTCCCGATAATCTTGTTGTCGGTTGGCTTGAAAAGGAGATCTTCCTTCTTCATCTCGCCCCGCATGACCTTGGCCGCGTCCATAACCGCGTCAACCAGCGGTTTATAGCCGGTGCAGCGGCAGGCATTGCGGTGGATCTGGAACCAGCGCCTGACCTCATCGCGGGTCGGGTCGGGATTCTCGGACAGCAGCACCTTGGCTGACATGATGAAGCCCGGCGAGCAGAAACCGCACTGGGCGCATCCGTGCGCCATCCAGGCCACCTGGAGCGGGTGCAGGCAATCGGGTGTTCCAATGCCCTCGATGGTCTCAATGACTGAGAAGTCGGGGACGCGGCTCATCTTATGGATACAGGACCGGATCGCCTTATCGTTCAAGACGACCGTACAGGCCCCGCATTGGCCCGCTTCGCAGCCTATTTTGCAACCCGTGAGCAAAAGTTGCTCACGGAGCACCCGGGCCAGCGAAGCCTCCGGGTCGACCACCAAAACGCGTTGAACGCCGTTGATGGTTAAATGCAGTTTCTTCATTAGGGCAACACCTCCTGCTTGGGTAAGAATGTTCAGAAAGAACTTGGTGGAAAAACACTCCGCAATTTATTATTGCCAGTAAAACCTGGACTGTCAAGCTACACAAAAAAACTCTTTTTGCCGGCTGACTTTTATTCATTTAGCGGAATTTGGAATGAAGGCTGAGCTAGCGCCCGTCCTTTTCCCTTTTGAGTGTGAAGGTGATCAGGAAGGCGGCAAGCAGCATGGCCAAAGCCAGCAGGTAGGCCCTATGGTAGCTGCCTGTGGCGTCAAAAACGCTGCCGGCGATCTGGGGCCCCAGCACACCGCCCAGGCCCCAGGCGATGAAGAGGAGGCCGTAGTTGGCGCCCAGATGCCGGACGCCGTAGTAGTCGGCCGTCAGGAGAGGAAATGCCGACAAAACAGCGCCATAACAAAGACCTGCGACCGCCACGCCAAACGCCAGGGTGACGGCTTGGGTGAGAAGATTGAAAAGGAGCATGTTGGCCGCCTGCAAAAGAAAGACCAGGCGTAAAAGATTGGCCTTGCCGATAAGGTCTGAAAGGGCGCCGCCCAAAAAGCGGCCCCCCGCGCTGAAGACAGCGATCAGCATGAGGAGCAGATAGCCCCCGTCCCAGCCGGCCTGTATCCTGGCGATCCGGGTCAGGTGGCCGAAGATGATCAGGCCGGCAGAAGAAGACAGGGCAAACATGGCAAAGAGTTTGTAAAAGCTGGGGGTGCGGATCATTTGCTGCCAGACCATCTCAATGCCTTCGGATTTTCTGGACGGTTCCCTGTCCTCTCCCGGCAGGTGGCCGGGCGGCGGATTGGAAATAAATTGCGCGAGCAGCAGAGGAATGAAAAGCGCAACAGCGCCCAGCATCCATGACCCGTATCGGAGACCGAGTGTGCCCAGGGCATAATTGGCCAGCGGTGAAAGCATGACCGGGGAAAGGGCGACACCGGCGACTGTAAGCCCTGTGATGGTTCCCCGTTTTTCAGGCGAAAACCATTGAATGACGGTCGGGGGCGATACCAGGTAGGAAATACCCACCCCCGCGCTGGTAATAAATCCGAAGGTAAGGGCCCACAGCCAGACTGTATCGGCAAAACCGGACAAGAGGAGGCCTCCGCCCATCAAGATCACGCCCGCGCTGATCATGACACGCGGGCCGGCCTTGTCCAGCAGAAGACCCGCGGCAAACATGGACAGGGCGAAAACGATGGTCGACACCGTATAAGGGATGGTCGCCTCCGCGTCGCTCCATTGGAAGTGGGCGATCAGATGATCTTTGAAGATACTCCAGGTATAAAGCACACCGGAAAAGAACTGGACGCCCAGGGTCGCCGCCAGCACTCTTCCTGCCCTGTCTTGCTTCTTCTGAACCATTCCTCTTCACTCCCCGCCCCATGGCCGCACCTCCCTATTGTATATTAAAAAACCTCTTGATTATGTTAAGGTGAAGGGCAGGAAGCGGTCAGTCAGGACGTCTGAAAAGAGGGATCCCCATGGATGAGAAACTAAGCGAATTAAAGGACCTGATCCGGCGGTGGCTGGAAAGCCAGGAAGGCGATGTCAACTGCCTCATCCCTGTACTATGGGAGGCAGCGGGCCAGGTCACCGGAGAAATCGAAGGGACCCTGCCTCCCCTGACCAGTATCACCTCCGAGCAGGTACAGCTCCTGGTGACCGATCAGGTAACAGGCAGACCCTTCTACCGGGTCATCCCGCTCGAGTTTTTGGAAACCAGCAACGGCATTACCCTGTCGGGTGAAACCTACGCCGCCCAGCCGACTCAAATTGTATTCTTCACGGAATTCGCGCTCGGCAAGCTCCTGGAGCTCCAGGGCGAGGAGGGTCATGATTCCCATGACCATGACCACCATCACCACGACTAGGAACAGATAAGTGACAAACAAGTATTTTTGGATCTTCTTTATTTCCATGCTGCCCCTGATCGAAATCAGGGGCGCGGTCCTTTACGCCAGCGCCCATGCCATGCCCCTCCTGCCCTCCATGCTGGTGGGGCTTGTGGGCAACATGCTGCCCGTCCCCTTCATCTTCTATTTCGCCAGGAAGCTTTTGATCTGGGGCAGTGACAAGCGCCTGGTCGGGCCCATTTTTTCATTCTTTTTGAAGCGGGGCGAGTCAGCCGGCAGCAAACTGCTGGCAAAGGCAGGCCGCGGCCTCTATTTCGCCCTCTTCGTCTTCGTCGCCATTCCCCTTCCAGGGACAGGGGCCTGGACCGGAATCCTGGCGGCCAGCATCCTGGATATGGACTTTAAAAGAAGTGTCATCGCCTCTCTGGCCGGTGTCCTTTGCGCAGGCATCATCGTCTACCTGGCGACCGCTGGTATCATCCGCTTCGGCAATGCCCTTGCCGGCTGAATCTTTTGTTCTCAGGCCCTTGTTCTTCTCCTTTGTAAAAAGAAAAGCAGAAGGATGATAAGTCCGGCCAGGGCAATGAAGGCGGGGCCCAGGATGTAGGCCAGGGGCGACTCTCCCGTTGGCGGCGCCCCCTCCGGAGTGTTTTTGAATACAAGCTCACCCTGGGTCTGACCGTATTCATCGATGGAAATTTTCAGCTGTTCATCCGATTTTCGGTAAGCCTGCGGGGCATCCGCCTCCCTGACTGTGTAGTCGCCGGGAGACAGGCCTGTGAATGTGAGCAGACCCCGGCTGTCCGTTCGGCCTGATTGGATTTTCCGGCCCTTTTGATTGAAGAGATCCAGGACGGCGCCTTCCAGAGGCTGGTTGGTGATCGCGTCGACCTTCCTTATGGTCAGGCTGGATTTTTTATTTTCCAAACAGAAAGTGCAGGGACTCTCTTCTGACGCTCCGGCAGCTACGGTCAGGACGCTTGGCTTTTGTGGCCGCAGGTAGCCTTGGGGAAGCTGGGTCTCAACCAGGGTATATGTTCCCGCGGGCAGTCCCCTGATGGTGATCCGGCCCTGGGCGTCAGTCACAAGACTGCTCTTGTCTCCTTTGGTTGACAGGGCTTTCCACAGATAGACGCCGTCTTCTTTGCGGACAAACTCAATGGGCTTGCCCTCTTCATCCCGGATCTCAAAGCCAACATTGGATAAAGGTTCTTTCGTATCCCCGTCCTGTTTTTGCAATACGACGCGGGTGAGGCCATCTCGCATTTCTATTGATTGGACACTCTCTGTATCTTTGACCGTGAAGACCATGTCTTCGCTAAGAGCATAGCCCGGGGGCGCCTTTATTTCGCGCAGGCAATAGGTTTTTCCGACAAGCAGGCAGCTGATCGCGTGCGGGCTGTGGCCTGATACCCACTCGTCCAGTATGGCGCCCGTCTCCTGGTCAATCAGGGTCAGGTACGCGCCGGGCAACTCCTCCTCACCGGTCAGTGTCTTCTTGGAAAACTCCAGCTGAACCGGCTGATTGCCCGCCTGGAGGTCCAAAGCCTTGAAGCTGCCGTCCAGGATGACGCAGTCGGAATCCCGGTCAATCTGAAAATTTTGTTCTTCTCCGGAAGAATAGCCGGGCGGCGGAGCGACTTCAACCAGGCGGTAGCTGCCAACCGGGAGGGGACGCGATGTCCGGGCCTGGCCCTCTGCATCGGTCACCAGCTCCTCCAGGACTTCCCGGGCCGTGCTTCCAGCCTGGGAGGCGCCTTCCTGATCGGATGTGTCCTCCAGGATTTGAAACCTGGCCCCGGCCAGCGGCAGCAGGGTGTGACTGTCGAATTTTCTCACCCGGATGTAGACCATGACCCGCTCGTTTTGGATTTCAACAAGATATGTTGTTTCATTTTCCATGACAGCGACCGGGTAGGTGATTTCATCCAGGTAATATTCCTGCGGCGCCTCCAGCTCTCTCAGGCTGTATGACCCCTGCCTCAGGTCGGGGGTCAGGGCCTGGCCCTCTTCATCACTTATCAGGAGAGGTACCGGCTCGCCCAGGTAATCCAGGGCGGGATTTCCCTCTTCATCCAGAAGCTCGAAGACCGCGCCCTCCAAGGGCAGGCCGGTGGCCGAATCGGTCTTTTTCAGCCGGATTCTTCCCCTCACCGTCTGGTTGGTCCAGGAGACCGTCACCTGGACGACGGGCATCGTTTGGTTCCGGTAGCTGAGCGTCACCTCGCGCGGATCTGTGTCCAGGACATAAGAGGGCGGGACATAAGTTTCCGTCAGCCGATAGGTCCCCAGGGGAAGCGGGTCCGTGACTGCCCGGCCGTCGGAGGCGGTCGTCAGTTGACCAACCAGTGTGCCCTGGTCGTCTTCGACCTTGAATTGCGCCCCCTGGACCGGCTGGCCCAGGTCGTCCTCCTTGACGACCTCAATTTGCCCCCAGGCCCTTTCATTGGCAACTTCCAGGCTGACCGTCTGGCCCCGGACCAGGTTGACCGTCCAGACCCTGCTGTCAAGAATATAAGGCGCCGGAACCGAGACCTCACGGATGTATGCCTTGCCGCCGGCACTGACCGGCAGCCCCGTTGAGACGGCGGATCCGTCGGAGCCCGTCGTCAATCTTAGGCTGCTTCCCGCGGGAAAAGAGGACGACTGTGAAAGTTCGTAGACCGCGCCTGGTATCACTTCGCCGGTCCGGCCATCTTTTTTGAGAATCCTGACCCTGCCCTCATCCGTCTCATTTTGGATGGGGCTGTCCCAGTAGACGCTGTTGATCCCGTCCATCCCTATGGTCAATGGCCTTTCCCTGGGGTCAAGGACACAGCCTGGCGGCGCCTTGATTTCCCTTAGACTATAAAGGCCCGGCCGGTAAATCTTGCCTGACTCATAGCTGGATGCCGCCATGACGATCTTCTGGCTGCTGCCATTTGGGTAAGTCAGCTGGAACTCAGCCCCAGCCAGCCCTGCTCCCGCCGCATTGGTCTTTTTCAGGCGGAAGCCCCCCAGATCCTGCTGCCTGATGGTGAAGCGGGGCCGGTAGACGGCCTTGATGAAATAGCCCTTGTTGGGGTCCCCTGAACTCCAGGCCTTGTTGAACCGGTCCGTGCTCTGGTAGGTCGCGCCCGTCACTGAGCTCATGTTGGTGAAATAAGAGGTGTTGGCGTTGAAGCCCGGGATCATCATGCAGGCATTCTCGGCCGGCGTGATTTTTCCCAGCACCATGACCGAATGGTTGAGAACGGAGCTGTTCCTGTCCCCCATGAGGACGATGTCGCCAAGCATGAGGCTGTCCGGATCCACGCCGGCTCCAAGGGAAGTATAAAGGCCGGGAATTTCCTGAAGCTGGGACTTCAGGACCGATACTGTCTGGGTGTTGAAGACAAGGCCGTTGCTGGCCGAAAAGGCGTGGGCGCTGGCCAGGGTCTCCTCAATGGAGTGGTAGCTGCCGCTGATCATGGAGGCGGTCGCTGTGTATACCACGTGCGTGATCAAATCCACACAACAGAAGCCCTGGCTCGAACTGGCAAGGGGAATGTAGCTGCTTCCATTCAGGACACGATTGTAACCATAGCCGACCTGGTTGGCCCGTTTGACGTGGGCGGCCGCGGACTTGAGGATCCGCTCCCTGGACACGGACAGATCCTCCGTCCTCAGGGATTGTCTTTGGCTTGCCGTGTAGGCATTAAGGGGAGAGTTCCTCCCTGTTGGCAGAAAACAGGCGGCCAGGGCTATGACCAGGATGACCGCCGCAAGCCGGCCTGTCCTCTTTCCTTTGTTGCTTTTTTCCTTCATTTTTTCATCCTCCCGCCGATTCAAGATAGGGAGGCGGATGAAAGTTGTACTGCGAAAAGCGCACTGGCCGGCGCCACTGTTTGTCGATTTGATGAAAGGGAAACAAAAAAGCGGCCGCAACCGCCTTGGATTGAGGGCAGCGGAGTTCAGTCAGTCAAGGCGGAAAAGCCTTCGCGCGTTGCCGGTCGTCCGGTCAGCAAGGACCTCCACATCCAGCCCCAGGACCTTGGCGGCTGTTTCACCGATGACTGGCAAGTAAGAGGGCTCGTTTCGCTTGCCGCGATAAGGGACGGGTGCCAGCCAGGGCGCGTCGGTCTCCAGAACCAGTCTGTCCAGGGGAACCGCTGCCAGGGCGGCCAGGGGTTTTTTAGCATTTTTGAAAGTGACAGGGCCGTCAAAGCCGATCATGAAGCCCAGATCAAGAAGAGGTGGAAGGGTCTCGGCGCTGCCCGAATAGCAGTGGATGACCCCTGCCGGATGATCTTTTGAAAGAAGACCATCCCTGTCGGCCTCTTCCAGCATCTCCAGCATGGGGGCTGTGGCCTCCCGCATGTGGATGACGACCGGGAGGTCCAGTTCACGCGCCAACTCCAGCTGGGCGCGAAAGACAGCCCGCTGGACAGGTCTGGGCGAGTGGTCGTAATGGAAGTCGAGGCCGATCTCGCCGATGGCGGCGACCGCCCTGTCGCGGCCAGCCAGAAGGGCCTCTTTATTCGTGGTTTCGATCAGATCCTTGAGCCTTTCGGCGGTTTCGCTGTCCCAGGACACCGCGTCGTGGGGGTGAACACCAACCGCCGCGTAGAGCATGGGCTCTTCCAGGGCCAGCCGGCAGGCTTTTTCCGCGTCCTTCTCATTGGAGGCGGCCAGGAGGATATGGGTCACGCCCTTGTTACGGGCCCGTGTCAGAACCTCCTGGAAATCCGCTTCAAAATCCTCATCCTGCAGATGCGAGTGGGTGTCAAACCACTGGATCATGACAAGAGCGCTTCCAGGGAGGTGAGTTCCTTTTCGACATCAATCCGGGGGAACATGGCAGGTCCCTTGCTGACCTTGTCATTGCCTACATAAAGACCCTGCTCGCCCGCCGAAGCCCATGACCGGTTGTCGACGCCCGTTCGCAGATCCAGGCCGGGGATGCCCAGCTGCTCCCTGATTTTGGCTGGTGTCCGCGTCATGAAAGGTGAGATCATGACGGCGATGCGCCGCAGGTTGTCGGCCAGGGTGTAAAGGACCGCGGCCAGCCGCGGGTGGTCGGCTTCATTCTTGGCCAGGATCCAGGGCATGGTCACGTCGATGTATTTATTGGACCGCCCGATCTGGGCCCAGATGGCCTCCAGGGAAAGGCTGAATTCCAGCTGCTCCATATGCGTCTCAACCAGAGCCAGTGTCTGGCCGGCCAGCTCATTCAGCTCCTGGTCGACCGCCTCTTCCTGGCGTTCGTCCGGGAGTCCTCCCGGAAAACTTTGGGCGATCATGGCGGCCGTCCGGCTCAAAAGATTGCCCAGGTCGTTGGCCAGGTCGCTGTTGATCCGCTCAATCAGGGCCTGGTTGGAAAAGACTCCGTCGGCACCAAAGGGCACCTCGCGCAGGAGGAAATAGCGGATGGCGTCGACTCCGTACTTGTCCACCAGGATGACCGGATCGACCACGTTTCCCTTGGATTTGGACATCTTGCCTTCTTTCAAAAGCAGCCAGCCGTGGCCGAATATTCTTTTCGGAACCGGCAGGTCAAGGGCCATCAAAAGGGCCGGCCAGATCAGGGAGTGAAAGCGCATGATCTCCTTGCCGATCAGGTGGACATCGGCCGGCCAGTAACGGTTGAAGAGCGCGGGGTCATCAGGATAACCCAGAGCTGTGATGTAGTTGGACAAGGCGTCAATCCACACATAGACGACATGGTCAGGGTCGAAGGGGACGTGAACGCCCCAGTCAAAGGAGGTCCGCGTCACCGCCACATCATCCAGGCCGGGCTTCAGAAAATTGTTAATCATTTCATGGGCACGCGAAGCGGGCAAAACAAAGGGGTCATCCCCGGTAAAAAGCTCCATGAGCCGGTCCTGATACCTGGACAGGCGGAAGAAATAGCAGGATTCCTCGGTCGCTTCCAGGGGTCCGCCGCAATCGGGGCAGGTCCCCTCCGGCGCCTGGCTGGGGGTCCAGAAAGCCTCACAGGGCGTGCAGTAAAGGCCTTCATAACTTCCCTTATAGATGTCATCCTGGTCCTTCAATTGCTGGATAATAGCCTGGACGGCCTTGACATGGTGCGCGTCCGTGGTCCGGATGAAGCCGTCATACCTGACATCCAGGAGTTGCCAAAGGGCCTTGATGTCGACGGCCATGCCGTCGACGAACTCCTGGGGCGTCATCCCCGCCTTCTCCGCCGTGCGCTGGATCTTCTGGCCGTGCTCATCCATGCCAGTCAGGAAGAATACATCGGCTCCGCGCATGCGCTTGTAGCGGGCCATGGCATCGGCCGCCACAGTCGTATAGGAGTGGCCGATGTGAAGCTGGCCGCTCGGATAGTAGATGGGTGTCGTGATGTAGTATTTTCCTTCAGGCATAAGACTTCCCCTTTATTTCCTAATAATAACGCAAGGCTTGGATCAAACTAGCTTGTTTTGTCCAGACCCAGGGCCAGCTCGTAGAGCCTCTTGCGGCTGACGCCCGTCTCTTTCGCGACCTGGCCGGCCGCTTCGCGCGTTTTCATCCCCTGGTCAAAGGCCTCCCGCAAGAGATCCCTGAGTTTCCCGTCCGGCCAGTCTTCCTCCGGTTTCCAGCCGCTTCTTGAGCGGAACTCGTCCAGGCCCTCCATGACCAGGGTAAACTCCCCCTTGGGATCTACTTTTTCATAGTAGCCCCTGGCTTCGGCAACTGTAAAGTATAAGAACTCCTCATAGGTCTTGGTCATCTCCCGGGCGACGACAAGGCGGCGCGGGTCCATTCCCTGTTTTGAAAGATCGTCCAGGGTTTTACGCAGCCTGTGGGGCGCCTCGTAAAAGACAAGGGTGCGGGGTTCCGCCGCGACCGCTTCCAGCCGCAAGCTTCGCGGCTTGCCCTTGACCGGGAAAAACCCCTCATAGGCAAAGCGGCTTGTATCAAGGCCTGAAGCCGCCAGGGCCGAAAGGAGGGCGGATGGGCCGGGGATGACCGACACGGGAATCCCCTTCTGGATGGCGAGGCGGACCAGGGCTTCGCCTGGGTCCGAAATGCAGGGCATGCCGGCATCGGAGATGACAGCGATCGACTGTCCGGCTTTCAGGTCAGCCAGCAGCATGTCGTGTCGGTATTCTTTGTTCTGTTCGTAGTAACTGACCAGGCGGTTGCCCACACCAAGCGATGACAGCAGGCGCGCCGCCCGGCGTGTATCCTCAGCGGCGATGTAGTCAGCAGCCTGAAGCACTTCCGAGGCACGAGGGCTCATATCGCCGCTGTTGCCCAGCGGCGTGGCGACCAGGTAGAGGGTTCCCGTTTTCGTTTGTTCTTCCATCAGATCGACAGCTTCAGTATTTCGAGCACATCGTCACGCTCAAGCGGCTTGTAGCCTGTCCTGATAATATCCGTTGTATCGGCGAGTTCCTCAATGACATCCGGTGAGATCCCCACATCACCCAGGGTTGCGGGCGCGCCGATCTCATTGAAATAGTCGCGCATGGCTTTCAGGCCGGCCAGGGCGAGTTCTTCTTCACTCTTTCCCGCCGGGTCGATCTCCCAGACACGCAGGGCATAGCGCGCAAGCTTGTGTTGCGCCTCCTTGCGCATGTAATACAGCATGTTGGGATGAACAACGGCCAGCCCCGCGCCATGGGGAACATCGTACCAGGCTGAGAGGGCGTGCTCAATCTTGTGCGCCTGCCAGTCCCCTTCCTTCCCCAGTATCAGCAAACCATTCAAGGCCATGGCAGCGCCCCACATGAGGTTGGACCGGGCCTGGTAATCGTTGAGGTCGGCCAGCGAACGATCCAGACTGACCCGGATGTTGCGCAGAAGCGCTTCAGCCAAGTCATCCGACAAGTTGTCGTCGTCGGGCGGGGAAAAATACTGTTCAAAAACGTGTGACATGATATCGACAGCGCCGTAGACTACCTGCTCGCGCGGCATGGTCATGGTAAGACGCGGCTCCAGGATGGAAAACTGCGGAAAGAGGTTGGCATTGCCGTAACCTCGCTTTCGCTTGGTTGCCCAATTGCTTATTACGGACATGGCGTTCATCTCGCTGCCCGTCGCAGGCATGGTGATCACGGTGCCAAGAGGAAGGGCACAATCGATACGCTGGCCGTCCAAGAAAAGATCCTCCCAGAAATCGCCCGGATGGAAGGTACCTCCGGCAATGGCCTTGGAACAATCCAGGACACTCCCCCCGCCGACAGCCAGGATGAAATCGATGGCCTCCCGGCGGCAGATTTCTATTCCCTCATAGACTTTTTCGGTGCGCGGGTTGGGCATGACACCGGCCAGCTCGAAGACTTCCTTGTCAGCTTTCTCAAGCAGGCCGATGACCCGGTCGTAAAGGCCGGATCGCTTGATGCTTCCCCCTCCATAGACAAGAAGCAGCTTGCGGCCAAAGGGCGCCAGCTCCCCGGGCAAGTGGTCAAGCATACCGTCACCAAACAAAACCTTGGTTGGGTTTTGAAATATAAAATTCTCCATGGATGATCTCCTTAATGATTTCTCTGGAAAAAAGAGGCCGCCTCCATGAGGCAGCCTGACTTCGTTCTGACGGCGATTCTGGCTTATTCTTCCGAGATGCAGTCGACTGGGCAGACCTCGACACAGGCCCCGCAGTCAATGCAAAGTTCGGCGTCAATAATGTAAAATTCTTCTCCTTCCGAAATCGCCTCGGTGGGACAAACTTCGGCGCAGGCGCCACAGCTGATGCATTCTTCACCATCGATAATGTGCGGCATGGTCTTCCTCCTTCTTGCGGGGAATACGCCCTGTAGCGCAATCCCCATAAAACTCTACCCAAAGATCATAGCATAAAATGCCTTATCTTCAATCTTTCAGATCCGAGAGATGGTAGACCTCCACATCCTGCTCTCCGTTTCGGTCAAGGCGGACCCGGACCTCTTCCTTGAGAAGGTCAACCGCTTCAACGACACCGCGGCCATCCGGCGTCATTACACGCGCGTTCCGGGCAGGGAGTCTCTTCTTGGCGTCGACGTAGACGTGGTGTTCGTAATTAAGACAGCAAAGCAGCCTGCCGCAGGTCCCCGAAATCTTGGACGGATTCATGGACAGATTCTGGTCCTTGGCCATGCGGATGGATACAGGCCGGAATTCATGGAGGAAAGTGCTGCAGCAGAGCTCGCGCCCGCAAATACCCAACCCCCCGATCATGCAGGCCTCGTCGCGTACCCCGATCTGGCGGAGCTCAATCCGGGTCCGGAAGATGGAAGCCAGGTCGCGGACCAGCTCACGGAAATCGACACGGCCCTCGGAGGTGAAGAAGAAAGTGATCTTGCGGTTGTCAAAGCGGTACTCGACATCCACCAGTGACATGTCAAGCCCGTAGACCTCCACCCGCTCCCTGGCGGTGACCAGGGCTTCTTCCTCCAGCAGCTTGTTCTCTTCGTAATGCATAAGATCGTCGTTGGAAGCAAGACGCAGGACACGCTTGAGCGGTGCCCTGACCACGCTCTTGGGCAAATGCTGGGGCCAGCCGGCCGCAATGCCCATCTCGATGCCCTGGGAAGTTTCTACGATCACATGATCACCACGGCGTATCTTGAGCTCACCGGGTGAGAAATGGTAAACCTTGCCGCGGCCATGAAGCCGCACGCCGACCAGGAGGACGGTCTCCTCCCCCTCATGGGGAGGTTCATCTTTTATTGGGGGCACTTCATCGCGGATGGCGCAAACGGGGTAACCGCCTGGGTCTTCGTATTCTATTTCCGCTTCGTTTCTGTCCGCGGCCGGGTCGGCCGGATCGTATCGGTTTTCTTTATTATTCACTTGATTATTCCAATTTCTATTTCAACTTCAGCTTAAAAGGCACTCTGTTCATTATAGCGCCTTGCTCCTGTTTGGCTAGTGAAAGCTCTCTTTGGTTCTGAAAATCTGCTCCGCGACCGGATGCCCTCCTAGAAAGGCGCGCAGTCCAAGCAGCATGCGGGCGACTGTGTGGTCGAAATTCGCGTTTGAAGAAAGGGCGCCGGCTGTCTGTCTGACAAGCTCCGCCGCCCTGGCCGGATCAGCCCCGGCTGCCTGGCGGCGCATACCACTCAGGTCACCCGCCAGATCCACGTTGACCAGGCCGGCCGGATCCATGCCATTTTGCAGGAGCAGCAGATCGCGCAAAAAGGATTCAAAGACGCGCAAAAGGATGGTGAGTTCTTTTCGCTCCTCTTTGAAAAAAGCCAATCCCGCCGTCAGACAGTCGGTCCGGGTCGATCGCGGCAGGCCGGAGAAGAGAGTGAAGGCCTTCTCGCGCAGGAGGCGGAAGTTGGCGTCCTGGGCCATGGCCAGCGCCTGGCCGGGCAAGCCGTCGGCATAGCGCAAGGCCAGCCCCGCCGTCTGGTCATCCCGGCCTGTTTCCTCCAGGATTCGCCTGATCTGATCCAGGCTCCGCCTGCCGATCCGGATCATGCGTGACCGGGAGCGTATGGTGGACAGGAGACGGTCGGCGTCCTCTGTCAGGATGATGAAACGGACAAAGCCGGGGTGCTCCTCAAGCGGCTTGAGCAGGGCGTTTTGCCCCTGCTCGTTGAGTGTATCCGCCTTCAGGGCCTCGATGATGTAGACCCTGTTGGGACTCAGTTGCGGATAGATCTGGAGTGTCCCGGCAACCTGTGAGCGAACGGAGGCAACCGGAATAGATGACTTGTCATCGGGGGGGGCAATTTCGACCAGGTCGAGGTGGGAGCCGGTCTGGAGCATTCGGCAGGACGCACATTGTCCGCAGGCGCCTGCGGACCGGCCGGGCTGATGGCACAAAATTGCCGCCGCCAGCCTGCGGGCTATAAAATGCTTGCCGGAGCCTTCCTCCCCCGCAAGCAGAAGCGGGGTCTTGTCTTCCCAAACTGAATGGGCCAGCTGCTCTTTGAATTCGCCGGAACAGGCAATGGCGTGAAAGGACAGGGATCTGTCGGGCTGCCCCGTGTTTTCTTCCTGGTGCGCCTGGTCTTTAAAACCGGGCATCTTAGAATTTTTCAAAATGTTCAACGGGGACGACGAAGACCGTCGCGCCTCCGATGTTGACTTCGACAGGATAGGGAACGTAAGACGCCCCCATGTTGGAGGGTGGGATGCTGGCATTAATCGCCGCCTTGCGGCTCTTGGAGTTCTTGCGGATGATGGAGATTACTTCATCCTGTTCCGCGTCTTCCACGACCGTCATCAGCGTCGTATTGCCGGAACGGAGAAAGCCCCCGGTTGAGTGCAATTTGGTGACGCGGTACCCCGCCCGGTTGACCTCAGCCATCAGCCGCGGGGAATCATCATCGCTCACAATGGCAAATATCAATTTCATAGCAATTTTCTCCTCACTTGTTCGCGAATAAGCTCTGCTGTCTTCTCTTTCTGGTCGAGTGATTCAACACAGATGAACCGCTGGGGCTCCGCTTTCGCAATTGCCCGAAAACCTTGGCAAACCCGCTCCTTAAACAGATCATCCTCGACATCGATCCGATCCTGCAATCCGCTTCCGTGGCGCTTGCCCAGCCTGGCGGCGCGCGCTTGCGAACCCAGCTCAAGCAGGATGGTCAAATCCGGAACTGTCTCACCCATGGCCAGATTGTTCAGGGCTCGCACCAGATCGACGGGTAAACCGCGGCCGTATCCCTGGTAGGCGACCGACGAGTCGTGAAAGCGGTCACTGATCACCCAGGTGCCCTCTTCCAGGGCGGGACGGATCACTTCACGGACCAGCTGGGCGCGGGCCGCTTCGAAGAGAAAAAGCTCGGTTTCGGGGGTCATCCGCTCAAAGCGCATGTCAAGTAAAAGGTGGCGGATCTCCTCACCGATCCTGGTTCCCCCCGGCTCACGCAGAATGAGGAGAGGAAGGCCCAGCGAACGCAGGTAGTCTGCGAGAAACTCGATCTGTGTCGTTTTCCCCGACCCGTCAATCCCTTCAAATGTGATCAATTTCCCCCTGGCCAATGCTCTGATACTCCTCAAGCAATTCTCTTTTGACCGTTCACAGGACTGGTTTTATCTTAGCATAAAGTCATTGCGGCCCACGATGAAATTCCGGTGAAAATCCACGGACCGCGATACCCTCGGCAAGCAATTTTTCCAGGTAAAGCCGGTGGTCATCACTGACCTGTTCGCCCGGCCAGACCACGGGCATGCCTGGCGGGTAGGGGGCGACCGCTCCACCCGCCACAGACGGTCCGGCCAGCCGGCCAAAGAGCGCCTGCCTGGGGCTTTGCTGGAAGCAGGCCTTGGCGGAAAGCAGAGCGTCCCGCTGCCTCGACAGGCTCTTCATCTTCCTGACGTGATCCGCCAGCCTTGCGGGGTCGGTTTCCACCGGCAAGGAGTTCAGCGCCTGAAAAAGGCGCTCATAATCCTCCGCGCTCTGGTCAAAGCCGGGGATGAAAACGGCCCGGGTCAGATCGACCAGCTCAGCGTCAATGCCCGCGGCATGGAGATGTCCCTGGAACTGGATGCGGTTGCGGCCTGTCCCGGAATAGTCGATGACAAGGCGTGACCGGTCCGCCCCTGACGGCAAAACCCTTTGGTAGCAAAGGGGAAGCCTCGCGCAAAGGTCTTCGTTCAAGCCGATCAGGCGCTCAATGGCCGCACGGCCTCTTTGGACGGCCACCGCGCGCGCGGCATCCATGGAGGCCGCGATCAGAAAAGAAGGGCTGGATGTCTGGAAAACCTTGACCAGGCCCGCCAGACGGGCAGGGTCCACGCGGCCGCTCCGAAGAGCCTCTTCCGACACGTGAAGGAAGGAAGCGGGAGTCAGGGCGGGCAGGGTCTTGTGGGCGCTCTGGCAGGTCATGTCCGCGCCCTGGGAAAGGGCTGTCGGAGGCAGAAGATCCGGGGCCGCCGCGAAGTGGGCCCCGTGGGCCTCGTCGATGAGCAGGGCCATCCCCGCAGCTTTTGCCTCTTTGGCGACCGCCGAAAGATCCATGGTTCGTCCGTAATAGTCGGGGCAGGTTATATAGCAGGCCCTGGCGTCAGGATACTTGCGGATGGCCGAGATAAAAGAGCCGGCGTCGGGCTGGCCGTCGGGAAAATCCCTGCCTCCAGGAGCTGAAACGAATACAGGCTCCAGGCCAAGGATGGCGGCAGCGTGAACGGCCGCGATGTGGACAGCACGCGGCATGATGACCCGGTCACCCTCGCGGAGCGCCGCCGCCATCATGATGAAAAGGGAGGTGGTGGTGCCAGAAGTAATGAACCAGCTTTCAGCCGCGCCAAAAAAGGAGGCCGCCAGGCGGTAAGCCTCCCGGACATGGCTGGAGGGCGCGGCAAGGTCACCTGACGTTTCAAGTTCCGTGGTGTCAAGGGAACTGATTGGAAGGCCCGGCAGCTCCTGAAAGAGCTTTCCCTGCCGGTGGCCGGGCATATGAAAAGAAACCCGGTCCTCCATGGCCCTCAGCGCGTCCGCCAGGGGCGTCAGGGCCTGATCCTTGTTCTTTTCCGCGCTCATAGGCCTGGCACCCGCTGCCTCGATTTATAAATCGAGTTTCTGGTTACGGATGCTGTCCAGGTCGATCTGGATATCCTTCTCGATGCGGATGATGTCACGGGCGACATCAGCGGCAGTTTCCTCGCCCCGGAACTGCTGTCCTTCCTGTTTTGATTGTTTTCTGGATCCGCGTCTGCTTCTGCCGGACCTCTTTTTTCTTTCCTGGGAATCAGGTCTTGGCGACTGCTGGGGGGCGGGGGCCGCCGTTTTTCTTTCTTCTTTTGGCTCGGCAGGCTGCTTTGCTTTTTGCTGTTTTTGCCTGTTCCCGTCCTTGCCGCTTCTTTGCTGGCCCTGGGAAGTCCGCTGGGAAGACCCGCCGCGCGGTTTTCCCTGCTGCGGCCGCCTGGGCTTGGATGATCCCTGTCCAGGCTTTCCCGATTGAGACCCCTCTTTTTTTTGCGGTTCGCTTTTGGGCTTGATTTCTCTTCGGCGGACATCGCCGCGCTTGCGGTCATCTTCAGACATCAGTCAGCACGCTCCTTTATCCACTCACTGTCCGGCGCGGCCGGACCTGTGATCATTCAACTGTCTTCCGGCTTATTGTAGCACGCGGCGGACCGGCTTTCGGGAGCCTTGCCGCTTTGACTGATGCTCTTGAACTGGTCCGCCAGCTCCAGGAAGGGGCAATCATCCAGCTGGAAGGGGCAGGCGGACCGGGTGTTTGACGGCCTGGCCGATGAGAGATCCTGGGTAGCTTCTGTCTTTATCTCCTCCCGGGGATCTTCTTGCCTGCTCTTTGTTTCCAGGGCGGCCTGGTACAGGGTTCCAGCGGCTGCCGGCCGCCGCAGGTCCGGATCCTCGGACAGACAGGCGCGCAGCCTTTGAGCCAAGGGCCGGCCCAGCTGATTCATGATTTTTTTAATCAAGCGGCCGTCAAGCTCCGCGGCCATCCTGCCCGAGTACACGGCCAGGACCGACATGGCAAGGCTGTAGAGATCCGCTTCCGGACACAGCTGGCCAAAGTAGATCTCCGGTGCCGCGTAGCCTGCCGTCAAGACCCGGGAGCTGTCGGCCAGGTCCGCCTTGCCGTCCAGAAAACGCGAGGAGGCGAAATCAATGGGGCAGGCCCGGCCCTGCCTGGTAATGACAATATTTTCCGGTGATAGATCCAGATGGGCGAAAGGCAGACCGGCAAAGAGGCTGATCAGGGCAAGTGAATCCAGGACCTGGTCAAACCAGCGCTGGATATTGGCGGGCGTGAGATCCTCTCCAGACAGCTGCCTCAGGGTTTCACCCTCCAGATACTCAAAAGTGTAATTACCGTCAGCGGAGGGGATGTCCCCCAAATGGCGGGGCAGGCCCGGAGACCTGACGCGTGAGAGCAATTCCGCCACCCGGCTGTCTGCCCAGCCTGCCACCGGCTTCTGGATTATCTTTTTTCCCTTTTCCACACCGCCCCCTCAACCGGGTCATTTGCCCCAGTGTCAGGTTTTGAGGCAAAAAAAGACCGGCAGAGTTCCGGTCTTTTTCCGTCAGGACGGGACAATTTGCCGTTTCGCGGCCATCCGTCAAGCGTTGGCGGCCTTCTTGCTGTCCCCCTGTTTTTTTCGTTTCAGGCGCGGCTTTTCATCACCCTTGACACTGGCAACCGTGATGACGACTTCACAGACATCACCGCAGGAGGGAATCTCATACATGACATCCAACATCAGCCGCTCCAGGATGGTGCGGAGGCCGCGGGCCCCGGTCTTGAGTTCCAGGGCCTGTTTGGCGATTTCGCGGATGGCCTTGGGCTCAAAGACCAGATCGACGTCATCAAAACGCATGAGTTTTTTATACTGCCTCAAAAGCGCGTTGCGCGGTTCTTCCAGGACACGGACCAGCGCCTTCTCATCCAGCTCTTCCAAGGCTACCACGACAGGAACCCGGCCCACAAACTCCGGGATCAGGCCGAATTTCAGCAGGTCTTCGGGCAGGAGACGTGAGAACAATTCCTTGTCGCTCAGCTTGGAGGATCCCTCGATTTCAGCACCGAAACCGATGGACTTCTGGCCGATCCGGTCACGGATGATCTTGTCCATGCCCGCGAAGGCGCCGCCCAGGATGAAAAGGATGTTGGTCGTATCGATCTGGATGAACTCCTGGTGGGGGTGCTTGCGCCCGCCCTGGGGAGGGACGTTGGCCATGGTGCTTTCCAGGATCTTGAGCAGGGCCTGCTGGACACCTTCCCCGCTGACATCGCGGGTGATGGAGGGGTTGTCCGAACGCCGGGTGATCTTGTCGATCTCGTCGATGTAAATGATGCCCTGCTCGGCCGCGGCGATATTGAAGTCGGCATTCTGGATCAGGCGCAGAAGGATGTTTTCCACGTCCTCACCCACGTAACCGGCTTCGGTCAGGGCCGTGGCGTCCGCGATGGCAAAGGGTACATTCAAAATCCGGGCCAGGGTCTGGGCCATCAGGGTCTTGCCTGAACCGGACGGCCCCAAAAGCATGATATTGCTCTTGGCCAGCTCCACCCCGTCATCCTCCTGATCAACCAGGTCGGAGAAGACGCGTTTGTAATGGTTATAGACGGAAACCGCCAGGGTTTTTTTGGCTTCATCCTGGCCGATCACATATTCGTCGAGTTTTTCCTTGATCTGCTGCGGGGTCAGAAGATTCATCTCATCCACTTCGGGCGCCCCCTTGGACCGGCCCGGAACCGGATCTTCCGCCAGCATCTCGTCGCAGAGGATGACGCATTCATTGCAAATGTAGACGCCGGGACCGGCGATCAGGCGCTCCACCTGGCTTTCCGTTTTTCCGCAAAAGGAACAGTGCAGTGACTTGTATTGATCCTGGTCTTTTCTGTCCGACATGGCTGCTTCCTCGTTTGCTGGCGCGCTAGACGCGTTTGGTCATGATCTTGTCGATCAGACCGTACTCGAGTGCTTCTTGCGCCGACAACCACCTGTCGCGGTCGGTGTCGCGCTCGATGACCTCATAGGGCTGCCCCGTTTTTTCCGCCAGAATTTCGTTGAGGCGTTTTTTCAGCCTTACGATGTATTCGGCCGCGATGGTAATGTCTGTGGCCTGTCCGTGCGCGCCTCCGCTGGGCTGATGGATCATCAGGTCGGCGTTGGGCAGGGCGAAGCGTTTGCCCGGGGTCCCGGCCGCCACAAGAAAGGCTCCCATGCTGGCCGCCATGCCCATGCAGATGGTCTGGACATCCGGCTTGATGTACTGCATGGTGTCATAAATCAGGAGGCCCGAGGAAATCTCCCCGCCCGGGCTGTTGATGTAGAACTGAATATCTTTATCGGGGTCTTCCGCCTCCAGGAAAAGGAACTGCGCCATGACCAGGCTGGCGGTGACGTGGTTGACTTGGTCACTCAGGATTACAATGCGCTCCTTGAGGAGCCTGGAAAAAATATCGTAAGAGCGTTCCCCTCGCGTTGTCTGCTCGACCACCATGGGTACCAGGTTCATCCGGGCCGGGTCGAAGCGGGTCTCATCCGTCAAATTCATCTCAATATCCTCCATTTCTACGAGGTTCGATTGTTGGTTTATTCTTCATGGGCATGATCATGGCCGTGATGGTGGTCGTGGCCATGATCGTGATCGTGGTCGTGATGGTGGTCGTCCTCCTCATCCGGTTCGGGCGGCACATCCGTGGCAAGGCTGACTTCTCTGAGCCAGTCAAGAAGTTTCCGGCTCTCGAAATCATGACGCAGGTGCTCCTCATCGTGATCGGACTTCAGATACTGTTCCCGGAACAGCTCGACCGAAACACCTGCTTCTTCAGCCGCTTCCCCCACCGCTTTCTCAAACTCTTCCTCACTTAATTCAAACCGCTCTTTCTCCGACTCGCGGATGGTTTCGACCACCCAGGCGCTTTCGATCAGTTTGCGGGATTTCCTGGCCTGTCCGGCCCGGTATTGGGCCGGGGTCTGGCCGGAGTATTGCAAAAAATCCCTGAAGCTTAGGCCATACATGGCGAACTGCTGTTCCTGGCGTTCGATGGCCCGGTCAATTTCATCCTCAACGATGAGATCTGAAAGCTCAATGGCCGAGCCGGCCACAATCTTGTCGATGATGTTTTGCTCGAAGGCCTGGTCAGCCTGGGCATTCATCTCCCGGGACAGCTCCTCGCGGATCTCAGCCCGGTACTCTTCCACCGTATCACAGCTGTCGCTGACGTCGCGTACAAACTCATCGTCAATCTCAGGCAATTCCTTGACCAGGATTTCATGGATTTTGACCTTGAAAACGACATCCTGTCCTGCCAGGTCTTCCGCCTGATAAGTTTCGGGGAAGGTCAGCGGGAGATCGAACTCATCGCCAGCGCTGCGGCCGATCAGGCCTTCTTCAAAGCCCGGTATAAAAGACCCCGACCCGATTTCCAGCTGATGTCCTTCCGCCTCGCCGCCTTCGAAGGCCTGCTCGCCTCGAAAACCTTTGTAGTCGATGGTGACCCGGTCCCCTTCTTCTACCGGCCGGTCTGTCACGGGCACCAGGCGGGAAACACGCTCCCGGGCCTCTTCAATCTTGCGGTCAACCGCCTCTTCTTCAACCTCGGCAGGGGGCCGGTAGGCTTCCAGGCCCTCATATTTCCCGAGTTTCACCTCGGGCTTCAGGGCTACGCTGACTTCAAAGACCAGGCCGGACTGGCCGCTGATCTCCTTGACATTGAAGCGCGGGTCGGAAAAAGGGGCGATTTCGTGTTCTTCCAGGGCCTGGCCGTAGGCTTTGGGCAAGGCAATTTCGAGCGCGTCGTCATACAAAATATCTTCACCGTAATGGCGGACCACGACCGGATAGGGCGCTTTCCCCTTCCGAAAGCCCGGCACCTGAAAATGGCGGGCATTTTTGCGGTGGGCAGCCTGCAATGATTGTTTGAATTCTTCCGGCGGGACCTCAACGGCCAGTACGGCGGTCCTTTGGTCTTCCGAAACTTTCTGTGACGTCATAGCGTCCTCCTTGACTGTGTAATATCGATGAGCCGCCACGGTCCCGCGGGAGCGCGGCAACTGCATTTTTGTCCATATGATACTATATCACGCGCCCACCCATGGCGGCCCTATGTGACGCCGGCCCCGTAACAGGAAGATTTGAAGCGCCCCTGCAATCGTGCTATCATAAAGTTGCCTGAAATGCGCGGCGCTCTTGTTTTTGGACCACCATTTTTTGAAGGGGAGTCCGGGTCGATGTGGAATAGGAATAGGCCTTTTGAAAGGACATTCTAAGACCACCGCAGGGCACCCACCTGGCTTGTAGGCTGGGTATCAAAAAAGGAGTGCGGCATTTCGGGTTTCCTTTTGTTAAAAGGACAGCCAACTCGACTTTGGGAGGAGCGGTTGTGAGAGTCTACAACTCATTGACAAGACGAAAAGAAGAGCTGACACCCCTTGAAAATAATCATTTCCGGATCTACGTCTGCGGCCCGACGGTTTACGACTATTTTCACCTGGGCAATGCCAGGCCCTTTATTGTCTACGACACCCTGAGAAGATACCTGCTCTGGCTGGGCTACCAGGTGACTTATGTCCAGAACTTCACCGATATTGATGACAAGGTCATCATCCGGGCCAGAGCCGAGGGTATTTCAACGGCGGAACTGGCCGGGGAAATGATCCGGGAATACTATAAAGACGCCGACGGGCTCAATATCATGCGGGCGACCATCCATCCGCTGGCGACCGAATCCATAGGCGACATCATCCACCTGATCCAAATGTTGGTGGACAAGGGGCATGCCTACACCAGCGGCGACGGCCTTTATTTTTCCATTGATACCTTCCCCGCCTACGGCAAGCTCTCCGGCCATAACCTTGATGATCTGGTGGCCGGCGCCAGTGAACGCCTGGCGGAGACCGGGGGCAAGCGCAACCCGCTCGATTTTGTCTTGTGGAAGTTCAAGAAAGAGGGAGAGCCCTCCTGGCCCAGTCCCTGGGGCGAAGGCCGGCCCGGCTGGCACATTGAGTGCTCGGCCATGAGCCTGGCCAATCTCGGGGAAACCATCGATATCCACGCCGGCGGTGTCGATTTGACCTTCCCCCACCACGAAAACGAGATCGCCCAAAGTGAGGCGGCGACAGGAAAACCTTTTGTACGCTATTGGATGCACAACGGCTATATCAACGTCAATCAGGAGAAGATGTCCAAATCGGCGGGGAATTTTTTCACGGTCCGGGACCTGGTCGAAAAATTTCCCTACCCCGTCATCCGCTTCTTCATCCTGCAGGCCCACTACCGGATGCCCATTAACTTTTCCGATGACCTGCTTGACGCGGCCGTAACAAGCTGGCAGCGCATCACTTCCAGTGTCGATCACCTGGCCTATGTGGCGGCCGCCTCAAAGGAAATTGCTGGCGGCGGACCGGATGAAGAAGACCTGGCCAAAGCCATTGAAACCTTCCGCCATGACTGGAAAGAGGCCCTGGACGATGACCTCAACACCGCGGACGCCATCGCCGCCCTCTTCGAACTGGTGCGGGCCGCCAACACGGCTGCCGCCTCCGGCCAGGCAGCTTCGGACCGGCTGCTTGAGGCCCGGTCGGCCATCCTGGAACTGTGCGGTATCCTGGGCCTGAACCCGGAAAAGAAGGAAGCCGCCATCCCGGACGAGATCATGGCCCTTGTCGGGGAAAGAAGCAAGGCCAAGCAGGACCGCGATTTTGAAAGAGCGGATGCCATCCGCGATCAAGTTTTCTCCAAGGGCTATAAGATCGAGGACACACCTCAAGGCACGCGCGTCATCCCCGTCGCCTAGATCCAGGGGGCAGGCTTGGAAACAAAGACCGTTTTGGGAAAAGCTGTCTTGTCAGAGCAGGAGCTTCTTTCCTGCTCCATCTCAACCCTGGCCTGGGTGGGCGACGCTGTCTTTGAACTCTACATCAGGACCAAACTTTCCTGTGAACGCAAGGCAGCTTCCGGCGCCCTTCACCGTTTGGCGACCCAATACGTCAGCGCCGGGGGCCAGGCAGCCCTGGCCGGGAAGCTGGAGGGGGAAAATTGTCTTTTCCCCCTGGAAGAAAGCGAACGCAGCCTCCTTAAACGGGCGCGCAACTTCCACACATCCAGCATGCCCCGGCATGCCGCTCTGACCGACTATCGGAAAGCGACTGCTTTCGAGGCACTGATCGGCTGGCTATGGCTTCAGGGTAAGGAAGAGCGCGCGAGTGCCCTGATCGCCTGCCTGCTCGATTCAGCAGGAGTAAAAAAAGAGGACAATGAAGCAAAGCGGGAACCAGGACCTTGAATTGACCCGGATTGAGGGCCGCAACCCGGTCGCCGAGGCGCTGGCCGCCGGCCGTTCTGTTAACCGTGCCTATGTGCTGGAGAATGCCCGCGGCGAACTCGCCCGTTTGGCGGATCTCTGCCGTCAGCAAGGCGCGGTCATCGATTATGTCAGCCGTGCAGTCTTGGACCGCATGGCCCTGACCCGTGCCCACCAGGGCATCATCGCCGAGGTGGCTCCCTACGCTTACGCCGATCTTGGCGACATTTTGCGAAGCTGCAAGCTAAAGGATCACCCCCCTTTTCTTCTCCTGCTCGACCACATTCAGGACGCCAATAATCTAGGCTCCATCCTGCGTATCGCCGATGGCGCGGGAATCGATGCAGTCGTCATCCCTCAACGCCGGTCCGTAGCCCTGAACGCGGCGGTCGCGAAAGCGTCCGCGGGGGCTGTTGAGCATGTCCCGCTTTGCCGTGTTAAGAATCTGACCCAGACCATCCTGATGCTGAAGGAGGAGGGTTTTTGGATTTTCGGGACGGCCGCGGAAGCAGGAAGCTGTTACCGGCAGGCCGACTACGGCGGCAGCATCGCCGTGGTTGTCGGCAGCGAGGGCCAGGGTATGTCGAAAAGCATTGCCGGGCATTGTGATTTTCTTTTATCCATCCCGCTTCATGGCCGGGTCAATTCGCTTAACGCGGCGGTCGCCTGCGGCATCATCGTTTTCGAGGCGGCATGGCAGCGGGACGAAAAGGGCCTGTGTGCCCATCCTTGATGTGAAAGACCGCTTGGGGCAAAATAAAGAGGCGGCGGTACTTTTGACTCACGCCGCTTAAGGTGACTTTTGTGGGCATCATCATTCGAAAACGATTACAAAAGCGTTCTCATGCGGGCTGGCTTATGCTTGTCACTTTAATCCTGGTTTCCGCCTTCTTTTTGGCCGCCTGCTCTTCCACCGCCTCTCAAGCCGAATCACCCGGGGAAAACAGCGGCGCGCCTTTTATGCTCCGTCCGCAAAATGATAAGTATTTTCGCGAGGACGAGTGGGTCCGCCTGATCACACTGGCCATTTCGCAGGCGGAACATCGAAACAAGATATGGGAAGCCATCCCGGCAAGCCAGCGCGGGGAAATCTCTCAGACCGAATTTTTCCGTTATATTTCCTTTTTGGCTGAATGCCTGCCGGGCAGCATCTCCTCTTTCTACCGCGCGACAGATGAGGAAAGCGAGCTGATGCGCAGCTACGCGGCCAAATCCGAAAAGCAGCTCACGCCCAAACCTTCTGACGCGTCCATCTGGTGGATCAAGGCGCGGACCTCCGACCTTCGTGAAATAAAATTTGCCATTCCCGTGACCTTGGATGAGGCGGGGGTCCCCTATCTTTCCAAGACCTGGTTGCAAAAGCAGGCACTCCTTTACGATTATGTCGTCCTTTATCTGGACGCCCTCACGACCGGCTCGCAACAGGCTCTCACGGCCCTGCTCCTCCATAACACGGAAATCCGTACGGAAACGCAGCGCCTGGCCATCGACCGGCGTGCCAAAGACTTGCTGGCCTATTACCGCGACCAGGTCGTCTCCGGCAAGGGAGGCTACCGCTGCGTGGAGATGATCCCCGGGCGGACGGTCTTTGAGGAACAACTCCTTTCCACTGATACGGGGACTGCCAAGACCCGAAACGTCGTCTTTACGGAAACCGACGGCAAGTTTCGGGCAGACGAAAAAATCCCGCAGGTTCTCAACCCGGATGACAGTATTCTGTACTGTAAGGGAGAGCCTCTCTTTGTCCAGACGGGACTGGAGGCGCAGATCAAGTCTGAAAGAATGCTGGAATTGCTCGGAATACCTCTCAGCCTGGAAATTCTAGGCACCGAAAGTACGGACAGCGCATTATTTCGTGTCACCTGGCCCGGCCTGATCGTTGAAGCCTTCGGGACTTGTGACCCCTCATCCCTGACATTTGAAGGGACGGTCCATCAGGTCTTCCTTTCCTACAGCCTTTTTGAAACGGGGTCGGGACTTCGACCGGGCGACTCGGTCCATGAACTCTATCTGCGTTACCCCTTCGTCCGTGAAAACGGCTACTTGATCCAACTCCAGGAAGGGGGCGCGGTGACGACTCTGGCTGTTCAGCTGGAGTCCGATTACATCGCCAGGATTACCCTTATCCTCGACTGACAAGTGCCATGATCTGATCTTGACAAGGCACGCCGCTGACGCTAGTATGGTAAGGCTGTCACGCGCCCGTAGCTCAACTGGATAGAGCGTCTGACTACGGATCAGAAGGTTCCGGATTCAAATTCTGGCGGGCGCGCCATTCAAAAAGCCTTGGTTCCGGCCAAGGCTTTTTGACTGTTTGCGACTGCATTCTTCCTAGTCAGGCAATTCGAGTTCCAGCTCCGGTTTTTTCTTGCGCTGCCAGGCGTGCATGGCCAGCGAAAGCGCGATGACGCCGTAGGATACGAAGACACGGAAATACTCCCCGATCATGGAGTTATTGAATAACTTGGAACCCGCTTCCGGCGCCACGATAAAGAGCGTGTGGAAGAGGATAATCCCTGTGATTGCCTGTTTGTTGGTCGCTTTCTGGACCGACGCGCCGCCGACCAGCAAGGCTGCGATGGCAAACTGTCCCACCTGCAAATGGGCACCGTAGGTCGCGAAGGTACCCAGGTTCTGCAGATAAATCAGCTGGCCCCAACCGGCCAGGACGGTCGACATGATCATGGCAATGACGCGGACACGGTCCACGTGGATGCCTGACGCGTTGGCGATTACCTGGCTTTGGCCGACTGTACGCATGTTCTGGCCCAGCCGGGTCGACAGGAAGGCCTGGTTGAACACACAAAGACCCGCAATCAGGGCGAAAGGCAGAACGGCAATGGACGAATCCCTGATGATGCCGTAAATGAAGGGAACGTAAGTCGCCGCGTAAAGCGCGATCGCCGCCCCTGCGATTATCAGGTATCGTTTTGCCTTGAAGCCCTGGTCCGGTTTCAGTCTTTGATTGACAAACTTCCAGACCGCGTAAACAACGGCAATCACGGCGCCCATCTCGATGGCGCGGACAAGCGGCAGCCGGTCCGTCCTGAAATAGTCACCCAGGGAAGGGATGAAGGTCAGGCCATAGACCATGGCAACCATTGCCAGCAGGACAAGGGTCTTGACGGGAAAAGGCTGCTTGTTCCTGAGCCGGATCACGATCTGAATCAGGGCCATGACGAAAAGCAGCACGGTCAGCGCCAGGATCAGATCCACCATCTTAACCAGATCCAGGGCGTATTTCATGTTGCCCGTCAAGTCGATGGTGTTCTTGATGCCGATGCCGCCCGGGATGATCAGGCTGTTGGTCTTGACCGGCACGATACCGCCCAGGATGTAGAGGAAGAAGAGCTGGTAGAGTCCATCCGCGAAGTAGCCCAGGATCAGGCCGGCGATCATTTCCGCCCCCTTCATTTTATTGAAGAGACGGCCGACGGCAAAGCCAAAGAGCATGGTCAGCGGTGTCGTGATCAGGAAAGCGATCAGCATTCCTGTCGTCCCCGTCAAACCCCAATCCACGGCAAAGAAGAGTCCCGTCTGCGCGGCAATGGCTCCGATGACGATACTGAAGTTGAGCCCCATTCCTGCCAATACGGGGATGAGCAGGGACAGTACGGTAAAGCCGTTCCGGCCGAAACGAATGAGGACATTCCCGAGAACGAAGCCCACCGTGCTGCCGGAAACGGCAACAGCCCCGATACAAAGTGCAACAAACATCAGCATGACCTTGTTTTCAAAGAGCCAGCTCAATGTCTTTTGCAAGGGCGTTTCTTTTTGCATCACCATGATGTCCAGTGGGGAAACGGCCGATTGATTCATGTCATTATTATTTTTCAATCTGGTTTCCTCCTTTCGTTTTCGACAGCGCGTAAAGAATGATGCCGTTCGAAATGATGATCCGGACCACTTCCGACAGGGTGCTTCCGGAAGGCATCAGGCGCTTGATGACCGGCAGGGAGGTGGTCAGAATGCCCTGAAAGAGCAGGGCACCGACGATGACGTTGGTTACGGACGCCCGCCGTGTCGTCGCGCCGCCGATCAGGACTGCCGCGACACACTGGAATCCCATCATGAGCGGGGCGTTATAGAGCTGCAGGAAGCCGAAGACCTGCGCGTACATGATAATACCAATGGCTCCCAGCACGGTGGACAGCACCGTGCCCAGGATGCGCATCTGATTGACATTGATGGCGTTGGACTGGGTGAAGAGTTCGTTTTCACCGGCCGCGCTCATGGCGATACCCTTCTTGCTCCTCAGGAAAAGCCATACCGCAAAACACATGAAGAGGAAGACCAGGATCATGCCCAGGGGAACGACCACGCCGCCTACTTCAAAGGCCAGCCATTGAAGAGCGGTTGGCATCTTGCCGACCACTTCCGGGTTACTCAGCAAGCCTCCGAAACTCTCCTCCAGGTTGATGGTGTTACGCATGCCCTCGCCCGCGATCGGCCAGATCAGGACACCCGACCTGTAAGGCAGCAATAGCCAGACAATGTTGGACAGGGCGATGACTGAAAAACCGACATAGGTCGAAACAGTCATCTCTGACCCCTTGACCCGGTTGAGAAGCAGACCGTACACATATCCCAGCAAGGCGGCGATCGGGATGGCGATCAGGAGCGCAAAGCCCAGATCGGTCCAGGGCCGCGGAGAACCGTGCTGGAATGACAGCTCGATGGCTGTTGTACTGCCGATCAGGCCGGCCACAATTCCGAGAGAAACACCGAAGTTCAGTCCGATGCCGCTTTGTACGCCGGGCACCATGGCCAGGATAAGGATGCCGAACATGGACCAACGGCGGAGGACATCACTGAAGACATCGGTGACTTTCAAGCCCATGATAGGCGACACAACGATCAGCAGGATAAAAAACAGACCGATGATCAGCCGGGGCCAGCCGATACGCTGAATCATTTGTTTCGCATTACTCATCTTTGACCTCTCCTTCAACACCGGCAAGGGACATACCCGACATGGCCAGGCCAAAGGCCGCGTCAGAAGCATCAGGCGGCAGGATTTCTTCCACTTTTCCTTCTGAGACAATGGCAATCCGGTCACATATGGAGCGCAATTCAACTAATTCCGAGCTGATGATGACGATGGTCATGCCCTCGTCGACGTTCATCTTGACCAGGTGCTCCAGGACAAGTTTTTTTGCCCCGATGTCAATCCCCCGTGTCGGTTCCGCCACCACAAGAATCTTGGGATTCAAGGTCAGGGCGCGGGCCAGACAGACTTTTTGCTGATTGCCGCCGGAAAGGCTCCCCGTCTTCTGTTGGGGACCTGTACAACGGATATCCAGCAGTTTGATCATGTCAAGTGTGTGTCTTTTCGCCTTTTTGCGGTTGATCAGTTTGATGGGGCCGATTCTTCGTAAATACTGATTGCGGACCTGCATGGCAGAAAAAACGATATTGCGTTCAATGGATTCATTGAGAAGAAGACCCACGCCCCGGCGGTCTTCGGACACAAAAGCCACGTCATGTTTCAGGGCTTCCCCCAGCCGCTCAAGCCGGAGTTTTTCTCCGAATACATGAAGATCGCCTTCAGCCGGAAACAGTCCCATGATGCCATTGATGACACCAATTTTCCCTTGGCCGGCCAGGCCGCCGAATCCAAAAATTTCTCCTTTGTAAACAGAGGCGTTCATGCCCTTGACTTGTTCGCCGGGCATGTCGACACTGAAATTGCTCAACTCAAGCGCGATATTCTCTTCATCACAAACGCGGCAGGTATCCCCCAGCTCGATCAGGCGTTCAACCTTGCGGCCGATCATCTTGGCGGCAATCTCGACCACTGTCGTATCGCGGGTCAGTACGCGTTCGACCAGTTCCCCGTCGCGCAATATAGTCAGGCTGTCGGCGATGGCCATGACTTCGTCAAGACGGTGGGTGATGAAAATGATGGCGATGCCCTGATCGGTGATCAGCTTCATGATCTCAAGCAGGCGTTCGGCCTCACTTTCCGCCAGAACGGCTGTCGGCTCGTCAAAAACCAGGAGCTTGATTCCTGTCTTATCGATTTCGCGGGCGATTTCGACAAACTGCTTGTAGCCGATGGGAAGCCCGGCGACTTTAACATAGTCTTCAATGTCCATGCCAATCCGGGACAAAGCTTTTTGGGCGTCACGGCTCATGGCCTCCCTGTCCAGGATATCCATGGAGGGCCCGAGGATTTTGGAAAACACCGTAGTCTTGCCGATCTCACGGCCAACCTTGATGTTTTCCGCGATGGTGAAGTCGGGAATCAGCATAAATTCCTGGTGAACCATGCCAATGCCATGGTCCATGGCTTCGTGCGGGTTCATGATCTTGACCTGCTCGCCGCTGATCTCCACCACGCCATCAAAACCGCCTGTCGTATGAATGACAGGCATGCCAAACAGTATATTCATTAATGTCGACTTGCCGGCACCATTTTCACCAACCAGGGCGTGGATTTCACCCGGCTGGATGACCAGATCGACGTCCTTTAACACCCGGTTGCCAAAATATTCCTTGCTTATCCCCTTCATGGACAAAATAGGTGGCCCGTCCATATCATTCTCCTTCTATCCGCGCGAGGCACCGGCTTGATTGCCGGTGGCTGCTTATGGACGATGATCGTTTCTAAAAAAGCGCACCGACTCCTGGTGGAGCCGGTGCGCTGGCGCATTAGGTAAACAACATTTACATGTTCACCGCGAAGTGCTTAGTCGATCGGTTTGCTGAAGTCCACAAAGGGAGCCAGCAGCATGTAGAAGTTATCGAGCTCCTTGTCATCCTCGGTCACATAGTTGGTGATCTGGATTTCGCCTGCCTTGTACTCGTCGGAGACTTTCTTGATGGCGCGCTCGAGGGCAGCCTTGTCATGACGGTCGGTGAACTTGCCTTCGCAGAACTCGATGGCATACTCGACACCGGCTTCAAGCATCAGCATGTTAATGGGAACACCCCAGGTTGACATGCGGCTCTCCTGACCAGCCTCGGTCAGCTTGTCCTTGATGGACTGGAGCATGTACTTAACGTCACCCTCATGGCCTTCCAGATCGACACCAAGTGCCGCCGGGTAGGCGTGATAGGGGCTGGGGCAGCACTGCTGCGGATAAATAGCTCCGCCCTTGAGGATCTCCTGGATCAGGGGTTCCTGCAAGCCGCAGTTGGTCGAGAAGAATGCCGTATCGGGGCCATATTCAGCGATCCTCTTGGGGATATCCTCCCGGATGAACTGCTGGGCGCCGGAGATGCCGGCATCACCGGTCGGGTCGGGTGCTTCAAGATCCAGGAACTCGATGCCGAGCTCGGCACAGGTCTCAATCATGATCTGACGGCGCGTCGCAATGGTTGTATAGCCCAGGTGACGCGGGAATGAAATATGGACGAAGCGTGTCGCCCCCATGCGGGCAGCTTCCGTCGGGATGGTGCTTCCCATGGAAATCTCATCAACCAGCAGGTTGACGTCCGCCTTGGCCGACATAACCTCTGGGTCCTCCGCGCAGACACCCGCGACAAAGAGCATGTCGGGGCGGATTTCTCTTACCTTGTCAATGGACGCCGCTGCGCCCGGGACGGCCTGAACGAAAACGATGGCTTTCACTTTCTCATCTGAGGCCAGCTGCAGGACTCCCTGAATCACCTGTTCAACTTCAGACGAGAAGTTGTCGGGATAGGTCGCGGTAACGATCTTGTCACCGTAACGCTCCTTCATTTTCTGGCCTGCCTGGTACTCTTCTTCTCCCTGTGAGACCGTGCCAGTATAAACTCCGATCTTGTAATCGTCTCCTCCGGACGGTTTTCCACCGCGGTCGCAGGCGACAACCGAGAGAATCAGCATCACAGCAAGCAAGGCCACGAGAATCTTCTTGGTCATAATCTTCCTCCAATTGTTTTTCATCCGGTTTCCCGGATGATCTTTCTCTTTCCGCAAGGGAAAGGGGGATTCGCCTTTTGCGAATCAACGTACTAGGGTCACGCTCTCTACATTGAGATACGTAAACCAATCATAAATATGCAAATGCTGCTTGTCAAGCGAAAAGGAGTTTTTACTTAATAAAAACTCCATTATTTCTTCACATTTTCCTGCGGATCTTTTTACCAAGGTAAACCGCCAGCTCTTTCAGTTTTCGCCCGATCCAGGCGATCAGTTCAATGATGAGTCACATAAGGGTTCCTTTCGTTCTTGTTTTCCATCAGTCTACCCGAAGAAGCGGCGCGTGTCGAAAGTCTGGACACTTCTTTATTTACACGAAGCGCGGCCGCTGTCGTACAATGGAATTGATTATCCCGCTTGAATGGAAAGGCCGGTATAGATTATGAGACGAAAAGACAGGAAAACGAATGAAAGCTTTGCGCTGGAGGTCGTTGACAAATGTCCCTATGCTGTATTGAGCGCGGTTCTGCCGGGCGGGCGCCCTTATGGGATTCCTCTTTCTATTGTCCGTATCGGTGATTTTATTTATTTCCACTGCGCGGCCGAGGGGACCAAGCTCGATGCCCTGAGGCACGACCCGCGCGTCTCGATCGCTTGCGCCGATCATGTCAAGCCGCGCACCGATGATTTTTCCACGGAATACGAATCAGCCATCGTGAGCGGGACGGCGTACAGGGTCACCGGCCGGGAAGAAAAGATCAGGGCGCTTCGGGCAATCAGCCTCCGCTACACCCCGGCCTATATGGATCATTTCGATGAAGCCGTCGCCCGCAGCCTGGACCGGACCGATGTCTGGAAGGTCAAGATCGAAACCATCACCGGCAAACAAAAAAAATACGACCGGGAAGGCAAAGAGATCAAACTAAGTCCGGAATAACCAGCCGGCACTTGCGCCGAACGTATGTACGTGTTAAGCTCAATACGAACGATTGTTCGATTGAGGTAAAGGATGGAACGCAGATACGTCACGGTCGTGGCAGAGATCACCCCCCAGGGTGATCTTTTCCCACTCAAGCTTCGTTTTGATGACGGTTCGGAGTTTACGATCAACCGGCGGCTTCAGACGCCGCAGCGCAATACCGCCAAGGATGGTTCCACCGACTGGCGCTTTGCCTGCCTGGTTGACAACCGCCCCGTCACCCTCTTTTACGACGCCGCCTCCCACCGCTGGTCCATCGAATCCTCACTTTTGAGCGGAGGACTCCAGGAATGAAAGACCGGGTCATCCTGCACGTCGATCAGAACTCCTTCTACGCCAGCGTGGAGATGCTCCGGCAGCCCTCCTTGAAGACGGTTCCCTGCGCGGTCGCCGGCGACCCTGCCAACCGCCACGGCATCGTGCTGGCCAAAAACCAGCTGGCCAAAAAAACAGGCATCAAGACGGGGGAGACAATCTGGCAGGCCAAACAGAAATGCCCCCAACTTGTCCTGGTTCCCCCCGACTATCGAAGTTACCTTTATTTCAGCCGGCTTGCCCGCGCCCTCTACCGCGAATACACGGACCGCGTCGAGCCCTTCGGGATCGATGAGTGCTGGATGGATCTGACCGGATGTCCCAAGCATGACGGTTTTGCTGTCGCCGAGCAATTACGGACCCGCGTCAAAGAGGAACTCGGCCTGACCGTGAGCGTGGGCGTCAGCTGGAATAAGATCTACGCCAAACTGGGAAGTGACCTGAAAAAACCGGACGCCACCACCGTCATTTCGCGCGACAATTACCTTGGCATTGTCTATTCGCGCCCCGTTGACGACTTGCTTTATGTCGGGCGCGCCACTTACCGTAAACTCCGGCGTGTCGGCATCCGGACCATCGGCCAGCTTGTCGCGGCAGGGCCGCACTTCCTGCGCGGCATGTTGGGCATTGTCGGTTTGAGCCTTTACTCTTTTGCCGCCGGACTTGACACGAGCCCTGTTGCCCTGTCGGGCAGGGAGGTTCCCATCAAGTCGGTCGGCAACTCGATCACGACGCGGCACGACCTCTACACGGAACAGGACATCAAGGCGGTCACCTATATGCTGACCGAATCGGTTTCGAGCCGGCTGCGTGACGCCGGCATGGCGGCCCGGACCGTCCAGGTCAGCCTGCGCGACTACCAGCTTTACAATTTCGAGCGCCAGGCCCCTCTCCCCCTGCCCACCCAGCTTTGTTCCGAGATCGCGCCGGAAGCCTTCAAGCTCATCATGTCCAATTTCAGGCAGGGGCAATGGATCCGCAGCCTCGGCGTCCGAGCCTGTAATCTCATCCCGCTTTCAAAACTGAACCAGGAATCCTTCCTCCCCCAGGAAAAACGGCGGCAGGCTGTATGGCGCCTCGAAAACACCATTGACTCGCTTCGCGGACGCTACGGCGGCCTGGCCGTCCGGCGGGGGATCTCGCTTGCCGACCGTGCGCTGACCGAACACGACATCAAAAATGAAAATGTCATCCATCCGATCGGATTCTTTGGCCCATGAGCCGGCCGGTTTTCGTTTCCGTCCTCCTGGAGATGAGCGCCTCCGGCGCGCGGCACCCCCTTGCCATCACATGGGAGGATGGCTCACGCTATGAAATCACCCGCTCCCTTTATGTGGGCCGCCGGGCGGCGCGTTCGGCCGGTTCCGGCGAATGCTGGCTGTGCCGGATTGCCGGCAGGGACATAGCACTCTACTATTCTCCCCTGTCCGGCCGCTGGTGGATGGACGGAAAAGGCGATCCTGAACCGGCGCCGGCCGCAGAACCTTATAAGCGGGTCAAGGACCGCGATTACAAACCGGCCGGGCCGTGAGATAATGAGGGTGACATAAAAGGGGGCCCTCCATGCTGAAACACAAAACTTTTCGCACTTATACCGAGCAGATCGACTTCATGCGCAGCCGCGGCATCGAAGTCACCAATGAAAAAGAGGCCCATGAGGCGCTCAGCACCTTTTCCTACTATTCCCTGGTCAACCTCAACAAGCATCTTTACGGCGGCCTTGACAAGCGGGAATTTGAAGGCCGGCCTTCCATCCTCGACCTGCAGCTGGCCCACATGCTGAATATGAACTTCTACCATGTTCTCCTGAAGGGAATTCTCTACGTCGAAGCTTCCTTCAAGACCAAACTCGCCTACCTGGTCTCGCGCAAGTTCGGAACTGAAAGCCGGGACAAGATTGACAACCCGCGCAACAACTTTTTTTATCAGGGCCACTACGACCTCTCCAATAAGTCCGTTGAAGGAACTTTGCGAACCCTGCGAAGCAAGTTGAAATTTCTTCTTTCCGATACCAGAAGCCACTCCTATTCACATAAATTCCTCACCGGCAACCGGCAGCTGCCGCCCTGGATGTTCGTCCACGACATTGAGTTCGGCCTTGCCGTCCAGTGGTACAAGATTCTGAAAGAGGAGGACCGGGAGGAAATCTGTTCAAAAATGCTCTGGGGTGAAACAGGTCCGATCCCTGGCGGAAAGCCGCCTGAACATTCAAGTCAGTTCCTCGATGCCGCCCTTGAACTGCTGCGCGAGTACCGCAACACCATCGCGCACGGCGAGCGGGTATTCCCCAGCGAGATAACCGGCACCATCCCTGAGGAACCGCTCCTCTCCATCCTGCCTGAGGGCCTTCTTTCCCCGTCGGAATACCGTCAGGGAATGGGACAAAAAGACACCTTCGCCTGCCTTTTGGCCGTCGTCTTTTTCATCCACGACCCCTTCCTCATGTTAAGTTTTCTTACTGAAATCAAATCACAGCTCAATTTCGCCGGGAACATCCGCCAGACCATGGCACCGGGATCGCTTGACATCTACCAGATCCTGGGCATACCGCCCTTCACCATGGACCGCTTGATCCGCCTCAGCCATCACCGTTTCGGCCAGCTGTCACACGCCTACTTCGATTAACCAAGGGCGATGTCCAGAACCATCATGATCACAAAGCCGGCCACCATGGCGTAGCTGGCGGCCCGTTCGTTGCCGCTGCTGTGGGTTTCGGGGATGACCTCATCAACGATCACGAAGAGCATGGCTCCGGCCGCAAGAGCCAGGATGAAAGAAAGGGCGGGTTTGAAGAGGCGGACAAGGCCGAAGCCCAGCAAAGCCATGAGGGGTTCGATGATCCCCGTGACCAGGGCGATCCAAAAGGCCATCCTGGCGCTGTACTTTTCGCGCATCAAGGCAAAGGCGACCGCCAGGCCCTCCGGCATGTTTTGGAGGCCGATCCCGATCGCGATCGGGATCCCGTGGACAGGATTGTCGGAACCAAAGGCGACACCAACGGCCAGGCCCTCGGGGATATTATGGATGGTAATGGCGATGACGAAGAGCCAAATCTTCTTCAGGGAATCAGTCACGACACCTTCATGGTGTTTGGATATCAGGTGCTCGTGCGGCGCGTAGTAGTCAATCAGGTCGATCATGCCCGCGCCGGCTACGATACCGGCCGCTGTCACAAGTACAGCCATAACCCCCCCGCCCCCGTGCTCGATACTGGGCAAAATCAAAGAGAAGCAGGTGGCGGCCAACATGACACCGGCCGCGAATCCCAGCATGATGTCCAGCCATTTGCGCGGCACATCCCTGGCAAAGAGGGCGGGAATGGCCCCGATACCGGTCATAATCCCCGGAATAATCAGGCCGGCGACAATCACCCCGTTCAGTGACATGGGAAACACCTCTTTCACGTTTTGGTTATCTTACCACTGATCCGCTGCTGTGAGGAAACCCTGATAGCGGTCCTTGCCGGTCGCCGCCACCAGGCCCGTCACATGGATTCCGGCTTCCAGGAGCGGACGGGCGGCCCCGGCCATGGTCGCGCCGGTCGTCAATACGTCATCCAGAAGGAAAACGGCGCGCCCTCCCAGCGACGCGGCTGCGGGGCAAGCGGGATCGAGCCGGAAAGCATCCTCCAGGTGGAGCTGCCGCTCTTTCACCGAAGGTGCCTCACTTTGCCGCTCTGTGTAGCGATGACGCACCAGCAATGAGTTGACGGCGGGAGTATCAATCGATGATGCCAGACAATCCGCCAGGACCGATACCTGGTTGTAGCCGCGTTCAGCCTGCCTGCGCCGGTGGAGGGGAACCGGAATGATGGCGTCCGCGTTGAGCCGGTGGCGGCGGATGGTTCGCGCCATCAGGGGAGCGAGCGCTTCCGCCCGGTCTGTCCGGCCCGCGAACTTCATGGATATGAGCAGTTTGGGCAGTGCGTCCTTGTAAAAAAATGTCGCGTATAAGGGAAAGTGCCCTTCCCAATCGATCTTCTCCGCCCCCATGCGAAAGGGAAGCATGGACAGGCAATCCTTGCAGACAAGGGGCGAAGGGAGGGGCGGATGGACCGTCTCATCGCAGACGGCGCAGTAGGGGACATAGTATAAGCGCTCCAGGGTCTTTTGAGCAAAAGACAGAGCCTTGCGAAACCGGCGCCGGCTGTTCACGGCCCAAGGGCGAGCTGGCGGGCCAGGATGCCGCGCCGCTCATTTGCCTCATTGTTTTTCAGCATCTTGTTCAGGGTGCGCCGCCGCGTCAGGAGAAAAAGCCGTTCCTTGGCCCGGGTGATTCCTGTATAGAGCAGGTTTCGCGTCAGAAAGGAAGGGGCGCCCGCGGGGATGACCAGGATTTCCACGGGGTACTCCGAACCTTGCGCCTTATGGATGGTTGTCGCGTAGGCCAGGTCAAGATCGTTCAGATCCTCTCCCTTTATGACCGCAAGCCGCTCCTCTTCAAAGAGGACCTCAAGACTCCTGCCGGTCAAGCTAATCGACTGGATCAAGCCTGTTTCGCCATTCATAACGCCTGTACCACGGCGCCCGTTCTTTTCAATTTTCCATTCCAGGTCATAATTATTGCGGGTCTGCATGACCTTGTCGCCGGAGATAAATTTCTGGCCGCCGGCCTCAAGGGCGTGACAGGTATCACCGTGGGCAAGTTTCTGCAAACTCCGGTTTAGCTCGCCAACTCCTGCAGCGCCGCGGCGGATGGCCGAAAGCACCTGGGTGCCCCACAATCCGTCCAGTCCGTAATAGTCGGGCAGGACCTGGCGGCACAGTTTGATGACTCCCTCGTGCATGGCCTCCTCATCCTCGCAATCGATGAAGATAAAGTCGGATTCGAGCGACTGGTCAAACTCGAGCGGATCTCCCTTGAGGATCCGGTGCGCGTTCGAAACGATCAGCTTGTGGGCCTCCTGCCTGTAAATCTCGGTCAAGCGCTTGTGCGCCACCGCCTGGCTTTGGAGCAAGTCGCGCAGGACCTGGCCGGGGCCGATCGAAGGCAGCTGATCCGCGTCACCGATCAGGAGCAGGCGGGTGCCCGGCTTGACCGCGGTCAGCAGCTTGGCAAAGAGGAAGAGATCAATCATGGAGCACTCATCTACGATCAGGGTGTCGCAATCAAGGGTCTCGGCGGTCAGCCAGAAGGACGCGTCCGGCAGCTCGTCGTCCTGGACCCTCAGCGCGAGGAGGCGGTGGAGCGTCTGCGCGGGCATTTTGCAGACTTCTGACAATCTTCTTGACGCGCGGCCTGTCGGGGCCGCGAGAAGGATTTTCTCTCCCCGGTCTTTCAGGATCTGTGTCAGCAGGCGTACCATGGCTGTCTTTCCTGTGCCCGGCCCGCCTGTCACGATGGAAAATGACTGGGTCAGCGCCATCAGTAGCGCTTCGTACTGCTCCTCGCCAGGCTCGAATTTTTCCTGCCGGGCAAAGGATTCAATCCGGCTGGCCGCTTCCTGCCAGGGCATGGACCGCTGCGGTAAGAGCTTATTGTCTGACAAGATAAGGGCGCGGCGGGCCAGGGCCTGTTCAATCATGGCCACATCCCGGAGCGCGATCAGGCCGGACGAAGGTGGAGGATCCGGCGCCCTGCTTTCAGGAGCCTGGGTCCGCAGACTGTCTTTTGCCAACTTTTTTACTGCCCGCGACCAGATGCCCTCACCGGGATCAGGGGCCGGCGCGGGCGAAAGCGCTTCAATCTCCATGCCATCTGTCAAACGGACAAGCAAGCCCTCTGTGATCAAGGCGTCGATTGCCTCCATCAGCCTGGCAGGCTTAAGATCCAGCTTTTTGGCAAGCGCTCCAGCGACCGCGACCTCCGATTCGACCGTGTGGCCTTCCCGGAAAAGTGACTGATGGAGGGCAAAGAGAACTGCGCCCCGCAGCCGGGCAGGGTGGTCTCCGGCTATACCGACAGCCGCAGCGATGGCGTCGGCGGTTAAAAACCCGATCCCGGCGACCCTGGTTGCCAGTTCATAGGGGTTGGTGCGGATCTGCTGCTCGGCACCGGCGCCAAAGATCCGGTGGATGCGCAGGATACGGGCCGGCCCGATTCCGTGGGGAAGCAAAAGCAAAAGCAATTCCTGGAAACCGCGGTCTTCCTCGAGCTGACCCTGGAAGGACTGGGCCTTTTTCAGGCCGATGCCCCGGATCCGGGCCACCCGTTCCGGCTGGAGCCGCATGACTTCAAGGGTTTCGTCCCCGAAGGCTTCGACCAGCTTTTTCGCTGTCGCGGGACCGATCCCCTTGACGGCGCCCGAAGAAAGGTATTTTTCGATCCTCTCGCTGCCATGGGGCACTGACCTTGAAATTTTCTGTACAGAGAGCTGGGGGCCGTAAACCGGGTGATCATTCAGTCTTCCCTCCCCCGCGACATGGTCACCCGCCGACAGGTAGGGCATGACGCCGACAAGGGTCAGCTCCTCATCGTCGCCACCCACCTCCAAAACGGTGTATCCGTTGTCATCATTGCGGAAAAGGACGCGCAAGACCGTGCCTGAAAAAGAAACAGACTTCTCAAATTCCAGGTTCTTACCTTTTCGAAGTTCGGCTTGTCCATGTTCATCGACAGGGGTCACATCAGCTCCCGGGGGAAGATTCCCTTCCCTCAGTCTGACAGCAGCTCTTGGGCGGCGTCAAGCTCTTCCCAGGGCAGATCAAGATCCGGCCTGCCAAAATGTCCGTAATTGCTGACTTGTGCGTAAATCGGACGGAGCAGATCGAAACGCTCGATCAAGGCTGCGGGCCGCAGATCAAAGCTTCGCCGGACCAGGGCGCTCAGCTCTTCATCGGAGCGCCCGATGCCCGTGCCGAAGGTGGTGACCGTGACTGAAACCGGCTGGGCCACGCCAATCACGTAAGCGATCTGCACTTCACACTGGCTGCAAAAACCGGCAGCGACCAGGTTTTTGGCGATGTAGCGGGCGGCATAGGAACCCGTCCGGTCAACCTTGGTCGGATCCTTGCCCGAAAAGGCCCCGCCGCCGTGGTGGCCAAAGCCTCCGTAAGTATCACAGATGATTTTTCTGCCGGTGAGGCCTGTATCCCCCTGCGGCCCCCCGATTACGAAACGGCCTGTCGGGTTGATGAGTATCTTGGTTTGGCTGTCGAATAAATCGCCCGCCAGGATGGGGTAGATGACAGCGTCCTCAATCTCTTCGCGCACCTGTTCGGGCGGGGCATCGGCGCTGTGCTGCGAGGAGATGACGACCGTGTCGATGTGGACGGGTCGTTCGCCCTCGTAACGGATGGTCACCTGCGATTTGCCGTCTGGGTAAAGGGAAGGGGCGTGTCCGCTTTTTCGCGCCTCGGCCAGCCTTTTGGTCAGGCGGTGGGCCAGGGTGATGGGCAGCGGCATGTATTCAGGCGTGTCACTGTTGGCAAAGCCGAACATCATGCCCTGGTCACCGGCGCCTGTGTCATGGCCGCCGCTCCCGCGCGATTCAAGCGAGCAGTCGACTCCCAGGGCAATATCCGAAGACTGTTCGTCGATCGAAGTCAAGACCGCGCAGGAGGAGGCATCAAATCCGGTGTGATTGCCCGTATAGCCGATCCGGCGAAGTGTTTCGCGCGCGATCAGTGGGATATCGGCATAGGCGCTTGTTGTTACCTCCCCCAGTACAAGGACCAGACCGGTCGTCACCACGGTTTCGCAAGCGACCCGGGCGCAAGGGTCGCGGCTGATCAAGGCATCGAGTACGGCGTCGGCGATCTGGTCGCAAATTTTATCCGGGTGACCCTCAGTAACCGATTCTGACGTAAAAAGCCAGGCGTCGTTAGTCGAATTAAACATTTTATTACCTCCCGATCCTTAGCGCGAGAAGAGGTTTACGCCGACAAAAAAGCCCCCGGGAAGAGGCTGTCAAAAACCTCATCTCCCAGACCAACTGTCTGCAGGAATTAGCACCGCCGCGTCACCGCGGTTGCCGGGCTTCACAGGGCCAGTCCCTCCACCTCTCGCGATAAGATGATATTCAATTTTGACCACTATAACACATGGGTTGGCGCGCGATTTGACGAAAAAGGCAAGTCAAGGCCTTTTCTGCCATCCGGCAGGGCCGTAAAAGCCAAGGCTCTTTTCTAAGATGGCCCCAGGCAGCGAAGCAGAGAAAGGTGCAGTAAAGATGGGGCAGGTGAAACCCACGGTTGTTTTAATTGACCAATACCAACTTTCGGTCAGCCGGTTGGCAGAGCGCCTCCGGGTGCTGGCAGCAGGCGCCTACGATCTTGTGACCATGCCTGTGGCGCCCTTGCCCGACCACGCTTTTGAAAGGCGGGCCTCCCTGATCATTGTCCCTTCTTCCTTGAAGGAGGCCTGTCTTTCAGCCAAGGGCTCCCCCATCGTGCTGTGCTGGGGAGAGGACTCCGATCTGGACATGGAAGGCTTCCCCCGCAACGTTCCCCGCTTTGGGGGCGCGCGCCGGATTGACCGGATGATCCGCCACCATTTATCGGATCAGCTCGGCCGGTCCGCGCCCGGAACCGGCCAGCGGCACTTGGGCTGCCACCTGTCATTCTCCCAGGACAAGGGCGAATTCATCACGCGCCATGTCATCAGCAAGGAAATGGAATCCGGCAAGCAAGTCGTCTATCTGCCGGTCAAACCGCTCTACCTGCTCACCGATGACTTTCGCCGGGGTCCCGGACAGACGGCCGGTGACCTGCTTTGCCTGATCGCCTCCGGAGACCTGCCGCAGGCCCGCGATCTCGGCCACTGGCTTTACCTTCATGAGGGCGGCTACATGACCTTCAGGCTGCCCGACCGGGCGGATGACCTGACCGCCTGCGACAGCGAATACCTGAAGCAGCTGGTGCACCTATGCGGCAGCTATGCCCGTACCTGTACGGAACCCACCACGGTCTGGCTCGATACAGCGGGCCTTCTCCTTGACAAGCTGGGCTCAATCGCCGTCCTTTGCGACCACATCTATGTCGACATACCCCCGGGCGATTCCTCCGCCGCCTTGATGGCCAGACGCGAACTGGGGATTTTTCTTGCGGCTCTCCCCCAAAGCTGCGCCATCCTTGAGCACCCGGCCGGACCGGCGGCCGCCCTCAAAGGTCCCTGACCTTGCTGCCGGATTACAAGGAAAAGCAAAACTGGATCCGGCGCATCGCCTCCCGCCTTGAGCCGGGCAGCGAGCCTTCAGATGATGAATTGAGGCGGATGATCGCCGCGGAGGTATCGAGCAGGACGCAGGGGTCCTCCCTGACCGTCCAGGAGAAGACCCTGCTGATCCGCCACCTCTTCGACGCCATGCGGGGGCTGGATATCCTGCAGCCGCTTCTCGATGAACCGGACATCACGGAAATCATGGTCAACAGCCCTGGTCAGATCTATATCGAGCGCGCAGGCAAGCTGGAAATAACCGACCTGGCCTTTGATTCAGCTGCCCACATGACCCATGTGATCAGCCGCTTTTTCGGGCGGGCCAATAAGCTGGTGCACGAACGCTCGCCAATCGCCGACATGCGTCTCGCGGACGGGTCGCGCGTGCACGCCATCCTGCCGCCCGCCGCGCCCAATGGCCCCGTCCTGTCTATCAGGCGTTTCACAGGAATCCACCCTTCCATGGAGGCCCTGGTCGGCAACAAGACCCTCCCCCAAAGCGAAGCCGATTTCCTGGCGGAGGCTGTCCGTGACCGCAAGAACATCTTCATAAGCGGCGGGACGGCTTCGGGGAAGACAACCTTCCTCAATGCGCTTGCCGCCTTCATCCCCCGGGATGAGCGGGTCGTGACGGTTGAGGATGCCGCGGAACTCGAATTGACAGGAAAACACAACCTGGTCCGCCTGGAGGCCCGCGCGGCCTCCATCGACGGCGGCGGCACCATTTCCCTTTCCAATCTCATCAACTCCTCGCTTCGGCTTCGCCCCGACCGGGTGATCGTCGGCGAGGTCAGGGGCGCCGAGGCTTACGACATGATCCAGGCCATGCAGACGGGACATCCCGGCTCCATGTCAACCGGTCACGGCAACAGCACGGGGGAGATGCTCAACCGGCTGGCGCTTTTGCTCATGACAGCCTCCCAGCTGCCCTGGGAGGCCTGCAGGCGGATGGTGGCCTCTTCAATCGACCTGATGGTTCATCTGGTCAGGATGCCGGACGGCCGGCGTCTGGTCGCTGAGATCAGTTCGGTCACCGGTTTTCAGGACGAAACTTTTCAGCTTTTCACCCATTACCGGTCACCGCATACTGACGCCGGCCACACTAAAAAGCCGGGTGACAGGCAGCCCCCACGTGAGAGCGTGAAAGAAAGAGTCCTGCCGACTGCACGGGAAAGGCAGCGCCGCACGGTCCATCTCGTACGCCTTGGCAATCGAAAGGGGTAAAAATGCGCAAGGACAACCAAGCTAAAAGGCAAGAGCGGGGACGGGCCCAAAATACGGGAAGAAGAAAAGACCGGCTTCCAGTCCGCCACCATTGCCTGTCCACCATCCGCTGGGTACTGCTTTCGGTCATTCCCGCCCGCCTGGCCCTGATCTCCTTTTTGGGGGACACATCCTCCTGCTGGCCTGCCACGGCGGGGGGAGCCCTCCTTTTGGGTGTCGGCCTTGCCCGCCTCTTTCACCGGCGCGAGGAAAGGATGCTGCTCACCCAATACCAGCACCTCCTGGGCTATCTTTCAACCAGACTTTCTGCCGGTGTCCCCCTGGAGGCGGCCTTCCTTGAGTCTGTTCACCCCCTGTCCGAGCAGCTTGGGCGAAACAACCTGATCGTCCGCTCGCTCCTTGGCTTGCGAAAAAACCTCGAAACACAAATGTCACTTAATGAAGCGCTGGCTGTCTTCACCCGGGAGGTCAATCTTCCGGTTTGCAAGCGCGATTTCACCATGCTGATCATGCTGGCGCGGACCGGTGGGAGGGTGGATGTCTTCATCCGCCAAAGCCACCAGGATCTCGCCTCCCAGATCAACGCGCAAAGTGAAGTGGCCAATGAACGGCGCGGTCATTCGAGCGAAGCCCTGATCCTGGCAATCATCCCCTTCTTCATGGCTCGCTTTGTCCTCAGCAACACGTCGACTTACAGCCAGCCGGTCCAGAATGCCCCTTCCCTGACACTGCCTCTTCAAATACTCTACCTGGTCGCCATGTTCGCCCTCTTCGTCCTGCTTCTGCTTCTGGCGCCGGAGAAGACCAAAATCAGGAAAAAGCACAAGACCAAGCATAAGGACCGCCGCCTGCCCGCATCCGAAAAAGCGGGCGGATCAAAAATTCTCTCACGCGTCTACCTGGACTGGCTGCCCGGCCAGGTTGGCATGTCGGTCGCGTCCGCGGTCCAGCTCCTGTCCGAAGACCCTGAACACGCCTGGACTTCCTACCTGGCAAAAAAGCGTTTTGACCTCGCCCTGGGCTTCCTGCTCGCTGCCCTCTTCATCTTGTCGGGACGCATTTCCTGGTTCTTGATCCTGCTGGTACCCTTCATTTTTTCAACCCTGCGCGACATCATGACCGTGGGGAGGGCGGCCAGGCAAAAGGAACAATTCCGCTTTTTTTACCCCTCCGTCGTCAACTCACTTCACATCCTGATGGAGAGCGGCCTGACGCTTGACCGTTCCCTGCGCATGGTCGCCCATGTCAATATTGCCGGAGCCAATCCTGACAATCCGGTTGCCCTGAGTCTCGCGCACGCGGCCCTTCTGCTTGAAACGGGCTATGACAGTGTCATGGCCGCCGGCCGGCTGGCCGAGCGCTGCCCCCTGCCTGAAGTTCAGGCGGCGCTCCGCCTGATGGCCCGCTACGAACGTGAGGGAGGCAAGGAAATCCTGGAGCTGATCCGCATGCAATCCGACCGGAGCCGCCAGATCTACCGCGACGCGCTGAGGGGAAGGGCCGAACAGCGTTCCCTGCTTTACGTCATCCCCATGGCCATCGATCTGATCGTTGTCATGGTGACCGTCATCCTGCCGGCCCTTGTCAGCATGCAGACCTACTTTTGAACTTGAAAATCTGTCAATTCCGCCATCCTGGCCCCCCAAAGGCATAGCAGTCCCGCAAGGGAGCAAGCGGAAATCACCATAATGGAAGGCACCATGGTGTCATGAGGAAAGGAGGCGGCCGTGAAGAAGAAAAAACAACCTGAAAGGCTGTCATGGGAAGGTTTCGGAACACTTGAGGTCATCATCATTATTGCGGTCCTGATCACCATCGCCCTGCTGTTTCGCGAAAATATCATCGCCTTTGCCAACAACCTGATCAATAAAGTATTCACCTCCTCGGTCATCGACGGGCTTTAGGACGGATCACTGGCATGGCGGCGTTCACCGGCCTTCCCGGTTTTATCCGGCTGTCATCTTCCGGAGCCGCCGCCTGCCTTGAGGCCGACACCCACCTTGAGACCGGCCTTCTCCGCCATCGTCCCGACAGTGTTCTGCCCCTGTCATGGCTGGCGGATAAGGATGGCAAAACCGTCCTCTACGCAGAAACGCGGGGTCTCGCGCCTCTTTGTGAATCCGTCCAAGCCATGGAAAAAGAAAAAATCACCGGCTATCGGCTCCTTGAAAGGATTATGGAAGCCGTCGATGAAGCGCTTGACCATCTCCTTTTGATCGAAGAGGAGCTGCTGCGTCCGGACCTGATTTTCACGGAGGCCGGCTGCACTGAAAGTGAAACTGCAATAAAGCTGATTTGCCTGCCCTTCACCTTCAGCTTATCCGGGACGAAAGAGGATCACGAGCCCCTGATCGATCTGCTGACCCGTGTTTTCCAATGGGAGGCGCTCACGGCCAACCGTTTCAAAAGACTTTTTTCCAACCAGGCTTATGCTGAATTGCTCGAAGAAGCGCGGGCCCTTGCCGGCCATCCCAGGCAGGAGACAGGAACGAAATCACCTGGGCCTCATAAGCGCCCTCCGCCCTCACATGAGCGAAGGGGACTGTCCTCACTGATTCAAAGCCTGGCCCGGACAATTTTCTGGCCGGCTGGCTGGGACACCGTCCACGAAAAGACCCGTGAGCTTGATCTGGCACCCGGCAACTATAAGATCGCCCAGCTGTCCGAGGGATTGCCCGGGACACCTGAGGAGGAAGGCGGCCGGCGCGCCTATATTCTCACCGAAGAATTTTTAATTGGCAGGGATATGGGGGGCGCCGACCTTTGCATTGATTCTTCAGCGGTCAGCAGGCTTCACGCGCGCATCCTCCTGAAGGGCGGCAGTTTCTTTGTCGAGGACCTGGGTTCCAGCAACGGAACGACACTGGACGGGGTGAGGCTGAACCGTCACCGCGAGTACCTGCTCCCCGACAAGTGCAGGATTGCCTTCGCGGGGCATTTTTTCTATTTTCGTTGTGAATAATCTGACCGCAAAAAGCGCCTCCCCGCAAGAGCGGGGAAGCGCGTCTTTCTTATGCCCAAAGTCCTTCTATTTTGTTCCAAACAGCCTGTCGCCGGCATCGCCAAGGCCCGGCACGATGTAGGCGTGTTCATTGAGGCAGTCGTCCAAACCGGCACAGAAAATAGGGATATCGGGATGTTCGCCATGCAGTTTCTCGATCCCTTCCGGCGCGGCGATCAGACAGACAAACTTGATGTGCTCAATGTTGCGCGCTTTGAGAAAATCAACCGAAGCAGCCGCAGAACCGCCCGTGGCCAGCATGGGATCCAGCAATATCACATCACGGTTCGCGATGTCGTCGGGAAGCTTGCAGTAATACTCGACCGGCTCGAGGGTATCCGGGTCGCGGTAGAGGCCGATATGGCCGATCTTGGCCATGGGAACCATGTTGATCATGCCGTCCACCATGCCCAACCCGGCGCGCAGGATGGGGATCAGGGCGAGTTTTTTTCCATCAATCATATGACAGTGCGCCGTTCCAACCGGGGTTTCCACATCAACCGGCCGCAAAGGCAGGTCGCGTGTCACTTCATAGGCCATCAGCATGGACACTTCGCTTACCAGCTCACGGAATTCTTTGGACTTGGTGTTCTTGTCGCGCATGAGCGCAAGCTTGTGCTGGATCAGCGGGTGGTCAAAAATGAACACGCCCTCATAGTGTTTTTCTTTAGTCACGAAAGATGCTCCTTTCATGTTCGGCGATCTGATCAAGCCGAATCTGGTGACGGCCGCCGTCATAGGATTGCTCCAGGAAAATCTCAACCAGTGTCAGCGCGTAAGGCACCGCAAGTACCCGGCCCCCCAGGGCCAGCACATTGGCGTCATTGTGACGGCGGGCCATTTCGGCCATGTAGGCATTAGTGCAAAGCGCGCAGCGCACCCCGGGATTCTTATTGGCCACCATGGAAACGCCGATACCCGTCCCGCAGATGACGATCCCCCGTTCACAGACGCCTTCCACCATTTTATCCGCCGCCTTTTGGCTGAATTCGGCATAGCTGACCGAATCCATGGAGTAAGTTCCTACGTCATGAACCTCGTGGCCCTTATCCCGCAGATATTCCCTGATTGCTTCCTTTAGTTCGTAACCAGCCTGGTCGCTGGCCACCACGATTTTCATATACGCCTCCGTCCTATTTTCTTTTCCCATTTTAGCGCAGGCGGCGGGCGGTGACAACGCATTTTCCAGCTGGATCGCTATCCGGACCGCCAAGATTCTGGCATGTGATTTTTCGCAAAGCGCTCAAGAGTTCTCAACATTTTTGTTGATAATGTTAATAACTGTGTGTATAACTTATGCGACAATGATTGAGCTGTTTTTAGCCCACAAAGACCTTGATGGCTCTCATTTTGATAACTATTTTGCTTTTTGATTTGAAACGAATATTCTGAGCAGCAAATCCAAACCCTGTATTGACAGGCCTTTCAGGCAATCGATAATACGATACTCATACACTTGTCCACGTGGTGTAGACACAAGGACAGTCATCATGACGACATATAGGATAGACAAGCGGGAAAAAGAACTTCAGACTGGCCGGTCATTAAAAATCGGATTAAGGCTTGCCATAACTTAAACCCACAATAGGAAAACGGGCAGCGCCTGCCGCCCGATTTCCAAAGTTTCGGCCAGGGATAATTATTCCCTTATTTTTTCTTTCTGCCATGGACTTTGATGGCAACAAAACCCATAGCGGAGATTAGCACGACGACTCCCCCGATAATCAGGGCCTTGATCAGACCTGACATGGGAGGTGCATCCCTTTCTTCGGAAGTCCCGGATGGTTGGGTGCTTGTGCTTGTTTGGTTGAACTCACCGGGAGTCGTTGGCTCCGCCGAACCTGCCGGATCTGCCGGATCGGTTGGATCTGTCGGATCTGTCGGATCGCCCGGATCGGTCGGATCTGTCGGATCCGTCGGATCCGTTGGAGTTGCGGGACCGTCACTGCTGCCTGGTTTGACGGTCAGGCTGAAGATCAGAATCGCGTCCGGATGAAGGCCATTTTCGGCCGTCAGCGTGGCCGTGTAGTTGCCTTGTCTCAAACCGGAAGCGATGTGAATTTCCTTGGTTTGACTGTCCCAGCTAAGCTTCGGGTCGCTGGCACTGAAGCTGATCTCCGGGATCGGGATACCCGAAAATGCAAAGGCGTTTGTCTTTGCAGCCCGGTAACCTTGAGTCAGTATCAAGGCCGTGTCGCCGCTGATGGCTGGAGGCCCCTTGACTGTCAGATGGAAGGTCAGTGACGCATCCGGATCCAGGCCGTTGGAGGCTGTCAGGGTGGCGGTGTAGTAGCCCTGGTCCAAACCGGGAGCCATGACGATTTCATTGGTTTGGCTGTCCCAGGCAATTTTCGGATCGCTGGCGCTGAAACTGATCTCCGGAGCCGGCAGTCCTGTAAAGGTATAGGCACTTGTTCTTGCCTCCGGATAGCCTTGAACCAGCGTCAAGTCTCTATCTCCGCCGATGGAGGGTGGCCCCTGGACCGCCAGATGAAAGGTCAGTGACGCATCCGGATTCAGACCATTGGCGGCTGTCAGCACGGCGCTATAGTTGCCTTGATCCAAGCCGGGCGCGATGACCATTTCATTGCTTTGGCTGTCCCAGGCAATTTTCGGGTCGCTGGCAATGAAGCTGATCTCCGGAACCGGAATGCCCGTGAAATCATAGGCATTGGTTCTCGCCCCCGGATAGCCTTCAATCAGTATCATGTCCGCGTCACCGCTGATGGCGGGAGGCCCCTGAACCGTCAGATGGAAGGTCAGTGTCGCATCCGTGCTCAGGCCATTTGAAGCGGCCAGGATGACTGTGTAGTTGCCCTGGCTCAAACCGGGAGCTACTGTCAGCTTCTGCTCCGTTTCGTCCCAGGTAATTCTGCCGTCCAGGTCATCATCGATGGTGACTTGGGGCAAGGGCGTTCCAGTCAATTGATAGGCTTCCGTCTGAACAGCATCGGTATAACCTTCTGTCAGCGTCATGTCTGTGGGTCCCTCAATGCCCGGCAAAGCCGATTTATAGGTGGCTTCGACATTGACCGTTTCTCTTGCCATGGTGAAGGCTGTCGGAGTTGTAAACGCATCGTCAAGCGTCACACCGCCCTTGGTTATAATCCACTTGTCAAAGACCATATCCTGGGGCGGAGCGTTTGCCGTGATCGTGACCCTTTCCCCGTTTTTATAAATGTTGCTATTGCCAGAGGAACCGTTTTTCACGATAACAAAAGATTTTATGGGGACCACCAACTCATCATAATGGGTCGGATCGACAACCGAGGTGGCTCTTATGGTAATTTCGTCCGCTGTTTCATCAAGTCCCACACCGAAATGACCCTCAGGGGAAACATTGGTGTCCTGGCTTGTGGCTCCGGTCACCGACCAAGTGACATCCTGGGAGACATTGGGAGCGCCTTCCACCACTGCGGAAACGCCATTGTAGGTACGCTGTCCTCTTATTCCTGTGCCGAGCGGCACAGACATACTTACACTGTTCACGCCTGACCACCAGACGGCGTAAAAGGTGGTATCTGCCGTGGTGAAGTAGGAAGTTCCAGGTTGGTAAAGTTTGCCGGAACCGTCCTGGTTAAGAGACCAGCCCTTGAAGAAGGTCTGGCCTTCGGGGCCGGTAAAGGTGCAGGTCCACATGTAATGCATATTAGTTGTTCTGGGTGCAGACCCGTATCCTACGGCGCCGGTGCCATTGTTGGCCACGTAGGTCATGACGTAGGGGGAAAGCACCATGCTGGCGAAGATTTCAATGGGGCCTGTGATGGCTGCCTTGTCGATTGTAAGCAAGCCTGTGTCGCCGTTGAATGAGTATTGATCCTGGCTAATCTTCTGGCCGCCGATTTGGATCTTTTCTATTGTGCATGGATACTCGTAAGTGGCAGGCGGCTTCAGTGTCACCTGGTAATCCGAAGACGAGGTGGCGACAGACGAACCTTCGTGTTCAGCGCCATAGACGGCCACCGGATATTCCCCGGAATTAACCTGGACCCATTGGGCGTAAGCAGTCCTTGTAGAGCTCATATTCCGTTTGAAATCAAAGGCCCCCGAGTCTTCCCCCGGCCCTTTTGTCCATCCTGTAAAGGCGTAATCCGCGTTTGCTGCCTTCGGCGCAGGAGGAATGGATGGATAATTTGCTGACCGCACGATCTGCGTCCCAGGCGCGCTGGCCGTTGTAAAATTCTGCCCGTTGGAGTCAAAATTCAAGAAATAATAGTATAAAAAATACTTTGAGCTTGAACCCTTTCTGCCAACTGTCTGGTTGGGGTGGATTAACTCATCGTTTACCATCATGTCGTAATTGCCTTCCGGGAGCTGGACAGAATAAAGGCCCGGCTCCCTCTCGGTCAAAGTGTAGGTCGTGCCGGCAGTCGTATCCTTTGCCAGGGCTGTCGCGCCGCTATAGGGCTGCCCGTCCAAGGCCAACTGAAAAGCTCTGGTTTCCCAGGGGAACCATAAGGCGGAGAGGGTCATATCCCCGTTGACCTTATTTGAAAAATCCCATCTGGTCTCCATATAATTCCGGATATAGGTCCAGTATCCAAAATAGAACTTCTCTTCTGCCAGCGGGACAGGGTCTTCAGGCTCTACGGCCGGCGTACCCTTCGGAATAGTCTGATCAACAGGAGCACCGGTTCCGTGACCTTTCATATCAAAGGACACGGTGACCGTTTCCCCGTCCGCCATGGCCAGAACCGGCACCAGTGCCATCACCAGGCAGAGACTCAATAAAAGGCCAAAAATCCTTTTCTTCATTTCTTCTCAATCTCCCTTAAACATTCACCCGTCTGTTTGGCTGTCCTTTGTCTGCACATAAGACACAGAGCCGTCACGCAGGAGCATGGCGCTAACCGTTCCGAAGCTCCTTTCTCCGAAAAGTACTCTAATAAAAATACCTCTACCTATATAGGGACAAAATATTGCAAAACTACGCACCCCTAAAGCAAAAACAAATAAGCAGCCCATGATATAGTTGGCTACGGCCCTTATGGGCGCTATTTGCTGAGCTGCTCAAGGCGATAGCCGCGTTGATCTCTTTTCCATGGTCATCCCGGCTCAGGCTGGGAGGGTCTTTTTTTATTGAGCCCAATATTGAGCCCAATATTTATACATCTGGTCGTATAAAAGAAAAAGAAAACCCCTGTAACGTCACTGTCGCAGGGGTTTTGGCTTGGTGCCCAGAGGCGGAATTGAACCGTCGACACACGGATTTTCAGTCCGTTGCTCTACCGACTGAGCTACCTGGGCTTAAGCGATTGCCGGCATGAAGCCGGCAAATGTGGCGACGCAGAAGGGGCTCGAACCCTCGACCTCCAGCGTGACAGGCTGGCATTCTAACCAACTGAACTACTGCGCCCTATCGCTGTCTCAAGCGGCTGTGTAAGTCTATCAGATGGATCAAATGATTGTCAACAAGATGAAAAACCAAGCCGAAAAGGCCGGTTGGGACTCAATTTCAGCCTTCAGGCCCTACTTCTTCCAGTCACCTTCTTCGGCAACCTTTGTGGGCAGCTCCGCTTTCATCGCGGGCGCAATGGGGAAATTGATCTTCTTTATGGGTGTACGGCCGAAGAGAAAATCAATGGATACCTGATAATAATCGGCAATTCTGTTCAGCATGTAAAAATCCGGCTCGCGGTCGCCCCGCTCGTATTTCGAAATGGTTTGCCTGCTGACATTCAAATCAGCAGCGATATCCTCCTGGCGGAGCCGCATTTCCTTTCTCAATTCCCTGAGACGTTTGGCGAAAATTTGCATTGGCCGTGGCATGACAACTGGATTATCTATCTTGGCGGCCCGGCTCACAAGCAAAAAAGCCTGTATGCGCCGAAATGGCGCGTTTTGCAGATACAGGTCAATGTGCTAGACTGTCAACGTTTAAGGCATGGGAGCATAGCTCAGCAGGGAGAGCACTTGCCTTACAAGCAAGGGGTCATCGGTTCGAGCCCGGTTGCTCCCACCAAAATAAACCGCTGGATTATTGATACCCCAGCGGTTTATTTTTTGAAGCATGGGACTGGTTCCCGCTTGATCAGGGCTGAAAGCCGACCGGCTCCGTTCTTGTTTTCACGGCAAAAAGAGAAGACAAATCGATGGCGGCCGCCTCTGTCTGATTGAGCAGGCCGCCTCTTAACGCTTCGGTTGTCAATGGCAAAAACACGCTTTCACTGATGGCCCAGCTGATTAAATTTCCGGTGTTTGCCTTTAGATCCCCGGAGAGATAAGCATCCTCCACGGAGGCCATGATGGCGTAGCCCGCCTCCCCATCAAACTCCACGGCAATGCCGTTGGCTTGATGGCTGGTAAGACCCGGGATCTTCTCAAGCCTCGAGACCAAAGAGATGATTGATTCATCAGGACAGGATTCAGTATAGATGAGGGCATAGTCGCCTGATTCATATGCCTGCTTCCAGTCTGACAGGCTTACGCCTTTTAATGCGATCGGGATGCCGAGCTCTCTTGCCGATTCCGCGAAAGCCTCGCAGCTCTCCTCTGCCTCAGCCTGCCCATCCGGAAAGATCAGGCTGATGAGGGGAAGAGCTTGACCCTCTTTCATGAAGAAGACTCCGTGCTCCCGGATCAGGCCCGCCTCGCCTGCCAGGCGGCTGATGGTTCCTTCGTCCGCTTGCAGCAGCTGAGCCGCAACTTTGTCGCCATTAAGCTGTGAAATGGTTGAGGGGATGGTCTGGGCATGGGGCTGATCGGACACGAGGCTGAGCAGGCTGCGGAAGGACCGGTTGCCCAACAAGGCGCCGCTGGACGGGTTGACCGTGATCCCCGCCACCCTTTCCCCCCCAAGGATGACCAGGCTCCCGTCCCGCGTCCCTTCTGTTTCCAGGCCGCTGATCAGGCCGGACGAAACAGCGCCCAGCATCAGGCCGGCGTCATGGCCTAAAAAAGCCTGTTTCGCCAAATGGGCGTCGGCATATTTCAAGATCGAAAGATAAGCCGGCTGCCCCGAATCTTCGGCCGCGCCGGAAGACCGGACAAAAGACAGGGCAAATTCATCCTCCCCCCACAAGGACCAAGGGCCTGAGCCGACCAAAGGCAGCTTCTGATCCGCCAACTGCTCTTCCGTTGCAGTGGCGGAAACGATGGCATTCCAGTGGTGTTCAGGCAGAATCAGCAGATGCGCGAGCGCCTCCATGCAACGCAGGCCTGCGTTGTCTTTTTCATCGCTCAGGTGAATGTCAAGAGAAAACTCGCCCGTGTCCATGTCCTTGACCAGGTCGTCCAGGACTTGACCGGCACTTGTCTCGAATTTTTGGTTTGCCTGGATTGAAAAAAGGATGTCCGCGCTTGTGAGTGGAAAGCCATCATGCCATTGACCATCACCGGCCAGAAGGATGGAGAGGACACCTTCCTCGTATCTAACTGTTTCCGCCAGGACCGGCACATAGTCCATCCTGGCCGGGTCGTACTGGATCAGGGTTTGATAGAGGGGCTGGTAATAACCCCGGGGATCAACCGGGAAGAGGCGGTCTCCGTCCCTGAAGGGATTGATATTCCAGGAATCCGGATCCGCCAGGGCCACGGTCAGTCTTTCATCCGGGCTGCCGGGAAGCCCCCGGTCAAGATGAAGAGTGCTGCCTTCCGTTGGCCTGGTTATGGCTGCTGTCGTCACCGGCGTGGGAGGGTCTTTGTCAGGATCAGCCGGTGAATGGGGTGAACAGGCTGCAAGGAAAAAAAGCGCGGCAAGACCCGCGGCCAGCAGAAGAGGCCGCTTTTTTCTTTTTACTATCCCTGAAACGGTAGCTTGTGACAGTTCAAATGGCAAGGTCCTGCTTCCTTTCCGCCAAATTCGTTGGACAACAGCCTCTGATTATTTTAACATGAGGCAATGACCGACAGTTCCAAAATGATCCGGTCTTTCATGGGCCGTCTCTTTCGCTTCCTTCTTGCGGGCCTGGCTTTCTTTCTGGGGATCACGCTCGCGGCTGCCTCTGCCGTTCTTTTCATTTACAGCTCGATTGCCATTCGGGGCAATGGCATGATTAAAACCATGGAGCAACTGCAGTCACCGGTCGACTGCATCATCGTCCCGGGGGCCTCGGTCATTGCCAACAGGCGGCCTTCCCCCATGCTGCAGGACCGGCTCGACGGCGCGGTCGAGCTTTACCGGGCAGGCTTTTCCGACCGCATCCTGGTCTCGGGCGATCACCGTGAGGACAACTACAACGAGCCGCTGGTCATGTGCCGCTATCTGCTCGAGCAGGGGATCCCCGACGAGGCGATTCTAATGGACCATTACGGCCTTGACACTTACGACACCCTGTATCGGGCCAGGCATGTATTCCAGATCAATACGGCCATCATCTCGACCCAGCGCTTCCACCTTCAGCGTGCTCTTTTTCTGGCGGAGAAGTCAGGGATTTCAGCATCAGGCTACGCGACCGATCCGCGGTTTTATTCTTCGCATCTCTACATGCTCCTGCGGGAAACCGGCGCCCGCCTGAAAGCAGTCTATGAAGTGCGTACCGGCGCGCTTCCCGCATATTCCAGCCCTTCTTTCCCCTTCGGGGGTGACGGGCGGCTGACCCGCGATCCCTTTTGATGAATTGAAGCTAGGAACCTAGATTTTTGACGACACGCACGGCGCGCACATTGGCCGCGAGCACATTGATGGCGGTGTATTGCTCAACACCTGAGCTGACGGCTGCCTGAACGTCTGCCAGAACAGCCTGGGCGCTTGACCCGTAATAGATGGAAAGATCAAGATCCAGGATGATGCCGTAGGGTTCCTTGTGGACTTTCTGGCGGACCACCTTTTCAACCCCGTCCACTTCAACAGCAAGCAGCCCTACCAGATCTTTCATGGCTTGATCCGACATGGCATAACTTCCCAATGTCGAAAAGGTGGGGCGGACAACTGTCCGGTCCTGGTCGGGGATGCCTGGGCTTCCCGGCTGCCCGAATACACCAAACTCGAATTTTTGCCAGAACTTGGCCAGGGGTTCGGCCAGGTAGCCGGAAAACTCATGCTTGATCTCCATACTGGGCACGGGAATGGTATGCTTGCCTTCACTCAGACGTGTCTGGCGCGCCAGATTGCGCTCCTCCTCAGAGGAGACATCCTCAATCCTGATTTTAATGGAGGGTTGATTCAACCACAGGTTGTCACAGATACGCGCCAGCATGGCGTCGGAAGTTCCCAGTATCATGAGGGCGCTGGGCAGGTGCTCTATCAGGGCGCGTCGCATATTCTCCGCCCTTACCGGATCAAGAAACATGGCCTGTCTGACTGAATCCATCTTGGTTTCCGCGCGCTTGGCCGATGAGCCTGTAATGATGGCGCTGCCGCGGATCAGGAGGCCGTCATCGATCATGTACTCAATATTGTATTCGCGGGCAACCCGGATTGCCCGTGTAGACTTGCCGCTGCCGCTGGAACCGATGAAAGAGACGACCGCGATCTGTGAAAGCAGCTGACGGATTTCCTTTTGCGTCTGCTCCTCATAAGCTTCAGCGCGCTCATTCATCTGCGCGATCACCGCGTCAGCCAGCCGTCCGAACTGGTTAAAGAGTGAATCGGCTTGCGGCCGTTCCGGCAGATCAGCCGGCGCTGGGTCTGCAGGCCCGTCTATGGGTTGAGTGCTGGCCTTTTTGCGCCTGAACCATCCGTTTGCCATCTCTTGCGCCTAATCCTCCTGGCCCCAATTGTGGTAGACATCCTGAACATCGTCGTCGTCCTCGAGCCGGTCGATCAACTTTTCCATATTGTCGATTTCCTCTTCCGAGGAAAGGGTTACCCAGTTAAGGGGCACCGGTCCCAAGCGCTGATCGATCATCTCGTAGCTTTGAGCGAGACGGTCACGGATGGGGCTATACAGGTCAGGTGAGGTTGTGATTTCGATCATATGCTCATCATCGAGATCGACGTCTTCCGCGCCGGCTTCGAGCGCCTCCATGAAGACAGCGTCCACGTCAAGGGTATCGGTGCGCTCAAGGACCAGGATGCCCTTGCGGTCAAACTGAAAGGAAACGCAGCCGTCCGTTCCCAGATTACCGCCGTACTTGCTGAAGATGTGGCGAATCTCACCGGCTGTCCTGTTCCGGTTGTCGGTAAGGGCGCGCACCATGACGGCTACACCACCGGGGCCGTAACCCTCATAATAGATCTCTTCAAAGCTCTGGCCGCCAGCTTCTCCCGCCGCCCGTTCAATCGATCTCTTAATATTGTCGTTGGGCATATTATAGGATTTCGCTTTCGCGATGGCGTCGCGTAAGGCAGAGTTGGAGGCGGGATCCGGTCCCCCGGTCCGGACCGCTTGTTGGAGTTCACGGCCGAGCTTGGAAAAAATCTTGCCCCGCTTATCGTCAACTGCCTCTTTGCGGCGTTTTATGTTGCTCCATTTTGAATGTCCCGCCATGGTTTGCCTCCGGAAATAGAAAACTGCAAAAACTGTCAGTCGGAGCTGGGTCACCACCTCCCCTGACTCCATTATACATATGGATGGGGTGGACTTTCCCTAAAAAGAATCCTCAATCCAGCTTTCGCCGCATGGCTCAAGTATCGCGGCACCGGCAGAAAGATTCATGACAAGCGCCCGGAGTTCATCCGTCTGACCCGCCCTGGCACCGACCCTTTGCCGGACGCTTACGCCGTATTCGGGTATCTCCTGGAAAAAACCCGCTGAACCGAGCCGGTTCTCCAGTAAATGGAAGACCGCGTAATCCGTTTCCAGCATGAATAGCTCACAGCGGACAAAAGAGACCGGTCCCGCTTTGGAAAGAGCGCCCCGGGCAGCTTTGGCGTAGGCCCGTGACAGTCCGCCGGTGCCAAGAAGAATCCCTCCGAAATAACGCACCACCACGATGGCCCCCCGGTCAATCTTTTCAGCCAGCAGGGCGTCAAGCAGCTGCCTGCCGCCTGTTCCATGCGGTTCTCCGTCATCGGAAAACCGCTGCAGGAGTGATGGAGAGTCGATCCGCCAGGCGTACACGTAGTGGCGGGCCTCGGGATATCGTTGGCGCGCCTTGTTTTGCAGTTCAAGCGCGTCCTCTTCACTTGTGAGGGGCCGGCAAATCCCTATGAAACGGGAGCCGCGTTCAGTCAGCTCGAACAAACCCTCGCGGCGTACTGTCCGGTAATGATCAGTCATGGCCCGGCTTGACCGGGTGGATGACCTCAATGCCGTGCATCCAGGGTGCCAGCACTTCGGGAACCCGGATGGAACCGTCAGCCAGCTGGCACTGCTCGACGATGGCGGGAATGACGCGGGATGTCGCCAGGCCCGAACCATTTAACGTATGACAGAACTCAGTCTTGCCTGTGTCGGACTGTCTGTAGCGGATATTGCCCCGCCTTGCCTGGTAGGCCCCGGCAGTCGAAACCGAACTCACCTCTTTATAGATCTGCATGCTGGGGATCCAGATCTCGATGTCGAAGGTTTTCTTCATGCCCGCGCTGCAATCGCCTGCGGCCAGGCGGCTGATGCGGTGAACCAGGCCCAGGCCTTCGACAAGTCCCGATGCCTTACCCACCAGCTCCTCAAAAGCATCTTCCGAGTCCTGGGGCCGGGTATACTGGAACATCTCTACCTTGTTGAACTGATGACCCCTTATCATGCCGCGTTCATCCGCCCGGTAGGAACCCGCCTCACGCCGGTAACAGGGCGTAAAGGCAAAGTATTTTTTGGGCAAATCCGCTTCTTTTAGAATTTCATCCACATGGACATTGGTCAGGGCTGTCTCTGCCGTCGGCAGGATAAATTGAAACTTGTCCCCACCTCCCCGAAGCTGGAAAACGTCTTCTTCAAATTTGGGGAACTGGCCGCCGACATAGCCGCATTCGTAATTCAAAATGTGGGGCGGCAGCATCATTTCGTAGCCATCTTTCAGGTGTTCACTGATGAAATAATTAAGCAGGGCCCATTCAAGTATGGCGCCCGGACCCCGGTATATCCAAAAACCGCTTCCGGAGAGCTTCGCCCCCCGTTCATAATCGACCATGCCGCACGACTCAACCAGGTCGACGTGGTTCTTCCTGGCCGCTTCAACCGGCATGGGCTCTCCCCAAACGGAAACCACCTCATTGTTTTCCTTGCCCCCCTCCGGGATGTCATCGGCGGGAATGTTGGGCAGGGCGGCAAGAAAACCCTGTTGTTCGGCATTCATCTCCTTGATCCGGTTGTCATTGTCGCGGATTTTTTCGCTCAGCTGCCTCAATTGTTCGGTCAGGGCTGTGACATCGCCTTTTTGCTTCTTGATCAGGGGTATTTCTGCTGACTTCTGATTACGCTCAGCTTTCAGTTCTTCCGTTTCGTGCATCAATGAGCGGCGATCGGCGTCAGACGCCAAAAATTCGGTGAAGTCGATGACGAAACCGCGCCGCGCCAGCTTGGCTGCCACTTCCTGCGGTTTGTTTCGGATGTAGACTAAATCCAGCATGTGTTCCTCCCGGCAGTTGATATGCCGGTCTATTCTATCACAGCGGACTTATAACAGGCTTAGTGGTCCATGGCATTCAGGGCGTCATTGACAAAACGATCCATCAGCTCCCGGGCCAGCGCGCCTTGCACATAGCCAATAAAGTAGCCTTGATGATCAATCATGTAGGTAGTTGGCAGGCCGCTGATCTGGTATTGATTAAATACCTGGCCCTTGGTGTCCATGAGGACTGGAAAGGTGTAATTATTCTCATGAAGAAAGGCTTTGATACCCTCGACATCCATCTCCCGCTGGGCTGACGCGGAACCGTCCTCATCGGGGTAGGCAACTGCCAGGATGACCAGATCCTTCCGGTTCATGCCATGATCATTGTAAAGGCCCTCGATATCCGGCATCTCCTGCTTGCAGGGCGGACACCAGGTCGCCCAGAAATTCAGGAAAATAACCTGACCTTGGTAGTCTGAAAGTTTGTGCTCAGTCCCGTATTGATCGGTGAGCGTGAAGTCATATGCCTTGACCCGCTCCTCAACGGTCGGATCCGTCGGATCCTTTTCCGTGCCGGCGCCGCCGGCTGACGAGGCGGGACCGGTCTCATCCGGCATGCCGGGGCTCTTCTTCCCGCAGGCGGATAAAGCGAAAAGTGAAATCAGAAGAACTGACAGCAAGAGGACAACTGTCCCCCTCAGCGCGTATTTTCTGTTGCGGTTGGTTTTCATAAATGGAATCCTTTACTTTGGTTTTTTTATCCGCCGTAAATTCCGGCAATCATGAGGATGCCGATGACCAGCATGAGCAGGCCACCCACAATGACGGTATATTTCATGATCTTACTGTGACGGCGGAAGAAGGCCAGGGTTTGCGTTGTAAAAAGACCGACGATCAGGAAGGGAATGGTAAAGCCCAGCACGTAAACACCGACCAGGAGAAATCCCAGGCTGCGCTGGGCTGTTCCTGCCGCCATGAGAAGTACACTCGACATGGCTGGCCCAATGCAGGGCGTCCAGGCAAAGCTGAAAGTAAAACCCATCAGGAAAGCAATCAGGGGATTCATGGTAAAACGGTCCAGCTTGAAAGGAAGCCGCCTGTCTCTTGACAAAAAGAGAGAGCTTCCAAAAGCACCCAGCTGGTAAAGGCCGAAGACGATGACCAGAATGCCCCCGCCGATCACAAAAGCCCGCCGGTAGGCCTGAAAGAACTCACCCGCCGCGGTAAAGCCAAGCGCCAGGATAAAAAATGTCGAAGCGATGCCAAGGACAAAAAAGAAAGTATTCAGGAAGACACGCTTACGCGGGTATCTGACCTCGCCATCTTCACCTACATGGTAAGTGCCGCCCGCCAGATAACCAATATACAGGGGCAGCAGGGGTAACACGCAGGGTGAAAGGAAACTGACAAGTCCCTGTAAAAAGACCGTCAGTACGGGAATCGAATGCTGAATTTCTAAAGCTGGCGGCATCTGCCCCTCCCCCATCAGGCAAGACATTCCTGTCTAAGCGGAATACACAGCCACCATTCTAGCAATCTCACGGATTTTACTTGTTACAAAGGTAACATTATGCGTCCATGGCAAAGAAGCCTTGATCCCGCACCTTGTCAGACCTCAGTTCAGCAGGAAACTGACAAGCCTGTTATGCGTCTTTACCATGTCGAACCACCAGACTTCCTGGCCTCCAACATAGTAGTGGCGGGTCTCACCCGTGGCGGGAAGCTGGAGCTGGCGCCGCTGGTAGGACAAGAGGCCCGGCGCCCTGCTGATGTAATCGTTCAAATTGAGATTGGTATAGGTATTGGCCAAAACCACGGCTGAGGCCTTGTAGATGGAGGAACCGCCCTGGGCAGCCATTTCACTTAAAACGGAATTGATGACATTGCGCTGCCGCTGGTTGCGCTGAAAATCGCTGTCAATTTTGCGGATTCTCGAATAAGCAAGCGCCTGCTGGCCATTCAGCCGTTGAGCGCCAGGATTGCGTCCCAGATATTGCGCTTCACGTTCCGTCAGAGAAATGCTGACACCTCCGATGGCGTCAATGATCCGGACAAATGAATTGAAATTGATGGCCACGAAACCTTTGATCGGAATCCCGTAGTTGACCTCGACCGTTCGTATGGCAAGTCCCGGGCCTCCGTAGGAGTAAGCCGCGTTCAAGAGCCCCCAGGGATGGTTCTTGGCACCGATCTTGACGTACATGGCGCGCATGAGTGAAACAATATTGATCTTTTTTGTATTGTGGTTGATCGAAATGATCATGGTTACATCGGACCGGCCCCTGTAGTTATTGGATGCGGAATCCACCCCGAACAGGAGAATATTCTCGACCCCGGGCATTTGCTTCATCTCGACGGTGCCGCTCTGGTGTAATTCAGGTCTCCGCAACTCGTCGGGCATATCCTGATCACTTTCAGGCGCATCCGGTCCTTCCTCCTGCTGATCATCCCAGCCGTCCGGATCGACGAAAATATCGTAGTCCATCAGGTTGTCAATCTTATAAAAATCACTATCTGACTCATCGACGTAAGTGACTCTCGAAACCAGGTCCGCGTAGATCAGATAGACCCCTGAAAAAACTGAAATGATGAGACCTGCGGCCACTCCCAGAACAAGAAACTTGATTGGGAAGTTTCGGCTGAACGGTCCCTGGCCGGACACCTTTCTTCCCTTTGGACGCTTGTCTTTCGTGCGGCCGGGATACCCCGGCCTCTCTTGCTTAGACTGTGGCACGCTTACCTACCTACCTTTTATCAGGAAATGCCCATGAAAACATGAGCATTTCACCAAGACACGGGAACTGTGCCATTCCCGCCGCTACAGATTAAAACCGGAACAAGGCTTTTATGCTCCATTGCAGACCCAGGGCGAGAATCGCGCTGTAAAGGAAAAGCAGGACAAAGAAAACACCGGCGATTGTGAGAACAACCAGCCAAAGCTTTTTCACCTCTGCCTGTGATCCACCGACTGCTGTCATGACCGACGCGGCAAAGATCAAAACCGGCACCACATACATGAGCACAGAGATGAAGGTGCCTGCGGGAAGGACCACACCAAAGATAAAGGCAAGCAGGGAGACGGGAAGGACCGCGTTCAGGTAAGAGGAGAACCTGGCGCAGGCATCGGGCAATTTGTCTTCCTCTTTGAGGATAAACCGCTTGCAAAACCAGGCCATGGTGGGCATGGCGCCCATGATAATCAGCATGAAGAACCACAGGAGGAAGAAGCCTCCCGCGTGCCAGTTCATCAACCTGGCCGCTTCAAGCGTAGAAAACAGCGTGACGAGGAAGGGAACAATAGCCGCGAACAAAAGGTGCATGGGCTCTTCTGTCCCAAGAAAACCTTTGACCAGCCAGCCGGGGTACCGTTTTCCATCGAGCGCGAGGGCGGAGGGGGCTTTTGGCGCCTGGGGCGGATAAGGATAGGGGTAGGGCGGCTGCTGGGGCACTTGGGCCGGGCCTGCCTGGTAAGGAGGCGGAGGAGGCGCTACGGGCGGAGGGGCTTCTTGAACTTGTTCCGCTGCCGCCGGACCATTTTCCGGGGCAAGTTCCTGCTTACTTCCGCAATTACTGCAAAAGACGGCGTCGTCGGCAAGTTCCGTACCACAGTTTTGACAATTCTTCATTCGATCTCCTCTTTCTTGGCATTTGTCCGGCTCTCATCCGGTAAAGGTGGATATCTGATTAAGAATGTGTAGATTATAGCATAGGGAGTGCCCAACATATCAGGTATCCGGTCCGCTCCCATCCCGCTGGGCGCCTTTTCGCCGCCCGCGTGATACCATGATACAGGGTTCCATTGTGCCCTCAAAAGTGATGTGAAAAGAGGAAGTTAAAGTGCGCGCACTGATTCAACGTGTAAGTGAGGCATCCGTCCTTTGCGATGACGGATTCCAGTCAGCAATCGGGCAGGGTTTTCTTATTCTCCTCGGCGTCGGGGCTGAAGACCATGAAGAAAGTTGTGCGCGACTTTGGCAGAAAATCAGGAAACTGAGGATTTTCAAAGATCATGAGGGAAAAACCAACCTTGATTTGGCTTCCGTGGAGGGAGAGGTCATGGTCGTTTCCCAATTTACCTTGTTCGCTGATACGAAAAAGGGAAACCGGCCCAGCTTCGTCAAGGCGGCCCCGCCCGAAAAGGGTGAACAGCTCTACCAGTATTTTGTGGAGCTTGCGCGGCGCGATATCCCCTCAGTTCAGACTGGTTCCTTCGGAGCGGAGATGAAAGTCAGTTTGGTCAATGACGGCCCCTTCACCATTTGGCTCGACACGGATCAGTTTTGACAGGCTAACCTTTCGGTTTGGGGCGACAGGGAAGTCATGATCCAGGTGACCTGGGGATATCTTGCGGTCAGCATCCCAAATGCATTCTCCATGACTTTCTCATGATCGAATAGAGCGAAGCAGGCGGGCCCGCTTCCTGTCATGGACGCCGCGAAGGCACCTGCGTCGCGCATGTCCTCTACGATAAGCCTGGTTACGCTGGACTGATCTGACTGAACTTCCATAAAATCATTGTGGACCAAACTCCCTATCTCCGACCGATCGCCTTGTACAAGCGCAGCCGTCCATCGCGCAAAATCCGGACCCGGCTGCCTGTCGGGCGCCTGCCGGCCACCCTGATCCAGCCTGACGGCGTCAAGTGAACGAAAGGCGTCGGCCGTACGAATCGGAAAGGGGGGGAAGGCCAGCAAAACACGATGAGGGAGGCTTTCGATGGTGCCGGACATACGCTCGCCCACTCCCTGGCAGAAGCGGACACCGCCGTGCAGGCAGAAAGGCACATCGGCGCCGCAGGCCAAGGCAAGACGGTCAAGATGATCCAAAGACAAGCGTCCGCGGTCAAGCTGGAGGGACTCAGCCAACCCTCCCTGCCAGCACATCCAAAGAAAACGCAGAACCGCCGCGGCGTCCGCGCTTCCACCGCCAAGACCCGCGGCCATGGGAATCTTCTTTTCGATGTGGCAGTGAAAATGAAGGGATTGCGGGTCGATCCCGGCCGCCTCGAAAAACAAAGACGCCGCTTTAAAGCACAGATTTTCCTCGCCGGCAGGTAGTTGGCTGGAGTCTGAGCTGAGTTCCCAGCCGGTATCATACTCTCTTGTACGGCGCAAGCCTAAATCAAGACGGTCGGCCAAAGCGACCGTCGCCATCACTCCGGCCAGCTCGTGGTAATCGTCCGGCCGGCGGCCCAATACACGAAGAGACAAATTAATCTTGGCCCGGGCACTTTCAATCGACCGGCAGGGGGGGAATTCAGTCACGGCCTAACGGCTGTCCTCCGTTTGCAGAAGCAGTTTTTCAAGACCCTCGTCATCGAAGGCAATTTCGACAACATTTGTCAAGAGATCAATGTAGCTGAAACAGACATGTTCACTGTAGGTCGGGCTGACGGGACAGCAAACGGTAAAAACATTTGATGAGCAGTTTTCAAGATAACCCTCATGTATGACTGTACGGCGGCGCCCTCCGTTTGACTTAAGCATGATACGTTGTCCAAGGCGTTCTTCCAGTTCAGCTCGGCATGAAGCCAACTCAGATTTTGCAATCAATTGCATTCACTCCTCTATTTAAAATGTCAAAGGCACATACGTGGCCATCAAACCGCATTATACCTGAAAGGGCTTTAAAAATCAAGGTAAATCACGCCGTAAGCGCCTGTTTTCAGGACATGTCAGCGACGACACCGCCTCCCAGAACCCGGTCGCCGTCGTAGAAGACAGCGGACTGGCCCGGAGAAGTGATCCGCACCGGTTCTGCAAACCTGATCCTCGCCTCCCCATGCTTGGGCCCCGTCAGCACAGTCGCGTCATGAGGTGTCCCCTGAGAACGAAGTTGAACCCCCGCGCGAAAGGTGCCGGGCTGGGGCCCGGCCAGGACCAGGCCGGTCAGAAGGGCTTCCTTCATCAGGGCAGCGGACTCTTCGCCCAGCGTCACTGTGTTATGGCAGTGATCGGTGGCAAGAACAGTCATCCGTCTGCCAAAAGACTGGCCAAGATGGCGGCGCTGTCCTGGCGTGTATTGCCAGCTTCCTTTGTGTTCACCAATCACTTCTCCTGCCGGGTCAATAAAGAATCCGGGATTCTCCTCCAGGCCCCAGCGGCCGAGGAAAGCTCTCAGCTGGTTCTTTGCGATAAAGCAGATATCCTGACTGTCCCTGGCCTCCGATACCGGGTCATGAAAGCGCTGGGCCAGCCGCCGTGCTTCCTCCTTGGATAAACTTCCAACAGGAAAGAGAAGCCTGCCAAGCAAAGAGGGTTCGAGTCTGTACAAGAAGTAGCTTTGGTCGTGACGCCGGTGGAGTGCACGATAAAGCCAATAACCTTGATCCGTCTCCACGACACGCGCGTAATGGCCGGTGGCCAGGTACTGAATGCCCAACTGATCGGCCAGATCACTCATATGGGCAAACTTGAAGCCGGGGTTGCACAGGACGCAGGGATTAGGCGTCAAACCGCCCTTCCAGGCTTCCACGAAAGGGACAACCACTTCTTGGTAAAAGGCCTGCCTGACATCCAGGACCCTGTGAGGGATCCCAAGGATACGGGATGACCTTTCCGCCCTTTCTATCCTGGATCTGTCGGCCTGGTCTTCCTGCCAGGTCCACAAGGTCACGGCTGTCACTTGGTAACCTTTTTCCTGCAGCAAGACAGCGGAAGCCATGCTGTCCACGCCTCCGGAGAGGCCAAGCAGAACCTTGCGCCCGGAAGCCTTTTTGCTGCTTTTCTTTTGCTGATTCTCTTTCACTCTTTCATTTTATGGGTCAAAGCGACGCCTGTCGAGTTGTATTGCCATCGGGAAAAAGACAGACGCGAAACGGGCAGGATTCCCATTTCTTCCCGGGAATCAGCTGCCCGTTCCTTCGAGGTGTACTTTCAAAGTACGCCTCCTTTCCTGTCCCTTCATGGCCGCTTTGCCGGTCAAAGTCAGACGACCCCATGAACGATTCCGGCCATAAGAATACGGTTTGGTGCGCTTTCGTTGCGGTCACCCGTCTTCTCAATGAAAGAGGTAACGCACCCCTGGCTTCAGGTATTCCGCACCCGCGCGCACTAGCGCGGTCTTTCGGGACACTCCATTGTCTGATTACTTACAACTTTCTGGTGAATCCGACTCAATACGGACGCACATTTCCGTCTATGTAATCCAATCGAGGTTGCCATGATCCTAGCATATTCCCGATTTCCTGTCAATATTTATCCGCCTTCTTTGAATGTTTATGTAGCATGAAAATCCGGTTCGCCTGCAGGCTCATTTTTCGCCTCGAGTGTCTCAATTTCCAGGTAAATCTCTGCCCTGTCAAGAACCCGCTGCCGCGCAAGCGGTGATAGCCGGTTCATGATAGCGAGCAGGCGTGTTTTCTGTTCAAGGGGAAAGAGTGTTTCTTCCATGCCATGACTCAGGACAGCGCCAATACGCAAAGGGACCGGGGACCCAATGAGGGAATCATTTACATCTTCCATGCCAAGGATTTGGTCGAGCGTTGCTCCAAACATTGTGGCCAACCGCTTGGCCGTTTTGATATCGGGGTAATTCCGACCGCCCTCCCATTGGCTGACGGAAGTTTGCGTGACGCCGAGCACGTTTGCCAGCTCGCTTTGCGTCATATGGTTCTTTTTACGAAAATAGCGGATTCCATTCAATGCGACCACCTTCTTTCTGGTTCAATCCAGACTGCTAATTACAATCAATGCGTTCAAAAGACCCTTAGCGGATTCAATATTGCAATTCCTTTTTTATTTGGCAATTTAACAGGAATTACCCAGATCCGATCAGGTTACGCGTCAATGATAACAGATAATATGTTAGCAATACCACAATGTGCGTTACAAATACCAGGAAGGAACAGGCGTGCGGAAGAGGTCATGTTGGCGTGACAGGGAGGCAAAACGGTCAATCTTGCGGGATTCGCTGGCCGACCCGGCCGGCGACCGCCTGAGATCGTGGAGGATGGACGTCATGGCGTGATGTGTCAGAAGGGTAAAAAAATGAGATGGAATATCCATATTGAAGTAGAGGTCAATCAGGTATTGGCGGTCCTGGACGCTGGCGCCCGACAGGTCAAACAAAATTTTGCACAAATCCATATCGGCGATGTCTTCGCTTAAGAAAAAGGGTAGATCAATCAGCAGCGCACCACATTCGGTGCAGGTGAAACAAGTGGTGGCGAACGCCCCGAAAGAGAGTGTCAGACGATAGCTTGTCGAGCGTGAAATGCTGCGGGCGTTTTGTATATAAAAAGATTTCCAGTGCCTGAATACGGGCTTTTTCGGAATCCGCCCCGCAAGGGCCTCCACAAGATCGACTGCCCTTGATTCCATTTGAGCCATCATCAAACGGCTTTCCTTCCTCTCGAAATAGTTCTCACCTGTTTGAAGCAGCCGCAAGAAACCTGTCAACTGGACCAGGTTCTCAAAACGGGGAGGATTGGAATCCGAAATGTCCTGAAAGAAAGAGCGGGTTTTTCTTTTCTCCGAATAACCGACGTAGCCTTCCTCGACACCCTCCCAAGAGATTTCCGGCACCATCTGATCCATAAACCGAAATATGTGGGAAGAACTTGCGATGATCTCACTTGCCCAGTAAAGCTGATTCCATAATCCGGAGACACGCGGCCATTCGCGCCAGGGTCCGGCCAGCAGCCAATGGGCGCGTCCCTCCCGGTCGAAGGCTTCGTAGATTACACAATCGCGCTCCGGCTGCCGCGCGTGACAAGCGCCAAGATGCCAGCCGCGCAGTTTTCCAATTTTGCCCAAGCGTTCCCGCAATCTGGTCAGTCCGTCAGTTGAACAAAGCATCTGCCCACTGGATTCAGCCATACTGCCTCTATTCTTCATAATAATTTGGATGGATTACTTGTATGATAAGGCGACCCGCACAAATAACAAAGCGCCATTTTGGCGCTTTGTCATCAAGGGGACCCGTATTGGTGTTAAGATCCTTAACGCTTGCGGCCAGGGTATTGATCGAGCGCAATCTTCAGAATACGCATGGCATCCTCAATATCTTCTGCTTTCAGGACGTAGGCGACGCGAACCTCATCGCGGCCCATGCCGGGCGTTTGGTAGAAATTCTCAACAGGCGCCAGCATGACAGTTTTGCCCTGGTACTCGAAGTCTGTTAAAAGCCAGATCGCGAAATCCTCCGCATTGTCAACCGGCAGTTTGGCTGTCGCGTAGAATGCGCCACCCGGTTTCTCGCAAAGGACGCCCTCCATCTTCTGAAGCGCGTCGATCATAATATTTCTTCTTGTCTCATACTCCTGGCGAATGGGAAGAAAGTAATCAGGGTCAAGGTCGAAGAGGGCCTTGGAACCGATCATTTCCAGTGTCGGCACGCACAAACGCGCCTGGCCAAGTTTGAGCGCCGCTGTCATGACCTCTCTGTTCTTGCTGGTCAGGGAACCGATCCGCGCGCCGCAGGCCGAAAAGCGTTTGGACACACTGTCGATCAGGATAACACGGTCCAGCACATCCGTCATGGACCCGAAGCTGGTCGCTGTTTTCCCGTCATAACAAAACTCCCGGTACACTTCATCGGCAATGATGAAGAGGTTGCGGTCGCGGGCGATGTCAGCGATGCGGCGGACCTCTTCCTGACTGTAAACAGCCCCCACCGGGTTGCCGGGGTTCGACAAGACAAAACCACGTGTTTTTTCCGTAATGAGCCCTTCGATGGTCGGACGGTCCGGCAGGGCGAAACCGTCCTGGGGATAGGTCGTAATGGGTTTCAGCTCAACAAGATAGGGCGCGGCAAATCCGCGGTAATTGGTGTAAAAAGGTTCCGGAACCAGGATTTCCTCCCCCGGGTCACAGGTAATCAGCATGGCCCACTGGAGTGCCTCACTGCCCCCGTTTGTGATAATGATATCTTCCGTTTCATAGGGCAGCCCGATTCTCTTGTAGTAGTTCGAAATACTTTCCCGAAGCGGCTCCCAGCCGTTGGAGTCCGCATAGGCGAGAACCTTGACATCCGCCTGCTTGACAGCCTCCAGGAAAACTTTCGGTGTTTCAATATCAGGTTGTCCAATGTTCAAATGGTAAACTTTCGTCCCGCGCTTCTTTGCCTCGTTCGCGTAGGGAACGAGCTTGCGAATCGGTGACGCCTGCATGGCAGCGCTGCGACTCGATATGATCATCCTTATACCCCCTTGTGTTGATTTGATAAAATGATTTCTTCTTTCCGGTCTTTTGCCGGCCGGGCGTTTTGCATGCCCATCATAACATATCCGCCGGCAAAGAAAGGGCGTCTGACAGACGCCCTTTCCGCTTATACAGGGGTGTGGATTCCCCTTATTGCCGGTAGGAGCGAAAGAACTCATCGACCAGCTCCTGATGATGGCCGAGAACAATCATGTGGTGGTTGGCGATCGGTCGTCTGGTAAAGTAATCAAGTCCCGAGGGGACCTCAAGTTCCATCTGCGTTCGGCACAAATTGCCTTCATGCATGCTGTTCAAGAGCCGGGCATCCGCCGCGTAGTAGGTCTCAAAATCGTCCGCGCATTTGAAAACCGTGCAGGCGCCGGAATCAAAATCTGCCGCGACGGATATCCCGAGACCACTTTCAAAGTGTGTGGTCAAGCCGTATTCCCGCGGCATGTTGAGCGGCAAAATGCAGTGCGCAAATACGATTTTGTTTTCAGCCGGATAAAGGCGGGATGGGTTGGCCATGAAGACGGGCTGTTCTGTCAGCTCGCCGATGACCGCCATGGAGACGAGGGAACGGCTGTCCCCCTCACAGGCCGCCCAGATCCCCTGGGCGTTCAGGATGCCAAGCGCCAGACAGCCGGTGATGCAAAAGGGCTCCAGCAGATCGAAGCAGCGCAGGGTGAACCCGTCCAGCATGTATTTATCAACCAGACGTCTGCAGGCGCCGTAAACCTGGAGCGCTCCCTCCATCGCTTCGCTGTCGTAGCCTTTGGCCTTCAGCTCGCGCGTCCACTCATTTTCTTCATAAGTCCGTCGCTCAATCTCCTCCATGACCTCTGCCATGGGCACATGGATGAGCTCCATCCCCGCGCGTTGACGCAAAAGATCCGCGTCGGCGGGCCGGCTGATCAGCCAGTCGGACTCGCCCGTCACGCCCAGCCGCATCCCATGAAGTTTACCGCGCGTTTCCGCTACGCGGATTAAAACACGCAGCCGGCCGGCAATTTCACCGGGACTTCCGTGAAGGATCTCTCCCCTCTTACCCTGCTCGTTCAAGTAAGAGAGGATCTCCATTGAAGCTGCCAGCGAATTGTGCGAGCGCGTCGTCAAGAGGATGTAGGGCCCCGGGACCTTCTCATAAATCGATTTGAATACCTGTTCCGATCCGCCCGAACCGATGAAGAAGAGATTGACAGGCTGGCGTGAAAACAGTTCCTGATCCTCAGTAAATGCCAGCGGCTCACCGAGCGCCGCGGAAATCTCATCCAGAAAGGCGGCACAGGAAGCCGCCAGGTTGGGATCGCGGTTGTCATCAGGGGCTTTCACCAGCCAAACTGCTTTTGTCATCCGATTAGCTCCTTCTCATTCTTATCTGTTAACAGGAAAGGCTTTCCTGCTGGCCCGGGACGATGATTGAGTCGATATTCTTACCTCTCAATGACTGCCATGTTGCCTTGGTACAGGCGAAATAGTCGTTAATGGCTGCCAGCTCGACACCACGGCGGATCTTGAGGGTCGTCGTCTTGACCATGTCATGCAAACTGTAGAAGTAGGAGCGGATCTCCTTAAAGGACGGCAGGCCGCGGTTGATCTCCGCGATGATATTTGCCAGCGCCTGGGACACCTCATCCTCTGTCGGGTCACGCCGGAGCTCTTCGCGCATCTTCTCCTGGTTGACAACGACCTTGGCCGTAATGACCACATCGCCGCCCGAACTTTGATGGCCGAAGACCAGGGCGTCCCTGACCATGCCGTGGCGATAAAGGAGCGCCTCGATTTCCTCGGGGAATACCTTCTTTCCGGAGGAGAGTACGATCATGGACTTGGACCGGCCCGTGATGACGATACTCTTCTTTTTTGTGAAGCGGCCGATGTCCGCCGTATGCAGCCATCCATCCTGGTCGATGGCCTCGGCTGTCGCCTCGGGGTCGTTCAGATAGCCTTTCATGACGATATCAGACCGGACCAGGATCTCCCCCTCGCCTTTGCCGCCGTTGGCGATGGCCACCTCCACGCCGGAAAGCGGTTGGCCAACGGTCCCGAATTCATTGACGCGGGTATTGCCGCCGCTTACGACGGGCGAGGCCTCTGTCAGTCCATAGCCGGCCAGTACCTCGATGCCGATGGCCCTGAAGAACTTCAGGGTCTCAAGCTCGACAGGCGCCGCGCCGCAGATAATATGCTGCAAGCGTCCGCCCAATTTTTCCAGGACCTCTTTCATCAGCTTGCGGCGGACATCGATTCCCAGCTTATAAAGGGCTGTGGCGATTTTCATTCCCAGCTTGAGTTTCCTGTCCTGGCCCGCTTTAGCCGCTTCGTTCATCACCCGGCGGTATACCGCGTCGAGGATGGCGGGAACAGCGACGATCAGGTGTACCTTGAATTCTTCCAGGTTCTTACCGATGTAGCGCAAACCGTCAAAGACGTGGATGGTCCCGCCGAAGGTCAAGATGGTCAGAAAACCGCAGGTGTTCTCAAAGGCGTGGTGCAGCGGAAGGATGGACAGGGAATAGAGCGGGTCCGGGAAAGATACCGAGCCCCGCAAGGCCCGTATATCGGCCACGATCGACTTGTCTGTCAGGATGGCCGCTTTCGATGTCGCGCTGGTACCGGAGGTAAAAAGGATGGCCGCGTCATCGGTCACGTCAGCTGGAGTGATGAGTTCCGGTTCCCCCGCGGGATCCGGCATTTGGCTCAAGAGATCATCGAGGACAAAAAGCCTGGAATCCGCAGACTGGTCCATCTCGATGGTTTCCCGGACTTCTTCGGACATGACACCGCGATCCATGATGACGCGGTGGGTAAGATAAGGGAGGTTGTCACAGACTGCGCTGACGTAGTGGTGCCAGGAGGCGTCATAAACAAACATAACCGACTCACTGCGTCCGAGAATTGGTTCAACCTCGTCCGCTTTCAGCAGCCGGTCAATGGGGACAATGACACCGAAACCCGATGCCACAGCCAGCCAGGTGACCATCCACAGATAGCTGTTTTCGCCGATCAGGGCGATCCTGCTCCCGCGCGGCAGCTGCGTCCCGAGCCACTTTTGCATTTTTGACACATCCCGGGCCAGATCGCCGTAAGTTCTGGAGACAATCTCCGCGTCCCGCGGCTTGACGCGCCAGCGTACTACCTCGCGGTCCTGGTACAGGTTATATCCTCGCAAAACGACATCGCGCAACATATAGATGGGCGGTACATCATACCAGGTCTTACCCTTTACAATCTGAAATCCCCCTTCCGGATTAATTTGATTCGCGCGGGACTTTGGGGGCTTTTCGGCTTTTTTCATAACTTGTCACTCCTGTGATTAGTTGGGATAGATCATGCCGTACAGCATAACATGCGACGCTGTCACGGCGGCGATCAGGATGATGGCGACCAGGGCGATCAAAACCCCTGACACGCCAAGGGACGCCCCGTCCCTTTGGTGCCGCCTGGAAATGTGGATGCCGACCGGGGTCAGAACCAGGCCCAAAAGGGCAAAGAGGGCACTGCTGCCTCCCAGGGCTATGGTGGCGTAATAATAATAGTGAAGAAAAAACTCTTTGCCGCCATCGTAGGTCAGATAGTTGGTGAATGCCTCCTTATAAAAAGGAAGCAGGAACAAACTGAGCATGCTCAAGGTGAATCCAAAGCCGGTAATGCCCGGCACCCCGATGCGGACTTTTTTTTGTTTTGTCTGGACGGCCGGCGCCTGGGCCGGAACTGGCGGAACATACTGAACAGGCGGCTGTTCAGCGGGCTGAACCGGAGGGGGAGCAGCTGCCGCGGGCGGATCCGGCAGCTGGCCCTGGTCAGGCATATAGGTCTGTTCTGTCATGGTACATTCCTTTCAACAGGCTTGACGCTGGCTTATGCACGCGGGCATTATCTCACACAAATATGGCGCAGGCTTGAATTTGTAACGGCAGTCTCAAAATTGCCGAATCCGTTGATTAACACTATGAGTAACCCTATTCCTCTTTTGGAGGGAAATCCCGGAAAATCTGATCGAAAAGCAGGTTGACACTTCTCTGTGTCTCGGAGCTCAGCTGCTCAAAGCGATTGAGCAGTTCACGACCTGTCACGGTCAGCTTGCTGCTTCCCCCCTCCTGGCCGCCTGGTTGCCGGTCGGCTACCGCCGCGCCCAGTTCCTCTTCCAGGATGTTGAGTATCTGCCAACCCTTGCTGTAGGAAAGTTTCATGCGGATACAGGCGGTCCGGACCGAGCCCGTCTCATCGATCAAACGCAGCAGGGTCGCGGGGCCGGGGCCGAAAAATACCGAATCACGGGCAAGACTCAGCTTGAGGCGGGCACGCATTGGCAAAGGATCCTCTTCGATCCATCCAGGCTTCCGGCCCGGGGAATCGACCAGCCTGTCCAAGCCGCTGAGAATTCCCGGGTCGCTGACGGCAATCCTTTCAACCGGACCCGGTGACAGGGAAACCAGATCAGCCGGGGTCTTCCCGGCTGATCGCCGGGGGATTTTCGCGATTACCCCCCGGTGAAAAGCAAGGGGCAGCCCCTCCTCGCCTTCAAAAACGGGAACAGCGACCGGCTCCCCCGACGCCAATAAGGTCATCAGCGTTTCCTTGCTGACCGAAGGAATCAGGGGTGTGGCCAGCAGTACTTTTTCGCAGGCCGGACAGGTCCTTTCCGCGTAGTCCAGACCCATCATGGCGTCGTCAAAAAAGGTGGACTCCTTCCAGTCTGGATTGTTGAGACACACGACGCTCATCCTGGCCAGATGGCGCTCCAGCAGCTCATTCTCAAATCCTGTAATCACGATAACCGGGGCTGTTCCGACGAGTTGGAAGCGGATGATCACCCGCTCTATCAAGGTCACCTGGCCCAGGCGGATCATGGCCGGGGGCAGGTCACGCTCATCGCCGGCGAATCCGGCCGCCGCAAGGGCTGGATCAGGTGGCTTGGAGGCGACGATGACCGCCGCCCCGCGTGCGGCTTGAACCAGGTTCATGCCTTCTTCTTCCGGTAGAAGGTATCATCCATGGGAAGGCTGGTCCGCATCCTGCCATCCAGCCGGAAGTAGGCGTGGGCGACAGAGGGCGCGATGGGAATACAGGCAAGCTCGCCGATTCCGCGGGCGCCGTAGGCGACGTCTACGTAGCCTGGTCCCTTGACGATATGGGTTTCGATTTCCGGGATGCGATTGGCCCGGAAAAGACCGTAAGTACCCAGTTTGAACTTGGGGATGCCGCCGGGGTTGACAAACTCTTCCGTCAAGGCATAGCCAAGGCCCATGACACAGCCGCCTTCAATTTGTCCTTCCACCGCGGTGACATTGACCGGCGTCCCGACATCGTAGGCACCCACCATCCTTTGAATCTCCCCTTTTTCGTCAGGGATGGCCACCTCGCAGCCGTAGCTGTAGCCGATGTGGCTTACCGGATGCTCCTTGGGCGATCCGAGCGGATCCGTGGGCGGACCGAATTCACCGAAGAACTCCATGCCCTCCATCCTGGAAAGGTCTCCGCCCACAGCGCCCAGGGCTGCTTTTAAGTCCTGAGCCGCCTGCCGTGCGGCCTCCCCGGTAAAGAGAGTCTGGCGCGAAGCCGTGCTGGTGCCGGCATCCGGCGTGCGGTCCGTATTGGGCAATTCAAAGACTGTATCGGTTACTTCACAGTCCAGGGTTTGACAAACAATCGAAGTCACCACCTGAGCGACACCCTGTCCTGAGCAGGCGGCAGACGTGCGGATGTGGATTTTCCCTTTCTCAACCGACAGGGTGCAGCGCCCGAAATCCGGAACACCGACGCCCAGGCCGCTGTTTTTGAAACTGCAGGCGATCCCCGCGTAAGGGCTGGATTCATAGGCTTCCCTGACCGCCTCAAGGCACTCGGCAAGGCCGCAGCTGGGATCGACAATCTGGCCGTTGGGGAGCACATCGCCCGGTCTGACTGCATTGAGATAGCGGAATTCCCAGGGGTCCATGCCGCACTTATCCGCCAGGAGGTTCAGGTTGCATTCCATGGCGTAGCAGCTTTGGGTGACTCCGAAACCCCGGAAGGCGCCCGAGACAACATTGTTGGTGTAAACGGCCTTGCCCGAGATGTCAATATTCTGAAAATTGTAGGGCCCCGCCGCGTGGGTACAGGCCCGCTGGGTGACGGGTCCGCCAAGCGAGGCGTAGGCGCCTGTATCGGCGATGATCTCCGCGACGAGGGCCGTCACGCGGCCGTCCGCGTCACAGGATGTTGTCATTTTCATGGTCATGGGATGCCGTTTGGTATGGACAATGGTGCTTTCATAGCGGGACAGCCTGACATTGACCCGGCGCCCCGTTTTCCAGGCCAGCAGGGCCGCGTGATGCTGGACACTCATGTCCTCACGGCCCCCGAAAGCGCCGCCGACCAGGGCTGACTGGACATGCACCCGCTCCGGCTCGATCTTCAGCATCTCGGACACTTCCCGCTGCTCATCGTAAATGGACTGGGAGGCTGTAATCAGGTGGACACCGCCATCTTCGGAAGGCCAGCCGATGGCGCACTCCGGCTCCAGAAAGGCATGTTCCTGCCATGAGACCTGGTAGGTTTCCGTCACCACATGCGCCGCCTCGGCGACAGCCTTGCGCGCGTCACCCCGGATCAGCCGTTCGCTTGACAGGATATTGCCCTTTTCATGGATCTTGGGGGCGCCTTCCTTCATGGCCTCAAAGGGATCAAGAAGAGGCTCAAGTTCCGTGTAGTCGACCTCAATCAGATCAAGCACTTCCTGGAGGCTCTCCCGCTTGCCTGTCGCCACCAGGGCGACCGAATCACCGATGTAGCGTGTAATCTCCCCCTCGGCTATCATGACATCCCAGTCCCGCACAATGTGGCCGATTGTGTTGTTGGGCACATCAGCCGCGGTCAGAACCGCGACACAGTCTGGATGCTGGAGAGCCTTTGACACATCGATCCTGTTGACGCGGGCGCGCGGATAAGGGGTTCGCAGAGCCCGGCCGTAGATCATGTCGTCGAAGCTGTAGTCATCCGGGAATTTGCCGGTACCCAGCACCTTTTCCATGACGTCGATGCGCTGGGACCGGTCCCCGACGCGGATCTCCTTATCTGCTTCGGGGATACTTTTATCCTCCCGAAAGAACCTGGCAGCCAACTCGATGGCGTCGATTATTTTTTTATAGCCGGTACAGCGGCAGAGATTGCCTGTGATGGCCTTTTTGATTTCCTGGCGGGTCGGATCCGGATTTTGATCGAGAAGGACCTTGGCGGCCATGACCATTCCCGGTGTGCAAAAACCGCACTGAACCGCGCCGCACTCGGCAAATGTATGGACATAAACTTCCTTCTCACGCGGGGTCAGACCCTCGACGGTCATGATACTGGATCCGTCAAACCTCGATACATTCATGATGCATGATTTGACAAGTTTGCCGTCCGCGATGACTGAGCAGGTGCCGCAGGTACCTTCACTGCAGCCATCCTTGACCGAGGTCAGGCCGAGATCGTCACGCAGAAAATCGATCAGCCGCTTATCCTCCGGAACACGATAAATCTGCCGGTTGACTGTTAGAGCCCAGGCCATGATTGCTTCCTCCTTAATTGATCTTGCTTCCACTCACCCTTGAATCAGCGGATATCCCGGTCCGGCAGCTGCCTTCTCAGGTACTGGCCATCCGCTTCCTCAATCACAATCTTACCAGAAGCGACCTTGTGGCGGCCCCGCAAAAACACGTCACGCACCCTGCCTTTGAGCTCGAAGTTCTCGTAGGGGGTGTAGTCACAGTTTTCGTGGAGATCCTCCCCCTTGACCGTCCATCGCGGCTCGGGGTCGAAGACGACAATATCCGCGTCACTGCCCGCTTCCAGGATGCCCTTGCGGGGGTATAAACCGAAATATTTTGCCGCGTTGGTTGAGGCAACTTCGGAAAAACGATTGATGTCCATCCGGCCCTGGGCGACGCCATAGGTGTAGAGCAAGTGCATCCTCAGCTCAATCCCCGGCGCGCCGTTTGGGATTTTCGAAAAATCGTCCCGGCCCATTTCTTTCTGGCCCTTGAAATTGAAGGAGCAGTGATCGGTACCAACGAACTGGATTTCCCCGGACGCGAGTCCTTTCCAAAGGGCTTCCTGGTCCCGGCGCTCACGAAGCGGCGGGCTCATGATATACTTGGCCGCCTCAAAATCCTCACTGGTGGGTGTCCCGTAGCGGGAGGCGTCAAGGAGCAGGTACTGCGGACACGTTTCAACAAGGATATGGATGCCGCGTTCCCTGGACCGGTTGATGGCTGTCAGGCCCCTTGCTGTCGACAGGTGAACGATGTGGTGAGTGGCGTGAAGGAGGTGGTTGACCGCCTCCAGGCGCACGATGGCCTCTTCCTCCAGTTCGGCCGGCCGGCTGATCTGATGATAATAGGGTGATAAATGCCCCTTTTCGCGCTCACGGCGGACCAGGACATCGATGAGCAGGCCGTTTTCACAGTGAAAGCCAATGGTGGCCCCCAGACGCTGCGTTTCTTCCAGGGCATGGTAGATCTCATCCTCCTGGACCATCATGTTATCTTTGTAGGCCATGTACATTTTGAAGGAGCTGACGCCGCCGGCAACGATTGATTCCATCTCCTTTTTCAGCTGGCTGTTCCACTCCGTCAGCGCCATATGGAAACCGTAGTCGATGGCGCATTTGCCATCCGCTTTTTCGTGCCAGCGCTTCAGACCCTGGGCCATGGTTTCGCCGTGGAACTGGGTCGCGAAATCGATGACCGTTGTCGTGCCTCCGGCCAGGGCCGCCCGCGTACCGCTCGCGAAATCGTCGGCCGTCACCGTACCCATCGACTCCAGCTGGAGGTGGGTGTGGGTCTCGATCCCGCCCGGCAGGAAATAGAAACCGCGGCAGTCGAGCACCTCCTCGTTCTCACGGGGCGTCAGCTTGCCTGTTTCTTCAATGATTTCACCTTTGATTCGGATACTTCCCCGGACTGTTTCCCGGGGCAGGACGATGAAGCCGTCCTTGAGCAATAGGGATTGTTCCATCTTAACCTCTTTGATTGATCAGCGCCCCGGCTCGCCGGGGCGCTCCAGAGTCTTACAGATTCGGCCAGATGGCCGCGGCGCGTTTGGCTGTGCGGGCGAATATCTTCTTTTCATCAACCGTCAGTATCTCGCGGTTGCGCATAACAAGCTTGCCGTTGATTACCACGTCATTGGTCATACGGCCGTAGCCGCCAAAAAGCAGATGGCCCTTCCAGTTGTCGCCGCCAAAAGGCGTGAAGGGGAAATAATCAAGCGTGATAACATCGGCATAGGCCCCCGCTTTCAAGACGCCCAGAGGCCGCTTGAAGTGAAGGGCCGCGATGGCCGGATTGCCCTCATACTGCAATTGCAGCGCCTGGCTGAAACCGACCGTGGGGTCGGACAGGCGGTGGGACTGCAGAATTTTCGATACCTTGATTGATTCAAACATGTCGTGGGTGTAGGCGTCTGTCCCCAGTCCCAGCCGGATGCCGCGGCGCAGCATGCCAAGGACAGGGGTTGCCCCCACGGCGTTGCCCATGTTGGACATGGGGTTGTGGACGACCGTGGTATCGGTTTCCGCCAGAATATCGAGTTCACGACCGTTGACATTGACGGCATGGACGGCGATGGATCTGGGACCCAGCAGGCCCCAGCCGAGCAGGCGCTCGGTCACCCTCATGTCGTACTTCTTCAGGCTGTCGTACTGATCCTCCCTGCCTTCGCCGACATGGATATGGTAGCCTGCCTCAATGCCATCCATGGCCTTTTTGACCTTTTCCATGGTTTTGTCGGAGATGGTGAAAGAGGCGTGCATGCCGAACATGCCTTTCACCATATCCTGTTCATCGGTGTTCATGGCCTTGATGAAGTTGACGTTTTCCTTGATTTCCTGATCCGCGGTTTTCACACCGTCCCGGTCGGACAGCTCCATGGAAAAAGAGCCGCGGATGCCGGTCTTCTTTGCCGCCTCAGCCAGGGTAAACAGCGACCCCTCCACAGCATGGGGACTGGCGTGGTGGTCAAACAGGGTGGTCACACCGTTGCGGATGCTGTCGATGTAGGTCGTATAGGCTGACAGCTCGTTGTCTTCCATGGTCAGGCTTCGGTCGAGTGCCCACCAGAGGTTTTTCAGTATCTCGGGGAAATTCCGCGTCGGCTTTGATACCCCCATGCCCCGGGCGTAGGAGCTGTAGATATGGGTGTGCGCGTTGATCATGCCTGGCATGATGACGCGGCCCTGCGCGTCCAGCACCTCATCATCCGGGTATTGTTTTTTCAAGTCATCAAAGTCGCCCACCGCGTCAATCAGCTGATCGACTATGCGCAGGCCGCCATTTTCAAAGTAGGGGTGATCGGGATCGTTGGTCACCAGTCTTCCCTTGCCGATAATCATCTTCTACCTCCTGTCAAATAGGCTGTTTAATGCTCATTGCAGTCATGTTCATTGTTCAGCAGCCAAGTGAAATCTTTTGTGACAGCCGTTATCACAGCCGCCATCTGCGCTCCTGCCTTCGCGGCCAGCTCGCTTTGCGGCACATCGAAAACACGGCCCCGGTCGTCGCGGATCCGGTATCTTCCTTCTGCCAGCCGCAGGAAGCCTGTGTTATCTGAATCGGAAAAATCTTCCCCGCTCCAGAAGACAGTCAGCTTATCTTTGTACGGTTTGCCCGCGTGGGGACAGAAAGTGGCGCAGTTGCCGCATTCGTTGCACATGCCGTCGATGTGGACAATCTGTTCGGAATTGGCAAAACCCGGGATGGCCAGGGCCACATTGGCCCGGTTGGGGCAGACCTCCGTGCAGATACGACAGACCTGGTCGCAGATCAGGCAGCGCTGGCCTTCTTCCGGGGGCTGTTTTTCTTCCCTGAGTTCTCCCCTGCGTTCCAGGATGACCGCCTCATCGACAGGAACCCGCGCATGGACGAAATCGTGGTCCAGGCCCTCTCTGGACAGGATATCCAGGGCCGCCTTTTTTGCGTCGCCCATGGCCGCGACAACCGTTGACGGTCCCTTTCGGCAATCACCGATGACATAAAGGCCGTCAATTGAACTCTCCATGGCAGCTGACAGGCGCGGATCACCGTAGCGGTCCGTCTTCATGCCGATTTTCGTGAAGAGCTTCTTGTCAACGCGGGCACCGGTCGCGCCGATCACCGTGTCGAATTCAAGTGTTTCGAACCCGCCCGTTCCCAGTGAGGCACGGCGGCCTGATTCATCGAAATCGCCCAGTCTTTGTCTTTCGCAAACCAGCTTGCTGCCTTCATAACGGACGGGAGCCAGAAGCTCAAGCCATCCGATGCCCTCTTCCATGGCCGCATCGAATTCATCCTGGCTGGCGGGCGCGTACATCTCAGTCCGGCGGTAGACAATGGTCACCTCCGGATCGCCCGGCATCCGTTTCGCAAGCCTTGCAGCGTCCATGGCTACATCACCGGCGCCGATAACGGCCACCCGCTTGCCCAGGTCACGGGGACCTTCTTCCTTGACGCCGATCAGGAAGTCGAGCGCGTCGAGAACGCGGCCGCTTTCCTCTTCTACCGGCGGCCGCCCCTGCTCCCACGCCCCGGTCGCAAGAATCAGGTAGTCATAGGACTTTTTCAGTTCATCCGGATCAAATTGCGGGTTGGCATTGAAATGGAAATTAACCCCGGCAGCTTCGACCAGCCTGTAATCACGGTCAATCTGCTCTTCCGAGATACGGAAGGAAGGGATGGCATAGCGGACGATACCATGGGAAGCGGCACGCTTCTCAAAGACATCGACCTCAACACCGTTTCTTCTGAGATAATAGGCCGCGGCCAGGCCTGCGGGGCCGGCGCCGATTACACAGGCTTTCTTATCGGTCTTCAGGGGGCTGACCGACATCTTGCTGATGTAGGCATCCTGAGCCTGGTCGGCTGCCATCAGCTTGATATCCCTCATGTGCAAGGAGCTGTCATAGTCCAGGCGGGTGCACTTCTCCCGGCAGGGCTGGGCGCAAAGGACGCCTGTAATGGTGGGGCAGGGATTGTCGATGGCAATCACCCGCATGGCCTCATGGCAGTCACCCCTGGCGACCAGGGTATTGTATTCGGGTATCTGCTGTTCGATGGGGCAGCCGCCGTCCTTGCAGGGCGCCTTGTAACAGTCATAAAGAGGCAGTTCGGATCCGGTTTCCCTGGAAGCCACTTTCTCCCGCCAGCGTTTTTGCATGCGCGGGTCAGCCATGGTATCTTCTGCCAGTTTCTCCAGTTTGGCGACATCGATCCTGCCGCCCTTTCCGAGCAAGGATTCTGTTTCACGCGCCATCTGAGTCAGGCGCATATAGCCGCCTGGTTTCAAAAGTGTCGTCGCGACCGTCACCGGGCCGATTCCGGTTTCCAGCAGATCCTTCAAGTTGAAGGCGTCGGCGCCGCCCGCAAAGGATACAGGCAGCTTGCCGTCAAAGGCGCGCGACAGATTCAGGGCAAGGTTGATGGTCAGGGGCATCAGGGCCCGGCCCGACATGTACATCTCCTCCGACGGCACCTCGCCGCGCTTAACATCTACCGGACAGGTATTGGAAAGCTTGACGCCAAAGGCCAGTTTCTCTTTTCCGGCAACCGCCAGCATGCGGGTAAATATTCCGACCGCGTCTTCGTACTGCAGGTCGGCCAGAAAGTGTTTGTCGGGGAAGGCGATGTAATCGTAGCCCAGATCGTCCAGTGTCCGGCGGACAAAATCATAGCCCAGCATGGTGGGGTTGCACTTGACGAAGGTATGAAGCTTTTTTTCGGTCAGAAGATAATGGGCAATCCGCTCGATCTCGTCCGGCGGGCACCCGTGGAGTGTCGACAGGGTTGCCTGATGGCAGATTTGCGGGGAGATGGCATCGATGACTGCTTGGTCAACCTTGTCGAAAAGATCTTGATGGCTTTTCAGGAATTGGATGGATTCGGTAAAAAGAGCAAGGCGCGACGCGTCCTTGAGGCCCTCGATGAAAGCGTCCATCTTGGGCAGTTTGATCCCGTCGAGATCATAGCCAAGGCTCATGTTGAAGGCAAAGTCATTGCCGTCGGACAGGTCGAATTCCACAGCCAGGACCTTGATGGCAATCCAGGCCTTGATGTACTCGTCGAAGGCTTCCTGGACGGTCAGCTCCGTCGACCACTCGCAGTTATAGCACTCGTCCTCGGCGTTGATGCAGGGCTTGGCCACCGCCTGGCGGATTTCCTCACCATCCATCTTCTGGACCGTCTTCAGTTCAACAAAACGCGCGCCAGCCAGATAGGAGACAATGATGTTCTGAGCCAGCTGGGAATGGGGGCCCGCTGCCGGCCCGACAACCGAGGCAATCCTGTCACCAAAGGGAGTGACGAAGCGGCTCCCCGACTGGTTCACGTAAAATTTGCTCTTGTCGAGTCCAAAAACACTTCCCTGTGCTTTGTACTCATCAAGGCTCCACTCGATTAGATTCGCAAAGCTGATGGGTCTCATGATGTCGCTCATATATGGTCACCTCTCCTCATTTTCTGGTTTTACCCGGACAATAACCTGTCGCGCGGACAAGGCGGCTGATCTTTAGTTTATCAGTTTTGCCGCTTTTTTTAGAAGAAATGACCGGGACTCCCTTTGGGGAATCCCGGTCAACGGTATCATCGGATTGGTTCGCTTACGCTTCCTTGGTAATGTCCACGTAGAGCGAAGGCATGACACTGTAAATCGCCGCGCAGCGGACGACGTCCTCTTTCCAGGTCACCTCGTTGGGCGCGTGAGCCTGAGCTTCCTTGCCAGGGCCGAGGCCGATGCAGGGGATGTCGTGGCGGCCCATGATGGCGACACCATTGGTTGAGAAGGTCCACTTATCGACCTTGGGCGCCTGGTAGAGATTGGTGTAGGCGTCCACCAGGGCCCGCGTCTGCGGCGCGTCCTCGGGAATAACCCAGGTGGGAAAATAGCAATCCTGCTCATAGACGAAGCCGGTCCAGGACGGGCGGTCGTACTTGTACATGGTAACAACACCGCCATGCTTTTTGACGGATGGCAGGGCTTCGATTTCCGCTATTGCCGATTCCCAGGTCTCGCCCCAGGTCAGGCGGCGGTCCAGGGAAATGGCACAGCTGTCCGCGACCGCGCAGCGCGATGGCGAGGTGTAGAAAATCTGGGAAGTCGTGACTGTGCCCTTGCCCAGGAAGGGGTCGTCCTTGAGGTGGTTGTTGAGCTCTTCCACTTCCTTCAGGATGTCGGCCATTTTGTAGATGGCGTTCTCACCGCGCTCGGGGGCCGAGCCGTGGCAGGAAATGCCCTTGACCTCAACACGGATCTCCATGCGGCCACGGTGTCCGCGGTAAACATGCATGTCGGTCGGTTCGGTCGAGACCACGAATTCGGGTCTGATGTTTTCGTTCTCAATGAGGTGGAGCCAGCACATGCCGTCGCAGTCTTCCTCCTGTACGGTGCCCGTGACCAAAAGCGTGACGTCGTCATCAATCATGCCCAGGTCCTTGGCAATTTTCGCGCCATAGACGGCCGATACAACGCCGCCCAGCTGGTCGGAAGCGCCGCGTCCGCCCACTTGGGTTTCAGTCTCAAATCCTTCGTAGGGGTCAAATTCCCAGTTGGTGATTTCGCCAATACCCACGGTATCGATATGGCCGTCAAAGGCGATGACGCGGTCGCCTGTGCCCATCCAGCCCAGCACGTTGCCGAGCTGATCGAATTCGGCCTTGTCGTAACCGAGTTTTTCCATCTCTTCCTTGATGCGGCGGGCCACACCTTCCTCTTCACAGCTTTCGCCGGGAATCTTGACCAGGTCGCGAAGGAACTTTACCATATCTTCTTTATAAGCCTCAGCGGCTTGGCGTACGCGGTCGTAATCAATTGCGGTTTTTGTCATCTTGGGTACACTCCTTTTATCAATTATATTTGGCTTTAAGCATTGTCCGCCCAACGGGGGGCTGCGCTCTTCCAGAGTTCTTCAAGCTTCGCGCCCGGAGCCTTGATCTTCTGGAGGAAAATCATGGCCGCGATGATGTAAGGCTTGAAGCTGGCTTCTTTGTACAGGGGGATCCGGTAACGGTCAAAGACAGAAGCATCCACCTCGCCCTCCTCGCAGGAGACACCCGTGATGTCGGCCGGCAGGCAATGCATGTAGAGCGCCTTGCCGCCGCGCGTCAGCTTCATCATGTCTTCGGTACAGGCCCAGTCCTTATGGAGGGCATTTTGCGCCAGAAGTTCCTGCTCAAGTGCGTTGATGCCGGCCTGGTCGCCTTTGGCGTAGAGGTCCGTGCGGATTTCCATGGCCTTGAAGGGCGCCCAGCTCTTGGGGTAGACAACATCGGCATCCTTGAAAGCCTCCGCCATCGACTCGACGCGGGTGAACTTGCCGCCGTACATCTCCTCATTATGCCTGGCCACGCCTTCGATTTCGTCCATGATGTCATAGCCTTGCGGGTGGGCCAGGACAACTTCCATGCCAAAACGCGTCATCAGCCCTACGATGCCTTGCGGGACCGACAGCGGTTTGCCGTAGGAGGGTGAATAGGCCCAGGTCATGGCAAGTTTCTTGCCTTTCAGGTTCTCAACGCCGCCGAACTCGTGGATGATGTGGAGGGCATCGGCCATGGACTGGGTGGGGTGATCGATGTCACACTGCAGGTTGACCAGGGTCGGGCGCTGTTCAAGCACGCCGTCCTCATAGCCCTCCTTGACGTAATCCGAAAAACCCTTCATGTAGGTGTGACCCTTGCCGATGTACATGTCATCGCGAATGCCGATCACGTCCGCCATGAAGGAAATCATGTTGGCTGTCTCCTTGACAGTCTCCCCGTGCGCGATCTGGGATTTGCCCTCATCAAAGTCCTGGACCTCAAGGCCGAGAAAATCACAGGCCGAGGCAAAGGAGAACCTTGTCCGGGTCGACTGGTCACGGAATAGCGAGATACCCAGCCCCGAGTCAAAAATTCGTGCACTCTTGTTATTCTCGCGGAGCTCGCGAAGCGCGTCGGCCACTGTGAAAATGGCCATAATCTCATCCTGGGACTTGTCCCAGGTAAGAAAGAAATCGTCCTGGTAGAGACCCCTGTAATCGTATCCTTCCAGTTGCTTGATCAGTTCATTGATTTTCATTCCTATCTCATTTCCTCTCTTGAATTGGGGTAGCAAATCTACATGCTGGCAAGAACGCCTGCGCGCTCGTTGAACTCTTCTGTCAGGCGGTCGATTTCATAAACCTGGTTATGGATGTTGTGCCAGTAATTGTCGTCATACCACTGCGCGTTGAGCTCTTCCAGCGAGCGGCCCTGTTGCTCGACCCAGGTGTAGTACTTGAGGTTGTGGACACGCCTGCGTGTCCAATAGGTGAACTCTTCCATGTGGTCGACCTTCATGGATTTCAAGTTGTGCCAGTAGTCGCGGGCAGCCAGTTCATAGCTGTATTCTGCTTCTTCATCGAGCTCAAGGATGCGTGACTGGTACATCTCGGCCGAGTCGGTTGCGACGGTCAGCAGGACGTCTTTTTCAGTCAATTCGTAGTATTTGGCCATCTTGATCAGGCCCAGGACATTGGCAATGCCGCTGATGCCCAAGAATGACAGTTCCTCCAGCGCCTGTTTGGACAGGCCTGTTTCCTTCATCAGGTAGTCGTGTCCGACTTCCGAGTTGAAAAGGCGGAGCAGATTCTGGGTGTTGTTGTCATCAATGGCGACAACCATATCGGTATTCTTGACATTGTGGACAAAGGGGATGTGCTTGTCACCGATGCCCTCGATGCGGTGTCCGCCAAAACCGTTGTTAAGGATGGTCGGGCATTGCAGGGCCTCGCCCACCGCCACCTTTATGTGGGGGAATTTCTCTTTGAGGTAATCGCCCGCGCTCAAACTGCCTCCGCTGCCGCTTGTAAAGAAGGCGCCGAACAGCCTGGAATCTTCATCTTTGATTTCATTGTAGACTTCTTCAAGGGCGGGGCCGGTCGCATGGAAGTGCCACAGCACGTTGCCCATCTCCTCAAACTGATTGAAAATGAAGGCGTCCGGACGTGTCGCGCGGATTTCCTTGACCTTGGCGAAAATTTCATAGACATCACTCTCGCAGCCGGGGGTCGCGATCACTTCATCCGCGATACTCTGCAGCCAGTCGAAACGCTCCTGGCTCATTTCCTCGGGCAAAATGGCGATTGATTTACAACCCAGCAGCTTTGAGTTGAAAGCGCCTCCGCGGCAGTAGTTGCCGGTTGACGGCCAAACAGCCCAATTCTCATAAGGGTCAAACTGACCGGTCACAAGACGGGGAACCAAACAGCCGTACGAAGCGCCGACCTTGTGGCAGCCGGTGGGGAACCATTTGCCGACCATGACAAAGACGCGTGCCTTGATAGCAGTCAATTCCTTGGGAATTTCAATATAATTAACCCCGTCGTATCCGCCGCCGTCACGTCTCGGCTCGTTCTTCCATGTAATGCGGAACAAGTTAAGCGGATTGACGTCATCTGTGTTGACATTTTGTAGAGCTTTTTTGATTTTGTCGGGAACGTTTTCAACTGGATTGCGCAATTGCGCGAAAGTTGGAATAATGATTTTGTTCTCACGCGCGCGTTTAATGGCGCTCTCGAGACCGTCCTCACGGATCGTCAGATCGATCATTGTTTTTCTCCTTGCTAAGTGATTGTAGGTGATAGGTTGGGCCGGGCTCCGAAAGAAACCCAAACCTCAACAACTATAGCACATAATATTGTAATAAAGACAGGCCGGCTTGGCTAACAAATTTAAGACACATTTGTTACGCATCCGGAAGGGACTCCCCGACCTGTGAATCTTTACCTGAATCTTGCTTCTGAAGCAGCTCTTCCTGCCGGGCGTGTTTATTGAGTCTGTTGTACATCAGGATGCCTGCCAGGGCGACAACCGCGGTAAGGGCAAATACGGCAACGGCATAAAGATAGTTTTGCGCGCCAAGAAGGCCGCCGCTTACGGTGGAGGTGACGACGGATAAGAGTCGCGCCGAGATGATGATCAGCCAGGCCGGCAGGCGCATGGGCGTCAGGCCCGCCAGGTAGGTGAGAATATCCTTGGGGGTACCGGGAAGGAAGAGAAGGATATACATCAAGACATTGAGCTGGCCCGGCTTGCGGAACAATCTGACCTGGTCGATCTTCTCCGGTTCAAAAAACAATTCAATAACGGGCCGGCCGAAGCGCTTGACAAGCAGGAAGATCAGGATGCTTGCAGCGTAAATGGCAGCAACACAGATGAGCGTGCCCTCGACCACTCCGAAGGCATAGCCCGCGGCCAGTTCAAAAGGTTCGCCGGGGATGATGGCAATGACTACCTGCATGAAGTTGGCGAAAAAGAAAATCAACCTGCTGGAGACGGGATGACGGGAAACCATGGCCCGGACCCGAAGCGGGTCGGAGAAAAAATCGATGGCCGCTTCGCCCCAGCAGATGTAGACCATAACAGAGGATGCCATGATCAGGACAAGAATGCCGATTGTCAGGGAGCGTTGAAACAGGCGCCTTTTGCGGACAGCGTACAGGGCGCGGGCGTCACTGATATTTATTTTAAACCCGGCTCGGTTTCGTGCCGTCGTCATCAGCTTGTCTACTTTCATTTGCGCAAAAAGAGGCGCTCAGGCGCACGATGCCATTCTATCATGGAGACAGGTGTTTAGGTTCACCGATCGATTGTATAATGCGTCTGGGAACATAAGAGCCGAAAGCAGGAGGACAAAACTTGCATCAACCCCTGGTCAGCGTCATTATTCCTTTCTACAACGCCGAGCGCTGGATTTCACGCTGTCTGGACTCTGTAACCGGCCAAACTTACAGGGCGCTTGAAATCATTCTTGTATCCGACGGGTCGGCGGATGGATCCGACGGGATCGCCCGCCAGTACGAAGGTAAAGATCCGAGGGTGCGCTATGTGCGTCAGGACAACCGGGGGGTGGGCGAGGCCCGTAACCACGGGCTGTCCCTTGCCACAGGAGAATGGATCTGCTTTATCGATGCCGATGATTATGTCAGCCATAACTACATCCAGGTCATGGTGGATGCCCTCGTATCGGACGAAACCGACGCGGTCGCTGTCAATTTTTTCATGGAATTACCACGGGGCTGGCGACTTCCCTATCCCTTCATCGTGCTGCGGAAGAGACTGAGCGGACAGCAAGCGGTAAAGCAATCTTTCCGGGTACTCTTCTTCCCCACCTTCGTGTGGAACAAACTATTCCGCCGCAGTCTCTTTACCGAAAACGGGATCCGCTTTCCCTCGATTCTGTACGAGGACGCCCTTGTTGTTCCCCTCCTTTTTTTCCACTCCAGGCAAGTGATTGTCCTGAAAAAGTCCTGCTACCACTACCTGCGCCATTCCGGAAGCCTGACTCACGAACTCGCCTCCAGGCACGTCCACGACTATCTCAGAGCCGCCAGCATGCTGCGAAGACATCTTTTGGAATCGGGAGAGTGGGAGAAATGGGAAAAACCATTCACCCGATGGCTGAACCGGATCAGGGCGCAAATCTTCTTTACCCTTTACCTGACCAGGCGGACCATGCCATGGAAAGAAAGGGACCGCCTGGTCCGCAAAACAGGCGCGGCCGTCAAAACAATCAAGCGGGCGGGTGACGCGGATCTGGACCCGGATGAATTGGTCTTCACGCTCTGAACACAAAAGCAGGCCCGCGGGACAGGATCCCGCGGGCCATTTCTTTGCCAAATCCCTGCCGCGCCGGTCTGGCCCAGCAGGGCTGAGCTCTCTTATTTCTCCCTGACGGCCGCGTACTTCAGCCGCAGCAGGACCAAGGTGCCGGCTGCCATCAGCAGGACACCGAAGGCCCAGAAGAAAGTTCTGTCGAAGAAACCACCCGTTTTGGGCAATTCATCCGTATCACCTTCGACCAACTCCTCCGGAGGAGTCACAGTCACCACATTGGATTCGACTCCGGGATCTTCATTGAAGAGCAGCAGCGCTTTGTTGGGTACCGTTTCATCGGTGTAAGCACTGAGATCCGCGTCTTCCAGGATCTGGGCGCCGATCTCCAGGATCAATGTCTTGCCGGCCAGCAGGTCAAAATCCTCACTGCGGTCGAGAACCAGCCGGATCTCCTGGCCGTCGATGGTGATCCGCCCGGTCAGAGCCGGCAATTCCACACCGTCAACAAGAGCCCGGACACCTCTTGTGCCCAGCACATCTTCCAGTGTGTCAAGCAGGATCAGAGACTCGTATCCACGGACATTGACAGGTATTTCAACCTTGACCTGGTAGGTGAAGATTTCATCCCTTTCCTCCAGGTCTTCATGTAGCTTGCCGTTGATCTCCTTTTTGATCGAAGGCTTCTCGGGCGGCGGCGTGACGGTTACCATGTTGGAGTCAATCCTTATGTCCTTATTCAGGATGAGCCGCCCCCTGTTGGGAACTGTCTCATCTTCATATTCACTCAGATCCGCTCCCGCCCTTATTTTGGCTTCGATCCGGAGCGTGATTTGCTTTCCCGCGGCATGGGCCAGGTCAGCCCTGTCAAGGACAAGACGGATGGTCTGACCGTCGAATTCGAGCCTGGCAGTCAGGCTGGCATTCATGAGGCCGTCAACAAAGACGGTGGCCTCCCCTCTCTCGAGAACATCTTCCAGAGTGTCAAGGATGACCAGCGACTCATATCGGCCTGCGTAGTCCGGTATTCTTACACGGACATGGTAGGTGAAAACCTCGTCTCTTGCCGCCAGGTCCTCATGCTCCTTGCCGTTGACATCTTTATCGATAACGGGGAATTCAAAAGGCGGCGTCACCGTCACGATATTGGATTTTGTGCCGATCTGATCATTGATCAGATATTCCGCCTGGTTGGGGATTGTTTCACCCTCGTAGGGTGTCAGGTCAGCGCCCTCCCGGATCCTGGCCCCGATCACCAGGGTGATGGTTTTTCTTGCCAGGAGGCTGAAATCGAAAGTCTCGTCAAGGATGAGGCTTACTGTCTGGCCGCTGACATCCAGGTAGGGTGACACGGCGGGTTCCGCGCTGCCGTCGAGCAGGACCGCGGCCTCGATGATTTCGAGCACATCCTCCAGGGTATCGGTGAGAACCAGCGAGGCGTAGTCACGGGTGTTGTTGGGAATCTCCAGCTCGACATGGTAGGTGAATACCTGGTCGAACAGGGTCAGATCCTCATGCTCCTTGCCGTTGACGTCTTTTTCAATCTCGGGCGGCTCCGCGGGCGGGGTCACCGTCACGGGCTCCGTCATGACCTGGGGCTTATCATTGAATTGGATGGCCGCCTGGTTGGGCACCGTGTCATTAAGGTAGGCATCCAGGTTGGCGCCGATCTTGATACGGGCCACCAGTTCGATTACGATCTGCTCCCCTTCAATCCGGCTGAAGTCAAATTCACTGTCCAGCACCAGGGTCGCGGTCTGGTCCGAAATGGTCAGATAAGGCGCCAGCAGAGTATCATCTGTCCCCACGGTCACCTTGCTGCTGACGATTTCGAGTACACTTTCCAGGGTATCACTGACCACGATGGACTCATAGCCGCGCACGCTTTCAGGGATATCGACCAGGACATGGTAGGTAAAGAGTTCATGCCTGGATCCCAGATCCTCATGCGCCTTGCCGTTGACATCCTTGTCGATGACAGGTTCATCGGGGGGCGGGGTTACTGTTACTTTATTGGACTTGACTTTCTGATTGCCATTGACGCTGTAGTAGCCTTCATTGGGCACCAGCTCCCCTTCATGAACCGAAAGGTCGGCGCCATCCCTGATAACTGCTGTAATCTCCAGGGCAATCACCTTGCCGATGATATCAGCGAAGTCGAAATCTTCCTCGTCAAGGGACAAGGTCACCTTCTGACCTGCGATGGAAACGAAAGCGTCCAGCGCAGGAACCGCCACGCCGTCGATCAGGACCGCAGTGCCTTGAATTTGCAGGACAGGCTCCAGGGTGTCATCGATGACCAGGGTCCGGTAGTATTCACCCTCCTCCAGTTGGGGCAGCAATACCTTGACATGGTAGTTGAAGGAGTCGTCCGCCGCGGCCAGATTCTCGTGGGTCTTGCCGTTAATGTCCTTGGAGATCTGGGGCGTCACCGGGGCCGGTGGCGCGATGGTGACAGTGTTGGAATTGGTTTTGTGGCCGTTGTAGATCAGCTGGGCCGTATTGGGGATCTTGCCGTCCGGATAGATGGCCTTAACCTCGCCACAAATAACGCAGGCGTCAATGGAAGCCTTGAACTCCAGGACCACATCCTTTTCCTTTATCTGGGTGAAATCGCTGGTTTTACTGAAGGTGATTTTATTGCCGATCACAGTCAACTCCCCGGGCTTGACGATGCTGACCCCGTCGACTTTGACGTCGGCGGAACCGGCTGTGATCTTCAGGAGGGCGTCCACCTGATCTTCGAAGCCGAAGGAGGTCATGCCGAAGATATTATCGACATGCGTCGTGACGGTGTAGGTCACTTCTTCCCTGACCTGGCTGAGGTCGTAGTGTTCGACCCCGTTGACTCTTTTTACCGGAACCGTGGGCTCCAGGGTACAGATGGTGTTGGTATTGCCGGGGATTACCGGGTTTTCGATATGGTAGCGTTTTTGTCCCGACCTGCCTATCGCGGTAACGGGTGTCTTATCCTCGCCATAGAAATCGAGTTCTCTCAGCTCATATTCGATGGTGTAGTCACCTTCCTGCTCAACCTCAACGATATTGGATCCCGTATGAAGACCCAAATTAGCGTTAATGACCACGCCGTCCTTAAGCAATCTTGAACTTAAGACCTGATAGCCGGACTCAATGACCACCTCAATGCTCTCCTGGCTGATTTCCTCGACCAGGGCATCGAAAAGATTTCCCGCTACCGTACCGAAGTTGGCAGGAGTGTCAAAGACTACGAAATAGTCATCCGACGTTGCCATGGACTCCAGCTTCGTCCGGGTATAGGGACCCACCACCGAAGTATAATAATCGCCTCCCCCGTACTGTTCAGTTTGCCTGGCCAGGTCCTGGATGAAGGTTGAGATCAGGTAATAGCCCTGACCCTTGATGGCGGTTGCCTGGGCGGCTGCCTGATCCGTAGCCGTCTTGTAGTCCTGGTATTTTTCGTTGAAACCGGTGCTGTTTCCGTGTGATTGGCTGCCATAGGCCCAATCCCAGTCCAGCCAGATGGTTCCGTCGTCTCCGGTACTGCCGTCCGGCAGCCTGACATTGGCCACGCCGTCGGTTACCAGCAGGAAGACCGTCTCTCTCATAAGATCGCCCGCGTCACCCAGCTCACCGCGTTTATCGTTGTACCCTTTCAAAGCGTACTGGAGGCCCCGGGCTGTCGGGGTCGCGCCATTGACACTGATGGTTCCGATTTGGTCTTTGGCCTGGGTAAAGCCATTGCCCAGCGCATAGGGTGTCTTGGTGTCAACCGTGATGAAACCATCTCCCGAGCCCGTGAAAAGACCATTGTTGCTGCCAACATTTTTCTTGACCTGCGACCCGTCATCCACTTCATACCATTGGTAGCGCTGGCCGCCTCGGAAAGTGGTCACCATGACCCGGTCACCACGGCTGAATACCAACTTGTCAACGACAGCCTTCAGGCCATCTTTCATGGTACCGATCGTATTTGTGAATGAACCGCTGGCGTCCTGGACGATTACCAGGTCGATGGCTTTCTCGACCAGGGGTCTTTGAAAATTGACCTCACCTTTGATTGTCCGGATACAGAGCTCAATCAGCCGGTCGATCTCACTTGTGTGTGACAGCGACACCAGACGGTCGTTGTCAGCTCTTACCTTGTTTGGGAATACGGGTGCCACCAGATACATTAAAAGAGACAGCACCAGGAGAAATACATAGAGGTATTTCGCCTTACCTAAAGATTTATTCATTGCCCTATCCTCCATCTATCTATTAGTCATCGGGCAACACTGACTCCTCAAAACGTGTCCTCATCCATGGCCAAGCCTATGCTCCTGATTTGAACAAAGTTTGAAGTTGCCGCAGCTGTAACTCTGGTTCTCACTTTGCATGGAACAGGCGAACCCGCCTTTTGAGGCGGGTTCGCAGTTCAGTACAAAGAAGGCAGGAGGCTAGATGGTCTGTTGGGAAATCCCCTTGATATTGGACAGGACCCAGTCAAACTCAGGAGCCGTCACGATGGAGCCGCAGTAGCTGCAGCGGGCGGATTGAGTCAGGTCAATGGGGGCACCGCAGTGCGGGCAATTGCGGCTGACCTCTTGTTTGCCCTCAAGGCCAGGTGCCGGTGTCTTGATGCCCAGGCTGCGGATCATGGTCCACTCGTAGGTCATGAACTTCTCGCGGCGCGGGTCACCGCTGACCACCTTGCCGGTCGCCCGGTCGATGGTGTAATCGGTGATGCGGGTGGTCAAACGGATGACCAGGTTGTCGTTTTGCTGATCCTGGTAGAAGTTGACCAGGGCGACGCTGATGATGGCGACCCGTTCCACCCGGTTGATCTGGTTACGGTTGACCAGCTCCTGGAGCTGGCGCCACATCTGGTTGTAAAGATCGTCCGTCATGTGGGCCCGCATGGGCTCCCAATCCTGGTTTTCCCAGGCGCGCTGCATCCCGGAGTAAAGATTGGAGACCTTCTCCCGCATCTCCGCTTCGGTGAAGAAGGGGTCATGCAACCTCACCTGGTCGGCGATGCCTGCCGACTGGGCCGGGTGTACGGTCGGGGCATGGGTTGATCCCGCCTGGCTGCCCTTTTTGGATTTTAGAATTACGAATACAACGATGAGGATAAAAATAATCAGGCCAAAAGGTGAACCCCCCAGGCAGGACAGGCCCACACAGCTGCCGAAACTTCCGCTGCCGCCCCAGTCACTGTCGCCGAAAGAACCGCCCCAGTCACCTCCGCCCGAGGAGCCGCCCCAGTCGCTGTCGCCGCTGAAAAAGCCGGCATCGGCAGGCCCGGGATAAAAACGGGTGCCGGCCTGGGCGACTCCGCTGAATATAAGCAGCCCCAATGAGATCGCCAGCAATATGAGTGAAATCCTAACCGTCCGTCTCATCCGTCAAGGCCCTCCTGTCGATGCTCCTATTTTAAACGAAACCGGTCAATTACTGTTGCCGTCGGTTGTTTCTCTCCGGTACAAACGGATCAGGGCCTGGGTGCCCAGATCAGCATCGCCATCTTCGGCCATCTTTTCGTAAAGACCAAGTACTGCGTGAAGCATGGGAAGCCTGGTCCGGCGTTCCGCCATCTCTTCTTCCACGATGTGCATGTCCTTGATAAAGTGCTTGATGAAAAAACCCGGATCATGATCACCGGACAATACCCTGGGCGCCATGTGGCTGATCTGCCAGCTTCCCGCGGCTCCCGCCCCAATCGCCCGCAGCATGGTCTCAGGGTCCAGACCCGTCTTCTCGGCGTAGAGGATGGCCTCAGTCATGGCCGCCGTTGCACCCGCCACTGCGATCTGGTTGGCAGCCTTGGTGTGCTGGCCCTTGCCTGCCTCACCCATGTAAACGATATTTTTGCCCATAACCGAAAAAACAGGAAAAGCGCGGTCGTAGGATTGGCGGTCACCGCCCACCATGATGGAAAGCGTCCCGTCACGCGCCCCCAAATCGCCGCCGGAAACGGGCGCGTCCAGAAGAAACAGGCCCTTTTCCCGGCCCAGTTCGTGGAGCTTGACGGCAAGAGAAGGCGATGAAGTCGTCATATCAATGACAAGGGTTCCGGGAAGGGCCGTGTCGAAGACGCCCCCCTGACCCAGCATGACCTCTTCCAGATCGGCGGGATAACCCACCATGGTGATCACAGCGTCCGCGCCTTCAACCGCGCCGGCTATGCTGCCGGCGCACACCGCTCCCGTCGCGCAGGCGGTCTCCTCCGCCTTGCTTCCTGTTCGATTAAATACCTTTACCTGGTAGCCGTTAAGGCACAGGCGGGCGACCATGGCTGCGCCCATGACGCCCGTTCCGATGAATCCGATTCGCTTGATGGGCATCTGCTTTTCTACACTCCCCTCGCTGACATGATCAGGTCAATCTGATCGGGATTCAAGCCGACCATGGCTTCACCCAGATTCTCGGAAACATGGGCCAGACGCTCCGGATCGTCGTAGTGCTCACAGGCTTCGACGATGGCTCTGGCCCGGCGTACCGGGTCGCCTGACTTGAAGATTCCCGACCCGACGAATACGCCCTCCGCGCCAAGCTGCCTCATCAGGGCGGCATCGGCCGGTGTCGCGACACCGCCGGCGGAAAAATTGGGAACCGGAAGCTTACCGTGTTTATGGACGTATTGGATCAGTTCAACCGGAACGGCCAGGTCGCGCGCCCGGACGTAAAGTTCGTCGGGGCGAAGCGAGACCACCTCCCCGATCTGTTGATTGATTTTGCGCATGTGACGGACCGCCTGGACCACGTCACCCGTACCAGGCTCACCCTTGGTCCTTATCATCATGGCCCCTTCGGCCAGGCGCCGAAGCGCCTCATCAAGACCACGCGCGCCGCACACAAAAGGCACATCAAAGCTGGTTTTATCAATATGGAAGACTTCGTCGGCGGGAGTCAGCACTTCACTTTCATCGATGAAGTCAACCCCGATGGCCTGGAGAATCTGTGCCTCAACAAAATGGCCGATCCGCACCTTAGCCATCACCGGGATCTTGACCGCCTTCATAATCGCCTTGATCATGGCGGGATCACTCATTCTTGATATGCCACCTGCCGAACGAATGTCGGCCGGAACGCGTTCGAGGGCCATGACCGATACGGCTCCGGCCTCCTCGGCGATCCGGGCCTGCTCGACATTGACGACATCCATGATGACGCCGCCTCTCAGCTGTTCCGCAAGGTTGCGGTCAAATTGTTTCATCAGAACCATGCCTCCAATCCTTAAAAACAAATACGATTATACATCTCAAAAAAGCCCCGATAGCGGAGCTTTGTCGCAATCATCCGGCCTTGGTCCGTACCTGTTTCAGTATACGCCGACGGTTTAGCGAACGCAAGAAATGGACTGCCGCGGATATTCCGTTACGGCAATTGACAGCAGGCCTTTTAATCAATAATATGTTATCGATATTGAGGAGGTTCTCATGGCTTCAAATTCACTCTCCTTCCAAACGCTTCAGCGCTTGCCCTATTACCTCGATTATCTGCGGGAGGTCGAAACAGAAAATATTTCTTCGACGACCATCGCCGCTGAGTTCCGCCTGCATGAGGTACAGGTCCGCAAGGATCTGGCCTCGGTGAGCCGCTTGGCTGGACAGCCGCGAAAGGGGTTCGCCACTCAGGCTCTTATCAAGGATATCGAGGATATACTGGGCTACGGCCATGTTGATGAGGCGGTCATCGTCGGTGTCGGCCATCTTGGAACCGCTCTGGCCAACTACGCAGGATTCGGCAAATACGGCCTGAAGATTGTCGCTGGTTTCGACACCCGCATCGAGCACGCGGATTGCCTGAACGGGATGCCTCTTTACCCCATGGACCAGCTTGAGGCGGTTATCCGTGAAGGCGGGATCCGGCTGGGCATTATTACCGTAGACGGGGTCCATGCCCAGTCAGTTTGTGACCAGCTGGTAGAGGCCGGTGTGGAAGCGATCTGGAATTTCGCGCCTGTATTGCTGCAGGTTCCGGAAGGAATCATCGTACAAAATGAGAACATGGCATGCGCCCTCGCGGTCTTGAGCCATCATCTTCGAAAGTAGCATCCCCAAGGCCGAAACCGCCGCCTGGCATTGTCCGTGATATGATACAGGCATGAGCGGGACAGGCCAAAAAATCCTGGTTATCATCAATCCGAACGCCGGCCGTTTCGGCGCGACCGAGCTGGCCGCCAAGCTTTGCGGCGAACTCCGGCAGGCTGGGGCTGTGGTCCGCGAAGTTTTTACGGCCGGCAGGGGGGACGCCCGCGAAATCGCTTTCACCGAGGCCCCCGCCTACGAGGTTGTCGTCGCCTGCGGCGGCGATGGCACGCTGTCCGAGGTCATCTCGGGACTTATGCGGCTCCGCTTCCCCCCCGATGTCGGTTTCCTGCCGATTGGCTCCACTTGCGACATTGCCAGGACTTTCAAACTGCCATCAGACCCCAGGAAGGCGGCACAGGGTATCTTGACGGGTATCCCTTTCCCTGTCGACATCGGCCGTGTCCATGGGAGCCGCCCCCTGATCCGCCGGGACCTTCCCGAGGGCGTCGCGCCTGACAGTCCCGACCAGGTTCCCGACTACTTCAGCTATGTCACCAGTTTTGGCGCTTTTACCGAAACTTCCTATGCGACAAGACGCCGCCTGAAAAAGACCCTGGGTCATTTCGCCTACATCCTGACCGGTCTTCAATCGGTGGGCAGCATCCGCCCCTTTGATACCACTGTCCTTCTTGACGGGGCCGACTATTCCGGCAGTTACATCTTCGGCGGTGTCCTCAACTCCTTTTCTGTCGGCGGGATGGTTAAGCTGGACGATGTTGTTTTCAACGACGGCCTCTTTGAGGTCCTGCTGGTCAAGCCCCCCCGCAATGCTGGACAGACAGCTCAACTCATCTCCCATCTGCTGCGCCGGAAAACAAGTGAAGCCATTATCCGGCGGCGGGCCAGCGAAATCATCTTTCGTTTCAAAGAAGCCGTCCCCTTCACCGTTGACGGGGAATACGGCGGTTCGAGGACTGACTGGCAGATCCAAAACATCAAGCAAGCCATCCGGCTCCGCCTTCAAAGCCCGCCCGGAACCAGAGCTTGAAGACAGGAGGCCTTCCCATGTCCGAAAGCACAAGCAAGGCACGGCGCCAGGATCATGACCTTGGTTTTTTACTGCGCTACGAGAATATCGCCTGGTATGAAAAGGGTTTGGTCCGGATCCTGGACCGGCGTGTCTACCCGACTGAAATTATTTTCCTCGAATGCCGGACTGTCGACCAGGTGGCTGAAGCCATCACCGGCATGGTGACCCAGAGCGCCGGCCCCTACACGGCGGCCGGCATGGGAATGACACTTGCAGCCAGCCAGGTCAGGGGCCGGAGCAAAGACGATCAGCTTCACGCATTGCGGCTGGCTGCCGACAGGCTGTCGACCGCCCGGCCGACAACTGAATCGAGAATGAGGCTGGTGACATCTGCTGCCCTTGCTGCAGCCGAAAAAGCGCTGAAGCAAGGGGAAAGTGATGTAACGCAGGTCCTCTTCAACCTGGCCTATGACTCCCTGGAACGCCGCTACGAGCGGATGTCCAGGGTCGGCATCAATCTTATTTCACTTCTTCCTGACCGGGCAAGCGTTATGACCAACTGCTTTGGCGAGACCATCGTAGGCACCATGATCCGGGCGGCCCAGGAGAGAGGCATGGAACTGAAACTGTTCACTCCCGAGACCCGGCCCTACTTCCAGGGTGCCCGCCTGACGGCCAGCGTCGCGGCTGAAATGGGCGCGGATGTCACTGTGATTACCGACAATATGCCAGCCGAGGTGTTCTCCCGCCATCAGGTCGATCTGTTTACAACGGCGGCCGACGCCATTACCAGGGACGGCTATGTGGTCAACAAAATCGGAACTCTCCAGATCGCCATCGTCGCCAAATACTACGGCGTGCCCTACTTTGTCACGGGAATTCCGGACATGGTGACCCTTTCTGAAGTCACCATCGAACAGCGCGATCCCCAATTCGTGCTTGAGGCCCGCGGCGTGCGGAACACCAGGCCTGAAGTCAAAGGTTACTACCCATCCTTTGACATAACGCCTCCTCATCTTGTTTCGGGTGTTGTCACCGACACGGGGATTTTGACGCCCTATAACCTGGACCATTACCAGCCGCCCGGCGGACAGGCAGATGACTACTACGGCGGTTTAGATGTATGATTGCCTGTGAGAGAAGAAAGGAGGTAGCCGGATGACAGAAAAAGAAATCCGTCTGACCCAGCTGACCAGCGCCGGCGGCTGAGGGGCCAAGGTAGGACCGGGGGTCCTTTCCGAGCTGCTGGCTGGTTTGCCGAAAAAAATTGACGACCGCCTCCTTGTCGGTTATGAAACCGACGATGACGCCTGCGTCTACCTCGTTTCCGACGACATCGCTGTCATCCAGACAGTCGATTTCTTCCCGCCTGTCGTCGATGATCCTTATGACTACGGCCGTATTGCCGCGGCCAACGCCCTGAGCGATGTCTACGCCATGGGAGCTGTACCTAAAACAGCGCTGAACCTGCTTTGCTTTTCGTCTTGTATGGACCTGGCCGTCGTGCGCAGGATTCTTGAAGGCGGGGCCGACAAGTGCGTGGAGGCCGGGGTCACCATCGCAGGCGGTCACAGTATCGAGGATGAAGAGCCCAAATACGGCCTGTCCGTCATGGGTCTCTGCCACCCGGATCAGATCCGGAGGAACAACACGCCCCGTGCGGGCCATCAGCTTGTTCTGACAAAGGCTCTTGGTACGGGAGCTCTTTCTACGGGCGCCAAAGCCGACCTTCTCGACAAGGAGACCGAACAGCTCATGGTTGATACCATGGCCAAACTGAATAAATACGCCTTTGAGGCTTCCCTGGGCCTTCATGTATCTGCCTCAACCGATATCACAGGTTTCGGCCTGCTCGGACATATGCGGGAAATGGCGGGTGATGGCGGAGGGATCACCCTGGAACTCGACAGCCGGTCCGTCCCCCTGCTGCCCCAGGCTCTGGATATGGCCAGGGACGGCATACTCCCCGGCGGAACCTACCGCAACAGGGACTATGTCGGCGACCGGGTTCGGATTGACAAGGAAATTCCCATGGCCTTGACGGATCTCATGTTTGACCCCCAGACCTCAGGCGGTCTCTTGCTGGCCATGAAAGAGGATGACGTCGAACCTTATCTCAGTACCCTGCGCGGGATGGGCGAGGAGGCGTGGCCGGTCGGCCGCGTCCTTCCCTGGCAAGGTGTCGCCATCCGGGTGATCTGATCAGCAGAAGATTTCCGACAGCACCTGATCCGTATAGTCCCCGAACAGGGGGCCGTTGGCGTACTGCATAAAGCCCAGCTCCCCTATGTCATTATATTCGATAAGAACCGGTTCACCGTCTTCAGCGACAGCAATATCCCAGGCAATCAGGCGCGTATAGGGAAGGCGTTCCGCCATTTTCACAGCCATCTCCCTGACCGCCTGGAAGGAGGGAACAGGATAGCCGCTAAAATCAAAGCCCTGCGGGTGCCGGCCGAACTGGTCGCCATTGGCCGAGAAGGCAACTTCCCGCAGGCTGCCGTCTTCCCTGACACCACATACGATGCCGCCAAAACCCAGGTTATCCACCTGGCTGCCACCGGCGCCCATTTTCAGCACGGTCGAAAGCGCGACGGCCTGGCCGTCAATCAAAAGCGTCATCACGCGCAGGCAGTTGACTGAACTCTCATGGATGGCGGCAAGGGCGGCATGCTGCCTGACCACCTTCTGAACGATATAACTTGGGACCTGGTCAAAGTGGGTGTCCAGGAAATCTGAAACTTCTGCCGCCTCCCTGGCAGAGTGAAACCGGATCCCCTTGCCGCTGTGGGTGCGTGTCGCCGGCTTGACAACCGCCTCACCGCTTTCAAGGAATAGCCGGATCGCTTCTTCCCTGCTGATCAATTGATAGTCGGCGTTGTAGAAGGATCCCTTGATTCGCATGAAGACCGTCTCCGGCTGGCGGCAGTTAAAGAGGAGAGGCTGAAGGCACTTGTTGGTCAGGACGGCATAGTCACGGTCGTTCAGATAGCCAAGCATGCGGGTAAGGTAAAGGTCGTCGGGCAGATAGCGAACGTCAAAATCGCCGTGCATACAGGAGTACAAAGCCTGGAAGAGCGGGCGGTTCTTTTTCGTATAGCGGTTCCAGTAATCCCGGATCATCTTTTTCTGTTCCCGGCTGATGCAACACTGCCGGTGCTTGAATTCCTTGCGGCTGCCTGACCGGATCGACCAGACCATGGCGCGGGCCATGGCGGCATCGGCCTGCTTGTTCAGGAAGGAAACCCAGGCCCGGATCATTCTCTTAAATTTGTCGCGCATGCCAACACTCCTTCCGTCCGTCAAGGCGATCCGCTCTGATTCGGCATTATTCTACCACTCCCTTTGGTAAGATGAGTTTAAGAACTCAAGACAAAGAGGTGATGGGGATGACCATTGAAAGTCCGCGGGACCTGCCAAAAGTGGATGAGTTGCTGCGTGATTCGCGTTTCGACAAGGCCAGGGAAACCATGGGCTACATCCCTGTACGAGAAGCGGTGCGCGGTATTCTCGACGCGGCGCGGCAGTTGCTTCTTGAAAGCGGAGATAAGCCCCACCCGGACACCACATATATCGGCCGGACTGGCCATGGGACGGAGGGAAGCTTATCCCTGACCGCGCAAAGCCTGGTCACGGCAGCACTTAATAAGCTCGATACCGAAGCCAGGCCGGGGATCCGGAAAGTCATCAATGCCACCGGCGCCATCCTCCACACCAATCTTGGCCGGGCACCCCTGGCCAGGCAGGCTCTGGCCGCAATCCAACGAAGCAGTGAAGGCTACGCGTCACTCGAATTTGATCTGGAAGAAAACAGACGGGGCCAGCGTACGTCATCGGTGGAAACCCTGCTTTGCCGTCTTTTCCCCATTGAAGCCGCGACAGTGGTCAACAACAACGCGGCTGCTGTCATGCTCGCCTTGTCGGCCTTGTGCCGGGGGCGTGAGGTCATTGTTTCGCGCGGTGAGCTGGTCGAGATCGGGGGCAGGTTCAGGATCCCCGAGATCATGGAGGAAAGCGGCGCCATTCTGCGCGAAGTCGGCACCACCAACAAGACACATCCGGCCGATTATGAGAGCGCCATCGGCGACTCAACCGCGGCCCTTCTCAAAGTTCATCGCAGCAATTTCCGGCTGTCGGGCTTTACCGGAGAGGTTGACGAATTCCAACTGTCCGAATTGGCCCACAAGCACGGCCTCCCTCTGATCTATGACCTGGGAAGCGGCCTCATCTCCGCGGAGCTTTCCGCCCTGCTGACTGACGAACCGACCGTCCCTGCCGCCCTTGCCTCCGGCGCCGATGTCATCTGTTTTTCCGGTGACAAACTCCTCGGCGGGCCCCAGGCCGGCATCATCATCGGTAGGGCCGACCTGGTGGGGAAAATGGCCTCCCACCCCCTGATGCGTGCCTTCCGGTGTGACAAGATGACCCTCGCGGCCCTTGAGGCAACCCTGGCGCTCTATCTGGATCCCGACCGCGCCAAAGAGGAGATCCCTTTGCTGGTGTCGGCGCTTTATGATACCGCCGCCCTGCGTGAACGGACCGAAGAGGCGGCGGCCGTCCTCGCCCAACACGGGATTGGCGCGCAGGCTATCTCCTCTCCCATGATCATGGGGGGAGGGGCGGCGCCTGAAGTCGCTGTGGACTCATGGGCCCTGGCCGTCAATCCCGGCACACTGCCGATCTTTTCGCTGGAATCCAGATTGCGGGCTTTTGACCCTCCCGTCCTCTGCCGCACAACACACGAAACACTTTTGTTCGACTTGCGGACTGTTTCTGAAGAAGAGGAGCGCCTGCTTATTTTCGCCCTGGTCGACGCATTTGACAGAGAGGCGGATCAGCTATGAAACATGTCATCATCGGCACGGCCGGCCACGTCGATCATGGCAAATCTTCCCTGATCCTGGCCCTGACCGGCCGCGACCCCGACCGGCTCACCGAGGAAAAAGAAAGAGGCATCACCATCGAGCTGGGCTTCACCTGGCTCGATCTGCCCGACGGCTCGCGGTCGGGCATTATTGATGTTCCCGGCCATGAAAAATTCATCAGCAACATGCTGGCGGGAGCCGGCGGGATTGATCTCGCCCTGCTGGTCGTCGCCGCCGACGAGGGTGTCATGCCGCAGACGCGCGAACACCTGGGAATTCTGTCGCTGCTTGGTATTCCGCATGGGGTCATCGCGCTCACCAAGTGCGATCTGGCCGATGAGGAGCTGATTGAACTGGTCGAAGAGGATCTTCGCGACCAGGTCCGCGGCACATTCCTGGAGGACGCGGCCGTCATCCGGACATCAACTGTATCGGGTGAGGGCATTGAAAGCCTGCGGACCACCCTCTTCGACCTGATCGCCGCGGCGGATTCCACGAGAGACGAGCTCCCCTTCCGGCTGCCTGTCGACCGGATTTTTTCGCTGGGCGGCTTTGGAACCATCGTGACCGGGACCCTGATTGAGGGGATAGTCCGGACAGGTGACCAGGCCGGGATCTATCCCCAGGACAAGACCGCGCGCGTGCGGGGCATTCAGATTCATGAAACAGCGGTGGATACCGCCTGGCCGGGGCAGCGCGTCGCCCTTAACCTGACTGGCGTAAAAAAAGACGATTTGGCCCGGGGCGATACCCTGGCCGCGCCGGGAAGCCTGCGGGGAAGCCAGCTCATCGATGCCACCCTGACCGCGCTCCCCGGAGCCCGCTTCCCCATCACCAACAAGATGCGGGTTCACCTCTTCCACGGCGCCCGTGAAATCCTGGCCCGCATTGTGCTGCTTGACCGCGATATCCTGGAACCGGGTGACACGGGCCCTGCCCAGATAAGGCCCGAGGAGGAACTGTTCGCCAAGTACGGTGACCGCTTTATCATCCGTTTTTATTCGCCGCTTGAGACAATCGGGGGCGGTGTCATTGTTGACCCCCTGCCGGCAAGGCGCAGGCGCATGCGTGAAAACAACTCCGGTGATTTTGACATCATGGCCGGCCATGACCCGTCGGCCCGCCTCAGCCTGGCTGTCGCCCACAGGAGCGACAGGCTTGCCTTACTGGAAACCGCCTTTTACCGGGCAGGTGTCAGCGCCTTGGACGGCAAGGAATTGCTCAGCGGCCTTGTCGCCAGCCAATCCCTTGTCCTCCTGAATGAGCGCGTCGCGGTCAGCGAAAGCTTCCTGGAATCACTGGGCCGAAAAGCGTCAGCCCTGCTCGCCAGCTTCCATGCCAAACGGCCGCTCGAGCAGGGGATGAGGCGTGAGGAACTGCGGACCAGGCTGATGCCGCGCGCGGGGATCCAGTTGTCCGATCTTGTCATCGACCGGCTGCGCGACAGGGAAATCCTTGACACTTACGATGGCTTGGTCTCCCTTCATGGCTACCGGGTCTCTCTTTCGCCGGAAGAGGAGAAGGCAGTCCATGAGATGGAGATGATCTTCCTGAAGGCGGGTTACGCGCCCCCCCTGCCCGACGAGATCCCGCTGCAGCCGGGCAAGCGGGTCGACCGTACGCAAATTTTGTCTTTGCTGATCGACCGTGAAATCCTGATCCGGCTGACCCCCCAGATCCTGATGCACCGGGACAAGGTGGATCAGGCGTGGGCCGTCGCCCGCGACACGATTGAGCGGGAAGACGGGATCACTCTGGCTGACTTTCGCGACCGGCTGGAAACAAGCCGCAAATTTGCCATCGCCCTTCTTGAGTACTTTGACAAAATGAAACGGACCCGCCTGACCGGCGAGACACGCGTATTCTTCGCCTAGCGAGGTCAAACGAGATGCCACCAGCATGCTGCCCCCGCCTCATCTATCACACAGATCCCGACCAGCTGGTCCGCCGGGTCTTTGACGAACTTGGCCAACACCAGTCGGCCTGGCCGGATCACCGGGCCTTCATCCTGGTGCCGGAGTATCTGAAAGCCGATATGGAGCGCCGCTACCTGACCGGACAGCATGCCGGCGGTCTGATGATGTCTGAAGTCCTTTCCTTTCGCCGCCTGGCAACGCGGCTTTTCATGGAGGCGGGCCGCCAGGCCGCGGCCAGTCTCTCAAAAGCGGGCAAGGCTGTTTTGGCACAGGGCTTGCTGCTGGACAGCAAGCTTCCTTTCCGAAGATTCAACCGGCTGGCCGGAAGACCGCGCTACGCCGCGGAACTGGTCAGTGTTCTGGGAGATTTTCAACGTTATGGTATATCCACCAAAGACCTGATGAATACTGAAGAGGAGATCGGCACTGCCGTCGCGAGCCAGGCAACCATGGATAAGCTGCACGATTTCGCTCTTCTCAAGGATGCGCTGGAAAAAGAACTTCAACTGCGGCACTTGGATGACCCTGACGAAGAACTGAGCCGTTTGGCGCAATTACTGGACACCGAACCCTTGCCCGGCCGCCTGGCTTTCCTGGGGAACTCCCATGTCTGGATCCTGGGTTTCGGCAACAGCCGTGATTTTACCTCCCAGGAGCGGCAGGTCCTGAAAGCCCTCTCATCCAAAGTCGCTTCCCTGACCATCGCGATTGCCGATGACGGCTCGGAAGGGGAAGAAATCGCTTTCCGGCATGGCAGCGAAAGCCTGCGGTCGCTCGAGCGGCTCTTCCCCGGATCCAGGAGGGAACGGCTGCCATCTCCAGTCACCCGCCCGCAACCGGAGATGTGCTTTATACGGGCCATCGACAGGCGTGAGGAAGTGCGCTATGCCGCCGGGGAAATCCGCAGACTTCTGCTGACGGGCAAGACGCGGCGAAAGGACATCGGCATTGCCCTTTGTGAGACGGACATGGCTTCCGCCTACCTTGAACCTGCCCTGGCCGAGTACGGGATTGACGCCTACATTGACACGGGCAGGCCGCTCCATCAAAGCTCCTTTCTACGCTTCCTGCGATCTTTTCTCAAACTGTGCAAACACGAATTCAGCCTGGATGACCTGCTCGACTATTACAGAAGCGGCCTTTCCGGCCTGGATGGCCAGGAGATCGATCTTTTTGAAAATGAGGCCCTGGCCATCGGTTGGCGGGGAGTCCGCGATTCTTCCAGGATCCTGACCGGGTTTGACCCGCTGACGCCGGAGGGTCTGGCCGTCACCTCTGTTCTTGCTGACTTGGAAAAGTTGCTGATGCGGATAACCGCCATGCGGGAAGCAGGGACTGGCAGGTCCAAGTGCTCCCTGCTGATTGACTTGCTGTTTGAAGGTGAAAGCCCTCCCGCCCGGCTGATCGGGGAACAAAGGGACAAGCTGCTGGCGGACGGCCACAAGGAGAGCGCCCGTACTCTGGTCGCCTCTTGGAACGCGGTCATCGATTACCTGGAGGAATCCGCCGGGCTCCTCGGTGAGACCCGCATTTCCCAGGAGCATTTTGCATCCCTCCTGCTCGCGGGCATGGAGGGTTTGTCGCTGGCTTCAATTCCCGCCGGTATCGATCTGGTCCGGGTGGGCTCACTTGCCCAGATGGCCTCCTGGCCATGCCGGATTTTATTTATTTTGGGCGCGACCGACGCGGCTTTTCCTCCTCCGCCCGGGCAGGAAGGCTACTTGCTGGATGAGGAAAGGGCTTTCCTGGCTGACCGGTCAGGCAAGCCCTTCCCCAACAGGACCAGGGACCAGGCCGCGACACAGGCCTGGCTGATTCACTCACTCCTTACCAGACCCGGCCAGGCACTTTACTTGTCAACACCGACCCTGGGAGACGACAGTTCGCGTCTCTTTGACGAATGGCTTGCGGAAAAAGGAGGCGATGAAATCGTCCTGACCAGGCAGACTGCTCAACCCGACCCGCGCTGGTACGCGCCCGGGACGGCGGTCAGGATGCTCCGATGGACCCGCGACGCGCCCCTGGCCTGGCAGGAGGCCGTCGCGCATTTCAAAAAAGATATTCCCCGCCTGCTTCAGCCGGCCGATGAAATGGCCGCTTCTCTCGCCCTGCCCCAATCACTGGCCGAAGCCGTCATGACAGAGCGTAAGGGCGTCAGCGTTTCCTTGATCCAGCTTTATAATTCCTGTCCCTTCCGGTTCTTTATCCAATACCTGACGGGCGCAACCGAACGGATCATACCCGAGGACATGGCAAGCCACCAGGGAACCCTCCTTCACCGCCTGATGGAATTGGCTGTGGAGGAATTGATCGACCTGCTCGGGGTCTCTTCGCAGGATGAAAATTTGGCAGTCACTCTTGGCTGGCAAGAACGTCTGACCCCCCTGCATATGCGCGATCTGTACCGGCAGGCGACCGGGGACCGGCAGCTGGCATGGTATGGGGAGCCGTCTCTTTCAGGCGGAATCGGCGAGCGAATGATCATGCGCGCCGCGGACACCCTTGGCATCCTCGCCGAATTCAACCGCAAGGATGAATTCAGGCCGCGGCTTCTGGAGTGGTACTTCCCCCAGGAAGGTCGGCCGCCCTATCTGTTGAGGGCCGGCAAACACGACTTCACCTGCCGCGGCCTGATCGACCGGATCGATGAAAACCCGCAGGGCCTGATCCGGCTGATCGATTATAAGCGTTCATCCCGGGAGTTCTCCTGGCTGGGCCTTTACGATGGTACCGACCTCCAGCTCCCTCTCTACAAAAGAGCTTATGAGACCGCTTTTCCGGGAAGCCTGATCGAAGGACTTCTTTTCGCCGGCTGGAAGACATCCAATCATTACCAACTATCTTCCTTCCGGCCGCCCCCCTCTCCCGATGAAAATACAGGCCTCAAATCACTCGAAAAGCAGATGGCCGTATGGAAGGAAGATCACCTGCAAAAGGTGGCCCGTTTCGCTGAAAAGAAAGCTGTCGAAAGCCTGGAATCAATCCTGAGCGGACATTTCCCCGCAAAGCCAGCCATGCGGGAAAACAGCCAAAACCCCTGCGCTTACTGCCCCTGGTATGCCGCCTGCGGCTACGACAGCCGGCTGGCGCGAAATCAGGCCAAAGCCGCGGATAAAGAAGAAAACAGCAGGGCGCGCGAGGCAATCCTGGAGGCGGGCGGTTAAGCTCAGGGACGCGCCTCTCAGGGCCAGGGATTTTCTTTCATGTAAGTCAAGTAGGGTTCGTTGATTGCGGTCCAATCTTCTTCAGTTAACAGATCTTTGTAATAATCCGAATCAATGACGACCCGGGCCGTATCGTAGCGCAGTTTGACCTCGCGGTTGATAAGCTCGATGTAGGCTGCCTGGTCATCCAGCTCCTGGCCTTGGTGGAGGGTGAAGGTTCCGGTCGCGGCATTGTAGCGCCCTTTTTCCGTGATCCAGCTTCGCCCGAGGAATATGGCCAGGGCTTCCGTGTCGGAGAAGATGTCGCGTCCTGAGAAAAATCTGGAGTCGTAGGGGACACCCATGTAGTTGTAAATTGTCGGAAGCAGATCCAGGCTGGTGCAGTACTTGTCGACAACTTCCGGTTCGATCCCGTCATGGTAAAACAAGGCGCAGCTTTCGTAGATGTCAAAAACCTTGTCAAGGCTCTTTCCCGCCAGGGCCTCGTAACTGGAGTGTTCTTCGAGGGCATAGGGATAATGGTCGGGGTTGATGACAATCAGGGTCCTGTCCGCAATGCCGGCATCTCTCAGCTGCCGCATCAGGCTCTCCATGGCCAGTTCCAGTTCATAGTTGGCGGCCAGGTAGGCGATCCCCTCATGGGGCAGGTCCAGATGCGAGAAGGTGTCCCAGTGACGGGCCGCCATGGCGTTTCCCATTTTCGTCCAGTTGGCGTGACCACTGACCGTCAGGTAGTAAACGTGGAAGGGTTCCTCGTCCAGGAACTCGAATGCCGTCTTTTCGATCATCTCCAGATCGGATTCCGGCCAGGTCCGCTTGACCTCCAGCCCGTGGCCCAGCCCCCGGTAATCGTAGCCCAGGTTGGGGTGGGACAGGTCGCGCGCGTAGTAATTCCAGGTGTGGTTGTGCCAGGCGTAAGTCGTATAGCCCAAGCGCTCAAACATCTTGCCGGGCACCATGGCCATGTCATTTTTATGGGCTTCCTTCAAGGTCCAGACACCCTGCTTGGGTATCATGCCGCAAAGCCCGGCATATTCACCGTCCAGGGTCGATACGGTCCACACCGGCACATAGAAATTCTCGAAGTAAACCCCCTGGTGATACATTTGCCAAAGTGTCGGGGTCAATTCCTCGTCGATGCAGTATTTGGAAAAACTCTCGGCCGTCACAAAGATCAGGTTGAAGCCCTTGCCCCGCCCCGTATGGTCATTTGTATAGGAGGGCTCTGTCCGAGAAAAGACCAGGTCCAGATAACGGACCAGGTCAGCCCTGGTTTTCCCCATCAGGATGGGGGCTGCGTTGTCCTCGGAGACATAGTCTTCGAGCCGTGCATCATAATCAATGGGCAGGACATTGGGGGCCCGCACAAAGACATCATCCGGCTCCGTTTCGAGAGGACCCGGCAAAGACTGGTCCGGCTCGGTCATCCAGGGCGGATCAATGGGATCCGGGATCAAATCATCCGGTACCAGCGCGCTTCGGGGGTACACTATGTGGCTGACGTCGACTCCCATGGCGGACAGGAGGCCAAACTGATTGGTCCCGGTCAGGATCTCGTTTTCGAGAAAATAGTGTTCCCAGGGGCTGTTAAGCGAACGGTCAAAGGCCATGACGCCGACGGTCGCCCCGAAGAGGACAAAAGCGGCAGCCAGCGCGGCCAGCACCTCCGGCCATCTTTTTTTTCTTCCGGCGCAGTCAGTGTCAACTCGCTTCTTCACGAAGACGTAATAGATGGATATAGGGGAGAGCATGAGGACAAACCAGGGTGTATTGCGGAGAATCTTGATTACAATATCCTCCATAAATTGCAGCACCTGGCCGCCGTGGCCGATTGAGTAAACGACGAAAAAAGTCCGGAAGAATTTATAGTAAACAAGCTGTGCCGCGTAAATGAAGGGAAAGATAAATAAAAGCGCGTAGGTGGCGGCGTTGCGGACTTTTTGAGGTAAAACCCGTAAAAGGGCAGACAGGATCACCGCCCGGACCAGACAAAACAAAGTCAGATAGAGAAGGCCGATGGTGAAAAAGGGACCGTCCACATTGATGCGGAGCACAATCTCACTGATCAACTGGGCGGCAAAGAGTATCACAACCAGATGAAGACCACAAGACAGACGTCCCCGCCAGCCCCCGTCAAGCGGATTGGCAAAATCCTCGGCGGGCAAGGCGGCCCGCAAAATAAAATCGGGGCGGTTGACAAGCGGGCGGCGCATGTTCCGCACTCCCTGTTCTGGCTCCACGGTTTCACCGCGCGACGCTGCCGCCTTTAATTCATCAAGGCGGCCGTCACTTTCGTGGTTACGGTTCTCCCGCGTCTTCCCGCCCTTTGATTGAAAACTCATCCAAGAGCCTCCTGTTACCCGACAATGATAGCACAGCACTCTAGGGTGCGGATGGGAAAATGGTGTCCTCATAGACGACCTGTTCCGGTACCGGAACGTCGACAATCAGGATATCACTCCCGCCGTACTGATCCTTGAAGCTGGAAATGAGATCCAGTTCGACATCCCCGTGGAAGCGCAGGTTGATCTCCCGGAAATCCTCCACCGCGGGGCGGTCATACATGATCTCTTCGACGACGTAAAGAAGGTAAAGCGTCGAGTTCACCCTGTCACCTTTCTCGTAAAAGGACTGATAGGGGACAGCCTCCTGACAGCTGCCATTTACGACGGCCTTGTAAAGGATGGCAAAAAAGTTGCGGGCGCGGTCAGTCTGGTCATAACCGTAGAACAAACGGGTAACACCTGCCTGATAGCTGTAGTCCCAACGGCTGACTGGCTGGCCTGTCCTGAAGTCGTCGTTCCAGTAGTTCATGTCAAGCCTGGCTGTCACATCCTGCTCAAGCCAGGGGGCGATCTGATCGAACAAGGGCATCAGATCCACGCCATCCAGATTCCTGGGGTATTCTTTCAGGCCGCTGACAAGATACTCCTTTGTCAGCCGCTCCACTTTCAGTCCCTGGCCGGCAAACCATTCCGTATCGGCAATGGCTTCAACTATGACCCTTTCGCCATTGGAAAGTCCCGCTGAAGGCAGCGCGGTAAAACGGACAGGCACTCCACCCTGAAGGCCGCCCTCAACCCAGTCGGCAGGCAAGCGGGTGGTGTCAAAGCTGATAATGCCCTGGTCGCTGACACCGTCAAAAATCAAGACCAGGTTCTCAAACAGATCGACCTGGACCAGGGGCGGGAGTCCCGACACTTCAAAGGACAAATTGGTCTCGCGCGCGATCTTTCCCCTGGCGGTCAGGATCCGGTTGTCGGGGATCACTTTCAGCTCGACCAAATCGCCGTTTGACAGATCGGTGTTGCCGCGGGTGAAAACAAATTCGAAGCCCTGCTTGAAGCGGTCGACATCGCCTGACAATGAGACCGAGGCCTGGCCCCGCCCGTCATAACCCGAAAAAGCAAGTTCCACATCCTCTTTGACATCAATCGGCACTGCCTCCTTGAGGCCTTCGACTGTGTATTTGAAGCGGACATTCCGGAAACGGACACCTGCCTCCTTTGCCAGCTGATGATCGTAGTCAGCGCGGATGGTCACCTCGTCGCCGTTTTTCAAACCCACTGTTCTGTCGGGAGTAAAAACCAGCGAACTGAGCACGGCTTCGCGTTGAAAGAGGCGTTGAAATCCTTTTTCGTCATGCTCGTCAAGCCTGTCTGACGCCTCATCAAGCAAAGCGCGTATCACGGATTCATCCGGGCCGACAGAGATGGCAGCGAAGCCATCCGCCCCGGTTACTTGCACAAGAGCCATTTCCCTGGCGTCATAAGTCTGCGAACTGCATGAAGCGGTCAAAATCAGGCCAAGGGCCAGAATCAGGATTAAAACAAGTGTGCGTTTCAAGCGCATCCCTCCATCCCCGCCTGCCAAAGACGGGCCTCATTATTGTCGGACATTTTAATTCTTCTTTCAAGTGATCACTTCCCCGGACTTCCCTGGCAGTATCTGACCGTGATCCGACTGCCCTTCTGCTAGAATGAAAAAACAGGAGCAAGTACCGGCCCGGATGATTGCGAAGACGACAAAATGACTTCCCGACTGACAGACGACCAGCGGCTTGCCGTCGATTTTGACCGGCCGGCAAACCTGCTCATCTCCGCTGCGGCAGGATCGGGCAAGACGACCACCCTGACTGAACGGATCGTTGAGCGGATGATCCAGGGAAAGGTTGCCCCCTCCCAGCTACTTGTCATCACTTTCACCGAATTGGCCGCCAAGGACCTGAAAGTAAAAATCTCATCCCGCTTCCGAAGGCTGCGGGATCAGGCATCCAGCCGGGAAGAGAGACGGCGTTTCGATCAGTTGGCCGGCGAGTTGGATCTGGCTCAAATCTCGACTATTCACGCTTTTTGCAATCGGGTGCTTGGCGCGCACCTGTCCAGTTTCTGTGATGAAAACGGTCAGACTCTCCTTGAGCCGGGCTACGGGATCCTGGAGGGAGCGCAGGAAACAAGGCTGCTTGAGGAATCCATCGATGCCGTCCTGTCGGACCTGTACGCCAGAATTGACGCCTGCCATACCATGCAGGAATCCTGGTGCAGGGAAGAACCCGCGCCCCTGATCCTGACGGGCGAAGAGATCAGTCTCCTCGATTGGCTTTCCGGTTTTCAAGCCATTTCCCTGGCCTATTCCCCGGATCTCGACGACAGGGCTTTTCGGGAAGCCATTGTCCAGATGCTGGAACAGCTGCGAAACTTGCCGGATTATCGGGAATTGGCCCGGACAAAAACCCATGAACTCCTTCACCGGGCCCGGGCTTTCCCCCTGTCTGATGATTTCGCGGCCGGTTACTGGTGGGATCTTTTCGAAGAAGCCTTGGGCATGGCCCGCCAGACCCTTGACGATATTGAGTCTTCCCCCGCCTTGATCAGAGAATTCCAGGACTCCAAACTTGTCACCGACCAACAGATGCTGAATGTGGTTGATGTGGTGTCCGCCCTGGTTACCCGCCTTGAAGAGTCATCCGGCCGCAGCGCTGCCCGGTGGGATGAGATAGTCGAAGCCGGCCGGCAGATGGATCCGGTTCAATTCCCAAGATCTGTGCATGCGGGCAAGGATCCTGTAAAAAAGGAGATCAAAGAGGACTTCGTTTATATGTGCCGCGCCGGTTTTTTGCCCTTGGTCGGCCTTGTCAGCGACCAGATCAAGCGCGGTTCAAGCAGGGACGCATCCTTTATCACCGGATACCCTGCCATCTTCACCACAAGAATTGAGGCAATCCGCAATGATCTTGAAAGATCCGCGCAAGCCGTCGCCCGTTTCATGGAAGTCGTCCTTTTGCTGGACCAGGAGTTCAAGCGGCGCCGTTTCGGGATGAACGCCATTCAGTTCAGCGACATCGAACATGGCGCCCACCAACTGTTGAAGCAGGCGGAAATCAGGGAGGTCTACCTGTCAAAATTCAAAGAGATTTATGTCGATGAATATCAGGATACCAGCAGCATCCAGGATGCCATCATCCGGGGGATTGCCCAAGACAACCTGCTCATGGTCGGTGATATTAAGCAAAGCATCTATCGCTTCCGATACGCCAACCCCGATCTTTTTGCCGGACACCAGGACAGCTCCTGTCTTGTCAAGGCCAATGAAGCGCCCCCTGCCCTGGATTCACGGCAAAGCGGTTATCTGGCCCTTCTCAACCGCTGTTTTCGCTCCCGGCCGCCGATAATCGGCTTCATCAACGATTTTTTCAGCTCATTTCTGACAAAACAATCAGGTGAAATTGACTACGATGAGACTCAGCAGCTTTTCGCCGATGACCAAAAATGGCGCCTCCTCGATGAAGAGGAAGGAAGCACCTTCCCCGCCAATGTCGTCTTGGAAATCGCGACGGGGGTGAAGGCTGAAGCCGGCATCTTGGAAGCCGATATCGCCGCCATGTCCCCCGCAGCCCGTGAAGGCCTGATGGCACTCCGGGTCATTGGTGAGCTGCGGCGCAAAGGTGTGCCTTATGACAGGATTGCCATCCTTCTTCCGACCAATGAAAACTGCCGCGATTGCGAGGAGGTCTTAGTCCAATACGGCATCCCGGTCACCACCAGGTCTGGTGAAATGTATCCGGATAACCTGGTTTTCCGCCAACTTGAGGCACTTTTTTCCGTCCTTGACAACCCCAGGCAGGATTTCGCCCTCCTCTCCGTCCTGCTCGGACCATTCGCGCCCCAAGCCTGGTCAGGTGAAGAGCTGGTCCAGGTCGCCCGTCTTTCGCTGGATGACGCGGTTCCAAAGATTGAGGGCGGGGTGAAAAAGCGGCAATTATTTTTCCATGACCGCTTCTTCCGTCTCTGCGAATCCGCAGATCATCCCCTGGCAAAAAAAGCCGAAGTCTTTATTAACCGGATTGAACGATGGCGATTCCTGGCGCAGGAACTCAGTTTCCGCGGCCTGCTCGATCTGATCTTTTTTGAAACGGATTACCCCGAATATATCGCCCAGGCAACTTTTGGCGAAAGCTACACAGCAGAATTGGACAAATTGCTTGACTTCGCGGCAGAGCCCGACACTGACACTCTGCCGGGCATACGGGGAGCTTTGCGAAAAATGAAGGAGATGATGAAGGCGGACACGGCCAGGGCTAAACCAAAAACAGCCCTTCTCCCCGGCGCTGTCCGCGTGCTGACCCGGCACAGCAGCAAGGGTCTCGAGTGGGATTACGTCATTCTTGGCAGGCTGGATTTGAACTGGAGAACCCGGAAAACGAAACCGGTCATTCTTTTGTCCGAACATGAAGGGCTCTCCTGCGCGACCATTGCCGGGGACGGGATGACAGTCGTCAACAATCCCTTGCATGAGGCAGCGCTTATCGCCGAAGCCAACCGGGACAGAGCGGAAGCCTGGCGCTTACTTTATGTCGCCATGACGCGCGCAATCCACGGCCTTTACCTGCTCTGGCCCGTGGATCAGCCGTCGCTCGGAGACAAGCCGGCCTACGCCGGTATCATGGATACAATCCGGCGCCAGACGGAAGATCTGGATCATAAGGAACGGGCCTGCCGCGCCATCATTCCCCACAAGGTGACAGCGAAGTTGAAAAATGACGCGGAACTCTTCCTGGCTTATTTGGCCGCCAGATACCCGGCCCTGGCCCGGCAAATCACTTCCTTGACCGGAGAGTCACCGCCCCGGTCCCTGGATGCGGGATTGCCACCGGTCATCCAGGCCGTGCATATCACCCCCTGGGAGGAGCTTGTCCGGGACGCGTCGACGCTTCAGCAGGACGGGCCCGTTGACAAGCACGAAGATACCAGCCTTTTCGCCCTGGGAAAAGACGACCATTCTTCCGGAGAGGCAGTATGGACACCCCTCCAACTTCTCAGAGCCGAGATCCCTTTCCGGGAAGCCGCCGTGACCCCGGCCAAGGTGACCGTTACCGAGCTGCAGCGTCTGGGCCTGGAAGCGCAAACAGGCCTTCAAGGCCTTGATACGGTACATGAACCCTTATGGGAGCTCAGCGGAAACAGTGCGTCGGCAAAGCTCGAAAAAGCGGATATGCCCCTGACACTGCGCACAAAAGAAGAAAGGTCTGAAGACAGGGGAGCCCGGCTTGGAACAACCATGCACCTTGTTTTTCAATTTCTAGATCCCCGTCTCTTGCGGGGCAAAGACTTTGATGCAGCCGTTCAAATTTACAGGGAGCAGCTCGATCAACTGGTAAGTGCCCGCACCTTAACGGATAACCAGCGCCATGCCGCCCTTTCTTTCGCGGACAAGGCAGTCAGCTGGGCGGATAGCGACCTTGCCGGCCGCCTTTTAAGGGTTGAAGATACAAGCGGAAAAGTTTACCGGGAGATGCCTTTTGCACTCGCCCTCCCCTCGAGCCGGCTGGATCCGGCCTTCCCCCCTGACGAGACCAGCCTGGTTCAGGGCATGATTGACTTGTGGTTTGTGGAAGAGGACGGCCAGGCTGTTCTGGTTGACTTCAAAACGGATCGCCTGACAGCTGGCGGTGACGACTGGCTTCGGCAACGCTATGGAATTCAGATCGATTTCTACACCGAGGCGATTTCGCAGGCGACGGGACGGCGTGTCAAGGAGCGGGTCGTTTGGCTGATCCGCGAGGCACGACCGGTCGCCTTTCCATAAACCTGCCCTGCTGTCAATGCCGTTCCATCCAAAATATTCAAATATAAGCCGCTCATCTTCATCCTATTGCCTGCCTCGATAACTTGACAAACGGGGTGCCCTTGCATATTGTTTATGAGAAGGGGAAACGGTTGTAGGAAATTCGTTTCCGTATTTTTATTAGACGGAGGAGACACATGGAAAACAATACGCAATATCAGCAACCGCCCGGCGGCTACGTCCCGCCCCCGGCACCACCCGCGCAGACGAACGGAATGGCCATCGCGGCTCTCGTTTGCGGCGTCCTTGGCATTGTCGGATCCTTTATTCCCGTCGTCATGTACTTTACGGCTGTTCTGGCCGTCCTGGGGATTATCTTCGGGGTCATGGGAATGAAGAAGGCAAAGCAAATCGGAGCGGGCAACGGGCTCGCGATCGCGGGACTTGTCCTAGGGATCGTCGGCACCATTTTTGCCCTTGTCGGGATCATCTGCACCGCTTCCGTGGCCTGCGCCCTCAAGAAGGGTTTTGACGCCCTCGGTGCCTTAGGCTAAGTCGTGAGGGGCGCTCAGCTGCCCTGATGACGCGCAATTTGCTAAAAAGAAGAAGGCGCTGCCCAGCGATGATCATTCGTCGCCGCGCAGCGCTTTTGACTTGACCGGGTTATGCCCGGTCGAGCGGGAAAATGGTATGCTTCCTTATTTTTACCTGTTTGGAAAGCTGATCAGCGTCTATTCCCTCCTCTCCCTGGCGGGAGTCCTGGCAGCGGGCACATTCGCCTACCTGTACGCGAAAAAAACATCGCTGGACGTGATTTCCATGACCTCCATTTTGCTGGTCGCTGTTTCTGCCGGTTGGGCCGGCAGCCACCTGACTTATGCCCTGGTGAATTTCCAGGAGCTGAAACTCTTTCTCTCAAACCTTGACAAGATTCCTTCCTTTGCCGTCTTTCTTCAGTACATGCAGTACCTGTTCGGCGGCGCTGTCTACTACGGAGGCCTTATCACCGGCATCCTGGCCGGCATGCTCTACGGAAAGAAGAAAAAACTGGACCTCGATGCCTACTCAGACATCGGGGCAGCGGCGGTTCCTCTTTTTCATGGTTTCGGGCGTATCGGCTGCTTCTTCGGAGGATGTTGTTACGGCGTCGAATGCAAGATCGGTTTCATATACACCCAGGCGGCTGTCGAGGAAGCGAACGGAGTCAGGCGCTTTCCCATTCAGCTGGCCGAGGCTTTTTTGAACTTCGCCCTTTTCTTCCTACTGTGGCGGCTCTTGCGAAAATCCCGCTTTTCTGGCAAGCTCCTTTATCTTTACCTTTGCGTCTACGCACTTATCAGGTTTACCCTGGAATTCTGGAGAGGGGATGAGGCGAGAGGCTTTCTGCTTGGTATTTCGACCTCACAATTCATCAGCATCTTCGTCTTTCTCTTCGGACTGGCCATGTTTCTGTTCAAAAACAAGCGGCGCGTGAGCAGCTCGTAACACACGGTTTATCCACCCTTTCAGGTTGACAAATTGATAGCCAACCGTGACAATACACGGTGGAGGCAGATGGGTTCTGGTGTGCCCCGCGGTCTTCAAAACCGTTGAGGGGGGTTAGGAGCCTCCCGGGTGAGTTCGATTCTCACATGCTTCCGCCAATTGAAGCGCGCCGGCCCGGAAGCCGCAGGCCAACAGGGTTGGCGCGTCCTTTTCTTCCGCTTTCCGATTGATTCGGCGGGGGCGGCTCCCCGGGCGGGATTTTAGGCAAGATGCCGGACGCCCGGAAGGGCTCGCTGAAAGGAGAAGCGGATTTTTTTCGCGCAGAAGATGACGAGACGTACAGGGACAACTTCGAGAGGTATAAGAACTCCCATTATTAAAAGCGGAGACAATCTGGCGGAAATCATTGTTGAAAGCGTGCTGCTCGCCGCCAATGACGAAGGATTCGATTTGCGTGACAGGGATGTCGTTGCCGTAACCGAGTCGGTCGTTGCCAGGGCGGAAAACAATTACGCAACCTGCGATGACATTGCGGCTGACATCAGGAGTAAATTTCCCCAAGGTGAAATCGGCGTCATTTTCCCAATCTTGAGCAGGAACCGTTTTGCGGTTAATCTGCGCGGCATTGCCAGGGGCGCGAATAAAATCGTTCTGCAGCTAAGCTATCCTTCCGATGAGGTCGGCAACAGCCTGATGGATCTCGACCAGATGGATGAAAAAGGGATTGACCCCTTGAAGGACTGCCTTCCTGAAGCGCGTTACCGCCGACTATTCGGAGTCAACCGGCACACCTTCACCGGTGTCGATTACGTCGAGTTCTACCGTGACATCATCGAAAGTGAAGATTGTCAGGCCGAAATTATCCTGGCCAACGATCCCCTGGCCATCCTGGACTACACGTCCTGTGTTCTGGTCTGCGATGTCCACACGAGAGAACGGACCAAACGCCTGCTCAGGCGGGCGGGAGCGAAACATGTCCTGGGCCTCGATGACATCCTGACCCAGCCGGTCAGCGGCAGCGGCTTTCACCCGGAATTCGGCTTGCTTGGCAGCAACAAGGCCAGTGAAGAGAAAGTCAAACTCTTTCCCCGGGCCGGTAAATCCTTCGTCGATGCCGTGTCCGCTTTATTTCTGGAAAAGACCAATAAGCACATTGAGGTCATGATATACGGCGACGGAGCTTTCAAGGATCCTGTCTGCAAGATTTGGGAATTGGCCGACCCTGTCGTTTCCCCTGCCTTTACGGATGGACTGGGGGGCAAGCCGAGAGAATTGAAACTCAAGTACTTAACGGACAGCAAGTTTGCCGATCTCTCAGGGCAGGCGCTTGAGAAGGCCATCCGAAATGCCATCGCACACAAAGAAGATGACCTGAACTTCGAAACCAATGCCGGCGGCACCACGCCGCGTCAGCTGACTGACCTGCTTGGCTCGCTGGCGGATTTGACATCGGGAAGCGGTGACAAGGGGACGCCTGTCGTTCTGATCCAAGGTTACTTTGACAGCCTTGCTGACTGACAACTGACACTGCCAACACTTTTGCAGTTAATGCTATACGAGGAGCCAAACCATGCAACACACCATCCTGATCCGCGGCGGAGGCGACCTGGCCTCTGCCGTTATTCACAAACTCCACCAGTCGGGTTTTCGCGTAGCCGTCTCTGATCTCCCCTCGCCATCCTGTGTCCGGCGAACCGTCTCTTATTGCAACGCCATCTATGAAGGCAGCTGGACCATTGAGGGCGTGACCTCCCGCCACATCCGCAGCCTTGAGGACATAGAGCCCATCATCCGGGAAGGCTTGATCCCTGTCCTCACCATCCCCGACCGTCAAGTCCGGGATTTCTTGAAACCGGACGTTTTCATCGACGCTACCTTGAGCAAGAGAACTCCGGACTATGATACTTCGTGGGCTCCCCTGGTTATCGGCCTGGGCCCAGGTATCGAAGCGGGAAAGCACGCCCATGTCGTCATCGAAACCAAGCGGGGTCATTACCTGGGACGCCTGATCCACCAGGGTGAGGCCATTGCCAATACGGGAATCCCCGGCAACATTGCAGGTGTCGATAAGGATCGCGTTCTGCGCGCCCCACAAGCCGGTGTCACCAGGAACCTTCATGGGATCGGTGACCTGGTCGCGGCCGGCGACGTCATCCTGACAGTTGACGGCCAGCCGGTCAAAACCTTGATTCCTGGTGTTGTCCGCGGCCTGATCGCCGATGGCTTCAATGTCAAAAAGGGACAGAAGCTGGGGGATGTCGACCCGCGAGGTGACGCTGACTACACCCGAACCATCAGCGACAAGGGGCGCACCATTGCCGGCGGTGTACTGGAAGCTATCCTGGCACACTTGGCGAAACAGAATATCTGATCGAAAGGAGCGGGGATGACCTCATCCAATCTGACTCTCGAGGCCTACGTCAGCTTACTGATCCGGCAGAGCGCAAAGCGCTGCCCCTCCCCCTTTGTGGTCAGCGCGGTCGGAGGAGGAGGCAAGACGACGACCCTGATCCACCTCTTTGACGCGTCGCTCCGCCCCCGCTCCATCCTGACCTCAACCACTGCCTTGGGAGTTCCCGGCGCTGACGACCGCCTGGCGCCCCCCCTTTCCATCAAACAAAAAGAGAATGCGGGCCTGGCCAGGATTTCCATGTCCCCTCCCCCAATTTCCGGCGTCTGGCTGGGTCCTGCCTACGAGGATAGTGCCGGCAAGCACCGGGGTGTTGGCAAAGAAGAGCTGGACGCTTGGGTACGAAAACAAAGATCTGCCGCAAAGAACGACACCATCATCCTCTGTGAGGCCGACGGCTCAAAACGGAAGCCGCTCAAGGCCCATGCGGACCACGAGCCGGTTATCCCAAAAACAACCGATTTAACCCTGATCATTCTGGGCCTGTCGGGCCTTGGCAAGGCCCTGGATGAATCCTGTGTCCACCGGGCCCATATCTTTTCACAGGCGACCGGGCTCAAAGCCGGTGAAGCCATTGAGATTCCACATCTGATCGCCTTGCTCCGCTCCGGTCTTTTTTTCAAAGGTGTCCCACCGACCAGCGAAATTGCGGTTGTATTCAACCAGCTGGATTGTCTGGAAGAAAATCAAAGGACGGGCGGGATCATGGGCGAACTCGCGGCGCGGATACTTGATATCCCGGAAGTGAGCGCTGTCTTTTTCAACGGTTTGGACAAGGGAGAGCAAAAAACCTGGTACGGGCAGTCAAAGAATAGCAAACAGGCCGCGCCCTTCTCAGCTGTCATTCTGGCTGCCGGCATGTCGGAACGCATGGGACGAAACAAGCTGCTTTTGCCCCTGGATGACCAGCTTGTCATCTGCCAAACCGTAAGCCGGGTGCTGGCAAGCCATATCCGTGACCTTGTCGTCGTCCTTGGATTCGAAGCCGGTCCGGTTAAGAAAGCGGTTGAAAGTCTGACAAAGCAAAACCCTGAAGCAGGCGTGACCTTTGTCACCAATGACCGATACAGGGAGGGGCAGGGCACGTCGGTCGCCTGCGGAACGCGGCAGCTCGCCGAAAACAGCCTGGCCTGCTTTTATGTTCCCGGCGATCAGCCCTTTGTTTCACCTTTACTCATGCGTCATTTGATGGAGGAATTCGAAACCGGCATGATACTGGTCCCCGTGATCGACGGCACACGATCCTCCCCCGTCCTCTTTGACCGCCGCTACTACGGAGAGTTGTCAGCGCTTACGGGCGACACGGGCGGAAGGCAGGTAATCCAAAAACTCCCACATACTGTCATTGAAATACCCGGCTATGATTTGCCGGACGGATTTGATATTGATACGCCGGAAGATTACGAAAAGGCGCTCAAACTGGAATGAGCCTGATGGAAAGGGGCCGCATATGAACTTGTTTGTTTGTTACCCGAAATGAGGGACCTGCCGTAAAGCAAGGAGGTTCCTTGATGAGCATGACATCCCATACAGCTACCGCGATATTCAAAAAGACAAGCCGACCGGGGAGGAGCTGACTGCATGGATTGCCAAAAGCGGCAAACCGGCCCGGGCTTTCTTCAACACCAGCGGCATGAAATACCGCGAACTGAAACTTAAAGACAAGCTGCCAGGCATGAGCCCTGAAGAGATGATTGAAATCCTGGCCACAGACGGCATGCTGGTCAAGCGGCCTGTCCTGGTTCTGGAGGACCGGGTTTTGGTCGGTTACAGGGAAGGTGACTACGATATATTGTAGGCTCGGGCTCAGGCCTCTTCATTTTCCCCCGTCACACTGACCTGGCAGACTTTCATGGCGTCCAGCGCGATTTTGTGACTCTCAGGCGTCACGCCCGCGCAGCAGGACGCGTCAACAATGATTTCGACCTCCGGCAGGTAGGCCTTGATCAGCATGGCATTGGAGATGACGCAGATGTCGGTGCAAAGACCCACCAGGGTAATGGACCGGACAGGGTCTTCCTGGTTCATTTCCATTAAGACGGCCGGCAGATCGCGGGCACCGAAGGTATCTTTTTCAATCACCTGCCCCTCGCGCGCCCCGGCAACCTCTCCGACAATTTCCCAGCCCTCGGTTCCCCGGATACAATGTTCGACCGGAAGAAGCCTGCCCTCCTGTGTTTCAAGGTAGTCCTCCCGGTGCGTATCCTTGGTGAAAAGAACCGGCCCTTCGAACTGCTCCATTTTTTCAACAACCTTTGCGACGATTGACCGCGCTTCCGGCGTTCCCAGGGAACCATCCACAAAATCGTTTTGCATATCGACAACTAATAGGATATCCTGCATGGCTGCCACCTCCTTGGCCCTCTCATTCTCTCATAAGTCTGCTAATTCAAAGAGCGCTCCGGGTACAGGACCCGGAGCGCTCCCCATTTGTAAATAAAGTTGGACGGATCAGTCTTCGGTGATCTTGACTACTGTGCCTGAACCAACAGTTTTGCCGCCTTCGCGGATGGCGAATTTCAGTCCGGGCTCGATGGCGATCGGCGTGATCAGTTCGACATTGATTTCGACATGGTCGCCGGGCAAGCACATCTCGACGCCTTCCGGCAGATGGGCTACACCCGTCACGTCGGTCGTGCGGAAGTAGAACTGCGGGCGGTAGCCGTCAAAGAAAGGCTTGTGGCGGCCGCCTTCATCCTTGGTCAGGACGTAGACCTGGCCAACAAACTTCCTGATCGGCTTGATTGATCCGGGCGCCGCCACGACCTGGCCGCGACGGACTTCGTCACGCGCTACTCCGCGGAGCAGGAGGCCGACATTGTCGCCTGCCTCGGCGTGATCGAGCATCTTACGGAACATCTCAATGCCTGTCACCACGGTCTTCCTCGGCTCGTCGGCAAGTCCGACAATCTCAACAGGGCGGTTGATGTCGATCTGGCCGCGCTCAACACGACCGGTGACAACGGTACCGCGGCCAGTGATGGTCATAACGTCTTCGATCGGGCAGGCAAAAGGCTGGTCGATCGGACGCACGGGCGTCGGGATAAAGCTGTCGACCGCTTCCATCAGCTCGATAATGGGCTGGTAGACCGGATCGCTCATGTCAGTGCTCGTTGATTCGAGCGCCTCCAGGGCGGAACCGCGGATGATGGGTGTGTCGTCGCCCGGGAAGTCGTACTTGTCCAGGATCTCACGGATTTCCATATCGACCAGGTCAAGAATCTCGGGGTCGTCCACCTGGTCGGTCTTGTTCATGAAGACGACAATGGCGGGTACGCCGACCTGGCGGGCGAGCAGGATGTGCTCGCTTGTCTGGGGCATGACACCGTCAACAGCTGAAACGACGAGAATCGCGCCGTCCATCTGGGCCGCGCCCGTGATCATGTTCTTGATGTAGTCAGCGTGTCCCGGGCAGTCTACGTGCGCGTAGTGGCGGTTTGCTGTTTCGTACTCAACGTGTGACGCGTTGATGGTGATGCCGCGTGCTCTTTCTTCGGGAGCCTTGTCAATTGCGGCATAGTCGGTGAAGCTCGCCAGACCTTCGCTCGAAAGCACCTTGGTAATGGCTGCCGTCAAGGTCGTTTTGCCGTGGTCGACGTGACCGATCGTCCCGACGTTGACGTGTGGTTTCGTTCTTTCAAATTTCTGTTTTCCCATTCAGATATCCTCCTGCTGGTCGATCGTTATTTGGATCTGATAATTTTTATTTTCATGTCTCATAATCTTCTCATAAAACATGCATATGCGCAATGTATCTTGCGCCGGGAAGCC
>CAZSFQ010000004.1:0-98360 GCA_964606165.1 uncultured Mageeibacillus sp.
GTGGTGACGCCCAGGGTTACCTGGTTTGACAGCTGAATCATGTCAGCCTTGGCTTGGGTTCCCTCTCCCTCGGCACCCCTCAGTACATAACCTGCCTTTGCCAGTTTTTCTGCCAGGGGTCCGATGATATTGGACCGGATCAGTCCCGGGAGGTGGAGCATGACGGATGCCCGCATGCCGGTTCCCGTGTTGGTCGGACAGGCGGTCAGGTAGCCGAGCCGGTCATTTTTCGCAAAAGACAGTGAGCTTTCCAAAGACGAGGCGCATTGACTGACCTGCCTGGCGGTTTCATCCAGAAGGAGACCCGCGCTGACAGTGTAGAGCCGCAAGTGGTCTTCCTCGTTCACAAGAATGCCTGAAGCTTCTCCCGGAAAAAGAAGCAGCGCTTTCCCCTTGGTGTTCCCCAGCATGCTCCTGCTGATAATCCGCCGCTCGGCCAGGGCCAGGGTTTCGACCTTTCCAAGGTCAGCCAGTTCCACTACGATTGCTTTTTCACCCGACTTCTGGCAAATGGCGCGAAAGGCAGCGATCACCTTATCTTTTACATAATCCTGTTCATCCGGCTTCAGCCGCCAGGGGAAGGGCGTATGCGCCAGGTTTCTTGCCAGCCGGACGCGCGTCGAAATAACGACATCACTGACAGGGCCTTCTTCCAGATACCAGGCCATCAGTCGCCTCCTTCTCCTTTTTGTTGATGTTTTCGAATTTCATCGCGGATTCCCGCAGCTTCCTCGTAAGCTTCTTCCCTGATAGCCGCGTCCAGTCTTTGGCGCAATTCCGCAAGCTCATCCGACTTATGGCTTTCCCCCGGAGCCTCAATATGGCGCGTGTGTCCCTGCACCCGTCGAAAGACAGGATCAAGTACAGCGGCAAAGGTGTCGTAGCACTGCTCACAGCCCAGCAGGCCTGTTTCTTTCAGCTGCCGCTCCGTTTCCCCGCAGGAAGGACAGACCAGGCCTGCAGGTTCCCTGCGGGGCGACCCCGGATGTGCGGGATAACCAAAGGGGGAGGGCCCGGGAAGGATTGAACCGAAAGGGCTCCCCCACCCGGGGTCCGGCGTTTGCCCGGTCATTGCGGCACATCGGTCACACAAATATTGGTCGAACTCTTGTCCCTTGACATTCCGGGTCAGCTGGACCGTTGCCTGGCGTTGACCACAACTTTGACACAACATGCTTATCCCTCCCCGGCGGCGAGTCTGGTGAGCATCTGCCGCAAAAGGTCGGACCGCACGCGGTCACGGGCCGGCACGGCGATTTGCCGCAAGCTGGTATCCGACAAGGCGGTCTTCATGAGAAGGAGAATGTCCCGTGACAAGAGGTCAAGCGCCATCAGCTGGTTGATCATGACAATGGCCTGGTGCTGGCTCAAGCGGTCAGGAACGGACCGGGCCAGATGCAACAGGTATTCGGTTTCCTCGGTGTAGGGCACCCGCGTAATCCGGACGAAGCCGGATCCTCCCCGCCGGCTTTCCACCATATAGCCATGCCGGTGGCTGAAACGCGTCGTAATTACATAAGTGATCTGGGAAGGAGCCACCTGCAGCTCGGAAGCGAAGGCATTGCGGGACAGCTCACAAAAACCGTCCTGCTTTTCAATCAGATCGAGTATGGTTCTTTCAATCATGTCCGTCAAACTGCTCATTCCTGCCGCCATTCCCATAAATAGACTTATACTATCTTTGACTTTCATTATAAAGTGATCGGACCAGATCGTCAATAGAAAAAAGAAAACCCCGCTTTCGCGGGGTAGTCCTAACGAACGACGGAAGCGGTGATCAGCTGTCACCGGCCTCCCCATCCAATTCTTCTGAAAAATCAAAGAGATCCAGGAGCGGATTGTCATCTTCCATGTCCGGCTCTTCCTGCGGCGGCGTCAGATCGAAGTTGCATTTGTTAACAAATACTTCAGGATCCAGCCCCTGCTCACGCATGAAGAACTCGTAATCCTCCTGGGTCTCATGGGTAAAGCCCAGCTCCCTGGCCTCCTGCTCGTACTCCGTGCGCGCGATCCGTTCATCCGCCGTCGCGTTGAGCAAAGCCATATTGGCTGGAACAACCGGGACGGCGCTGATGTTGCGGTAACGGGCAAGGCCTGTACCCGCCGGAATCAGCTTGCCAATAATGACATTCTCCTTCAAGCCTTCGAGCGGATCAATCTTGCCCTTGACAGCGGCATCGGTCAGGACACGGGTCGTTTCCTGGAAGGAGGCGGCGGACAGGAAGGACTCGGTTGCCAGTGAGGCTTTGGTGATGCCAAGCAGAACCTGCTTGCCTTCAGCAGGCTGGAGATCGTTTTCCACGGCTTCCGCGTTGGCCCGGTGATACTCGGCCATGTCGACGATGCTGCCCGTGAGCAATTGCGTGTCGCCCGGGTCTTCGATTTTGAATTTCCTTAACATCTGGCGGACAATGATCTCGATGTGCTTGTCGTTAATCTCAACACCGTTGTTCTTATAGACTTTCAAGACCTCGGCGATGATGTATTTCTGGACACCGCGGGCACCCTTGATTTTCATGATGTCGTGCGGATTGACCGAGCCGTCCGTAATGAGGTCACCTTCTTCGACCACATCACCGGTGTCGACGATGAGGGGGGTTGAAATCGAAATGCTGTACTGTTTCGTTTTGCCGTCCTCCGCGGTCACGATTACTTCACGGCGGCGCTTCTCTGTCTCGCTCACCGTAACCGTTCCGCTCAACTCCGTGATGACAGCCTGGCCCTTGGGTTTTCTGGCCTCGAACAACTCCTCAACACGGGGGAGACCCTGTGTGATATCGTCACCCGACGCGATACCGCCCGTATGGAAGGTGCGCATGGTCAACTGGGTTCCCGGCTCGCCGATCGACTGGGCCGCCATAATACCGACGGCTTCGCCGATGACGGTCGGACCGCCTGTGGCCAGATTACGGCCATAGCACTTGGCGCAAACCCCCTTGTCGCACTGACAAGTCAGGTTGCTGCGGATGGGGATCCTCATCATGCCAAGCTCTTCGATCTTGACAGCGGTTGAGTTGCCGATGATCTCATTCTTTTCGACCAGGACTTCGCCCGTTTCGGGGTGGATGATGGGGAGCGCGGCGTAGCGCCCTTCGATCCGGTTGGCCAGGGTCTCAACAACACGTTTGGTCTTGCCGCCCACCACAACAGGTGACACTTCAATATAGTCGTCGGTGCCGCAATCCTCGCTGCGGATGATCACATCCTGGGAGATGTCAACCAGGCGCCTTGTCAGATAGCCGGAGTCGGCCGTCTTCAGCGCCGTATCTGAAAGTGACTTGCGGGCGCCGTGAGACGAGATGAAGAATTCAAGGACGTTCATGCCTTCGCGCAGGTTGGACTTGATGGGGATCTCGATAGTCCGGCCCGATGTATCAGTCATGTTGCCCCGCATGCCTGCCAGCTGTTTAATCTGGTCGATATTGCCGCGGGCGCCCGACAGGGACATCATATAAATGGGGTTGTATACGCCAAGACGCTCCTTGAGCGCTTCCGTGATCTCATCGGTGGTCGCGCGCCAAATGCCGACAACCGTCCGGTAACGGCCTTCTTCACTGAGAAGCCCGAGCTGGTATTGGTGGTTGACATTTTCAACCCGCTCTTCCGCGGCGCGGATCAGCTTCTCCTTGACTTCGGGGACAATCATGTCGAAGATGCCAATAGAGATGCCTCCGACGGTCGCGTAATGATAGCCGAGTGTCTTGATCTCATCCAGGACTCTCGCCGTCTCGGTAATTCCGCAACTGTGGATGGAGCGCTCAATAATCTTTGCCAGCTCCCTTTTGCCAATTACAAAATCGCATTCCAGGGCTACCTGGCTGGCGTCGTCATCCCCGCGCTCGACGAAGCCGAGCGTCTGGGGGATGATCCCGTTGAAGATGAAGCGGCCCAGGGTCGACTCGACCAAGCCCTTATAGGTTTTCCCGTCCCGCTCCACCTGGCGGCGAACGACGATGCGCTGGCCGATGGTGATCTGCTTATTGTCGTATGCCATCATGGCTTCATCCAGGCCGGAGAAGACACGGGGGGGCTGGTCTTCGGGGCTGCCCGGATTTGGTTTCTCATTGGTCAGGTAATAGCAGCCCAGCACAATATCCTGGGTTGGCACAGTCACCGGTTTGCCGTCCTGCGGTTTCAGCAGGTTGTTGGAAGACAGCATGAGGAAACGCGCCTCTGCCTGCGCTTCAGCTGAAAGCGGCACGTGGACCGGCATCTGGTCGCCGTCGAAGTCGGCGTTGAAAGCCGTACAGACAAGCGGGTGGAGCTGGATGGCCCGGCCCTCGACCAGCACAGGCTCAAAGGCCTGGATGCCCAGCCTGTGGAGCGTAGGCGCCCGGTTCAAGAGAACGGGGTGGTCCCGGATAACTTCGTCCAGCATGTCCCAGACCAGGTCGCCGCCGCGTTCAACCTGACGGCGCGCAGATTTGATGTTCTGGGCGTAACCGTGCCGCATGATCTCGCGCATGACAAAGGGCTTGAAAAGTTCAAGGGCCATCTCCTTGGGCAGGCCGCACTGATGCAGTTTCAGTTCGGGGCCGACCACGATAACCGAACGGCCGGAATAGTCGACGCGTTTCCCCAGAAGGTTCTGGCGGAATCTGCCCTGTTTGCCCTTGAGCAGGTCAGACAGGGACTTCAGGGGACGGTTGCCGGCGCCTGTGACAGGACGGCCGCGGCGGCCGTTGTCAATCAGGGCGTCCACCGCTTCCTGGAGCATGCGCTTTTCATTGCGGATAATAATATTGGGCGCGCCCAGCTGCAGGAGCTTGTTGAGGCGGTTGTTGCGGTTGATCACGCGCCGGTAAAGGTCGTTCAGGTCGGAGGTGGCAAAGCGGCCCCCGTCCAGCTCGACCATGGGGCGAAGCTCAGGCGGCAGAACCGGCAGGACATCCAGGACCATCCAGTCAGGGTGGTAGCCTGAATTTTTGAAGGCCTCAACCACCTCGAGTCTTTTGATCAGCCTGAGTTTTTTCTGGCCGCGGGCGTGGGCAAGCTCCTGCCTCAGGTCATCTGCCAGGCCTTCGACGTCGATGCCGGCCAGCAGGTCGCGGATGGCCTCGGCGCCCATCTTGGCGACAAATGAATTGCGCCCGTGCTCCAGCACAGCTTCGCGGTAATCGCGCTCATTGATGATCTGCATCTTGGAAAAGGAGGTCACCCCGGGATCGATCACAATGTAAGCCGCGAAATAGATGACCTTTTCCAGGTTGCGCGGCGACATATCGAGCATGAGGCCCATGCGGCTCGGAATGCCCCGGTAGTACCAGATATGGGTCACAGGTGCGGCCAGCCTGATGTGGCCCATCCTCTCACGCCTTACCTTTGACAGGGTCACTTCCACGCCGCACTTGTCACAGATAATATTGCGGTAGCGCTTGGTTTTGTATTTTCCGCAATAGCATTCCCAGTCCTTGGAGGGTCCGAAAATTTTCTCGCAGAATAAACCATCCGTTTCCGGCTTCAGTGTCCGGTAATTGATGGTCTCCGGTTTTTTCACCTCACCTTTTGACCAGGTGAGGATTTTTTCCGGGGACGCAAGGCCGATCCCGATTGATTCAAAGTTGCCTAATTCTGACACGACTCGACCTCCCTCCATCATTCTTCATCCTCATCTTGCTCATCTTGCCCATCATCGGGCTCCTTTTCATCTTGGGGCTGATCACTGACAACCGCCCCCTCATCGTCGAGAACACCGTCCGTGAATCCCTCTTCGGCGAAAGATTCCTCTTCAGCCTCCAAGGCGGCTTCATCGCCCAGCATCTTGAGCAGGGTCCGGCCTGTAACCGTCTCCTCGTCTTCGATGTCACTGCTGTCAGGTATGTCCATTTCCTCATTATCGTCCGACAGGATATGGACATCGAGCGACAGGGACTGCAGCTCCTTGACCAGGACCTTGAAGGCTTCGGGGACACCCGGCTCGGGGATGTTTTCGCCCTTGACAATTGCCTCGTAGGTTTTGGTCCTGCCCCAGATGTCATCCGACTTAACGGTCAGGATCTCCTGGAGGGTATAAGCAGCCCCGTAAGCTTCCAGGGCCCAGACTTCCATTTCGCCGAAGCGCTGCCCGCCGAACTGGGCCTTGCCGCCGAGCGGCTGCTGTGTGACCAGGGAGTAGGGCCCGATCGAGCGCGCGTGGATCTTATCGTCGACCAGGTGGAGCAATTTCAGATAATACATAATTCCCACCGTTACGCGGTTCTCAAATGGTTCGCCGGTACGGCCGTCGTAAAGGACGGTCTTGCCGTCCGTTTCCATACCTGCCGCCTTGAAGGCCTCGACCACATCCTGTTCGTCGGCTCCGTCGAAGACGGGTGTGGCGATCTTGTAGCCCAGCTTGTCTGCCGCCGCGCCCAGGTGCAGTTCGAGAAGCTGACCCACATTCATTCGCGACGGAACGCCAAGCGGGTTCAAGACAATATCGAGCGGGGTGCCATCGGGCAGGAAAGGCATGTCTTCTTCCGGCAGGATTTTTGACACAACGCCTTTGTTGCCGTGGCGGCCTGCCATTTTGTCGCCGACTGAAATTTTTCTTTTTTGCGCTACATAGACACGGACAAGCTTGGTCACGCCATGTTTCAACAATTCATCATTGTCACGCGTGAAAGTCTTGATATCGACAACGACGCCTGATTCCCCGTGGGGAACCCGAACCGAAGTATCACGGACCTCGCGGATCTTCTCGCCGAAAATCGCACGGTAAAGCCGTTCTTCGGGTGTCAGCTCCGTCTCGCCCTTGGGCGTTACCTTGCCGACCAGAATATCGCCGGCGTGCACTTCGGCACCGATGCGGACGACGCCCTCCTCGTCCAGATCCCTCAGCGCGTCGTCGGCGACGTTGGGGATTTCACGTGTGATTTCCTCAGGACCCAGTTTGGTATCGCGGGCTTCACACTCATACTCCGTGATGTGGATTGAAGTGTAGACATCGTCGCGGACCAGCCGTTCATTCAGGAGAATGGCGTCCTCAAAGTTATAGCCTTCCCACATCATGAAGCCGATCAGGACATTGCGGCCCAGTGCCAGTTCCCCGTGGTCCGTTGACGGCCCATCGGCAATAATTTCGCCTGCCTCCACACGGTCGCCCGTGCTGATAAGCGGACGCTGGTTGATGCAGGTTCCCTGGTTGGACCGGTCATACTTCTTGAGTTTATAGCTGTCAAGTTCCTGATCGTCCGCGCGGACACGGATCAGGTCGCCGGCCACATGCTCAACGACACCGCCCCTTGTTGCAATGACACAGACACCCGAGTCCTTGGCGGCACGATGCTCCATACCGGTACCAATCACAGGCGATTCCGTTTTGATCAGGGGAACAGCCTGACGCTGCATATTTGAGCCCATTAAAGCCCGGTTGGCATCATCGTTGCCCAGGAAGGGGATCAGTGACGTGGCGACCGAAACGAGCTGCTTGGGTGACACATCCATCAGGTCAACCCGGTCGGGATCGAGCTCAAAAAACTCATCGCGGAAGCGGCAGGAGATTTTTTTGCCGATGAAACGGCCTTGCTCATCGAGTGGCTCGTTGGCCTGCGCGATGTAGTAGCGGTCTTCCTCGTCGGCGGTCAGGTAACGGATTTCTCCGGTAACAAGGCCCGCCGCCTTGTCATAAACACGGTAAGGCGTCTCAAGAAAGCCGTAGCGGTTAACCCGCGCGTAGGTCGCAAGCGAGTTGATCAGGCCGATGTTGGGCCCTTCCGGCGTTTCGATCGGACACATGCGCCCGTAATGGGACGAGTGGACGTCGCGGACCTCGAAGTTGGCCCGTTCGCGTGAGAGGCCTCCCGGCCCCAGAGCTGACAAACGGCGCTTATGCGTCATCTCAGCCAGGGGGTTGGGCTGATCCAGGAACTGCGACAGCTGGCTCGAGCCGAAAAATTCTTTGATGGCCGCGGAAATGGGCCGCGTGTTGACGATGTCCTTGGGGGCCGCCGCCTTAATATCGGGAATAGTCTGCATGCGTTCACGAACGACACGGTCCATGCGGGAGAATCCGATCCTCATCTGGTTTTGGAGCAATTCGCCCACCGAACGGATCCGGCGGTTGCCCAGGTGGTCGATGTCGTCGGGCTCACCCACACCGTACTCCAGGCCGATGTAGTAGCTCATGACGGCCAGGATATCGTGAAGGGTCAGGTGGTGGGGAATCAATTCCTGCCTGCGCGCCGCAAGCTGTTGCTGCAGCATCTCAACCGTGTCGGCGGCTTCCGCGGCCTCCTCGGCGATTTCGCGCAGGACAGGTGTATAAACGGACTCGGTGATACCGGCTCCGGCGTAATCGATTGCCCCGGCTGTTTCATGCCCAAAGAAGCGTGCCAGGTAAGCCTCTGCGTCGACCCGTTCATTTCCGACAACCCGGAGCTGGTGGTCAAATTGTGTCACCGAATCGCCGATCCGGTGAATGGGAAAGACGTCAACCGAATTAATCCCTGCCTGCTGGATGGCTTCCGCGGCCTCTGCCGTGATGATTTCGTCCGCCAGGGCAAGCACCTCACCATCGCTGGCGATGATATCTTCAGCCGCCAGATGGCCGGCCAGGCGCGAAGCGATGGCAAGTTTCTTATTGATTTTATAGATGCCGACTTTGGCCAAATCGTAACGGTTGGGCTGGAAAAAATTATTATGAAGAAGGGTCTGAGCCCCCTCCCGTGTGTAGACTTCACCGGGCCTCAACTTGCGAAACAGTTCCTGAAGCCCTTCGTCGCTCGTTTTGCAGCCGTCTTTTTGCATGGTCATGAGCAATGATTCCTCAGTGCCCAGGACTTCGACGATTTCCTCATCGGTGCCAATGCCAAGGGCACGCAAAAGGATGGTCAGATGGAATTTGCGCTGGCGGTCGACACGCACCCAAAGAATCCGCTTTGAATCCGATTCGAACTCGATCCAGGCGCCCCGGTTGGGAATGACCTGGGCTGTATAAAGCTCGACCTCACTCTTGTCCCGGATGATATCAAAGTAGGCACCCGGCGAACGGACGAGCTGGCTGATGATGACACGCTCTGCCCCGTTGATAATGAAGCTGCCTGTTTCCGTCATCAGCGGAAATTCCCCGATAAACACATTCTGCGTTTTGATGTCGTCATTGACGCGGTCATGCAGCTGGACTTGCATGTACAGCTTCGCCGCATAATTGGCGTCTCTTTCCTTGCACTCTTCAATCGAATAGGTTGGATTGTCAATGTCAAAGTCACGACCGACAAAAGAAAGCTCGATATCTCCCGAAAAGTCAGTAATGGGCGAGGATTCCCTGAGAACTTCCATCAGCCCTTCTTCAATAAACCATTTATAACTGCTTTTCTGGATTTCAAGTAAATCCGGGATATCGAGGATTTCGTCAATCTTTGAGTACGACATTCTCTGCACTCGTCCATACTGAACGGGCTTTATCATCGGCGATCACCTCACAAATCGGACCGGCTTTGTTTCGCTCGCATCGTCTTCCGGCCTTGACGATGCTTCATCACGTGATATAATTGCATCATCGCAGGGCTGGTGGACCACGGGTTCTGTGGTTGTTGGCACGCAAAAACAGCGCCGGCGACACATCGAATCATTCTAGCACGCTTTGATTTTCGAGTCAACAGCTTTTTTTATTTAAGGGAAAGAGATTGATGTGAAAGCAAAACGGTCACCGCGTTTTATCGCGACCATCTTAATCGTGCGGGCAACACGCGCGGTCATGCGGCTGTTCCGTTTAAAGGCGACCCACTTTCCCGGACAAATGGCCAGGAAACTCTGCCCCGATTTCCTGACACGCATTGAAAAGCCGGACCGGATCCTGGCAGTTACCGGAACCAACGGCAAAACGACGGTCGCCAACCTGGTCGCCGACCTGGCAGGAAGCCTGGGCCTGACTTTCGCCCACAACGCTTATGGCAGCAATATTGAAGAAGGTATCATCACCGCCCTGCTTGACGCGGCAAGCCTGACTGGCCGCCAAAAACTGCCGCTGGCAATTCTGGAGATAGATGAGCGGGTAACCCGCATCGTTTTCAAGAACCTGCAGCCTGATATTCTTTTAGTCACCAATCTCTTTCGCGAATCCTATCTTCGAAACGCTCACGGCGAATTCATTTTTGATGTCCTGAATGAAAGCATCCCGCCCGCGACCCATCTTCTTCTGAACGCCGACGATCTTCTCTCCCAGCAGCTCGGTCAAGGCCGCCTCCACACCTCCTTCGGCATCGGCCGCCTGCCGGGGGAAGCGGCCATTACCTCCAACCTGATCCGGGATGTCAACCTCTGTCCTCAATGCAAGGGGCCCCTGACGGACGATTTCATCCGTTACCACCATATCGGACGTTCGCATTGTGAGGCTTGCGGATGGAAGTCACTTGTCCCCGACTATGAAGTGACATCCATGACTCCCCATTCCTTCACCATCAAAAACCGTCTGAACAATGAAAAACTCTCTGAAGAATCTTATCCTTTCAAGGGTGAAAATATTCTTGATCTCTACAATGTTCTGGCGGCAGTCACCTTGTTCAGAACACTTGGCTATGGCAGGGAGGAAATCGCGCGGGCGCTGGCGGAAGTGACCATCGGCGGGTCAAGAAAAGAGCTGATCCGGGCAGGTGACAAAACCATCTACCGGATGCTTGCAAAGGGCAAAAACCCCATTGCCGTCAGCCGTGTCCTGGACGCGCTCTGCGACATTCCCGGACCCAAACAGTTTATTCTCCTGGTTGATACCAGTGTGGGAAAGATGTCGGAGGAAGACAACACGGCCTGGCTTTACGATACCGACCTTTCTATCCTGGCCCGCGAAGACGTCACCCGTGTCATCGTAGGGGGAAGGCGCGCGCAGGATATTCGGACCGCCCTTCTTTTTGCCGGTGTCGAGCCCGGCAGGATCAAGATCAGCCGCGACAAAAAAGAGACGGCGCAGCTTGTAAAGCGGGCCCAGGGCCAGGAAACACTGGCCATTCTCTACGAGCTTTATTCAGAGCAGGTATCGCGGCAAGTCTCCGGCGCCTTGAAAGAGGCCTTCTTGAGACAGGAGCCTGAAAGCAGGGGACTGCGTCATGAAAGTTGAAATTGTTTATGGAGAGCTGGCCAACCTGTTAGGCGAACACGGCACACAGGAACTGCTTTCGCGGACATTTGGAGAGGACAAGCTGATCCGGACAGCATTTCCCGCCTTGCCGGCCTTCTTGGATGATGGTGTCGACTTCGTCTACATGGGTCCCATGACCGAGCGGACACAGCGGCTGGTACTGGATCTTTGGCGCGGCCAGGAAAACCGGTTTAGAAAGGCCATTGAAAAAGGTCTCGTCTTCTTCTTCGCAGGCAACGCGCTTGACCTGGTGGGACGCAGCATCCGTTATGAAGGCAAGGAAACTGTTGAAGGGCTCGGCCTTTATCCCTTTGACACATTCTGCCGCCGCTACGACCGCCACAATGAGGTCGTTTGCGCCAGCTTCAAGGAAATACCGGTTATGGGCTTTCGTTCTCAGTTTACGACCCACACAGGTGATGCGGCTGCCCACCCCTTCCTGCTGACCGCCTCCGGTTCAGGCATGAATCCCGAGACTGCGGTCGAAGGCATTCATGACAGAAATTTCTTCGCGACCGACCTGCTCGGCCCCTTCCTGATCCTCAACCCCGCCTTTACCCGCTGGCTTTTCAACCTGGCAGGCTATAAAGGCTCCCTGCCTTTTGAAGAGGAGATGGCTGCTGCGGCAAAAACGAGGCTGGGGGATTTCATGGACACATTCGCCAAAAAAGGCAAGGCGGCAAAACTCATTCAGGCTTATCTGCAAAAGGAAAACCAGATTCTGAATCCATCCGCTAACAGTTAAAGGAAAAAGCCCCGAAAGGGAGTGACCGGATCACTACGGCGCGGCTGAACCGCGCCGTAGTGCTTGGTTGATGCAATCAGCCTGCAGGCGTGAGCTCCGGTATAGTCTCTTTTGGCTCGGCAGGCGTCCGGCCGAAAAGGGCGCTGAAAAAGTCTGTTTTGCCAACAAATTTCATGCCGAAAGGATGGCGGGTCAATTGAGCGTCATTGGAGATCCGCTCAACCCACTCATTGAGGTGAATCTCTTTCAGGGATTCCCTGATCCTGCCAGGCAGTTCCGGCTCTTCGCCGTACCCTTCAAAGTACATAATGTGATATCCATGAACCGTTTTCACGATCCCTGTATCACCTTTTTTGCGGCCGTCTTCTGTACACCAGTTCTCGAACTCAGCCACCATGGTTCCGGCAGCGACATCCTCGTAGAGGCCGCCTGCTGCCTTGCTGCCCGGATCCTGGCTGTGCTGAATGACCAGCTTGACGAAAGAAGCTTCGGTCCGGTCGCCGTCCAGGTATTCTTTGAGAACGTCTTCCGCTTCCTTTTTCAACTCTTCGTCCGTTTTCGCTTCCGCGTCATCTTCCGGGTTGCGGATCAGGATATGGCGGACGGAATAGGGCTTGAAATTGTCGCGCGCACGGCCGATAAATTGTACCAGGGTCACAGTACTGGTTCCCTCGATGACTTTGGCGTCACCTTGTTTCAGGCTGCCGTCTTTGAGGAAACCCAGCACGGCTGTACTGATCCTCCCCGCCCGCTCCTTCTTCAGGGCAAGGGCGTCCGGATCCTCCTCAAGTCCGGCCATTTCTTCCTCTGAAAGGTACTTGAGAATTGTTTCCTGGAAGGAGAACTCTTCCAAATCACCCAGGGCCAGGCCGGCAGTTTTGACCAGATCGTCCAGGGCCTCTTTTTTGTCATCAGCTGTCGCGTCCTCATCTGTTTCCAGATTGAAGACATAGGAATAATAGGAATACACATCAAGATTGTCCTTGTATTCCTGGTAAAATTCTTCCACTTTCTCGTCGGACAGATCGGCCTGATCACGGATGAAATCCTCGTAGTAGTTGATCAGCATGGAATTTCTCAGATCACGCTCAATCATCCGCAAGGAGACGCCCGGCCCATAGTAAAGCTTGACCAGACTGCTGACGCTGCGTCCGCTTGTAAGCGCCATCTGCGTGAACTGTTCCTCCAGGGACTTGGCGTTGGCATCCATCTCGTCCATTTGGTCCTGGTCCGGTTCAAAACCCTGCGCGTCAATTTCATTGAGGGCAGAATACATGAAGGCAAGGCTGGGAAGGATCTGGTTGATGAATTCCTCCCGAATGGTCAGGCCGGAGTCCGGATCGGATTCCTGGTCGAGAATCTTCTGGAATTCTTCGCTGAAGGCCAGCCCGTATTGCTCGGAAGCCGCCATATTGCCTATGACAATGTTCAGATCAGCGGCTTTCAACTTACGGTCGCCGACGGTCAGCGCCGTGACCGACCTGGTCAGCAGCCCGGTTGACGAAACAAGCCAGACCAGCAAACCAAAGGCGATCAGGACGGCAAGGATGGAAAGCGCGATCTTCTTCCACACCGAACGCAGCTCGATTTTCTTCTTGTGGCCGTCAGATCCCTTCATCCGGGCGAGGCGTGATTTTCGCTCAGCCCTTGCTACCTGGTGTTTCCAGTCAGTTGACGTTTCTTTTTTAGCCATTTATTTACCTTCTTTAATAAGCGGTGTGCGCTGCCGTTGATTATCGGTTCACGCGTAGGAAAGTGTAGCACATGGGACATGGATTGAGAAACATGCTGAAGGCATTCAGGCCGGATGTACAAGCTGAAGCCTGGCGGGAAGGTCTTCAAGGCAGTTGAGCCAGAATGTCGGATCGAGGCGTTCAATTTCCTCGCGGCCCATGGCTGTCCAACCGACGGCGGCAAAATGGCTGCCGGCCCTCTTGGCGCTTTCCAGATCACGCGCGGTGTCCCCGACGTAAAGGACATGGTCGGCGCGGGTGACTCCCAGCCTTGCCATGGCAAGCAGGATGGGGTCGGGATCCGGCTTGTGCCTGCTGGTATCTTCCGCGCAGACCGTCACGTCAAAGAGGGCTGTCAGATCAAAGGCGTCCAGGCAGACAGCCATTCCGTCACAGCGCCTTGCCGTGACAAGGCCGGTGTGAAAACCCTGAGCGCGCAGTACTTCCAGCATGGGGACGACACCATCGAACAGAGCGCTGTGCGATGTTGTCCGCGGAACGCTCCAGTTGATGTATTCCTCCATCAGGGCATGACGGTGCTCGCTATAACGGTTGAAGGTGGTCAAGAGGGGTTCGCCGATGGTTGACAGGATTTCCTCATCGCTGGGGACCCAGCCCAGCACTTTATTGAAGGCATGGCGGTGCGATGCCATGATCAGCGGTATGGTATTGATCAGCGTGCCGTCCATGTCAAAAAGAACGGTGGATATTTCAATTTTCCCGCTAGCCTTATTGGTCATGATCCACATCTGTCTCCAATTCCGTCCTGGTCACACGGATGCGGACAATCCGGTTGTCGGATATGGCCAGGACATGGAAGGTCAGAGCGCCGTATTGCACGACGGGGCGTTCGTGCTCTTCGGGAATTCTGTCCAGCAGGTCGATCACAAGGCCAGCGACGGTATCGTATTCGTCATCGTCAATGGAAACCCCCGTAATCCGGGCCAGGCGGTCCAGGGGGTAACTCCCTTCGACCAGCCAGTTGCCCTGCGCGATCTCGATCATCTCCTGCTCAACCTCATCGTATTCATCCTCAATATTGCCGACAATCTGCTCAACCAGGTCCTCGATGGTCAAAAGACCTGCCGTGCCGCCGTATTCATCGATTACGATGGCCATTTGGATATGGTTCTGCTGCATCTCGCGAAACAAATTGCTGATATTTCTCGTTTCAGGGGTAAACCAGGCAGGCCGCATTATGGCGGAGAGCGCAAAACTGTCTTCCCCCCGGGTCTGTTCCCGGTAAAAGAGGAGATCCTTGACATGCAGCACGCCGACAATGTTGTCGACCGACCCCTCGTAAACGGGAAAGCGGGTGTACTTGGTATCGTAAAGAAAAGACATGGTCTCCTCAAACCCCGCCTCTGCCGGCAGAGCCTCGATTTCCGTCCGGTGGGTCATGATTTCAGCCGCGATCTTGTCATCAAATTCAAAAAGGTTGGCAATCAGTTCGCGGTTATCATCTTCAATTGCGCCAACCGCGTGACCGGCTTCCAGCATTTGCAAAAACTCCTCCTCGGTCGGCGCCGGTTCCGGTATTTCAATATCCTGCAAACGCAGAATTTTAAAAATCACTCCGCTGATTGAATACAGGAAAAAATCAAGGGCAGTTGCCAGAAGGATCAGCGGGGCAAGAAAATGCCAGCTGTGCCTGGCAAAGATACCGGATTTTCTTCCGGCCGCCCTTTGCGGAACCACAAGTCCGAAAAGGAGAAGAAGGAAGGTTAAGAGAATGAAAAAGGCGGCGGTCAGCCAGGATGCCGCGGGCTGGCTGTTCACTCCGGCCAGGCCGGTGAGGCCAGGGATGACAAAGACCGCGTTCCAGCAAAGGCAGGCGGTGCCGGTGAGGATCTGGGAGAGGGCGAGCCGGCGCTGGAAACGTGCCGGTTCACCAAGGAGCCGATGGAATACACCCTTCACCTCTTCCGGTGATATGAAGCGGACGGCCTTTCGAAAGGCGGTGAGAAGGCCAAAGAGGATCAGTGTCAGTCCAGCGACAAGGAGGGCCGTGCCGATGGGTATACCGCCGTTTGCGGTAACTGTTTCAATCGCTTGTGCTGCTATGCGGCCTGGCATTTTCATGGACCTCCATTAGGCATCCTGTGTCCCGTCACGGCCAGCTTTCTGGTGAGAAAAGAAAAGACCAGTCATAATCAGGCCGATCTTCCCTCTGACGGCCCGCAGCCCCGTTTCTGCGGCACTGCGGGCCAATCGCTTTGCTTAATCTTCTTTCTGCGCCGCCGCGACAATCTTATCCGAGATATTCTGCGGGACCTGCTCATAGCGGACAAATTCGATGGTAAACCAACCGCGTCCCTGTGTCATCGATTTCAAATCGGTCGCGTATTTGGCAATTTCCGCGCGCGGCGCCTCCGCCTCGACAACCTGGTGTCCCTGGATTGTATCGGCATTGATGCCCAGGATGCGGCCGCGGCGCTTATTCAGGTCACCCATGATATCGCCCAGGAAATCATCGGGAATGTGGACCGACAGCTTGTCGATCGGCTCCAGCAAGACAGGATCTGCCTGAGGCAGCCCGGCCCGATAGGCAAGGCGGGCGGCCAGCTTAAAGGAGAGTTCATTGGAGTCAACGTCATGATAGGAGCCGTCCACCAGCGTGGCCTTGAGGTTGACGACGGGATAGCCGGCAAGCACCCCTTCGGAAATCGCTTCCAGGAGCCCCTTTTCAACGGCGGGGAAATAGTTCTTGGGAACAGCGCCGCCGAAGACTTCTTCCGCGAATTCAAGACTTTCCTGGCTGCCGGGTTCAAAAACAATCCAGACATCGCCGTACTGCCCGTGGCCGCCGGTCTGCTTTTTGTGCCTGCCCTGCACTTTCACCTTCTTGCGGATAGTCTCGCGGTAGGCGATGCGCGGTTCGCTCAGCTGCGCCTCGACACCGAATTTTGACTTCAGCCTGGATGAAATGACATCCAACTGCACCTCACCCAGGCCGGACAGGCGGAACTGCCGGGTTTCAGGGTCGTTGACAATATCGAAGGTTACATCCTCATCCTTGAGCCGGACAAGCCCCTGCATAATCTTTTCCTCCTCCCCCTTGTTGACGGGGGAAATGGCCAGAGTCAGGCAGGGTACGGGCATCTCCGGCGGCCTGATTTTTACCGGTGCAGCCTTGTCCGTCAGCGTATCCAGGGTCAGGGTGTCGGAGAGTTTGGCGATGGCGCCTATATCACCGGCGATCACCTCTTTGGTGGGAACCTGTTTCTTGCCATTTTGGAAATTGAGGCCGATCAGGCGCTCATCCTTCTCCTGGTTGGCGTTATAGACGGTTCCCTCATCTTTCAATGTGCCGGAGAAAACGCGAAAGAGCGAGATACGGCCGACAAAGGAGTCGACAAATGTTTTGAAAACAAAGGCTGCCAGGGGGCCGTCACTTTCGGAATGCAAGAGCAGCTCCTCGCCGTTGTTTCGCACTGCCGTCACCGGGTGGCCGTCGAGCGGGGTGGGAAAAAACCGGGTAAAGAGGTCAAGCGCGAATGAGACACCCATATTTTCCTGGGCGGAGCCAACGAAAACAGGCATGATGGATCCGACGGCGATTGCCTTGCGCATGCCATCCGCCTCCTCCTGGGCCGTATAAGCTTCACCTTCGAAATATTTCTCCATCAGAGCTTCATCATTTTCCGCGATCTGCTCATTGATCTGCTCGCTGTATTCCGCAACCCTGTCCTCTAATTCCGCAGGCAGGTCGGTGGCTTGCATTTCGCCTTTTTTGCCTGAGAAGACGTAGGCTTTGCCGCCCATCACATCAACCAGACCCGTCATGCGCTCCTTGTCCATAAGCGGAAGCGAGAGGGGGAGGACCCGTGGTCCGTAAGCCTCACGCAAATCATTCAATGTCTTCTCAAAGTTGGCGTTGGGTTCGTCCATCCGGTTGATGAAGAAGGCAACGGGGATCTTGGCGCCGGCAGCATTCCGAACGGCTTTTTCCGCGCCGACCGAAAGCCCGTCCTTGGCCGACATGACGATCAGAGCGGTATCACCCGCGTACATGCCCAGGATCTGTTCGCCAAGAAAGTCGAAGTCACCCGGTGTATCAATCAGGTTGATTTTATGGTCTTTCCACTCACACCAGGCAACCGCGGTGCTGATCGACAGGCCGCGCCGCATTTCTTCGGGATCGAAATCCGTGACCGCATTGCCTTCATTTGACCGGCCCATGCGGTCGATTACGCCTGCGTTAAAGAGAGCGGCCTCGACAAAGGCTGTTTTGCCGACGCCGCCATGACCCATCACGGTAATATTTCTTATTTTCTCCGTCGTAAGTTTCATAGATTCCCCCTTTGAGAAGTGATTTTTCCCTATTATAACTTATGTAAATTGTGCCTCGAGGCAAGGTCCCCCTCTGATGGCCAAGATCAGGCCTCGGGCTCCAGCTGAGCGGTGAAATGCCGCAGGATTTTTTCTGCCTTTACGATCCGGTAACCCCTGAGCGCCCCGGCTCTTTCCTTGACCCTCAGGACGGATGACACGACATAATCGAGGTGAGATTGTGTGTAGGTCCGTCTCGGAATGCAAAAGCGGGCGAATTCCATGGCCGCCTGCGGCTGCCCGCCCGTCTCCGGATCAGGGTCAAGCATGAAGGAACCCACATCACAGCCGCGTATCCCCGCCTCCCGGTAAACCTCAACACAGAGGGCGTGCGCGGGGAATCGGTCATAGGGAATGTGCGGCAAAAGCTCACGGGCATCAACAAATACAGCGTGCCCCCCCGCCGGCTGCTGACAGGGAATCCCTTCTTCAACCATCCGGTCGACCAGGTAGCGGGTCTGGCCCGTGTAAGAGCGAAGGAATGACTCATCGACACCCTCTTCCAGGCCCACCGCCAGCGCCTCCATGTCGCGCCCCGCCAAGCCGCCATAGGACAAGAAGCCCTCATTGGGGACAACGTAACGGCGGACGCCCTCGATCAGGCCCCCGTCTTCCCGTACGGCGACCAGGCCGCCCATGTTGACAATGCCGTCTTTCTTCGCTGAGAAAGTGAAGGCGTCCGCGTCGGCAAACATTTGGCGGACGATTTCCTGGATGGTGCTATCCGACTGGCCTTCTTCACGCTCTTTGATAAAAAAAGCGTTTTCAGCAAAACGGGCGGCGTCGATCACTAGCGGGATGCCATGCTGCCTGGCGATGGCGGCTGTTTCCCTGATATTGGCCAGGGAAACAGGCTGCCCTCCGGCGGAGTTGCATGTTACTGTGATCACGATCATGCCGACCTGGTCTTGCCCGTACCGGCCGATCAGCTCTTCCAGCCGGCCATTGTCCATGTTGCCCTTAAAAGGAAAGGAGGATGTAGAATCAAGCGCTTGCGGGACAACGCAGTTGACCGGTTTGGCACCGCAGAGCATGACATGTCCGGCGGTTGTATCGAAGTGCATGTTGGAGATGGAAACCTGACCCGGCCTCAGCAAATTGGGGAAGAGAACTTTTTCAGCTGCCCGGCCCTGGTGGACCGGTTGAAAATATTTCCAGCCGAAAAGCGCGTGGCAAGCCTCCATCAGGCGGTGGTAACTGCGGGATCCGGCATAGCTTTCATCCCCCATCATCACGGCAGCCCATTGGCGATCTGACATGGCGCCTGTTCCGCTGTCGGTCAGCATATCGATGTAGACCTGGTCGCTTCTCAAACCAAACAAGTTGTAATGGGCCCGGCGGATCGCTTCTTCACGTTCTTCCCTGGTCGTCAACCTCAAAGGTTCGACCATCTTGATCCGGTAAGGTTCAGGCATGTAGATCGCCATAATTTTCTCCTGCTGTTTTAGTCTGCGTGCTGAATAATAAACGCCATGATATCCGCGTCTATTTCCTGGTGGTTCGTTTCATTGACGAGCTCGTGGCGCGCCCCCTGGTAGAGTTTCACAGTAACATCCTGGAAACCCAGCGATTCCAGCTGCCTGCCGTAGGCGGGCGCGGCCTTGCCCATGGATCCGACCGGATCATCGCTCCCGCTCGCGATCAGGACAGGCGTACGCGCGTCCATCCTTGTGAGGTTCTTTCTCGCATAGAGTGTCTTCATCCCCTCGAACATATCGGCAAAGGCACTGGCAGTGAACTTGAAGCGGTTGCGCTCATCGGCGCAGTAAAGATCGACGATCGACTCATCCCGGGTCAGCCAGTCACAGGGGGTCCGGTTGGGTTTGAAATATTTGTTATTGCTCCCAAGCGACAGTTTGGTAAGAAATTTGCTGCGGTGGCGCGGTCCCCTCACCGCCCGGATGATTTTCGCCATCAGCGAGCCCGTTGCGACGAGCCAGGAAGGCTGCATGCCTGTCCCCAGGATGATGGCCCCGGCAAAGTGATCCTCCGGATAGGTATGGAGATACTGGCGGACAAGAAAAGATCCCATGGAGTGTCCGAGGATGAACTGCGGGACCTCCGGATACCGCTCCCGCAGCATATACTGCACCGAACGCATATCTTCCACGACACAGCGGTTGCCGTTTTTATCCGCGAAAAAACCCCAATCCTCTTTTGCCTCGACCGACTCCCCATGTCCGAGGTGGTCGTTGCCGGCGACCAAAATGCCTTCGCCCGCCAGGACGCGGGCGAAACGGTCATACCGGTCAATAAATTCCACCATGCCGTGCGCGATTTGCAGAACGGCACGCGGAGGCCCATCAGGCTCCCAGACCTGCAGGTATAAGTGGGTACTGCCATCGGACGAATCGATGTATTCCGTTTTCCTCTCCATAACTCACTCTCCTTGTTGTCACCGTGCGTCGTTACTGAAAGTATCAAACTTTAGTATAGCAAAATCCCCTTAAGGCTTTGCATTGGCCTTATCGTTCAAGCAGGCCGGCCAGACCAGGATCGTGACGCCTTCATTTGAAAAATCACTGATCAGGTAACCGTAATCGATGCAGGCCTGGAATAATACCTGGAGATCATCACTCAAAGCCCTGCCGTCAAAGGCGAGCCAGGGAAGGTGGCCATCATCAAGCGGGGCTTTGTGAAAATCGAGATCGTAGACCAGTTCTCTTGAAGCCAGATAGGTCGTGAGATAGGTGGTCGCGCCCACAGCCGCATCATGGGGGATCTGGTTGAGCCCGGATTCGATCGCTTCATAAACTTCTTTGTTTGTTTTCAGTCTTTTGACATAATGCCTGCGATCCCTGAGCAGGTAATAGCCTTGTGAGATCCCCATGGCAACCGCAAAGGCAATCGCGCACGCCAGGGCCCGGCTCATTGGCCGGTTGACGGCCGGCTTCAAGCTTGATGGGCGGTCCGGCGCCAACCCCATATCCGGATTCCTGTCAGCAAGAGCGAGCAGGACCAGGAAAATGAGCAGCACACCGCTTCCGTAATGGTATTGAAAAGCCAGTTGATACTGGTAGCCGTAACTGCTCAAGAGGTTCATCACGATAAAAGGGATGAAGAGAACCAGATTCCCAATCCTTTTCTGGAAAACCGGCAGAAAACCCAGGGAACTCAAAACAGCGAGCATGTAATTCAGCTTATCCGGCGTCCACATGGTGGCCAGGTAATAACCAGGATTCTGCAGGGCACTTAAGGCAATCCCCCCATAACCCAGGGAGCTGTATATAATCAGATTTTTAAAGCGATCCACCATGACGCCATCGCCCAGCCTGGAAAGAAACAAGACAGAGCCGGAAAAATGAATCAGGCTGATCAGGATCATGGCGATCGCGCGGTTTCTGTCCCGCTTGCCGCCTGCCTCACCTTCCGTATTCGCGCCGCTTATCATCAGATAGAGGGCAACGGTTATTACGTAGAGGCCGGCATCTTCTTTGACCATCAGGGTGAGCAAAGTAAAAACAAGCATGCCCGGACCTTTTTTTTCACGACCGAAATACAAGAGCCATAGCAGGAGCGGAGCAAGAAAGCAATTTTCATGCAGATCATAGAGGCTGCTTCCCAACATGGCAGGCTGCAAAAGATAGATTGACAGAACAAAAAGGCCTTTGCCCCGGGAGCCGGGCATAAGTTTTCTTGCGAGAAGCCAGAGGGGAAGGATACCGGAAACCACAACCAGAACCTGGAGAACTTGCAATGTTTCGGCCTTGGGGAAAACTGCGAAAATTGGCAGCATGGCGTAATAGATGGGCGATAAGTGGACTTTGAAATGCGACATGAGCGTGTCCCGCTCAAGAGTTGTGAGGGGCACCCCTGTCCGTCTCATGCTGTGAAACATTTGCGTGAAGACACCCATGTCGAAGGTTGACACGCCGAAACCCCTGACCCGCGCCACAAGGATCAAAGCCAGGTAAAAAGAGGGGATAAGAGAGAAGGAAAGCGCGATGGCCGCGAACCCGGGCCATGCTGTCAGCCTCAGCTTCTTTCTTTTGTACACAATCATCTGGTAAAGAATCAGAGTGGTGACAACGGCTGATCCGCCTATTACCCACGAGGCGACGTCAAGTCTTGTCATCATGGCTTTTTGGATGGAGGGGCCGGATGAATCTTCAATGAGACCACCAAACGCGGTCCAATTTCGCAAAAAGGAAAGCAATGACAAGCTGGCTGCCGTGTAATTCAAGATCCGCCAGGGACAAGGTTCCTTTGGATCTCCACTTTGCTTCAACTCACCGTGGACAAAGATGGCAAGCGGTAAGGCGACCAATAAGGCGCCAGCGGCAAAAGCAGTTCCGCAGGATCGCCAGGACATGATCGCAAGATAGAACTGGACGAATATAAGAACAAGCCATTTCCGGTTGAGCGACGAAAACTTCCCTAGCAGGAGACGAATGGTAATCGCGGATGCGAAAAACAAGCTGGCTTGCAGGACAAATCCCCAACTGCCTGTTTGAACTGTCGAAAGAAATTCTCCATAGGGATTCAGCCAAAAACTGCTGACAAGGCTGGTTAAGCCGTAAGCAAAGGCCAGGCTGGTCAAACAGTCTTTTCCGCCGGTCAGAGGATTTTTCCTGCCGAAGCTTTCTTCTTGTTCAGACTTGCATGGGAAGCGATTATGGTTTTCACGCACTGATTCCATAGGGCAATTCTCACAAGATACAAGTCACAGGTCAAGACCCGGATTTTTGTTTCCAAACTGCACTAAATGGCCTCGCGCCGCCTTGCGGCCTCGCGCAGGATCTGAACAACCCCATCACGTCCTGTCGGCTCCATGACCTGGCGGCGGAAGCGGGCGGAGCCTTCGAAGCCCCGCAGATAAAAGGAAAAATGCGACCGCAATTCCCGCACAGCGACTGCCTCTCCGAGCATTTCGACACTCGCGTCCAAGTGCTCAATCATGACGGAAAGCCACTCTTCCGTGGAAACCTCAGCCGATCCCCCCCGCAAGGCGCGAAAAATGAAAGGGTTGCCCCTTGCGGCACGGCCGACCATGAAACCGTCACAACCTGTCAGGGAGCGCATCTTTTCAAGGTCGCCCGGCAACTCAAGATCGCCGTTGCCAAAAACAGGAATCGACAGGGCCTCCTTGACATGGCCGATGACCTGCCAGTCAGCCTTTCCTCTGTAATATTGATCCAGGGTTCTGGCGTGAACGGTCACCGCCGCTGCGCCGCCTTGTTCGATGGCCCTGGCGATCTTGACAGCATTGATCGCGTCAGCTGAGATCCCCGATCGTATCTTGGCCGTCACAGGGCATCCAAAAGCCGACCCGGCCCTGACGGCAGCTTCAACGATCCGGCTGACAAGCTGGCTGTCCCGCATCAGGGAACAACCGGCTCCTTCCTTGAGCACCTTGGGAGCCGGGCAGCCCATATTGAGGTCGATGAAGGAGGACGTCCGGTAGAGTGGTTCGGAAAGCAGGCGCCGGATCGCGAAGGCAAAGTCGTCCGGATCCCGGCCGAATAATTGGATCCCCCACGGCTTGTCGCCTCCTGTCGGCTGCAGGTAACGGGCCGAGCGCTTCAGCGCCGGATCATGGCGGATGCCCCGCGCCGAGACGAGCTCGGTTACCGTGAAAGAGGCACCCAGGCGCGCGGTTATGGTTCGAAAGGGTGCCGTGGTAAAACCCGCCATGGGGGCCAGGCCCAAAGGCAAGGGTTCAAAAAGCGATAAAAAGCCCTCCGCCGGCGTTTGCAAAGGCTGGTGGAGGGCTTTTTCCTCTTGTGACATCATGTCTTTTTTCGCGGCGGACCGTCAGTCCGAAAGAAGGTGGACAAAGAGTCCCGATCTCAGCTTAGGTTCAAACCAGGTCGATTTCGGCGGCATGGTCATCTCGGCGTCCGCGATGGCAAGCAGGTCATCCATGGTAGTGGGGCACATGGCAAAGGCAGCAGCCCAGCCTTGATCCACACGCCGCTTCAGCTCACCAAGCCCCCGAATGCCGCCGACAAAGTCGATGCGCATCGAAGTTCTGGGGTCATCGATGGCCAGCAGGGGGGTCAGGACATTATCCTGCAGGATCGAAACATCGAGCCGGCGGACCGGATCCAGCCCCTCAAAGAGGGAGGGCGGTGCAGTCAAACGATACCAGTTTCCATCCAGGTACATGCACATTTCAGCCTTTTTGTGCGGGTGGAAGGCTTCATTCACCCGCTCAAGCCGGTAGATTTTCGTGATTTTTTCCAGGAACTCCCCGGCTGTCATGCCGTTCAGGTCTTTTACCACACGGTTGTAGTCCATGATGAAGAGGTCTTCATCGGGGAAGACAACGGCCATGAAATAATTGAATTCGGCGTCAGCAGGCGCTCCGGGGTTTTGATCGCGCCGTTTCAGGGCAACATTGGCAGACACGGCTGAGCGGTGGTGACCGTCAGCAATGTAGAGAGAGGGTACCTTGGCAAAAAGGGATTCCAGCCGCGTGATCGTTTCAGCTTCATCCAGGACCCAGAAGATATGGGTAATTCCGTCTTCTGTCTTAAAGTCGTAGACCGGATCGTTGAACTTGATGAAGTCACGTATCAGCCGGTCGATGGCCTCCTGCCTTCTGTAAGTCAGAAATACGGGCTCGGTGTGGGCGTCGCATGTATCAAAATGCCGTGTCCGGTCCACCTCCTTGTCCTTGCGTGTGAACTCGTGTTTTTTGATTTTGTTGGACAGGTATTCGTCAACTGAAAAAGTCGCCACCAGACCCGTCTGTACGCGGCCCTTCATGATTTGCCGGTAGATGTAAAAGAGGGGCCGGCTGTCCTGCTTCAGGATGCCTTCCGCTATCATCTGCCGGAGGCGTTCACAGCCCTTCCGATAGACTTCATCGTCGTAATCATCGACACTCTCCGGCAGGTCTATCTCAGCCCTGACCACATGAAGGAAGCTCCGCTCATTGTCGCCCGCCATGGACTTGGCCTCCGCCCGGTTCATGACGTCGTAGGGAAGACTGGCCACCTGTTCGGCCAGCTCAGGAAGAGGGCGGACCGCCCGGAAAGGTCTTACCACCGCCATTACAACAACTCCTTGACAATGTCGACGATCACATCGCCGATCCGCGCCTGGGCTTCGGCCGTCGCGGCGCCGATATGCGGTGTCAGCGAAATTTTGTCGCATTTCAGCAGGCGCTCATTGGTCAGCGGCTCCTCCTTGAAAACGTCGAGGGCAGCCCCGCGCACTTTGCCGGCTTCAATGGCGTCAACCAGCGCGTCTTCGTCGACAATGCCGCCTCTGGCGCAGTTGATGATGAAGACACCGTCTTTCATCAGGTCAATCTCTCTTTTGCCGATCAGAGGCTCGCCGCCTTCAAAAGGGATATGGATGGAGACGTAGTCCGATTCAGCCAGTACTTCCTCGAGCCCGACCTGGGGACAGACGTCGCACTCCAGATCCAGGATATCGGTAAACATGACATCCATGCCGAGAGCCAGGCACTTAACCGCAAGCGAGTTGGCGATGCGGCCGAATCCGACCAAACCAAGTTTCTTGCCTGCGATTTCCGTTCCCGCGTACTCTTTTTTCAGCCACTTGCCCTGACGCATGGTCACGTTGGCTTCGCCGATATGGCGGGCCATGGTCAGCATATGGCCGAGAACCAGTTCAGCGACCGCGCTGCTCGACGCAGCCGGTGTATTGCGCACCTTAATTCCTTTTGACTCGGCATAGTCGACATTGATGTTGTCAACTCCGACACCTCCGCGAATGATCAGCTTGAGATTTCCCGCGGCTCCTGCGTCAATCTGCGGGTCGCGCATCTTGGTTGCGCTTCGCACGATCACACAATCCACTTCGGCCAGCCTCGCAAGGAGATCATCCCCTTCATACTTTTTGGTATCAAGCTCATGACCGAGTTCAATCAGCTTATGCTCCGCCTTTTTGTCAATGCCGTCATTAGCTAAGATCAATGCCATTGTTACACCTCCAGTCCCAGAATTTCGTCGATGTGACCCAGGAGCTCACGCAGGGTTTCCTCCTGCAGCTCTCCCATGGTCGCGATGCGGAAGGTGGTCGCCTTGAAAGGACCGTAGCCGCTCCCGATCCGGAAGCCGCGCTCCAGCAGGGCGCCACTCAGATCAGCGAAGACAAAGGCTTCGTCGTTGTTGACACAGGTCACGGTATTGGAGCGGTACCCTTCTTTCGCGAAGAGTGAGAAGTGTTTTTCGGCCCAGCTGCGGACGATCCCCGCCAGTCTCTCATGGCGGTCAAAACGATTGTCCAGGCCCTCTTCAAGAATCCGGTCCAGTTGGTAATCGAGGGCAAACATGTGTGACAGTGAGGGGGTGGAAGGATACTGGTAATCTTTTTTCACACGGTTGTAAAGACGGACCAGGTCGAGATAATAGCCGCGTGTTTCAACCTGCTTGGCCGCCTCGATCGCGTCTTCGGAAACGGAGCAAAGGCTGAGGCCGGGCGGGAGCGCCAGACATTTTTGTGTCGACGCGATGCAGACATCAATGCCCCACTTGTCCACTTCGATTTTCGCGCCGCCCAGGGAAGAAACGGCATCGACCAAATAAAGCACTCCCGGGTATTTGCGGATGACCTCGCCGATCTCGGCGCAAGGGTTGACGACACCTGAGCTTGTCTCATTGTGCGTCACGGTGACCACGTCGTACTCGCCTGTCTTCAGCGCGTCATCGACCATTTCGGGTGTCGTCGGCTGACCCGGTTCCGACTTGAAGATATCTGCCGGCACATTATTCTGCCTGGCCAGATCGTACCAGCGGTCGCCGAAGGCGCCCACAGAAAAAACAGCTGCCTTTTTGCGTGTGCAGCTGCGGATCGCGCCTTCCATCAGTCCGGTGCCGGACGATGTAGACAGCAAAATGGTGTTATCCGTATACATGAGTTTTTGGAGTTTTTCGGAAATGCCCTGCTGAAGCGCTGTCGCCTCCTTGGTTCTGTGTCCGATCATGGGCGTTGCCATTTTCTCCAGTACTTCGGGCGCGACATCTGTCGGCCCTGGGATGAAAAGTTTCTTGTACATGTTTTCCTCCTCCAGATTAGAAATAAAATTTAGTATTTACCATGAAGAAGCTTCTTGCAGCCTCTTGCTTGCCGCAACCACTATACCATGTAAGCCTGACTTTGCAGCAGCCCCTATTCCCAGGCGATGCTGCTGCCGTTTTCACCTTTTTTCGCGACCAGTTTCTGGTCGATCGCCTGCCGAAGCATGGAGAGGTGTGAGATGACCCCGATCATGCGATTATCCTCGGCCAATCCCTGCAAAAGTCCCATGGCCTCCTGCAGCGAGTTCTCATCAAGACTCCCAAAACCCTCATCGATAAAAAGTGAGTCAATCTCTACACCGCCCGCGTGAGCCATGACGACATCCGACAAACCCAGCGCCAGTGACAGCACCACTTGAAACTTTTCGCCGCCCGAAAGGGATGATACGGGCCGGGTCCTGGCATTCCACAAATCTTCAACCGAAAGATCGAGGCCCGTCCGCGCACGCCGGTCCCTGGCCTCCTCCGACCTGCGCAGAATGTAGCGCCCTCCCGTCATCTGCGTCAGCCGCTGATTGGCATGCCGGATCACCCGGGCGAAATACCAGGTCTGGACATAGGTTTCAAAGCTGATCTGGTCCGCCTCCCTGTGCTGGCCCGAAGCAAGATCGGAAAGGTCTTTCAAGATCTCCTCTTCCTGGCTCGCTTCCTTCATCAGGGTGAAAGATTCCTGTATCGACCGGACAGAGCCTTGCGCGATTTCCAGTTTTGTTTTGACCGAAGTCAGGTCAAGCTCGCGCTGTTTTTGTTCCGCCTCAAGTTTTGCCAGAAGATCCGACTCTTCTTTTTCGTCACGGCGCACCAGGCCCGCCGTCTCCGCCCGCAACCGGTCGAGGTCGCGCTTATTGGCGTCGCGCGCGGCCTTGCCCGCCTCAAGCTCTTTCTGAAGAAGGAGCCGGTCAGCTTCGCTTAAAAGCATTTTCCTGTATTCTTCTTCGGATTGAAAAGAAGCCTCTTCCAGCGCATTGACCAGATCGTTCTCAAGGGCGGACACTTCCGCTTCAAGCCTTGCCTCTTGGGACTCGAGCGAGGATAAATGTGTCTTTGCTGCCGCCAGGCTGGCCAGGGTCTCCCGGTCGCCTTCTTGTGCCCGGTCGCTTTCTGCTTTCAGCTGTCCGTGAAGCGCCCGGTATTCTCTCAATTTATCGGCGACAGCCCTCTGATCCATTCCTGTCCGCCCTTCGTGCAAAGAGGCTGCCTCACCGCGCATGCCGGCCGCCTCCTCCCGTTTTTTCGCGATCAACAAATCCTTTTGTTCTTTTTCCAGAATCAGCTTTTCAAGGGATCCCTCATCCGCTTTCTTTTTTTCTTCCAATTGACCGCGGCGATCCCTGCGGGCCTCCTCAATCTTTAACTCTTCTTCCCGCGCGAGAAGCTCCGCTGCCTTTGTTTCACCGAACAAGGACAAGCTTTGTTCCAGCTGATCCGCTTGATCTTCCAGGCTTGACGCGGTGAGCCCGGTGCCCAGCAGGAACCCGGCCTCTGCTTCAAGCTGGCGGGCTCTTTCCTTGATCCGCTCCGCCATCCCCCTGATATCCCCGCTCTTCTCCTCTGTGCGGGTCCGGCTCTTTTCTGCCTGCTTTGAGAGGAGCTCAACTTCCTCTTTCGAGGGCGCTCCCGCTGAGAGAGCCGCTTTTGCCGGGTGGTGTTCAGAACCGCATACCGGGCAGGCTTGGCCTTCTTCCAGGTCCCTGGCCAATATGCCGGCACTTTCCAGGTAAAGTTTTGCCGCCGCCTCTTTGGCTTTGGCGTCATCCTCTTCCCACGCTGACATCAAGCCTTCAAGCTCTTGTCTTTCATTTTGAAGCGCGGCCAGGTCTGAAACCATCCTGGCAAGGCCGGACCGGATCTCCCTGGCCTTGTCTATTTCCCTTCTGGTTTCATCGACTCGTTTTTCACAGTGACCAAGCTTACGGTCAACGTCCGCCAGCTTTTTGTATTCCTCCGCGTCTCGCTTGATCACAGCTTCAAGGGCATTTTGCCGCTTTGCAAGCTGGTCCAGTTCGCTGGATGCCTCCCCGATCTCCTCATCGGCTGTCTGCAGCGCCGACTCCAATTTCTCCAGCTTGAGCAGCTTATCGACCTCCTGCTTCAGGGCGGTAATCCTCGCCGGCAGCGATTCCAGCTGATCGCGTTTTTTTTCGGCAGCCTGAATGATTAGAAGCGCCGACTTGCGGTTTTCTTCCGCCTCCTCCAGCTTCGTTTCAGCTTGCGACAGCTCCTGGCACACACTCTCAAGCCGCTTGCGCGCGTCTTCCCGTTTTCCGTAAGGAATCGATACGAACCTGGAGGCGCGCTCCGCCGCGTTCAGCCTGGAAACCTGTTCCAAATAAGTTTCCTCCCCGGCATCAAGCTCTTCCTTATCAAGCAGGGCCATTTCAAATTGATCGAAACGCTGGTTATCGCTGCGGATTTTTTCCAAGAGGGTCTGGGCTTGCTTGACTTTGGCCCGTCCTGACTCCAGCTCTTTTTCCGCTTGGGCTGAACGCTCCTCCAGTGCAGTCACAAGAAGCGCCAGGCCGGGAATCAATGCTTCAACATCCCAGCTGTTTTTCGCGGTGACGATGGTATCGCGCCGGCTTTCCAATGCCTCTTCCCCCGCGGGGAAATCGAAACGGGCAAGGTCTACAAAGAGCCGGCTGACCAGCACCCTGCTTCTGTCTCTTGCCTCTTTGTAGAGATTGCCCAGCCGGTCCTGCATTTCACGGTAGGGCAGGGTGCCGAACAGCTTGCGATAAATAGCCGCGCGATCCTTGCTGGAAGTCTCGACCAGCTCAAAAAATGCCCCCTGCGCGATCATGACGACCTGTCTGAACTGGTCCTTGTCAAGGCCAATCAATTCTCCTATTTTTTTATCCGCCTGTGCCTTGGAGGTCAGTACCTGCCCATCCGGCAGCGTCAGCTCGACTGTGGGGTTTTGCTCTGTTACCCCCTTACCGGATTTCTTGGGTCGGAGATAGCGGGGTGAGCGCCGTATCTTGTATTCTTGTGAGCGCAAGGAAAAGGTTAGCTCGACATAGGTCTCGGTGTCCGGACCGGCAAAATCGGACCGCAGTGAATGGTTTCCGCGTGATTCACCGCTTGTGTCGTCATAAAGGGCATACATGAGAGCATCAAAAATAATGGTTTTCCCCGACCCTGTTTCACCTGAAATCAGAAAGATTCCCTGGCGGACGCCCTCAAAGGAAATGGCCGTCTCTTTGGCGTAGGGACCGAAAGCACTCAGGGTCAATCGAAGGGGTTTCATCGGCCTGTCTCCGCTGAAGATTCGGCTTTTTCCGCCACTTCCTCCACCACCTGCCTTTGGCCCGCAGTCAAGTGGCGGCCAATCTGGGAAAGGTAAAACTCAGCAAAGAGCTGAGCCAGGCTCATGGTGCGAAAATCGTCCCTGCCGACCAGGGCGTCTTGCGGCTCATCCCCGCCGTCCCGGTCGAACAAGAGCCGCATGACGTGGGGGTAGACCGTCTTCAGGCGGTTCATGGGGTCGGCCACAGCGCCTTCATCCGTCAATGTTACTTCCAGATAGTCCAAACGCGCGGGATCGTTCCTCTGCTCCAGTTCCCGCCCGGCCGCGATCAGTTCCTCGATTGGCCCCCGCAATCGCCGCATGGCATGGAGTTGGGCAAGCGGAAGATGGCGGATGACCGCTTCCCCATTGAGGGGCAGGTCGACCAGGAGCGCCCCTTTTGTCTGTCCTGCCTCTGAAAAAGAATAGGCCAGGGGCGAGCCCGCGTAGTAAAGGGGTCCCGTCCCCACTTGCTGGTGCCGATGCAGATGGCCCAGCGCCACATAGTCATAACCCGCGAAGATTGCCGCGTCGATTTCATCTGCCAGGCCGACCTGCAGTATTTCAGAGTCGGAACGCAGGGGTTCCTGGCCCCGCGCCCTGACAAACTGATGCGCCACCAGGACCTGGCGTCCCGGTCCGCGGCCGGCAGTCGAGAGTACCGCGGCAACGCCGTCGGCTGTGGAATTCAGCTCTTTATCGGGGAAGAATCCGCGGACATCGCCAAGGCGGATAAAGGGCATGAGGTGGAAGGTCACCGGCCCTTCCTGGTCAGTCATGACAAGCTTTTCCAGCTTCCCCGAAAAAGTGCCCGCGACATGGATGCCATGTGAAGCAAAAAATGCATTGCCGAAAGCAAGCCGGTCACCGGAATCGTGGTTGCCCGCAACGATGAGAAGGCTTGTCCCGGTCCGGGAGAGGTCGGTCAGAAAGGTCTCAAACAATCGGATGGCTTCAATTGAGGGAATAGCCTTGTCAAAAACATCGCCCGCAATAAGCAGGGCATCGGGTTTCTCTTGGCGGCACAAGCCGATCACCGAATCAAGCATGATCCTCTGATCATCAATCAGCGAAAAGGAGTGAACCCGCTTGCCCAGGTGGAGATCCGCCAAGTGCATGAACCGCATGCTTACCCTCCCAGAAAGGCGCGCAGGCGGGGAAGTTCGCGCGTCGCCTGCTCGTGGCCCGCCAGGTATTGGCTCAAGAGTTTTTCCCTGTCCCTGTCTATCATGGAAAGATCGATGTGCTGGGGGTAGAAAACGTAGGCCCTGCCTTCGCCTTCAAGCTGCTCGACCGTGTCAAGCAGCTGATTGTATCGGAGATGCCGGGTCATCAGCGCTTCCCTTTCGGCCGGGTGCCGGTCGAGCACCCGGTTCATGAGCCTGATCTGGGGGATGGGATCCAGACGGAAGCCCCGCTCACGCGTCAGAACAATGACAAAGCGGTCGTATCCGTCCTCCATGGCGATACCGAGCGGAATCCCCACCCCAAGTCCGCCGTCCACATAGATTTTGCCGTCAATTTCCGTTTCCGGCATCAGGTAAGGTACGGAAGAAGAGGCCCGGACACGAATGCTCAGATCTTCCATGGTTGACATGTCATTTTTATGCCAATAGACCATGTGACCTTGGTATCGGAGAAAAGCGCCGACCACGCACTCTGCCTCATTTCTTGAAAAAGCGTCGAAGTCGAAAGGGAGTGTCCCATCCTCACGGGGTGATTTCGAATAAATGTAGTCGGCGTTGAAAAAACCGTCGCCCTTGATCCAGGAGCTGAGATCGCCGAAGGAGGGGTCCTGCACGATGTCAGTGAATGAACGCCGTGCCCTTACATAATCGCGTGACAGATAGTTAACTGCGTGTGAAGCCCCCGCGGATATCCCCGCGACATAATTGAAATAGATGTCATGTTCAAGCAGCATGGAGGCAAAGCCCGCCGTGTAACAGGCGCGCATGCCGCCTCCTTCGAAGATAAGCGCCGTATCGAATACGTTGCTCTTGAGCCTGCTATCCCCGTCCATATTCCCCCTCTTCAGCCGTCTTCAGGGAGCCAAGTGAAGTCTCTTTCTCCCAGAAAGGCAAAAAGCCTTGACCTTGGGCTGTGTAGGCCCGCGCCAGGCAGACAAGCCGGTAAAAGGGTAATCCGAAGCCCAGTGTCCCGCTCCAGACATGCCAGGAACGGCGGCTGGCCTGCCTTAGGGTCAGCCGTCCACCCGAAGGATGGCGCACGGCCAGGCCGCATAAGGCTTTGCCGGGGGTCGTTGACAGCAAGGCCAGCCAGATGGGTTCCGCTAAAAACATGAGGCCGCTGGCAACCAACTGGTCCAACCAGAAATGCGCCAGGCTGTGCCGCCAGGCCGGCAGAAAAAGTTTTTCCTCGAGAGAATACCAGAGCACCAGCCAGATCAGGAAGTCGATGAGCCGCGCAAAGAAACGACGCCACAGGAACAAAAAGACACTGTGATCGCCTTTGTCATTCCTCTTGAACCAGCGCCGTGACATAACCCCGCCCACAACCCCTTAACTTGCTGGTTCGAGTTTATCACAAAGGCTGCGGTGCCCCCTGTCAAACTAGGCACAAGTCTGTCGATCCAAGCCGTTTTCGCCTGATCCATAACGGTCCGGTATGATAAAATACAAACAATTGCCGGGGTACCGGACCTGTTTTTGTGTGCTCGAAACACGGCAGCTGTGCCTGCCGGCTGGAAGATGGAAACGAGTTTATGAAAAGAACGAATTATTGCGGCCTATTCACGGAGCGCGACGTGGGCCATGAGACGACAGCCTGTGGCTGGGTCGAAACAAAACGCGACATGGGCGGTGTAATTTTCATTGACCTGGCTGACCGTGAAGGTATTCTTCAGATCGTATTCAACCCACAGTACACCGCGTCTGAAGCCTTTAAGCTTGCGGAAGGGATCCGCCTCCAATCGGTTCTTCTTGTCAGGGGCACTTTGCAACTGAGAGAAGAGGAAACGGTCAATCCCAAAATCGCAACGGGCACGGTCGAGCTCCGTGTCACAGAGGCCGAGCTGCTTTCGCCCTGCGCCCCTCTTCCCTTCGATCCGTCGGACGCCGACCATGTCAGGGAAGACCTGCGCCTTGCTTACCGCTTTCTTGACCTTCGCCGGCCGGCTCTCCGGGACGCCCTGCGTTTTCGTCACCGGGTGACCGCCGCCATCCGGCGTTTCATGGACAGCGAAGGTTTTGTTGATGTCGAGACCCCCCTCTTGACTAAAAGCACACCGGAAGGCGCCAGGGATTACCTGGTACCAAGCCGTGTCCACCCGGGCGCATTTTATGCGCTTCCCCAATCACCCCAGCTTTTTAAACAACTCCTCATGGTGGCGGGATTCGACCGTTACTACCAGATTGCCCGTTGCTTCCGCGATGAAGATCTGCGTGCCGACCGCCAGCCGGAATTTACCCAGCTCGACCTTGAGATGTCTTTCGTGGAAAAAGAAGACGTAATCCTTCTATTGGAATCACTTTTCCGGTCTGTGATGAAAGAAGTCAAGGGCCTTGACTTCGACCAGCCCTTCTCCCGGCTTAGCTGGGAGGAGGCAATGGACCGGTACGGCACGGACAAACCGGATCTCCGCTTCGATCTTCCCATCATTGACCTGACCGATTTGGCCGGTCAAACCGATTTTTCAGTATTTCGCCAAGCAGTCGAAGGAGGAGGCGTCGTCCGCGCCCTGACCGTCCCCGGCCAGGCGGATTTCTCCAGAACCACCATCGAGGAACTTACCGAGCACGCTGTCTCCGAGGGGGCTGCTGGCATGGCCTGGATTGCCTGGCGGCCGTCTGGCGAGGTCTATTCCATCCTGACCAAATTCATTGATGAGGACCATATGCAGGCGATCCTGGACCGGGTTCAGGCATCACCAGGTGATTTTGTCCTCTTTTCCGCCGATTCGCTTGAGCTTTCAAGGCGGGTTATGGGCGCGCTCAGGCTCCGGCTTGCCGATCTGCTCGGGCTGCGGGATCCGGATCGTTTCGCCTTCGCGGTTGTGACCGACTTTCCCATGTTTGAGTTCTCGCAAGAGGCAAAGCGTTACCTGGCCCAGCACCATCCCTTCACCATGCCCTACCCGCAGGATATGGAATACCTGTCTTCAGACCCCTCGCGAGTCCGTTCGCTGGCCTACGATTTTGTACTCAACGGGATCGAACTCGGATCGGGAAGCATCCGGATTCACCAAAGGGAGATTCAGACACAGGTTTTCAAGGTACTGGGACTTTCCGACCATGAAATCGAAGAGAGATTCGGTTTCATGCTGAGTTCCTTTCAGTATGGGGCGCCGCCCCACGGCGGGTTTGCCTTCGGCCTGGACCGCCTGGTCATGATTTTATCCGGCACCTCTTCCCTGCGCGATGTCATCGCTTTTCCGAAAATCAAGGACGCCTCCGATCCCATGACCAGGGCGCCTTCTTCGGTCGACCCTGAGCAGCTGGAGGAACTCGGCATCCGGCTGACTGAAAGCGGCAGTCCGCACACGGACATAGCAGCAGGGGCTGGAGGACACCGGCGGGCTGTCGAGATTGATTTGAAGAAATTAGAAGCGCAGTCCCGCCTTCGCCTGACAGCCGGCGAGGAAGAAGAGGCACGCCGGCAGCTTTCGGAATTGATCACCCTGGCAGGTGCCCTTGACTCCATTGATACTGCCGATGTGCCGCCGGTTTACACAGCGTCGGATGCCCGCAACATCCACCTGACGGAAGCCGACGACCGTCCGCCGTCAAGGGAAGAGATCTTTCAAAACGCGCCGGCGGAACGTGACGGCTTTTTCCTGGTACCCCCGGTTGTCGAGTGAGGGATGGCAGATGAATTATCGCAGCATGGAACTGAAAGAACTGGCGGAAGCGCTTAAGAATCGCAGCCTTTCAACACGGGAACTTACTGAAGCCGTCTTCGAGACCATCGACCGGGGGGAGGCCGTGATCGGCGCTTACATTACCCTGACCCGGGACACCGCTCTCAAGCAGGCCGACCGTCTTGACAGGCTGATTGCGGAAGGATGTACCTTGCCCCCCCTTGCCGGCATACCAGGGGCCTTGAAAGACAATATCGCCACACGCGGAATCCGTACCACCAACGCATCCCGGATCCTGGCTGATTTTATTCCACCCTACGACGCCTTTGTTTGGCGCCTGTTAAGGCAGCAGGAAGTGGTCCTTGCAGGGAAAACCAACATGGATGAGTTTGCCATGGGGCACTCAACCGAATCATCCGCCTTCCACCCGACCCGTAATCCCTACGATCATGCCCGCGTTCCCGGTGGGAGTTCTGGCGGATCAGCCGCGGCAGTCGCATCAGGAGAGGCCTGCTTCGCGCTCGGATCGGATACAGGCGGATCCATCAGGCAGCCAGCCGCGCTCTGTGGTCTTGTGGGCCTCCGGCCCACTTATGGCCTGGTTTCAAGACGCGGAGTAACATCTTTCGCCTCCTCGCTTGATCAGGTAGGCCCCATGACCCGCAGTGTCCGCGACAATGCCATGGTTTTGGACGCCATTGCCGTCCGGGACAAAAAGGATGTGCACAGTGTCGGCAATGAAGCTGGTTCCTATCTTGATGCCATCGCGGAAGTGCCCGGCCAGCTCGTGATCGGATGGCCTGAATCGTATTTTGGCTCGGATGACCTGGACCCCCAGGTCCGCGGGCTGCTCGAAAAAGCGCTCAGGTTTTATGAGTCACAGGGGATGAGGATCGTCCCGGTAGACCTGAAAACACTGGACGCGTCCTTGGCCGCCTACTACATCCTGTCCAGCGCAGAAGGGTTTTCGGCCATGAATCGTTACGATGGCATTCACTACGGTTATCGCAGCCCAAAGGAGGGAGACCTGGAGGATATCTACACCAACTCCCGGACTGAAGGCCTGGGGCCCGAAGTGAAACAGCGAATCCTTATGGGATGTTTCGTCCTTTCAGAGGAGAACTACCCTGATTATTTCAAAAAAGCGGCTCAGGCGCGCTCACTGGTGAACGATGAATTTGAAAAGGTGTTCCGGACCTGCCATGCCATCCTGACCCCGGTCACGGCTACGCCGGCCTGGCCCCTCGGTACCCTGCCGGAGGAGATGGGGGGCAGCAAGTACAGCAACGACCGTTTCACCCTTCCCGCGTCACTGACCGGCATGCCGGCCCTCTCCATCCCCGCAGGCCTGACAGGGGAAGGGTTGCCAGTCGGTATGCAGCTGATGGGTAATCGTTTCACAGAAGGGCTTCTCTACCGCCTGGCGGCCCTTTATGAGGATGCGCACGGCCTGATTCCGGCCGCGCCGGAGGTGACGCCATGAGCATTTCAGATTACGAGAGTGTCATCGGCCTGGAAGTTCACATTGAGCTGAAAACAAGGCACAAGCTCTTTTGTGAATGCGCGACGACATTTGGCGCGTCTCCCAACACCCAGGTCTGTCCCGTCTGCCTCGCCATGCCGGGCGCCCTGCCAGCTTTGAACCGGGAGGTGGTGGAGTTCGCGATCCGGGCCGGAATCGCGGCCCACTGCACCATTGAAAGCTGGTCGCGTTTCGATCGCAAGAACTATTTTTACCCTGATCTGCCCAAGGCCTACCAGATTACCCAAAACGATTTCCCCCTGTGCACGGAAGGCTACCTGGACATCACATCGGACAAGGGGGTCAAACGCATCCGTATCGCCCGCATCCATGTAGAAGAGGATGCCGGCAAGCTGATCCACCTTCCTGATGACGGGAGCCTGGTCGACTGCAACCGCTGTGGCGTCCCCCTGATTGAGGTCGTCTCGGAGCCCGATCTCAGAAGCGGCGAAGAGGCGGTCGCTTATCTGCGCAAGCTTCGCGCCATGGCACGCTACACGGGTATCTCCGACGGCAAGATGAATGAAGGCTCGCTTCGCTGCGATGTCAACCTGTCTGTCCGGAAAAAAGGCAGTGAAAGGCTGGGAACCCGTGTCGAACTGAAAAACCTGAATTCTTTCAATTTTGTGGCCCGGGCCATTGAAAGTGAGTTCAAGCGCCAGGTCGCTGTAATTGAAGAGGGCGGCACCATCGTCCAGGAGACACGCCGTTTTGACGAGAAGACAGGTCAGACTTACAGCATGCGCAAAAAGGAAGAAGCAGCCGACTACCGTTACTTCCCTGACCCTGATCTGGTTCCCGTGGAAGTCGTTGAGGCGGAAATCGAAAGAATCCGCGCCACCATCCCCCGGTTGGCCGATGAACGCAAGGCACAGTACATGGAAGTTTATGCCCTGACCGACTATGAAGCTGAGCGTCTGACAGATGACAAGGAATTGTCTGACTTTTTTGAAAAGGCCGTCATGACCACATCAAACCCCAAGACCCTGGTCAACCTGATTCTTGCAGATGTCGCGCCCCTGTATACGGAAGATACCAGTGAAGATCTTCTTGATCCCGCTAGTCTTGGGAAATTGTCAGATTTACTGGCGGCAGGTGAAATCAACAGCAATACGGGCCGGAAAGTCTTAAAGGCCCTGATGGAAGAGGATTTCGACCCGGCAGCCTACATCGACCAACATGACCTGGCCCAGATTAATGACAGGGGAAAATTGCAGGAGGCAGTTGCGCGGTCGGTCGCAGCCAACCAGCGGGCCGTCAAGGACTTCCTGAATGGCAAGGAGAGCGCCATGCGCTCGCTGATTGGCGGTGTCATGAAAGAGACGGGCGGCAGGGCCAACCCCATTCTTGCCGAAGAAATGATCCGGGAAACTGTCGGCAGCTCCTGAGCCCTGTCAGCCGTCAGTAAACCAGCCGGTCGAGAATGGTTCCGTCGAAAGACCGGATCAGGGCGGTGGCGAGCGCAACCGCCTTCTCCACGTCTCCGAACCTGGCCCAGCCATAGTGTGTATGGATGTAACGGACCGGGATACCGATCACAATGGTCGGAATCCCTTCACCTTCCGTGTGAATCAGCCCTGCGTTTGTTCCCCCGCCGCTCCTGACAGCCTGCTGGACGGGAATATTCAATTCTTCCGCCAGGGCCAGCGCATACCGCTGAAAACCGGGATGGGTGATCATGGACCGGTCCATGTGCCGAAGCATGGGACCCTGGCCAAGCGCGGTCTGGCTCTGCCCGGGCGGAGAGAAGTTATCATCGGCAGGTGTCCCCTCAAAGACGATGGCCAGGTCGGCGCCAATCTGCCTGGCCGTCACCATGGATCCCCTGCCGCCGATCTCCTCCTGGACGGAGAAGGCGGCCGTGACATCGACTTCCAGTTTTTCCGCTTCCAGCTCCTTCATGGTTCGGGACATGGCAGCACAGCCGAGCCGGCAATCAAAAGCCTTGCCAAGGAGCAGATCATGCGCTTCGTCATACAGAAAGGAGACATCAGGAACGACTGGCGCGGCCATCCCGACGCCGAACTGCTCTTCAGCTTCCTGCCTTGAGCCCGCCCCGATGTCAAGTTCAATCTGCTCCATGGTAACGCCCTGCTTCTTTTCCGCCTCTGTCAGGTAATGGGGCGGTTTGCTGGCAGACAGGGCCGGAATCCACTCTCCCTGCCTGGTCCGCACACGAAAGAGGTGGGCCGGTATATTACCCGGAACCCAGCTGCCGAGGGGAAGAACACCGAGCATGCCGCCGGCGCGTACCGACTGAACGATCAGGCCGACCTCGTCAAGGTGGGCGTCAAGCTGTACGCTAACGCGGTCACCTGTATTTCCATGGCGGTGAATGTAGACGTTCTGCATGGTGTCCCGTTTAACTTCACCATAATCACCCGTATGATGAATCGCCAGCTCCGCCATCTCATGCTCGAAGCCTGACGGGCCTCTGGCCTCGGAATAAGCTTTGATCATTTCCAAAAACGTCTTTTTATCCATTTTTTCCTCCCGCGGTGCAGCTGCCACCTTTTAAACAGCTTTATTTTATCCTCTTTTCCCAGCCTGTGCATGAATGTGTGCAGGCCTAAGGCTGGCCACCTGGATGAAAAGCCGGGTTCATTCCAGGGAGAAAACACTCATAACAACTGCTGCGGGGAGGCTTGAGCGAATTTGAGTCCCTTGAATCCCGCTATTACCTTCATACATTTTTTATATATAATGTCTGATTATTCTCAAGATATTTTCAGTTTTGTTGACTTATGCACATTATCCGGTCGACTGATCTGACAAGAAATTGTCCTTTTCGGCACGCCGGTTTCGGCTTTTTCACGCTTTGCTAAGCAGTTGCCGTGGTCTATTGTAGTATGCGGTCAAAATAATTTCCCGTTTCGCGCAATCTATTGTTGTTTTCATCTGCATCTTTTTGCGCGTATGCCCGGGAAAGAGCAAAGGAAAGACTAGAGAATTAATTATGAAACATATGATAAAGAAAAACGCGAAAGCTATAGCCGGTCTTATGATCATGGCAATTGCCCTGACCCTTCCCGCGGCCCTGGGGCTGGAGTCAGAGCCGCAGGCTGGGGTTTTACCGGAAGATACGGCCCAGGAAGAGCCTCACATACGGCCTGAGGAGGCTGAGAATTTACTGTTAATTGAAGAAGAGGTTGTCAGCCGCCGCCTGCCGAAAACGCCTGGACTCATCCTTGAGATCAAGGAATCCGCGAAAAGTGATCAAGATGCTTACAAGCCTCCCAAGCGCGATCGCATTGAGGGTGAGCTGATGGAAAAAGCCCTCCAACTTGAAGAAGTAAAGGCAAGGATAGAGGCAAGGAAAAAGGAAGCCGCACGGAAAGAAGCGGCGAGAAAAGAAGCGGCCAGGAAAGAGGCTGAGAAGAAGGAGCAAGAAAAGGCGGAGCCTGAAATTCAGGTAGAACCAGCCACAGAGGGAGAACCTCAGGTGATTCCTACTGCCAGCGGCCAGTTCCTGATTCAAATTGATGACCCCGACCCCAATTATCAGGGCCGCCCGCTTGCGGTCTCGGACCGGCAGGCACTGGAGGGGCTCGTCATGGGCGAGTGGGGGAACGACTACCTGGGTGCCGTTCTGGTCGCCCAGTGCATCCGTGACTCAATGATCAGGTCAGGGACCAACAGCGCGGCCGTCATTAAGAAACAATACGGCTATACAGCGCCCATCAAGCGCAATGTATCCAATACGGTCAAACAAGCCGTCGCCTTCGTTTTTGACGAAGGTGGCAGCGGCGTCCAGCATCCTATTTATTACTTCTACGCCAGCAACCTGGCGCGGGGCAAATGGCATGAAACACAAAAGTTCGTTGTCCAAAGAAAAGCCGTTCGCTTCTTCAGCCCTCATCGATAAAAGAGTACCATCACCTTGAGCGGAGGCTGTCGCAAGGCAGCCTCTTTTATCTTCTGGATACGGATCAGGGGAAACTGCGCTAAAATACCACATAAGACGGAAGTGTAACGGCGCACCCTGCTGCAGTTGCACGATGGAGGCCAATCATGCAAATCGTCATCGCCGGAGCCGGCAAATATGGCCGCACGCTCGCGGGTGAACTGGTGGCTGAAGGTCACGACATTACCATCATCGAGAAAAACGAGGAATGGTTTGAGGACATCATGGAAGAGTTCGATCTTTCAGGTGTGGTCGGCAATGCCGCAAGTTACGCGACGCAGCTTGAGGCCGGGGTCGACAAGTGCCATGCCTTCCTGGCCATGACGGGCTCCGACGAGATCAATCTTATCGCGTCCATTGTTGCTCAAAGCATGGGTGCCGAAAAGACCATCGCCCGCGTCGCCAATCCCGATTACAGCCCGCCCAACCCCGCCTTCAGACAGAATCTTGGTATGGGCGCCCTGATCAACCCCAACCTGGAGTCCGCCAAGGAGATCATGCGGATGCTCCGCTATCCTTCCGCTATCAGCGTGGAAAGCTTTTTCAGGGGCAGGGTCCATATCGTCGCTGTCCGGGTACCTGAGGAAAGCATTCTGGCCGGAATGCAACTCCTGGATTTCAAGCGCCAGTGCGGCGAAGATCTGATGGTCTGCGTGATCCGCCGTGGCGGGGAGGTTTTTATCCCTGACGGCAGCAGTGTGATCCTTGCCGGCGATACCATTCATGTGACCGGGAAAGTCGATACGCTGCAAAGCTTCTACGAGCATACCAACACCATGGCGCCCAGGATCAAAAATGTGCTGATCACGGGAGGCGGCGCCATCGCCTACTGGCTCCTTGGCCTGATGAACAAACAACGGTACTCCGTCAAACTGATTGAGCGCGACCGGAGTATTGCCGAATTTGTCTACCAGCACTACCCCTGGGTGGATGTCATACGGGCAGATGGAACCGACCAGCGAGTCCTGGAGGAATCCAATATCCAGCACTACGACGCCTTCATCTCCCTGACAGGAATTGATGAGGAAAATGTGCTGGCTTCCTGGGTCGCCACCCACAAGGGTGTACAGAAAACCATTACGAAAATCAACCGCACCCGGCTGCTCGATATTTTGTCCGAATCGGATCTTCAAAATATCCTGACACCTCATCACATCGTTTCCAATGAAATCGTGCGGGCAATCCGGGCCCTGGATAACTCACAGGGTTCTGCCGTTGAAGCGCTCTACCGATTCGAGGAAGGCCGGGTCGAAGCCCTTGAATTCGTGGCGCATCCCCAAAGCAAGGTCATCGGCAAGACCTTGCTTGATCTCGACTTGCGCCCGCAGCTTCGCCTTGCCTGCATCGTCCGCGGCCAGGAGATTATTTTCCCTGGCGGTCAGGATCAGGTGCTGGCGGACGACCGCGTGATTGTAGTGGCGACCGGAAGGCGTCTTTACGACCTCGACGACATTTTAGGGGGCAGAGATTGAATTTTCATTCCCTTTGCTACGCGCAGGGACGGATTTACCAGATCTGCTCTCTTCTTCTTCTGGCACCCCTGGTGGTCGCCTTGTTTTTTGGCGAGATCATAGCCGCCCTTCTGAGTTTCGGCCTTGTCGCGGTTGGATTATTTGTCCTCGGCACCCTGATGACAATAAAAAAGCCAAAGAAAATCCGGCTTCGTGCCAGCGAAGGCATGGTGATCACCTTCCTGACCTGGCTTTCCATCTCCCTGGCAGGTTCACTCGCTTTTATTTTGGCCGGGGAGATCCCCGGATTTGTCAACGCTTTTTTTGAAACCGCATCTGGTTTTTCAACTACCGGCTCGACCATCCTCCAGGACGTGGAGTCCCTGTCACATTACTGTCTCTTCTGGAGGAGTTTTACACATTTTATCGGCGGCATGGGCGTGCTGGTCTTCGCCTTTGTCATCAATGCCGATTCGCCCGCAGACTCGGTCAACATCATGAAAGCGGAAATGCCCGGCCCCTATTTCGGAAAACTCGTATCAAGAATCCGCAAAACCGCCATGATCCTCTACGCCATTTATTTTGTCATGACCCTCATCACCTTTGCCCTGCTTTGCTTTGGCGGCATGCCCGTATTCGACTCCATCATCCACGCGCTCGGCACAGCAGGAACAGGTGGCTTCTCCAGCAAAAACGCCAGCATCGGTTTCTATAACAGCTCCTACATCAACTGGGTGCTGACGGTGGCCATGATTTTGTTTGGCGTCAACTTCCAAGTCTATTTCATCGGCTTGCGAAAGGGCATCCGCCAGGCCCTCCGCAGCGAGGAATTGCGCTGGTACCTGGGGATTTACCTGACCATCTCGCTGCTGGTGACCCTGGGCATCCTCCGGCAAAGCCCCACTGCCGCGCAGGCCTTCGAACACTCTTTTTTCGCCGTGAGCTCAATCATGAGCACAACCGGCTACGCCACCCTGGATTTCACGCTCTGGCCGCTCGTCAGCCAGGTCCTCCTTTTATTCGTCATGCTGATCGGCGCTTCCGCGGGCTCGACCGGGGGAGGTTTGAAAGTGTCCCGTTTTGTCGTCTACCTGAAGTCCGCCCGCCAGCAAATATTCCAGTCGCGCGATCAACGCCAGATCGTCCCGCTGCGCGTCGACGGCCAGATCCTGTCCGAAAGCGACAAGCAGCCTGTGCTGCGCTACCTCGCGATTTACCTCATCTTTCTGGGACTTGGCACTGTCCTCCTGTCCCTGGACAGCCCTGATCTGATGACATCTTTTTCAGCCGCCGCCACCGCCGTCAACAACGTCGGTCCAGGTCTGTCGGCCATCGGGCCTGCCTCAAATTTTTCAGCTTTCAATGATTTCTCCAAAATCGTCCTGAGCTTCCTCATGCTTGCGGGGCGTCTGGAATTTCTCCCCTTCCTCCTCTTCTTCTCACCCAGAACCTGGCGGCGGACAAGATAAAGTCAGCCACGGAAAATAGAAAGGAATCGCCATGTCATTCAAAGTCATCGACCCGCTCGAATTCAAGGGCAACCCATTTCGGACCATGCAGGAGGGTGTGCTTGTCACAAGCCGGGCCGGGGATACCATCAATACCATGACTGTCGGCTGGGGAGGCTTTGGCTGCTTTTGGGGCAGACAAGTTGTTTTCATGGCCGTACGACCGGAACGTTACACCTTCCAGTTGCTGGAGCAAGCTGACAACTTCTCCGTTTCCCTTATGCCCGGTGACAAAGGGATGGCCGAAATTGTGGAATTCCTGGGGACTGTTTCAGGCCGTGACAGGGACAAAATCCGCGAAAGCGGTTTGACCCTTGTCCAGGAAGAGGGTGTCCCTTGCTTCAAAGAAGCGGAGACCGTCTTCATATGCAAAAAATTGGCCAAACCCCCGATCCATGAACAAGATATCCTTCCGGGTCACCAGATCGTGGAGACATGGTATGGCGGCGGATTTCACCACTTGTTCATCGGTGAGGTCATTCGCGTCCTCAGCCGCCAAAATTGAAGAGAAAAAGATGCCGGGTCATGGGGTGATCCGGCATCTCCAAATCAATGCTCAAAAGGGATTTTACAGTTTCCCTTTTTTATAGAGCAGGCGTGAAATCAAGATGGCAATCACCGCGCCTACAGGCACCAGCATGCTCACCGCGTCAGCCAGACCGGGCTGCACGATGAAGAGAGCCAGCATGAAGAGCATGGGGCCAATAGCGATCTTCCAGTTCCTTGAGATGAAAACAACCGCTAGCCCGCCGAACAGGGCGGGCAGGATATTGTCGAAGGCAGGCTTGAGCACGGGTGATTCGAGAATAGGCGCAAGGCTGCTCAACAGAACCATCCCGATAAAGAGGATAACCGTTGTCACAATCGATGAGACCCCGATGGCCAGCGTCGAGACCACTTCACCCTCCGGTGTACCGGGATCCGCCTTCGCCACCTTCATTGCATTGATGGCGCAGGGCGCTTTCAGGTTGGTAATATTCCCCGTCACGAAACCCAGATAGGAACCGCCCGCTCCCAGCATGGGCCCATAGGTCAGGGCTTCGATGATGCCAACTGTGTAAAAAATGGGGACGACTCCAATCAGCCCCTTGCCCAGCGCGCCAAGATAAGGCCAGGCATTGAAGTAAAGGCTCATGAGGAGCGGATAGGCGATGAACATGACGATGGCCAGGATCCCTGAGATCCGGCCCCAACGATGGATCTTTTGTTCGTACATACTCATGGGTCAGCCTCCGATCCAGAAAGTGAGCGGGATGGAAAAGGCCATGGCGCCCAGCATGCTAAAAGGCATGGCATAGTTTTCCAGCCAGGCGATTTTTCGCTTTTTCACAAAATAGCCGAACACCAGCATGAGGATGGATGAAAAAATCATGACAAAGACTGGAATCCATCCGGCCAGACCCAACCTTATCCTGGAGAAAATCATGCCGAGAAAAGCTGACACCATGCCGATGAATAGTGAATCCATCAGAAGCGCGCCCCACTTTTCATCTTTGGACTTGATGGTCATTAAGCCTTTTTCGATACGTTTGAAGAAAAAAGTGATGACCACGATGCCTGATAAAATTCCCAGGGTCATTACCCAGGCAATGGTCGAATAGGCCCTGGCGTCCGCCAGGGTGTCCGTCATGGAAATGCCAAGGGCCGACGCAGCTGTGGAGGCTGCCGGCAGTTCATAGGTAATGGCGCCCAAAACGCTCAAGCGGAGCCAGGGCAGCGGAAGGCCCAGGTACTGGGATAAAGCGATGACCCCGATCAGGATGGCGACAGCCGGAGCCACCGTAAAGACTGCCGAACCGCGCATGATGGAGCGCAGAAGCGCTTTCTCCATCCCCATTTCCCTGGCGCGCTGATACGCTTTCATGGTAAAAAAGATTGACTGACCCAGCACATACAAAATGACAAGCGCTGCCAAACCGTACAGTACCGGGTGATTGACATTGAACATAAACACCTCTCCTCTTCCTGTTGCCCAAAGGGATTACCCGATGGTAGCATTTTAGCAGAGAGAGTCCTGGCCTGTATTGAGAGAGAGGTTTGTGTTGCGCTTCAAATTCTTAAAACGCTGGGCAAAAAACGCCGAAAACGATGAGGACCGCGCCCACCCGGATCAGCCGGTTTATTTCATCTCTGCCCCCATGGTTTGGAGCGCCCACGTCGAGTCCCACCTGGAAGAGTTGAAAATTCCTTACTTGAAGCGCGGCCGCAAAGGCGCCGCCCTGGCCATCGAGCTGGGGGCAGGCGCTGAGATTTACGATTACTTCATCCCCCGGCAAGCAGCCGCCCGTGCGTCGGAAGGTGTGGATGAACTCAGGAAACTGATCGGCTTCGAACAGCCATGAGTCCAAGGGAGTCCTTTCACTTCCCCGCCAAACTTCGCAAGAGGGCAATCTCCCCCGCGTAGCCATCAAGTTCATTGGGTGTTTCGAGATTGAAGGGCAGATGACTCAATTTCGGGTGGCGGATAATTCGCAACATGGCCTCCAGTCCGATTGCGCCCTCCCCGATTTTCGCGTGTCTGTCCTTGCCGCTCCCGCTCTCATTTTTGCTGTCATTCAGGTGAAATGCCTGGAGACGGTCGAGACCGACCAGGCGATCGAACTCGTCGAGGACATCGTCCAGTTTATTGACCAGATCATAGCCCGCGTCGTGTACATGGCAGCTGTCCATGCAAACACCGATTTTATCCTTGAGCACAACCCCCTCGATGATCTGCGCCAGCTCCCCGAAAGACCGCCCGATCTCGCTTCCCTTGCCTGCCATGGTCTCCAGGAGAACCGGTGTTTTGATTTCTTCGGTCAAGACCTGGTTCAGGGCATTGACAATCATGGCGATTCCCTGGTCCTGCCCCTGGCCGACATGGCTGCCGGGGTGGAAATTGTAGACGACATGGTCGACGAATTGAAGACGTTCCAGATCTTCCCGCATGACCGCACGGGCAAACTCACGGATTTGCGCCTTGTCGGAGCACAGATTCATGGTGTAGGGGGCGTGGGCGACGATGGTTCCGATTCCATTTTCAGCCGCGAAAAGGTTATAGGCAGCGATATCGTCCCTGTCCAGGGCGCGCGCCGTTCCGCCCCTCGGGTTTCTTGTAAAGTATTGAAAGGTGTTGGCCTTGATTGAAAGAGCTGTCTTCGCCATGGCAAGATAGCCGGAACCTGCTGACAAGTGGCATCCCAGATAAAGCGTCATGTAACCAAGCCTCCAAGCGGCGGCTCCAAGAGCCCGCCATGACCATCATAGTATAAAGTTGGAACAGCTTAGTCGGTAATGATTAAAATGTCGTTTGGCATGGCCATGCCGAGGTAATCGCGCGCGATACGCTCAATGTATTCCCTGGTTTCGGCAATTTCGTCCAGACTCTTCAGGGATTCGTACTTTTCGTACAGGCGGTCGCGCTCGCTTTCCAGCTTGCGCCTCTCAACCGCCAGGCGCTCAAACTCACCTTGCTGGCTTAGGTAGGAAGAAAAGCAGAGTGTCAGGATAATGATGGCGACTACACCGACAAGGAAACGCGTGAAAAAAGACAGGGGTGATTGCCTGCGCTCGACTCTGCGGTTTTCAGCATAACTCAGTCGCATTGAGTGCTCCTGTCGACCTGACATCCTGTTGATAGTAAAGCCATGGTACGTGAGTTTGTTCGGTTTTGCAAGGTTTTGGAGCCTGCCGATATGACAGTTATGTGACAAAAAAGGCGAAATCAGGCTGTTTTAGCCGGTCAGGACTTCATAAAGGGACGATGCTTCCTCCTTTTTCGCGTATTCCCTGACATGGAGAATGCGGACACGAATCTGTTTTTCTCCATAACCGATCGTAAGAATGTCACCGGCTTTGACATCGGTACCCGGTTTCGCGCGCTTTCCGTTGACCTCAACACGACCCGCCGCGGCCATTTCATTGGCAACTGTACGGCGTTTCACAATGCGCGATACTTTTAAGAACTTGTCAAGCCTCATGACCCTTATCCTCCCCTGTATCGCCCTCACATCTTTTTACCCGGTCCCACAGGGCATCCATGGCTTCAAGGTCCATGCCGGCCAGTGTCCTGTCCTCCTGCTTTGCCAGTTTTTCCATGGCATCGAACCGGCGGATGAAACGCTGCGAGCCGTCTGACAGGGCCGACTCCGGATCAACTCCCAGTAAGCGGAGCAGGTTGACGGCCGCAAAGAGCAAGTCCCCTGCCTCCTGACGGATTCTCTCCCTGTCCCCATTTGCGGCCTCATCAAGCAGTTCTCCCAGTTCTTCCAGGATTTTCCTGCGGGCTCCATCAGGGGAAGGCCAGTCAAAACCGACATCTGCAGCTTTTTTTTGAAGTTTATATGCCCTGGTCAGAGCCGGCATGGCAAGCGGTATGGCCCGCATGGACTCAGCCGTGCTTTCATAACCCTTTTCAATTTTCTTGTTTTTCTCCCAGGTTCGAAGGACCATCTCCGGTGTTGTCGCCTCGTCGTCGCCGAACAGATGGGTATGGCGGGAGATCAGTTTTCGGCAAAGACCCGAGACCACATCCTGGAAGGCGAAGCTTCCTTCCTCTTCAGCCATGTCCGCGTGAAAGACAACCTGCATGAGGACATCCCCGAGTTCCTCACAAAGCTTGGCGGGGTCCCCGCTCTGGATGGCATCTACGGCTTCATAGGCCTCCGCAAGCATGTTGCCCTGAATGCTTTCATGCGTCTGAACGCGGTCCCAGGGGCAGCCCTGATCACTTCGGAGAAAATCCATAATGGCAAGAAGTTCGTCCATGGTATAGCTTTCTTTCATGGTAAATCGCTTGCCGTCTTCATTTGATACATCCATGCCCGTACTCCCTCCCCTGTCAACCCCGGCAGGCCAAGGCTTCGCGAAATATGGCAAGATCCTTGTCAAAAACAAGCATACCTGCCGCTTCATCCAGGCCCATCCAACGGACAGCGCGCACTTCACTTAATTGTGGCTCAAGCGTTCCGCTCTGATAGGCACCAAGAAAAAATACAACCGTTTTTAAAACTCCCGGACGCGGCGCATAGGTCGAAGACCTTTCAAAACCCGGCAGGATGGTGATCCGGATTCCCGTTTCCTCATAGACCTCGCGAATGGCTGTCTCGTGGTCGCTTTCACCCTGTTCCTTGTGGCCCTTGGGAAAGGACCAGTGGCCCGGTTTGTGCTGGACAAGCAGAACCCGTGTTTCGCCTTCAATTTCCCGAAAGACGATGGCGCCGCAGGAACGCTCAATTTCCATGACCGGTCTTGTCATGCCAGGAACCATCGGGTGGCCTTTTCGGCCCGGTGAATGGAATCTCTCTGATTTCACATCTAAAATCATACCACGCGGTATCCGCCCTTTCCTTACCCGCTTCCGGGGTCTGCGTCCGCAAGCCTGACCGCTTACAATCGCGTCGAGTTTTATGTATAATATTCAATAGTAAGATCTCGTTCACTTCGACCAGGTCGCATGGTTTCTTCTTAAGAAAGAAGACGTTTCCCACAACTCTCATTGAATAAATCCGCAATGTTTTGGCACTCCGTTTGCCGCAACCAAAAAAAGCAAGAAAGGTGAGGAAAAGGGTATGAAGAAGAAAGCAAAAAGGTCTGGCGGCCTTATGGTTCTGGTGATCCTGGCCTTGGTCTTTGGTCTCTTTGCGGCCATGCCGCGGCAGGTGCATGCCGCATCGAGCCCCGCCGAGCTGGCACAAAAAATTAACTACAACAACCACGGGGGCAAGGGCAAGCTCCAGGCTACGGTGTCGGACAAGACGGTGACGGTTACCGGATCTGTCACGGATGCGGTCAATCTCTTGATCCTGGATCCCGATCAGGGAGTGAAGGTGGTCTGGAAGGCAGAGTATGAGGGAAGCAGCTCTCCCATGATCAGCCTGCCCGAAGGCGCCAAGGGAACCTTCGAAGTCGCGGCAGGCGCTGATATCGCCGGCACGGGGCTGTATACCCTCATAAACGTCTCAAACGACTGCGCCATTGTGGTGAGCGGCGGGCGTATTCTCAACCAGAAAACAAATGGTGTCTGCATCATGGCTTTAGGCAAGAATGCCTCCATCAAGGTAGCTGGCGGGTCGGTCTCTGCCTTCTATGAGAAGGATGGCAAAGCCATTGTTGTTAACGGACCTTCCTCGGTTGTGACCGTCATGGACGGTTATGTGACGGCGACGGGCAGTGGTGCCGGTTCATGCGCCATCGAATTGGCAAGCACCTCTGTTGACTCTACGGTTTACGTGCATGGCGGCGATGTCTATGCAAGCTGGGATGCCATCGCCGTTCATGCCCCCAATGCCACCGTCTACGTAAGCGGCGGCTACACAAGATCAGTTGGCCAGCAGACCGGGAGCGGCATCTATCTGTCCGGCACGGCCGACAACGGATTGGTCAGGATGATCGGGGGCAAGGTGGGCGCCTTGGGATCCATGGGCAGTCACGGTATCTGCCTGGACAGTGAGTGGGGTTCGGTGGATATCAGCGGCGGCACGGTATCCTCGCCAGGCTCCAAGGGGGGTACCATTTGGATCCGTTCCGGCCACTCAAGCGTCTTCCTGCACGGGGACGGCAGGGTCGAAAACACAGGAGCAGGCAGGGCCATTTTAACTGAAAACAAGGAATTGAACCAAGTGACCGTCGAGGGTATCAGTGTGGTCAGTACCCAGATCTCCGAGGCGATCCTGGCGAGGTTGGCACAGCTTTCCGGCGGATTTGTCTTCGGCATCGGTAACGACTACAGTCTTGTCAGTGTGTACGGAGGCAAGCCCTCCTATAGCGGGACCCTTATCCGCTGTGCCTGGGATAAGCCGGGAGGCAAGCCGGTTTACGACGAAAAATCAACTGCGAATCTGTTTGTCAGCCCGGGAGCTACCGCTGTCTGGGGACTCAAAGACGGTCAAGCGGGTATTTCCTATAAGCATGGCAATCACACCGGCTTTTACCCCATAAGCGGAATCACGGTCAAGGCGGCACCGCCGCCTACAACCACGACGACCACGACGACCACGACAACAACGACAAAGGCGGCAACAACGACCGGCCAAGCAACGGAGGAAAGTACACCGACGGAAGAAATGGTGACCAGTACGCGGGCTGCAGATCCGACAACCATGACCAGTGAGCCGGACGAATCCCTCTCTGATGGCCTGGATCAAGATGGCAAGGGTGGATTCAACCGGCTTTGGCTGATCTTGATTGCTGTGGCACTTCTGGCAATCGCGGGAGCGGTGCTGACCCTTATCCTGATCAGGAGAAAGGCCAGGCGGCCGGGAGCATGAGAGAGAAGCCGGCAAGTTAGCCCGATTGGGATCGCACTCAGGCAGCCGTAGCCGGCTGCCTGGTTTTATCAGCGATCAGGGCAAGATCATCAAGCGGCGGCACAGGCGCACGCGGGATTCCTGCCTGCCAAGCCTGGAAGCCGGCCCGCAAGCTTGACCGCTTACAATAGCGTCCAATTTTATGTATAATATTCAACAGTAAGCTCTCGTTCACCTCACCAGGTCGTATGGTTTCTTCTTGAAGAAAGAAGACGTTTCCCACAACTCTCATTGAATATACTTGCAAGGTTTTGGCGCGCGGTTTATCGTTTCTGGAAAAGCAAGGAAGGTTTGGATGTCTCATCCAAGAGAGGAAGAAAGAGGAAAAGGTATGAAAGAGAAAACAAAAAGGAAGGGTCGCTTGTTAGTCTTGGTGGTTCTGGCGATGGTCCTTGGCCTCTTTGCGGCCACGCCTCGGGAGGTGCGTGCCGCATCAGACCCTGGCGAGATGGCACAAAAAATTAATAACTTCGTCCACGGTGGCCAGGGCGATCTTCTTGCCGAAGTTATCGGTGTCACCGTAAAAGTTACCGGTTCCGTCACTGGTGCGGTCAATACCTTGTATTTGGATCCCGATGAGGACGTGAAGGTACTCTGGATGGCTGAGTATTCCGGGAGCGGCTCTCCCTCGGGCAGCCTCCTGCGCACAACCGGCAAGGGAACCTTCGAAGTCGCGGCAGGCGGTGATATCGCCGGTACGGGTTCCTATACCTTAATAAACGACTCAGGCAGCTGCGCCATTGAGGTGAGCGGCGGGCGCATTCTAAACCAGAAAGAAAAGGGCATCTGCATCCAGACAAACCTACAAGGCTCGTCCATCAAGATCACTGGCGGGACGGTCAGCGCCACCCATGGGAAGGAAGGGAAAGCCATCGTTGTCCGCGGGGCTTCTTCTGTTGTGACTGTGACGGGCGGTCAAGTGACGAGTACTGGAAGCGGTGCCGGTTCACGCGCCATCGAATTGGCGAACACCGCCAATAAGAGCACGGTTTACGTGAGTGGCGGTGATGTTTATGCTGGCTGGGATGCCATCGCAATTCATGCTCCCAATGCCACCGCCAACGTCATCGGCGGCAACATAAGATCCACTGGAAAACAAACCGGGAGCGGTATCTATCTGTCCGGCACGGCCGGCACCGGCAAGGTCAGGATGACCGGAGGCAAGGTGGAAGCCCTGGGATCTCAGGCCAGCCATGGCATTTGCCTGGACAGTGATTGGAGTTCTGTGGATATCAGCGGCGGCGCGGTATCTTCGCCCGGCTCCATGGGGGGGACGGTTTGGATCCGCTCCGGGAACTCAAGCGTCCTCCTGCGTGGGGCCGGCAAGATCGAGAACACGGGAACAGGAAAGGCCATTTTAACCGAAAACAAGGAAGGGAACCAAGTGACCGTCCAGGGGACCAGCGTAGTCAGCGCCCAAAACTCACAACCCATCCTGGCGCGCCTGGCGGAGCTTTCCGGCGGTTTTGTCTTCGGCTTAGGTTCCGACAACTACGGTCTTATTGGCGTGTATGCCGGCAAGCCTTCTTTGAGCGGGACCGTCATCCGCTGTGCATGGGATAAGCCGGGAGGCAAGCCGGTTTACGACGAGGAATCAACCACACATCTGTCTGTCAGCCCTGGTGCCAGCGCCGTCTGGCGCCTCAAAAACAGCCAGACGGGTATTTCCTACAAGTCCGGCGATCACAGCGGTTTTTTTCCCATTAGTGGAATCACACTCAAGGGAGAATCGCCGACCTCAGCCACCACGACAACCACTACAACAACAACTACAACAACAAAAACAACAACCATAACGACAACTATTGCAACGACTAAGGCAACAACGGAATCGACCAGCGATCCATCTGAAGAAAGCACGCCGACAGATGAAACGGTGACCAGTCCGCCGACCACCGATCTGACAACCATGACAAGTCCGACAACCATGATCAGTGAGCCTAGCGAGCCATCCTCTGGCGGCCTGGACGAAGAGGGCAATGGCGGATTCAACTGGCTATGGTTGATCTTGACTGGCGCTATTCTTCTGGTGATGGGGGGCCTGGTGCTGACCTTTACCCTGATCAGAAAAAAAGCCAGACAGCCGGGAAAAGGAGAGGAAAGCTGACAAGTTAGCGCAGTCTGGATTGCACTCAGGCAGCCGGCCGCGGCTGCCTGTTTTTTTGCCAACGACCAAGGCAGGATCATCAAACGACGGACACAGGAACACAAGGGATCCCCACCCGCCAAGCCAGGATGTAAATCCACAGGTACCATTCTTTTCCAAGACTCCTGTTTCAGCTAGAATAACAAGGTGAAAAAACCCATGAAAGAACAGGCGGCCATGAAGCAGTCCTCCCCAATCCTTATCGTGACAACAAGGTCAGTCAATCCCTGGAACAATCTTGCCCTTGAGGAGTACCTGATGGGCTGGTGTCATAGCGACTCGGATGACGATCCGCAAAGGCGCTATGGCGCTATCCTCTATCTTTGGCAGAACCAGCATACTGTGGTCATAGGACGCAACCAAAACGCCTGGGCCGAATGCCAGACCGGCGCCCTGGAAGAGGACGGGGGCTACCTGGCGCGAAGAAGTACCGGCGGCGGGGCTGTCTACCATGATCTGGGGAATTTGAATTTTTCCATCATTTTGCCGCGTTCGCGTTTCGATCTTGGCCGCAGCTTTGATGTCATCCTCGAGGCCGTCCGCCATCTCGGTATTCAGGCTGAACGGTCGGGGCGAAATGATATTCTGATTGGTGATCGGAAATTCTCAGGCAATGCCTTCCGCTATTTGCGGGGCGTGGCGCTCCACCATGGCACACTAATGGTCGACACCGACATTGAACCGCTCCTGCGCTACCTGACCGTTTCCGATCTTAAACTTCAATCACGCGCCATCAAGTCAGTGCGTTCCCGTGTAATCAATCTGATCGAAGTAGAAAACGACCTGACACTTGCGGCCTTGTCGGAATCTGTAATTGATTCATTCGTGGCAGAGTATGGAGAGAATGCGGGGAAGGATAGGATGGATGCGGCGATGATCCCCCGCGACCAGGAGCTGGCTCGGCTTGAAGAAGATTACGCTTCATGGAAATGGCGGTACGGCAGCACCATCAAATTCGATGCCCGGATCAAAACCGGAAGATTCCCCTGGGGACAGGCCGAGTTCTTGCTTGAGGTAGAGAAGGGGGTGATCGCGCAAGCCCTTATTTACAGTGATGCCCTGGACAGCGACTTCATAGGGCAGATCGCCGCTTCACTTGCGGGTGTCCGCTTTAACCCGCAAGAAATCGCCGACCACGTCGCGGGCCTGGGAAAGGCAGACGACACAGTCGGCGAAATATCTCAGCCAACCATAGCGAACGACATGGCGCAGGTCATCCGCCAGCGGTTATTCTAGTTTCGCGGCATCCAGACCAGGACCATGGCATTGACAACGACATTGCTCTTGAGCGGTTTAACCGTGGTTGTAATGATATCGTCCGCCGCTTTGTCATAGCGTTCACTCAGAGCCTTGATGTCTTTTTCCATGTCCTCGTTGAGCAGGGCCATTTGCTGCTCCACTCTTTCCATGGACTCCTCGGCCCGGCCGACATTGCCGGAGGATTTGCTGGCGCGCGACAAGCTCTTTGCCGCGGTCGCAGATTTGTAGACATTTGACTGGGAGACCAATGATTTTCCAAGAACCGCGCCGAGCGCCGCCGCGCCGAAAGAAATAGCCGACTGGACCTTGGCGTCCTTGGCCTGATCCTTGACCCGGTCAACACGCTCCTCCGCCTTGGCGATTCTTTCTTCGATGGCCAGACGTTTTTTGTCGTACTTGGCTTCAATTTCATCGCGCTCGATATCGCGCTGCTCACGCGCCGCCATATTGACCCGCGCGACAAAATCGCGTTCCTCTTCGTCCAGCTCGGAAACAAGGCCGAGTTTCTTGTGCTCGCGGACCTCGACTGCCGACTCGCGCCATACCGTGTCAACCAAAGCACGCTGCCATGCGGTAAAACTTGTCTTCAGCTTGGCTTCCGGAGGCAGGTCCGCATAAATGGCACCCGCCGGCGGTTCTGTGTCAAGATCAGCCAAGGCCAGATCCAGGTCGAGCTTGTTATCCCACTCAACAGGGACGACACCGCCGCCCAAGGGTGTAAAGCGCGAAACATTCTCTGTATGCGAAATGTTTCTCTTATCGTCTTTGATGTAAACAGTCAGATAGCCGGCCAGGGTCGGTTTGTAAGTCTGACCTGGCGTTCCAGACAAATAACTGACGGGTATTCCAGAGGCAGCCTGCGGAGCCACTGATACCTGCTCGATGGGAGGCCCGGTCAAACCGGCAGCTGCCGGAGGCGGAACCGGAGCCGGGATTGGGGCTGGAATCCCTTCCTCACTTGACTTGGGGACGAAGGGTTCGGGCGTGCCTTCCGGAACAAAGAAGCCCTGATCGGGACCGGGTGGAACCGGTATCTGACTCGGTTCGGGGGCCGGTGCCGCCTGGGGCAGATAGCCCGACTGTGACACCAGAAGTCTGACCTGGTCGCGGGTCAGGGGCCCTGCCAGATAGGACATGGCAAACCTGGTCTGGAAAAGGATCGGTTCGCCGCCCCTGACCGGGCGCATGAGAAACTGCCGTTGCTGGAGTCCGGCGATCAGTTTGCCAAGTTCTGCGCGGCTGATGCCTTCAATAGATTCGTCTGCCATCCCTTCCAGCAATCGCGTCCGGTCCCTTTCCGTTGTCAGCCTGCCGACAAACCAGGTACCGACATTGGAAAGGCCTTTGTAGTCGATGTCCCCCGGGTTCTGCGTCGCAAGGACGATCCCCAGACCGTAGGCGCGGGCCGTCTTCAAGAGGGTCAGCAGCGGTTTTTTAGCAGGAGGGTTGGCGATGGGCGGGAAATAACCGAATACCTCGTCCATATAGAACAAGGCACGCAGCGATGAGGTTCCCTGCTCCGTTCGCATCCAGGCAATCATACGGTTGAGAAGCAGGGTCACGAAGAACATGCGCTCCGCGTCAGCCAGGTGGGCGATCGAGAGAACCGAAACCTTGGGTTTTCCCTTGTCTGTATAGAGTAAAGAAGGAATATCGAAGGGCTCGCCGTCCATAAAGGCCTTGAAGGCTGGCGAAGCGATCAGGTTATTGAAACGGAAGGCCAGGGCCGTACGCTCCTTCTCTGGCAGGTAGGTTTCAATATCCATAACGCCGATGGTCTTGATCGGCGGTTGGCTGATCCAGTGAATCAAGGTCGGAATGGTCAGGTCATAGCCGTCCTGCCATGTCTTCTGGATCAAGGTGGACAAGAAGACGTGCTCTTTGCTCGAAACAGGGTCGGCGTCCTTGATGCCTACCAGATGCAAGAGGCTGGTAGCTGTCGTCGAGACAACTTCCTGAAGTACTTCCGCGTCTTCCATGGCGGCGGGCGCAGGTTTCCTGAACATACCCTCAAGCGACAGGGGCCTGCCGAACTGGCCGCCCGGTGTGTAGAGGGCAAACTCGGCGTTTTGGCGCAGGGCACGAATCCGTTCGCCGTCCTGCATGGAGTCGGCCAAACCTTTGCGCCAAATCTCTGCCTTTTTCGCCGCCAGCTCGCTGACAGTAATTCTCTCCGCTTCCGCTTCCTCCGGATGAACCCAGGGTTCAAAATCCTGGGGGCTCAAATCAGGGAAAGTAAGCAGCAGGTTTCCCATATCCCCCTTTGGGTCGACGATGATGGTCGGGATGCCATCCATGGCAGCCTCTTCGATCATATCGATGCCCAGACCCGTCTTCCCGCTGCCGGTCATACCGACGATCATGGCGTGTGTGACCAGGTCACGGGAATCGAAGAGCATAAAATCGGCTCGCCCGTCCCCGTCCAGATCCCTGTTTTCAGTGCCCAGGTAAAAGACACCAAGTTTTTCATACTGACTCATGACAACCCCTCCTCACAGAAATGGTTTTGTTCCAATAGTCTAATAATCTCTTATTGCGGCCGGCTGTGTCCATAACATTTGTTATGCAAACAGGCCGGTTTGTTCCAGTTCTTCCAAATCGGGGCGGCTTCTTATGGGTTCCCCCGCCGCCCTCAGCGCGTTAACCACATCTTTCAGGCCGCTGCCCGAGCAAATGCAGGTCACCGTTTCATCCGGTCTGATGATCCCCTGGCTGACTGCCTGTTCAACACCGGCATAGGAAGTAACGCCGGCCGGCTCACCAAAGACTCCTTCTTTTTCACCCATCTTTTTCATGGCGGCAAGAATGGCCTCATCGGGGACGGCGATCCAGGCACCCCTTGTCGCCGACACTGCGCGAAGCGCCTTGACGGGGTTGCGCGGGACGCCCACTGAAATCGAGTCAGCCAAGGTGTTTTCCGGCGTAGGTTTCAAGGGCGCCTTATCACGTGCCGCGTCGACAAAGGGTGAACAGCCGGTTGACTGCACGCCGAGGATCCGGGGAAGCCGGTCGATCAGGCCCAGTTCGTAAAGGTCCCGAAAACCGAGATAGACGCCGCCGATGGTACATCCGTCCCCCACAGAAACTGCGACCCAGTCGGTCGGTTCAAAGCCGAGCTGCTCCGCGATCTCAAGTGAGACTGTCTTTTTCCCTTCCGCCATCACGGGATTGATACCGGCATTGCGGTTATACCAGCCATATTTGGCAATGGCCGCTTTCGACAGGTTGAAAGTCTCCCGGTAGTCACCCGCAACCGAGACAACACGTGCACCGAAGACAAGCATCTGGGCCAGTTTGCCCTGAGGCGCCCTTTCCGGCACAAAGATGACCGTTTTCAGCCCGGCCCGCGCCGCATTGCCGGCACAGGAGGATGCCGCATTGCCGGTCGAAGAACAGGAAATTGTGTCATAGCCCAGCTCCAGTGCCTTGGCAACGGCGACGCCGCTGGCGCGGTCTTTCAGGGAGGCCGTCGGATTGAGACCGTCATCCTTGATGTAGAGCGCCTTGATCCCCAGTTCATGAACGAGTCGAAGGGAAGGATACAGGGGTGTCCACCCGACGCGCAGGAAGTCTTTATATTCCCGGTCTTCCAGTGGAAGCAAGGCCTTGTACCGCCACATGCTGTTGTCATGGTCATGACGCAGGCTTTCGCGGGACAGGGCTTGACGGATGACATCGTAATCGTAATCGATATCGAGAATCCCGCTTTCGCCGCATTGCGGACAGGTCAGCATTTCTTCCCGGTAGGGGTAATGTCGTTTACAAATAGTGCAGGTATAGCCTAGAAGATGGGGAACATTCGATTTGGTTTTGGGCATTTTAAACTCCTGTAACAGACTGAACGCCTGGTCGATTGTTATTAGTTTACCAAATAAAGACAGGAGGTGGCGGATTCATCAATGATCTGTGAATATTTCTGTTTTCCCGTCATTTTCTATGATAAGATACGAATTACAATAAACCTTTTGGAGGAAAAGGCTATGCAACATTTCAAAAAGTGGATTGTTATTTTGCTCTGCGTCGCTTTTGTGGTAACACTGGTGGCGTGTGACAAAAAACCTGAAGAACCGGTTAAGACCGAACCTGAGAAGACGCAGGGTGAAGGGGAACCAACCGTGGCTCCGCCTCCGCCTGAGGACGAAAACGGTGTGACATTTGAGAACATCAAGCTTGGCTTTGTTCATATTACTGACCCGAGCGACATGGGCTACACCTATAACCATGACCTGGGTACCCAGAAAATGGCAAAAGAGCTCGGGCTGAGAGATGATCAGATCGTCAACAAGTTCAATACCCCTGAGGACGCCGAATGTGAAGCGGCGCTCAGAGAGCTGGTGGAGCAAGGCTGTCATATCATCTTTGCGACCAGCTTCGGCTTTGAGAACTATGTCATGGCTGTCGCGGCAGAATTTCCCGATGTCGAGTTCTGCCACGCTTCCGGTTACCAGTGCGCCCTGAGCGATATGCCCAATGCCCACAACTATTTCGGCAAGATCTACCAGGCGCGTTTCCTGTCCGGCATCGCCGCCGGCCTGAAAACGGAGACCAACCTGCTCGGCTACGTCAATGCCTATCCCTTCGCTGAGTGCATCCAGGGATACTCGGGATTCTACCTCGGCGCCAAGAGCGTCAACCCCGACGTCAAAATGCTGGTTATGAATACCTTCTCCTGGAACGATCCGCCCGAGGAAGCAAAGGCGGCGAAAGCCCTGATCGAGAAGGGCTGCGACGTGATCGGCCAGCACTGTGACTCCACCGCGCCGGCGACAGCCGCTGAAGCGGAAGGCGTCTTCCACGTCGGTTACAACTCCGACATGATCGACGCTGCCCCGAACGCGACACTTACGTCTGCCATTTGGGACTGGTCGCGTTACCTGGTCCTGGCGGTCTCCAACTATGTCGAAGGCAAGGCCATCCCCAAAGATTGGGGCGAGGGCCTGGCTGAGGGCGCTGTCGATATCTCCAGGCTGAACGAGGCGCTGGTCGCCGACGGAACAGCGGAAGCGATTGAAGCGGCCCGCGCCAAAATCCTCTCGGGAGACTGGGATGTCTTCACCGGCCCCCTGGTCAACAACAAGGGTGAAGAGGTCGTCAAAGAAGGTGAAACCTACGTCGAACCTGCTTCCTCACCCCAGTGGGATCATATCCTCGAGGGCGTCACGGAACTCAACCCGATGGATTAATTTTTCAACCATCATCCCGGGGGCAGACTACGCGTTGTTTGCCCCCGGAGCAATCAACTGCCGCAATGTGGGCGCGCCTCTACCCGACGGGCAGATGCATCAAAACGATCCGCATTGTGGCTGTTTTTTAGATAGCAGGATAGAGAGCGGTCAGACCGTTCCCCACTCCGAGTGGAGGAGAGTATGCAAGTGATGCAAAGACCTGTCGCCGATCACGTCGTCGAGATGTCTCATGTCTGTAAGAATTTTGGAGCAGTTGAAGCACTGAAAGATGTGCACCTTGAGTTGAGGAGAGGAGAGATTCTCTCTTTGCTGGGAGAAAACGGCAGCGGCAAGACAACCCTGATGAACGTCCTCTCCGGCATTTACTTTCCCGATCTGGGAGAAATCCGTATCAACGGCACCCCCGTCGCCATCTGTGAACCCAAAGACGCCTTTGCCCTCAACATCGGCATGGTGCACCAGCACTACAAGCTGGTCGAGGTCTTTACCGCGGCAGAGAACATCGTTCTGGGCCTGCCGGGCGGAACCACCGTCAACCGCCGCGCTCTGGCAAGGCACGTCAAGGAGATTGCTGACCGTTACGGCTTTCACATCGACCCCAATAAAAAGGTCTACGATATGTCAATCTCCGAAAAACAGACGGTCGAAATCATTAAGGCGCTCTACCGCGGCGCTGACATCCTGATCCTGGACGAACCGACGGCTGTCCTGACCCCGCAGGAAACAGAAAAGCTCTTTGAAATCCTGCGGGCCATGAAAAAGGACGATAAGTCGATTATTCTCATTACACATAAATTGAATGAGGTGCTGGCGGTGTCCGACCGGGTCACGGTCCTCCGCAAGGGCGAGTACATTGACACTGTCGAAACCAAGGACGCGACCGTCCAGTCCCTGACCGACATGATGGTCGGCCGGTCCGTTTCCCTTGAAATTGACCGGCCCGTAATCGGCGACAAAAAGCCCGTCCTCCGTGTCACTTCCCTGACCTGCCTGACGCCGGACAAAACAAGGGCGCTCGAAGATGTCACTTTTGAGGCCTTCGGCGGAGAAATTCTGGGCATTGCGGGTATTACCGGCAGTGGCCAGCGGGAACTTTGCGAGGCGATCACGGGTTTGTACCCTGTCGCAGGCGGCGCTATTTTATACAAGGGTTTCGTCAATGGTTTTGAGGTCGAGGAAAATATCGTCGGCAAATCACCCAACGAGATCGTAAGAAAGGGAGTCGCCCTGGCATTCGTTCCTGAAGACCGGCTTGGCATGGGCTTGGTTCCGTCCCTTGACATGGTCGATAACATCATGCTGAAGAGCTACAAAAAGAAAAAGAGCTTCCTGGTCGACCGCAAGACCCCGCAAAAAGTAGCCGAACGGCTTGTGGATGAGCTGGAGATCGTTACGCCTGATGTCTTCACCCCCATACGCAAGTTATCCGGCGGCAACGTGCAAAAGATCCTGGTCGGCCGGGAGATAGACTCCAGTCCCCGGCTTCTGATTGTGGCCTATCCGGTGCGGGGCCTGGACATCAATTCTTCCTACACTATTTACAGGCTGCTCAATGAGCAAAAAGAAAGAGGTGTCGCCGTCATTTTCATCGGCGAAGATCTGGATGTTTTGATGGAAATTTCAGACCGTTTGCTCGTTTTGAGCGGCGGGCGTGTCATGGGGGTCGTCGATCCGAGAAGGACCACGAAGCAGGCAATCGGCCTCATGATGCTTGGACACGAACATGATGAAAAGGAAGGAGCTGCCGCCGTATGACAGATCCCGAAACCAAAGACGTACTCACACAGGACAAGCCTGAAGAGATCTGTCCGCCAGCGCATGAACCGCTGGTATGTGTAATCAAGGAGCCTTTTGTACGGGTCGCCAAGCGGGGTGTCGTCTCAAAGCGGCAAAAGATCCTGGTCTATTTGGTCGGTTTCGTCCTGGCCATCCTGGTGGGGGCCCTCCTCCTCGTCCTGATCGGGAAGAACCCGATCAATGCATACGTCAACATGGCGACCGGCTCCTTCGGCACCAAGACGTCAGCAGCTGAAACTTTCAGGCTTGCCGTCCCCTTGCTGATCGCGGGTGTCGCCATCGCCTTCGCATTCAAGATGAGGTTTTGGAACATCGGCGGTGAAGGTCAGATACTGGCCGGCGCCATTTTCATGTCGCATGTTGTCGTGTCCGTTATCCACAGCGGTGCTCAAATCGGCGCCATCCCTCTTCATATTCTATTGATCGTGGCTGCCATCACCGGCGGGGCCTTTTTTGGCTTTCTGCCTGCTCTTTTCAAGACCAGGTGGGGCACCAACGAAACCCTCTTCACCCTCATGCTGAACTACATCGCCATCGAATACATCAACTACTTAAAGAATCTTAGCAAATGGAAACCCCCCCGGACTACTTTCCCCAAGATCATCAACTTCAAGGATTCTTTAAGCCAGATCGTGCTGCCAAAAGTCTTTGGCGTGCATATCGGCTGGATATTTGCCCTTGCTCTGGCCTTTCTTGCCTACCTCTATCTCAAAAAAACCAAGCACGGCTATGAGATCTCAGTCATTGGGGACTCGCTCAACACGGCCCGTTACGCGGGCATGAGCACCAGCTGGGTTCAGATCCGCACCCTGCTCATCTCGGGTGCCCTGTGCGGGCTGGCCGGTTACTTCCAAGTGGCAGGCGCCGACTACACCCTGACGGAAACGACAGCAGGAGGTGTGGGCTTCACCGCCATTATTGTGGCCTGGATGGCCAAGCTTAATCCCTTCATTATGATTCCCGTGTCGATTTTTATCGCCATGCTGAAAAAGGGATCCCTTGCCATCCAGTCGACCATGAAAATTCCCGCATCCGCGGCCGACCTGCTGACAGGGATTATCCTCTTCTTCATGCTGGGATGTGAATTGTTCCTTGAATACAAACTGGTATTCCGCCACAGCCAGACAGAGATCGAGGAGATGATTGAGGAGGTCCTGGCATGATGACATTGATTAATCTCATAAACGCGGCAGTCCTGGCCGGTACCCCCCTGCTACTCGCCACCTGCGGCGAAATCCTGACCGAGAAATCAGGCAGCCTGAACCTGGGTGTCGAAGGCATGATGTATATGGGTGCCATTGCGGGCCTTGCCGGCGCCTGGTATGCAGAGCAGTGGTTTGGGCACGGTGGCATGATAGCGGTGGTCTTCGCTTTTGTCTTCTCTTTCCTGTGCGGGGCGCTCGCCGGCCTGATCTACGCCGTCCTGACAGTTTCCCTTCGCGCAAACCAGAACGTCACCGGCCTGACACTGGCCATCTTCGGCACGGGTTTCGGGAAGTTCTTTGGAGAGGTCCTGGGCCACAAGGCCGGCGGTTACGTTACGGTCACGGATCAAACAAAGGCCATGTACGGGCGGGTCAATTTCGGCAAACTCGCTGAAATACCGGTTATTGGCACACTTTTCTTCAAGTACAACTGGCTGGTCTATCTGTCCCTGGCTCTGGCCATACTGATGGGCTGGTTCTTGAGCAAGACCCGCAAGGGCCTGTCGCTTCGGGCAGTCGGCGAAAGCCCCGCGACAGCGGACAGCGCCGGAATCAATGTCACCCGATACCGTTACCTTGCAGCCCTTGTAGGGGGCGGCCTGTGCGGCCTGGGCGGCATGTACATGTCCATGGTTGACCAGAAGGGTATCTGGGTCCAGGACTGCATCAGCGGCTACGGCTGGCTGGCCATTGCCCTGGTTATATTCGCCACCTGGAACCCGCTGCGCGCCATCTACTGCGCCATCATTTTTGGCGGATTGAGCGTCATGTACATGTATGTCCCCATTAAGGGGCTGCCCATACCCATCTACCGCATGTTCCCCTACATCGCGACAGTCATCGTACTGATCATCACCAGCATGATGCAGATCAAGGAACATGCCCAGCCTGCCGGGACCGGCCTCAACTACTTCCGCGAGGAGCGCTGACCCTCTAATTATCCGGCATGAGCCCGCCCTTGCCTTGTATGGGCGGGCTTTTTTGCGGGCAGGGTCTGGTATAGTAATTCAGGATTATTCGGTGGAGACAAAGGAGTCAACCATGTACGATCTCATCATCATCGGAGCCGGGCCGGGAGGCTATGTAGCGGCTGAACGGGCCGGCCGGGCCGGTCTGCGCGTCGTCTTGATCGAGAAGGAAAAACTGGGGGGCGTCTGCCTCAATGAGGGCTGTATCCCCTCCAAGGCTCTTCTTAATTCAGCCAAACTTTACCGGCACGCGGCCGACAGCAAAGCCTTCGGTGTTGTTACGGAAACGGTTTCCTACGACCAGGCCAGAGTCGTCAAACGTAAGGACAAGGTGGTAAGGAAGCTGGTCGCTGGAATCCAGAACCAGATGAGCGGGGCCGGCGTTGAAGTCATTAAGGCCCAAGCCACGATTCTTCCCCGGGAGGACGGCACATTCCGGATCCAAGCCGGCGATCATATCTATGAATCCCGCAAGCTTATCATCGCGACGGGGTCGGAGCCGGTTATCCTCCCCCTTCCCGGTATCAGAGAGTCCATGGGGGACACAGTAATCACCAATCGCGAGATCCTTGACCTGGAAGAAATCCCCAGTAAACTGCTGGTGATCGGCGGAGGTGTGATCGGTCTTGAGATGGCCTGCTACTATCAGTCAGTTGGCTCCCAGGTTGTGGTGGTGGAAATGCTCGACCACATCGCCGGCAATGTCGATCCCGAGATCGGCCGGCGCCTGCAGCAGGTCTACGAAAAGCTGGGCATGGTGTTCCATCTGTCGTCCTGCGTCACCCGTGTCGAAGGCGGTACAGTCTTCTTTGAAAAAGACGGCGTGGAGCAGGAAGTATCAGGGGACCGTATCCTCTTATCCTGCGGCCGGCGGCCTGTCACAACCGGATTCGGTCTTGAAAATCTTCCGGTTGAAACGGAGCGCGGCGCCATCCTGGTCAACGAACAGATGGAGACAAGCTGCCCGGGGGCCTATGCCATCGGAGATGTGGTCGGGGGCTGCATGTTGGCCCACGCGGCCAGCCGGGAGGGCGAAGTTGCTGTCAACCATATACGGGGGATCGAGGACCGCATGTCCTATTGCGCCATGCCTTCGGTCATCTATACCGATCCGGAGGCCGCCAGTGTCGGAAAGACGAAAGAAGAACTGGATGCCGCAGGCTGCGCCTGCCTGGAAATTGAAATCCCCATGGGTTGGTCCGGCCGTTATCAGGCGGAAACAGAGCGGGGGACCGGCCTTTGCAGGTTACTTTTTGACCGGGAAGGCAAAGAACTGCTGGGCTGTCACTTGCTGACGCCCTACGCCTCCGAAATGATTCTGGCCTTTGGAATCATGATCGAACAGAAGATGACTCTTGATGCCATGAAACGGACCATTTTCCCCCATCCCACCGTCTGCGAAATAGTCCGTGAAGCTCTGTTTCAACTTGAATAGCGTAAGCGTCCCTGTGGTAAACTAAGACAGTATCAAAGACGCCAAAGGTTAGCCGAAGGCGCACAAAGAACGATTATTAAGGGGGCGTCATGCCGAAAACAGCCATCCATTCCGACCAGCTTCCAAAGGCCATCGGTCCTTATTCACCGGCGATTGCCGCCAATGGCTTTCTTTTCGTTTCAGGCCAGCTTGGGATCGACCCGGTGACCGGTGTCATGCCGGACAGCGTGGAGGATCAGGCCAGGCTGGCCCTGGCCAACATGGGCACCCTTTTAAGAGAAGCGGGCCTGGGCCCGGAACAAGTAGTGAAGACGACTGTCCTCCTGACTGACATGGCAGATTTCGATGCTGTCAACGAGATTTACGGCAGTTACTTCCCAAGTCCTTGCCCCGCCAGGGCCTGCTTTGCGGTAAGACAATTACCCGGCGGCGCCAAGGTGGAGATCGAATGTATCGCATCAATGGAATAGACCGGCCGACCACCCTACCCGCAGGAGTCTGACGCCGGTCATCCAGCGTCGGACTTTTCTTTTTTAACGGGTTCCGAGGAGTAAAAGCATATGAGTGAAAAAATGGATGAAAAACTCTATATCAGTCATTTGAACAAGCTGTTGAATGGCCGTGACTATGCCTCCTTATTGGGTGAACTGCGCGAAGACAACGAAGTTGACGTCGCCCTTTTCATGGAAACCCTGCCTGACGATGAGACAGCTTTTGTTTTCCGTATGCTTCCCAAGGAGATCTGCGCTGAAGTCTTCGCCCACCTTGAACCCGAAACTCAAAGACGGGTCGTTGAAGCTTTTACCGACGAGGAAACCACCCAGATGCTGGATCAGCTCTTCGTCGACGATGCGGTCGATTTCCTGGAAGAGATGCCGGCCAATATGGTCAACCGGATCCTGCGTCTGACCAATCCCGATAAAAGACGGATCATCAACCGCTACCTGCAATACCCTGAAGATTCAGCAGGCAGCATCATGACAGCCGAATACACCCGCTTGAAGCGGGACATGACAGTTGCCCAGGCCATCACCCATCTCAGGACCTTCGGCGAAGACCGCGAGACCATATACACCTGCTACGTCACCGATGACCAGCGCTTTCTGGAAGGTGTCATCTCGGTGAAGACCATTCTCCTCGCCGACGACAAGGACCGGATCGGCGATATCATGGAAACCGATATCATCAGTGCCAACACAAGCATGGACCGGGAGGAAGTCGCAAGGCTCTTCCATAAATACGACTTCCTGGCTATTCCGATTGTAGATAATGAAAACAGACTGGTCGGCATCGTGACCATTGACGACGCGGTCGATGTTCTGCAGGAAGAAACAACGGAAGACTTCGAAAAAATGGCCGCCATCGCCCCTTCGGAGAAACCTTATCTGAAGACCAGTTTCTGGCAACACGGTATGCACCGCATTACCTGGCTTTTTATCCTCATGGTCTCGGGCATGATCAACGGCCTCATCCTTCAAAAGCATGAAGCCGCTTTCATCGCCTATCCCCTGCTGGTATCCTTCATCCCCATGCTGACAGACACCGGAGGCAATGTCGGCTCCCAGTCCAGCACCCTGATGATCCGCGGCATGACCCTGGGTGAGATTAAATTCAGCGATATTTTCAAGGTTGTCATCAAGGAGTCAGCAACCAGTCTGCTGATGGGTGTCGTCCTGAGCGCTGTCAACTTCCTGCGTGTCTACCTGGTTTACAGGGATCTGATCACTGCCCTGATCCTGGCTTTGGCCATGGTGGCCACGGTATTCATGGCTGCGGTCATCGGCGGCATTTTACCTCTGATCGCGAAAAAACTGAAGATCGACCCCGCCATCATGGCGGCTCCCCTCATCACAACCCTGGTCGATGCTGCGGCCCTCGCCATTTATTTCGCCATCGCAGTCTCACTTTTAAAAATTTAGGGGTATCCCGGCCCCTTCTTCGAGTGAACCCGCCCTAAACAGAGCGGAGCAGATCTACTGCCTGCTGTAATGCTTACGCTGCAGGGCTTATCGCCGTGTGGTATAATGATATGGAGGTTTATCCCCTATGAATTTGATCAAGACAACTATCGTAAGGCGAAGAATGAAGTATGGCGCACTCAGAAAGAATTCTGTTCATGAGTCAAGCTCAGATGCCTATCTTTGCCCCCGCTGTCATAAACTGATCAGTTACGTCCCTGTCCAGTCCATCAAGCGCTGTGTTTATTGTAATCAGGAACTCGACTGGTCGCTCCCTTTTGTGGCGCCCCCGCCAAGTATGGAAACGGACACCACCGGCTAGGACCGGCGTCCTTCTTCACACATTTCCACAAAGACCTTGAACAGGGCCGCTGTTTCCGGCTCGCTTTCGGAGAGTTCCTCCGGATGCCATTGAACACCCAGGATGATTGGCATCGCATCATCGATTGATTCCACGGCCTCAATCACACCATCCGAACTCGTGGCTGTCACCTTTAAACCGGGAGCCAAAGCCTTGATGGCCTGGTGATGGAAGGAATTGACTTCTGTCTGGCTACCAAATATCTGTCGGATGATGGAGTCGCTTGTGACCGCGACGCAGTGCGTCGTGGTTTGACGGCCTTCTTCCTGATCATGTTGAAGTGTAAATTCGGGAATACTGCCCAGATGCTGGTGGAGCGAGCCTCCGAGTGCGACGTTGATCAGCTGCACACCCCGGCATATGCCGAAGACGGGTATTTTTCGTTCCACCGACATTTGGAAGAGCAGTAATTCATAGGTGTCGCGCAAGACAGATACCGACCGAACCTCCGGTTGCCGTTCTTCACCATAACGTGAGGGAGCGATATCATTACCGCCCGTCAGTATCAGACCACCGCAACAATCAAGGATGGACGTCAAAGAGCCGGTGTCCTGCATGACTGGAACCGGCACAGGAGCCGCGCCTGCTCTCAAGACCGAATGAATGTATGCGTTGTTCACCCGGCAGCGGCCGGATTCCTGCGGACGCTCTTCACTGATCCCATCCAAGCTACACGATAAAGCGATCCGAACCATGACGTCACCCCCTCCAGCCATCTTGTTTTCCACCGACAGCCTACCATAGACAGAAAACCGCCGGCACGCCAGCGGTTTTCATTCGAAGAATAAGATTGACAATGGATGTCCTTCAGGCTATTCATACCTTCCTTCCAGGATAGCGTCCAAGCTGGCATCATCGAGTTCAACTCCATAGAAGAGACTATAGAATTCTGCGACCTGCCCTTTGACATCCGATCCATAGACCTGGGGATAGAAGAGCGGCCCCAACCAGGCCAGACCGGCGTAACGGTTGACGGAGGGTGGATCTGCCAGAAAGCCATAAGGCGCTGAGGGTATCACGATAACCCTCCCCTCCCTGAGAGCTGACAGGGAGCTCCAGGCAGGATCTTCCCGCATCTCATCCGCCAGACTGGCTCCATCCACAAGAATGTAATCGGGCTGCCAGCCGATGATCTGTTCCATGGATACCTCGCTGCCACCGCCCCGGTTGGCGGCTTCCACATCCGCTACATTGATGACGGGTACGTAGTCCAGGAGTTCGCTGTGAAAAGAGCCGACCGCATTGGTGTTAAGGCCGGCCTCCCCCATGGCCCAATAAACGCTGATGCGTTCTGCTTCGGGAATGGTCTCTTTGGCCTTCTCAGACAGGGCCAGCCATTGTTCGCAATAAGCGGCCAGCAGATCCGTGCGTTCCGAATTCCCGACCAACTGCCCGAGGTCACGGAAGGCACGGGGCATGCTGGTAAAAGTCGCTTCAATAAAGACCGCCGGCAGATTGATTTGTTCCGTGATCTCGTCCAGATCCTCCTTGATGGAGGCCTTGGCCTCGCCGATATCGACAATGACCTGGGTATTGGCCATCAGGGCAGCCTCCAGGTTGAAGCCATCCCCCTTGCCATATAGCTGACCAACACTGGGCAGATCTCCCAATCCCTCCCCAAGAAGCTTGAGCTGGGTCCCGGTGACCGGATGGGCAACCGCCCCGATCAGGTCGGGCACCACTGTGAATAGAACGATCTGGGCCAGGGGGCCGGACGGCACCATATGGGTCAAGCGGGTCGGCAAGATAACATCCCTGCCCGCGGAATCCTGAAAAATCCTTTCCTGGGCGGCCTCTGATTCTGTTACGGCCGGTTCTGTTGTCGGTACTGTGACCGTTTCCGTTTTCGTTGGTTCGGGCTCTTTAACCGGCTTGCAGGCGGTCAGCGCAATCGCCGCCGCGACGATCAAGAGAACCAGAGTGAATATAAGTCTGAACCTGTTTCTTTTCATGGCTTGCTCCTACATTCTTTTAATTATGATTTGACCTCCCATGCCTGATTTCATTGAAATCAGGCAGGACGGTTACTTCGCCGGTACGCGCGCTTTCTTCCAGGCGAATGGGGATGCCGTAAACGTGCGACAGCAGGCTTTCGGACAAAACGTCACGGGGCGGCCCGAAGACCCGGGCCGAGTGACCGTCAATCAAGAGGACCTCATGGGCGTAAAGGAAAACATGCTGGGGATTGTGGGTTGAAAACAGAACCAGGTAACCTTGTTCGGACAGGATCCGGATCTCCTCCAGAACCCGGATCTGGTTGCCGTAATCCAGGCTGGCGCATGGCTCATCCATGATCAGGATGGGCGCGTCCTGGGCCACTGCCCGGGCGATCAGAACCAACTGCTGCTCTCCGCCGGAGAGTTGATCGAATTGACGGTTGGCGAAAGCCTCAATACCCAAAAGCTGCATGGCACGCCAGGCGGCTTCCTTCTCTTTTGGCCCCGGCTGGCCGAAGATCCCAAAGGAAGCTGTGGTCCCCATGAGGACCACCTCCATGACAGAAAACTGAAAGACCCCGGCCTGGGCCTGGGGAATGTAGGCCATCTCCCGGGCCCGCTTGCGGGAGGACAGGCTGTCAAGGAGCTGGTTGTTGACCCGGATCTGTCCCTCTTTCAATGGCAGGATACCCAAAATCAGTTTGAAAAGGGTGGATTTCCCGGCTCCGTTAGCTCCCAGGACACCGATAACCCGGCCGCCCCGGGCCTTGAAAGACAGGTCCTTCAAGACCAGGCCGTTGCGGTAACTGAATGTCACCCCGCTGACATCCAGGCCCTGGGTCATCGCGGCTGAATCCCTGCTCATGCTGTCACATCCTTTTTCCCCTGGCGCAGGATCAGGTAGACAAAGAAGGGGGCCCCGACAAAGGCTGTCAAAATACCCAGTGGGATACCGCTGGTCGTTGCCCGGCGGGCAATGTCATCCACCAGGACCAGGAAACCTGCCCCCATCAAGGCCGAGGCAGGCAGGGAGAAGCGGTTGTCAGAACCCACGGTCATGCGGGCAATATGGGGGATGACCAGGCCGATCCAACCGATGACACCACTGACCGAGACGGCAGTCGCGGTCACAAGGGTGGCGGCCAGGATCAGAACGACGCGGACCAGGCGGGTTCTGACCCCCATGGTGGCCGCGGCTTCCTCGCCCATAGTCAGAACATTGAGCTGCCAGCGCAAGAGCAGGACTACCAGAATCCCGCCCAATATGACAGGAGCCGCAAAGGTCAAGTCCCTCATTTTGGAGGAATTCAAGGATCCCATCAGCCAGTAGGTAATCTGGGGCAGCTCATTGGTGGGATCGGCTACCAGCTTGACCAGCGACAGACCGGCCGAGAAGAGGGAACTGACCACCATGCCGGTCAGAATCAAGGCCAGGATCTTCTGGGATCTGACGAAGGAAGTCAGAAAAAGGACCAGGAGAATGGACAGCAAACCGAAAAGAAAAGACAAGCCGGTGATGCCTGCGGAGTTAAAACCCCAGAGAATAGCCAGGGCTGCGCCGAATCCGGCTCCTGAGGAGGCGCCCAGGACATCGGGTGACGCCATGGGATTGCGAAAAATACCCTGGAAGGTATGGCCGGCTACGGAAAGGCCGCCTCCCACCAGCAAACCCATCAGGATACGGGGCAGGCGGACATGCATGAGAACCGTATGGATTTCGTCAGGAAAAACGGTTCCGGTTTGGAAAAGCCGGCTCCAAAAATAGCTGAAGATGGTGCCGGGACTGATCCCGTACCAGCCAACCGCCAGTGAAACGAGAACGACAATCAAAAGAGCTCCGCCCATGATCAAAAAGCTGAGCAGCTGTTTTTTACCCTTGCCGGAGGCTGCGGCTGGCGCCCTGGCGGGGGCTTCATCTTCCGCGGGAGCTTCAAGCGGCTCAACTTCCTTTTTTTCAGCCCTCTCGCCCCATACAGCCCGCTGCCAATGGTCAGCCGGCCTGCCATCGTTTGAGAGCTCCACCTGAAAGAGTGAAGGGTGACTTGCGATGGCCTGTCTGCGGCTTCGCAAAAGCCCGATCTCCTCCCGGGTCAGACCGGCCCGCGCCACCGACCGTTCAAAGGATTGGTCCTGCTTCCAAACCAGAATGACGGGCACCGGGCTCTTCTCAAGTGTATCCATCACCCGCTGGAAGAAGGCGTCGGACAGGAGCTCGTCGCCGCCCAGTTCATCAAGGATGGTCAGAGAGCCTGGCTTGCTCAGAAAGTCTTCAACTTTTTGGTGGAAAAGATCCAGGTCGAAGTGGCGGCCCTGGTCGTCCACATAGAGAAAACAATCATCGGTCGGAAAACTTGTCAGTTCGTCGTGCCTGACGGTTAAAAAGCCTGTCTTCCGCTGGCTGGCAGCCGGCACATGGACAAAACCGATCCGCTTCTCGTCGGCATCCACGTGACGGATGGTCATATAGCCGGACGGGTCGGCGCCCAGATCATCAATCAGATGCTGGACGAAGGTTGACTTGCCTGAACCGATGGCGCCGGTCACCAGCAAATTGGCGGCCTTACGCCCCTTGTCATCGGTCAACCGCGCCCGGACGTAGGCCAAAAGATCACGCTCCCGTGCCGGGTAGGAAAAGTTCGCTTTCATGACCGCCGCTTCGCTCAAGGGATGACCCACAGACTAGAGCTTCCTTCGGGCATCCATTTTGCCGGCCCGCACGGCGATCATCTGCGCCGCGATGCTGATGGCGATCTCTTCGGGTGTCTCGCCCCCAATGTCAAGGCCGATGGGAGTAACAGCCCGTTCCAGCGCTTCCTTGCTGTGGCCGCGCTCCATCAAAAGACCATCAATTGTTTTTGTCTTATGGCGGCTTCCGATCACCCCGATGTAACGGGCCGGGGTCTTCAAGACCTGGTCTTCCACATCAAGGTCATTGCTGTGGCCCCGGGTCATGATACAGACATAGTCTTCAGGACCGATGGTCACCGCCTTGCCGATGTCTTTCAAATCACACAATTTGACATCGTAGGCCCCCGGGAAAAGTTCAGGGTCGGTGAACTCCTCCCGGTCATCAAGGACGACGACCGCGAAGTGCACCTTGGCCAGTACAGGTGTCAGCGCCTGGCCGACATGGCCCCCGCCGAAAATATAAACGACACCCGGCACAACCAGCTCTTCGACGTAAAACTGGTGACCGCATACTTCAAAGGCCCTGCCCCGCTGACAGAGCTGGCGGGGATCGGCCAGCAAGGCCCGGGTGCATTCACTATCTTCCGGGAATCCTGTAAACTGCCAGCCTTCCATGGAAAAGTCCGGTTCGGCCGGATTGACTCCTTCCGGCGCCGTGAATAAAGCCAGTCCGAGTTGGTCTTTTTCGCTGATGTCGGTTACCAGCCAGCTGGGCTGACGTTTTTCGATGGCCTGGCGGGCCGCTTTGACGACGCGGAGAAGCTCCTGGTCATCTCCGGGCAGGAAAAGGTAGTGGACTGTCGCGTTGCCGCCACAGATCATGCCAATATCCTCAATCTGGTTCTTGGAAAGAAAGAAGTGATGGATGTCGGAGCGCCGGTCCCTTATCGCCTCCCTGGCGATGGTAAGAGAATGGAGCTCAACCGCGCCGCCCCCGACTGTTCCCGCAAGACGGCCCTCAGAACCGACCAGCATGCGGGCTCCCTCCCCCCATGGGGTCGCGCCTGAACTCGCCGTAACAGTGGCGAGCACCGTATCTTTATTTTCCGTCAAGGCCGTTTCGAGTGCTTTAAGTATGGGATCCATAATCATTCCACGCTTTCCAGTCACTGCCAGGAGCAGATCAAATTCCAGTGGAATCATTATAACCGAATTATATTCAAATACAAGTCGCTAAGCTACTCCGCGGACATGCCTTCTCTGTGAAGCATGGCGGCCCCGATAATCCCCGCGTCATTGCCGAGCCGGCTGATCGCGACTGAGGGGAGGAACAATATGTAATCACCGGATTTTTCAGGATCAAGGGCCTTGTGAAGCGGCTCCAGCAGCAAGTCACCGGCCCGGCTGATGCCGCCGCCCAAAAGAATAATGTGCGGCCTGTAGAGCACGGTAAGCGTCCGAATACCGGCGGCCAGAAAAGCGGCATAGCGATCCAGGATCTGCAGGGCCGTGCGATCACCTGTCCGGACACTGTCAAAAAAAACTCTGACATTACCCGAGGGATTATCCTTCTTGACCGAGTGGCGCAAAGACGATGGCAGATTCCCCCGCAGGCCCTCTTGTATAAGCCGGTTCAAGCCCCTGATCGAGACATACATCTCAAGGCAGCCCCTCCGGCCGCAGCTGCAAAGCGGACCATCTTCAGCTTCTATGGCGATGTGCCCCGGCTCAATACCCAGTCCGGTCGCGCCCCGGAAAATTCTGCCCTCACAGACGAATCCCCCGCCGAGCCCCGTTCCCAGAGTCAGCATGAGCGCGCTTTCAAAAGCATTGGCCTCACCGGTCAGACACTCGCCCCAGACAGCGCAATCCGCGTCGTTTTCCGTTTTAATCTTTGTCGCGGGGAAATGGTGGCCAAGTAGTGAGATGAAATCGACGTGATCGAGGGCTAAATTGGCGGCCTCAATCATGAGCCCCGTCTTTTGATCGACAAGGCCGGGCAAACCGAGACCGACAGAGTCGAGATCTGACACATCGAGCGCATTCCTTTGAAGCAGACTGTGAATATTTGAAACCATGGATTCCACCAGGGACTCCGCAGATCTTGGGGCCCTGGTCCTGGAGATCTCCCGGTCGGCAATCCTGTACTTGCCATCAACAAGGCCGACCTCCATATTGGTTCCGCCCATGTCAATACCGACTGACCAACTCATCGAAAACTCCCTCCCGGCTGACCGATCTCCTATTCGATAGTATACTTGAAACGACGGCTCCATTACGAGAGGAGGCTCCCATGGACAGATACGCAACTGAATCCTGTCATCCTGTTTCACTCGAAGGTCCCCTGCCGCCCGACCCGGTTTTTGAGGCAGGTATCCGGCGGGCGCCGCGACGCGAGGCCAGGCTTTCCGAAAATGAACGCAGGACTGCCTTGAAGAATGCCCTGCGCTATATTCCGACCCAACACCATGAAATCATGGCTGCTGAGTTCGCAAAAGAGCTCAATGAACATGGAAAGATCTACGGCTACCGCTACCGGCCTTCCGGCCGCCTGTATGGAAAGCCGATCCATGAATACAAGGGAAATTGCATTGAAGGCAAGGCCTTCCAGGTTATGATCGACAACAACCTGGACTTTGAGGTGGCACTTTACCCTTACGAGCTGATCACTTACGGTGAGACAGGCGCCGTCTGTCAAAACTGGATGCAGTACCGGCTCATCAAGCAGTACCTGGAGATGCTGACCGAAGAGCAGACCCTGGTCCTCTTTTCGGGCCACCCGGTCGGGCTTTTCCACAGTCCGCGCTCGGCCCCGCGCGTAATCCTGACCAACGGCCTCATGATCGGCCAATACGACAACCTGGAGGACTATAACCGCGCGTCTGCCATGGGGGTGTCAAGTTACGGACAGATGACCGCAGGCGGCTGGATGTATATCGGACCCCAGGGAATCGTTCACGGCACCTACAACACTCTGCTCAATGCCGGCAGGCAGCAACTGGGCATCCCCCAGGAAGCGAACCTTGCCGGCCATCTCTTTGTCAGCTCCGGCTTGGGCGGTATGTCAGGCGCCCAGAGTAAGGCCTGCAAGATCGCCGGAGGTGTCGCCATTGTCGCTGAGGTCGATCCCTCGCGCATCAAAACGCGGCACGACCAGGGCTGGGTTGATGTCATCGCCGAATCATGCCAGGCTGCTTTTTCAATTGCCGCTGAGGCAATAAAAAAAGAGGAAGCCCTGGCCGTGGCTTATTACGGCAACATTGTTGACCTGCTTGAATTTGCCATTGACAACAAGATTCCCATCGAACTCTTATCGGATCAGACCTCCTGCCACGAACCCTACACGGGAGGCTACTGCCCGCAAGGGCTGACCTATGACCAGCGGACCGCCATGCTGGCGGACAGCCCCGCGCGATTCAAGGAAGAGGTCGACCGCTCGCTGGCCGCCCATTACCGGGCAATTAAGAAACTCACGGCCAGCGGCACTTACTTTTTCGACTACGGCAATTCTTTTATGAAGGCGGTATTTGACGCCGGGATCAAGGAAATTTCGAAGAACGGGGAGAATGACCGCGACGGTTTCATCTGGCCCTCCTACGTGGAGGATATTATGGGTCCCCTGCTCTTCGATTACGGTTATGGCCCTTTCCGCTGGGTTTGCCTGTCCGGCAGGGACGAGGATCTCCAGCTTACGGATCAGGCGGCCATGTCCTGCATTGATCCCCAAAGACGTTACCAGGACCGCGACAACTACAACTGGATCCGGGACGCCGAAAAAAACAAGCTGGTCGTCGGCACCAAAGCACGCATATTGTACAGCGACGCCATGGGCCGCATGACCATCGCTTTGAAGATGAACCAACTCGTACGTGAAGGGAAGATCGGACCCGTCATGATCGGCCGCGACCATCACGACACGGGCGGGACGGATTCACCTTTTCGCGAGACATCCAATATCCATGACGGCAGCAATGTCACCGCCGACATGGCCACCTCGGTCTTCGCCGGCAACGCGGCCCGCGGCATGAGCCTGTGCGCTCTCCATAACGGCGGGGGGACAGGGATCGGCAAGGCCATCAACGGCGGCTTTGGCTGTGTCCTGGACGGATCGGAGAGGATTGACCAGGTGCTTCGCGACGCAGTTCTCTGGGATGTCATGGCCGGTGTCGCGCGCCGGGCCTGGGCGCGCAACGAGCACGCCATGGAAACAGCAAGAGAATACAACCGTTTAATGGAAGGCAAGGACTGCCTGACCCTGCCCTACATCGCGGACGACGGACTGGTCGGGAGAATACTCAGGGAGGGGTGATGGCATGGTTGAAGGCAGAAAGATTGTTGAATGTGTTCCCAATTTCAGTGAGGGGCGGGACAGGGATATCATCGAAAAAATCGTCGCTCCCCTGAAAGACCGGGAAGGTGTCCGCCTGGTCAACTATGAGAGCGATGCCGACTACAACCGGCTGGTGGTCACCGTGCTGGGTGACCCGCAAGCGGTGAAAGCAGGCGTCCTGGACGCGGTCGGCGCTGCCACTGAACTGATTGATCTCAACCGGCACCAGGGCGAACACCTCCGGATGGGCGCAACCGATGTGGTTCCCCTGATCCCCATCCGGAATATGACGGTCGAGGAGACGGTGGAACTGTCCAAAGAACTGGCCCGTTCCATCAACGATCGTTACGGGATCCCTGTTTTTCTCTACGAGGACTCAGCATCTTCGCCTGACAGGGTCAACCTGGCCAATATCCGAAAGGGCCAATTCGAGGGCATGGCCGACAAGCTGCTGCTCCCCGGCTGGGAACCTGACTTCGGTGAACGTAAACCCCATCCGACCGCCGGAGTGACTGCGGTCGGGGCGCGTTTCCCACTTATCGCCTACAATATCGATCTTGGAACGGACAAGCTGGAAATCGCCAACAAGATCGCCCGGGCCATCCGCCAATCGGGTGGTGGCTTTCAATTCATCAAGGCGGGGGGTGTCGAGCTCAAGGACAAGGGCATTGTCCAGGTAACCATGAACATCACCGATTTTCGCAAGAACCCGATCTACCGGGTCTTTGAAACTGTCCGCATGGAGGCGGCCCGCTACGGGGTTCCTGTCCTCGGAAGCGAGATCGTCGGCCTGGCGCCGCTTTCCGCCCTGACCGGTTCGCTGGAGTACTATCTGGGACTTCACGACTTTGATGACACCAAGATCATTGAGCATTGGCTGCTGGATGATTGACCTGATTCAACAGAGGAAATGAATGAATTTTGATGAAGTAATTGATCGCAGAAATACCGGATCCATGAAATGGGATTTCGCGCCCGGGCCCCTGGATCCCGGACAGTGCATCATCCCCCTTTCGGTCGCTGATATGGAGTTCAGAAGCCCTGCCTGTATCCGGGACAGGTTGAAGGAACTGGCGCAAGAGGGTGTGTGGGGATACACCGGCCCCCGTGACCAATACTTCGAGGCCGTCAACCGTTGGTACAGCCTGCACCACGATTTCCCGGTAAAAAAAGAATGGATCGTAACGACGACCGGAGTCGTACAGGCTGTTTATTCCGCCGTGCGCGCCTTTTCTGAGCCGGGTGACAAGGTGCTGGTTCAGACACCTGTCTACTACCCTTTTTTTCGCGCCATTGAGCAGAATGAAAGAGAGCTGCTGACCAATCAGCTGATCATCCGGGATGGCCGTTACCAGATCGACTTCGACGACTTCGAGGAAAAGATGAAAGAGGCCAGGCTCTTCATTCTTTGCAGCCCCCACAATCCGGTCAGCCGCGTCTGGAACCGGGAGGAGCTCGATAAGATGGCGCAGATCGCTGCCGCGCAAGATGTTTTCGTCATCTCGGATGAAATCCACTGCGATTTCACTTTCAAGCGCAAGCACACGGTCTTCAGCCAGGTCGCACGTGCCCGTGGGGCCCGGCACCTGGTCGCTTTTTCCGCCAGCAAGACCTTCTCGCTTGCCGGCCTCAATCTGGCGAGCATTCTGGTCGAGGATCCCGGCCACCGGGAAACTTTCAGCTGCCGCGTCAGGACGGACGGGGTGAATACGCACAGCACTTTTGGTTTTGCCGCCGCCGAAGCCGCCTACACCCGGTGTGACGAATGGTATGAGGCCATGCTGGCCTATGTCTATGACAATTTCCTGGCATTGAAAACTTACCTTGAAGCCAGGATGCCTGAGGTCACCGTCTTTGATCTGGAGGGCACCTACCTGGCCTGGCTCGATTTCAGCGCTGTCTGTGATGATCACAAAATGCTGGAGCAGTCCATGATCGATCAACAACTCTACCTGGACGAAGGATACATTTTCGGTCATGGCGGTCAGGGTTTTGAGCGGATCAACCTGGCCTGTCCACGCCAGGTCCTCCTGGCAGCCCTGGAGCGCCTGAGCAAGGTATATGACCGCCTGAAGGCAGGAAGGAACCGATGAAGTTTCCGGGCAAACGCGCTCCTTGGTGGTATCTGGTGCTGATCGCCCAGGGAGTCGCATGCGTCTTTACTCTTTACGCCCTGATCCTGGAACCGGGAGCTGTTTCAGCGGTCAGTGCCGGCCTGATGGTGATTGTTTCCTGCTTTGTCCTGTGCATTCAATTCCGAAATGATCTGACCCTGGACGAAGACAGGCTGGAGCTCCGTTTCGGGCCTTTGACCAAGCGGATCCCTTACTTCGAGATCCAGTCCATCACCCGGACCCGGAACCCCATCTCGTCAACAGCGACCTCTCTTGACCGGGTCGCGATCGAATTGTACAGCGGTGGAATGTACCTGGTTTCGGCCCGGGACAACGACCGTCTGGTTGAAGAGCTTCATCTGCGCCGAAAAAAGGCGCTTCGAGGAGACTGACATGACTTACTCCATGATCGAGCACGCGGCAGAGCTGGCAACGCCTCTGGGAAAGAAAGCTAAGCAGGGCTCCGGGATGAAAGATCTCCTGGTCATCCCCGATGGTTCCGTGATCTGGAAGGATGACACCATCCTTTTTGCCGGAACAACAAAAAAGGCCCATGCCTGGATTGAACAATCCCTGCCGGCAGGCCGCGCGATCAAGCGTATCGACGCCTCAGGGAAAACAGTCATCCCCGGTTACGTCGACCCTCACACCCATTTTGTTTTCGGGGGGTACCGGGACAATGAGTTCAACATGCGGCTTCAGGGCGCTTCCTACATGGAGATCATGGAAGCGGGCGGAGGTATCGCCGCAACCAACCGGGCGACGCGGGAGGCTTCCGAAGATGAGCTATACGCTTCCGGCTGGCAGCGGCTTGAACGGATGCTGGACCTGGGCATCACGACCGTGGAAGGGAAAACCGGCTATGGCGAGGACACCGAAACAGAAGACAAGATGCTGCGGGTCATGGAAAGACTGGACCGCGACCATCCGGTTGATCTAGTCAAGACTTACATGGGGGCGCATGCTGTCCCACCCCGTTTCAAAGGAAAACCAGCCGATTACATCGATTACCTGATCGAAGAAGGTCTTCCCATGGCAGAGGGACGGGCTGAGTTTTGTGATATTTTCACTGAGAAAAATGTATTTGAGCTGGACGATTCGGAAAGGCTCCTGCTTGCCGCCCGCGAGCGCGGTTTCAAGCTGAAGATGCACGCTGATGAGATCGTCCCCCTGGGCGGCGCGGGCCTTGCGGCCAGACTAAAAATCACCAGTGCCGATCATCTGCTCAAGGCTTCCGACCAGGACCTGCTTGCCATGCGGGACGCCGGCGTCATCGCAACCCTGCTTCCCCTGACCGCCTTCAGTCTGAAGGAACCATACGCCAGGGGACGTTTCATGATCGACCAGGGCCTGGCTGTCGCCCTGGGCACCGACCTCAACCCCGGCAGCTGCTATTCCCAGTCCATTTCCCTCATGATCGCCCTCGCGACCATCTACATGAGCCTGACGGTTGAAGAGGCCCTGACAGCGGTCACTCTCAACGCGGCCGCCTCCATCGGTCTTGCTGAAAGCAGGGGCTCGCTGGAAGCGGGCAAGAAAGCGGATATACTTCTGCTCGACTGCCCCAACCATGGCCATCTGTCCTACCACTTTGGCATGAACCTGGTTGAGACCGTGATTAAGAACGGCGAGGTCGTGCGGTCAGCTTAAGGATATTCAGGGCGGTTTACTGACTCTTTTCCCGCAGATGCCGCCTTATGGCTTCAACCGCCACCCGGATCCCCCGCATGGTGTCATGGCTCTCTGTATCATCCATGCCCAAAGCCCGCCGTTCCTGGTTCCATATGGTGTTGAGGATACAGGCTGCTTTGGCACCCAGGGACTGGCAGACGATGTAGAGCGCGGCGCTCTCCATCTCGGAAGCCAGGGTCCCGCCTTTCAGCCAGGCCTGCCATTTGTTTTGCAATTCATAGCTGACGGGCATGCGGCCCGGTGAATGTTGGCCGTAAAAGGAATCCTTGCACTGAACAACACCGGTGTGGTAGCGGTAGCCGCCCTCCCTGGCGGCATCCACAAGGCAGCCGGTCAGTTCAAAATCGGCGACAGCCGGAAATTCAACCGGCAGGTATTCCCGAGATGTCCCCTCCATCCGGATGGCTCCCGTCGCGATGACCAGATCCCCGCCCATTACATCAAGGCTCATGCCGCCGCAGGTTCCCACACGGATGAAATTGCGGACGCCGGTCATGTAGAGCTCTTCGACGCCGATGGCCGTGGAGGGACCTCCCATACCGGTCGACATGACCAGGACAGGCTCATCTTCAAGGCTGCCCAGCCAGCTTGTGTATTCGCGGTTGACCCCCAGGAGGCGGGGATGGTCAAGGAGAGCGGCGATCTTCTCGACCCGGCCGGGATCGCCTGGCAGGATGGCGTATTTTGCGCCGTGGGAATCGTCCAGTTGAATATGATAGAGCTTTTCCATGATCTACCCTCCTGATTTTACCTTTCTAGAAAGTTCCTTTACCAGCGTAAACGATGGCAATGTCCGCGGCAAGGCGGGCATTGTTCAGGACAAGCGCGATATTGGCATCCAGGCTGGCACCTCCCGTCTGCCTCACAACCCGATCAAGCAGGAAGGGTGTCACCTCCTTGCCTGAAATACCAGCGGCTTCCGCCTCTTCGAGGGCATCACCGATAGCCTGATTGATTAAATCGGTGTCCATGGCCGCTTCCTTGGGGATGGGATTGGCGATGATCATACCGGTTCGCAGGCCCAGTGCCCGCTGAACCCGGAAAGCATCGGCCACCGTCCTGGGATCGTCGGCCCGGATGACCAGGGGATGGCCGCTCTCTCTCGTATAAAAGGCCGGCATTTCATCGGTACCGTAGCCAATGACAGGCACACCACCTGTTTCAAGGTATTCAAGCGTACGGCCAATATCGAGAATGGATTTGGCGCCGGAGCAGATCACGGCCACGGGTGTTTGCTGGAGCTCGACCAGGTCGGCCGAGATGTCCAGGGTATCATGACCGCCCCTGTGAACGCCGCCGATACCGCCGGTGGCGAAAAAGTGGATGCCGGCCAAATGGGCCGCAATCATGGTGCCGGCCACTGTTGTCGCGCCCGTGACCTTGGCGGCCAGGACAAAGGGCAGGTCCCTGCGCGAAGTCTTGGTAACCGAAAGGCCTTCCTTCCCCAGTCTTTCGATCTCCTGCGGTGTCAGACCAACCTTTATTTTCCCGTCAAGGATCCCGATGGTGGCAGGCAAAGCGCCGCAATTGCCTATTACTTTTTCCACTTCAAGCGCCGTTTTGACATTGTCGGGATAGGGCATGCCATGGGAGATGATGGTCGACTCGAGGGCCACTACGGGCGAGCCCTCTTGCAGGGCTTCCCTGACTTTGGGTGAGATTTCAAGGAAGTGATTCAATTGATTCATTTGATTACCTCAATTTTTACCTTTTCCGAACGCTGGAGCAACAGATCATAGGAAAGTGCAGGATTAACCGCCTCGTCCGATTCCACTGCCAGAGTGGCCGCCGCGACGCCGTACCGGGCGATATCCTCCAGGCTGAAGGCCTCGTTGGCCGCCCAGGCAAAGGCCGCGGCCATGGCATCACCAGCCCCCGTCGCATTGCCTTCGTGGATAATCCCGGCGGGCTGCCCCAGGACAAAGGCAGATCCGTCGGCAAAAAGGGCGCCGTCTGTCCCGAGCGAAATACAGACATAGCGGATACCCTTTTGGCAAAGCTTGTCGGCAGCCAGTGCAGCGTCTTCTGTTTTTTGTATGCTGACCCCCGTCAGATGTTCTGCCTCCAGACGGTTGACCTTGAGGCCGTGAAGCCTCGGCAGCACCCCTGACAAGCGGCCAATTTTCGCTATGGACACGGCATCGGCATAAAGCCGGACGGTGAAGGCCAGAGCCAGCGACTCCAAAACAGGCGCGGGCAGGTTGGGGTCCAGAACTGCGCCGCGGCAAAGCTCCCTGCTGCCCAGCCTGGTCCACGGCGCGATCTCATCAGCCGTCATGGTGTCAAAGATGCTCATGTCGTTGATTGCGGCCACCATGTCGCCTTCCCCGTCATGGACGGCCAGGTAGCGTGAAGTCGCATATGACTCTTTGATAAGCACCCGTGAAAGATCGAGTCCCCGCTCCTCCGCATGGCGGACCAGGGCGGTTCCGGCGGAGTCGCCGCCCAGGGCGGTGAGAAAAAGGACCCGGTTTCCAAAGCCGGCCAGATTGCGCGCGATATTGTAGCCGACGCCGCCTGGCCGCTCCATGATGGAGCCGGGGTTGGAGTCGCCCGGTCGAAAAGCGCCCGCCGGTTTTGCCAGAATATCCATGTTGATGCCGCCGGCGACAATCCAGGGTATCGCTCCCCCCTGATGCAGATTCATGACGCTTCCCTAGGCCTGTCCCTTGAAGTAGGGCTGACCCAGCGCCTTGGGCGGCGTCGAGCGCTCGACGAAGATGACGAGGATCAAGAGGGTCAAGGCGTAAGGGAGCATGGCAAGGATCTGGGTCGGCAGCCAGGGTATCCCCGCCAGAACGACAGTGAGCGCCTGGGCAAAGCCAAAGAGCAGGCAGGCCAGCGTCGCCCCGATGGGTTTCCAGTTGCCGAAGATGACGGCCGCCAGTGCGATGAATCCCTGGCCGGATATAACTGTCGGGGTAAACCGGTAGCTGATGGTCAGCGACGTCACCGCGCCGCCCAGGCCCGCCATGACACCGGACAGGATGGTCGCCACATAGCGGATCCTTGTCACATTGACTCCCAGGGTGTCTGCTGCGCCAGGATGCTCACCGCAGGCCCGGACACGGAGGCCGACCCTGGTCTTGTAAAGAACGAACCAGATCAAAACAGCAAAAGCGAAGGCGAAGATAACGGTCAGGTCGATCTCTGAAGATTCAAGCAGGCGCGACTTTGATTTATCGATCCCCAGAAGTCCAAGCAGTTTGGGCAAGGGCTCGTTGATGGTCGAGTTTGACTGGGCTGCGCCATTAAAGAGAAAACGCGTAAGGAAAACACCGACGCCAAGCCCGATGAAGTTGATGGCGATGCCGGAAATAAGCTGGTTCCCTTTGGCTGTGACGGCAATAAAGGCGTGAAGAATGGCAAGAGTCGCGCCGAACAGGGCGCCAACGACAAGACCAATCCAGGGATTGCCGGTGAAATGGCAGAGGATGGAAGCGCCGCAGGCGCCGAAGGCCATCATGCCCTCCAGGCCGATATTGTCCACACCCGCGCGCTGGGTGATGACTCCGCCGAGCGCCGTAAAGATGAGGGGCGCCGAATACATCAGGCTGATGGAAACCGTTAAAAGAACCGTATTCAATAGATTCATGGCCTACTCCTTCCTCTCCAGCCGTTCCGCAAGCCTTGGCAATGCGGGGGCGAAGGCAATACAGAGCACCAGGGCACCGATCATGATGTTGATGATTTCCGTCGGCGCGCCCATCCTGGACTGAATCTCGGTGCCGCCGAGTTTCAGTGCCGAGTAAAGGAGCCCCGCGAAAATGCAGCCGATTGGATGGTTGCCCGCGATCAGGGCGACCGAGATACCGTCCCAGCCATAGCCTTCCGTCGCACCCAGCATGGTGATGAAATAGGAAGTTGACATGACCAGCATGGCGCCTCCCAGAGCCGCCGTACCGCCCGAGATGAACATGGACAGGAGGGCGTTCCGCTTGACCGGCATGGCCGCGAACTCGGCCGCATAATAGTTGTAGCCGACCGCGCGAAGTTCAAAGCCGATCCGGGTGTATTTCAAAATAACCCATAGCAGGAGGGTCACCGCGATCATGACCAGAATGGCGTAACCGGCGTCCGTCCTCACGACACTTTCGAGCCAGGGATGCTTGGCAAGCAGGGCCTCCCCCTCGGCTGTTGTCCGGAATTCCCGGCTGAAGAAGGTGATCTTGGCTGTATCGAGGATTTCGGGCGAATGCTGTGATCCCGGTACCTTGACGCTCTTCATGTTGACAATGAAGTTCATGAAATAGTAGGCGATCCAGTTCAGCATGATCGAAGAGATTACTTCGTGAATGCCAAAGCGGTTTTTCAGGTAAGCCGCAAAAGAGGCATAAAGTCCTCCGACCGCAAAGGCGCAGATCATGATGAAGAGCGGATGGATGATGGCGGGCATGGGAAGGTAAAAACCGAGGATGGCGCCCGTGACCTGGCCCATAATGAACTGGCCGTCCGCCCCGATATTGAACATACCCGTCCGCACCGCAAAGGAAACGGCAAGCCCGGTCATGATAATGGGGACGGCATTGACAATAACCTGCGCCATGCGGCGGGTGTTCGAGGTGATCCCGGTGATCAGGAGGCCGTAGCCGCGCCCCGGATCGAAACCGCCAAGCGCCAGGGTGACCGCCCCGACGAGAAAACCGATCAGAATGGCGATCATAACGGCGGTGAAGGGCTTCTTCAGGGCCTGAATGACAAACTTTCTCATTGGCTACCTCCCGCCATTAAGAGGCCGACGGCCTGTTCATCGGTCGTTTGGGGATCAAGGTCGGCAACGATCCGTCCATTGTAGATCACGTTAATGCGATCAGCGATATCGAAGACCTCATCGAGTTCGTAGGAAATAAGCAGTACGGCCCGCCCCTGATTCCGTTGCTGAACCAAGGCCTGGCGGACATATTCAATGGCGCCGACGTCCAGGCCGCGTGTCGGCTGACAGGCAAGGAGGAGATCGGGCTCCTGCTCGACTGTTCGCGCGACAATGACCTTCTGCTGATTGCCGCCAGACAGCTCCTTGGCCCGCTGGAGGGCGCTTCCCGCTGGCCGGATATCGAACTTGTCGATTTGCCTGTTGGCGTAGTCGTTGATTTTTTTCCAGGAAAGAAGGCCGCACCTGCCCTGGAACCGCTTCTGCTTGTAAGATTCCAGAATCAGGTTTTCCCCCACCTGGAAATCCAGGACCAGGCCGCGTTTATGGCGGTCTTCATGGATGGTTCTTATCCCTGACCGGTGCGTGTCGACTGGCAGGCCATTTTCGATATGCTGTCCGTTGACTATGATTTCGCCCTGCTCAGATTTGCGCAGGCCGGTAACGGCCTCGATCAACTCTGTTTGCCCGTTGCCGTCCACGCCCGCGATCGCCAGTATCTCGCCCCTGCGGATATGGAGCGAAAGGTCTTTAACTTTTTCAATCCCGCGGTTATCTTTGACGGTCAGATCATTGATTTCCATAATGACCTCACCGGGGGACGCCTTGTCTTTTTCCGTGGTCAGCATGACTTCGCGGCCGACCATCATGGATGCCAGATCCTTCTCAGTGACATCCCGGACCTGGACTGTATCGACAACCTTGCCCCGCCGGATGATGGTGCAGTATTCCGAGGAGGCCATGATTTCTTTCAATTTATGGGTGATGATAATGACGGTCTTGCCGCCCTCGACCAGCCGGTGCATGGTCACGATTAAATTGTCGATTTCCTGAGGGGTGAGAACAGCCGTAGGCTCGTCAAGAATCAGGATATCGGCCCCCCTGTACAGGGCTTTTAGAATCTCAACACGCTGCTGGGTTGCGACCGAAACATCCATGATGACCTGGCGCGGATCGACTTCCAGGCCGTACTGTTCGCCGAATTCACGAATAGTCCGGTTCATCCTGTCACGGTCGAGCCGCCCGAAGGATTTGGTCACCTCGCTCCCCAGCACGATATTTTCCGCAATGGTCATGTTTTCGACCAGCATGAAGTGCTGGTGAACCATCCCGATGCCGTGTGTGATCGCTTGTTTGGGATTCTTTATATCGCAGGGCTCGCCCATGATCCTGATTTCACCGGCGTCTTTCGTATAAAGCCCGTACAAAATCTTCATGAGGGTCGACTTGCCGGCGCCGTTTTCACCAAGCAAGGCGTGTATGGTTCCCTTGCGGACAGCAAGGTCGACATGATCGAGCGCTTTGAGGGGTCCAAATGATTTGGAGATGCCGTACATCTCTACTGCATAATCCGAAACGCCCCCCTGTCTTTTTTCCGGGGCATCGACTGCTTCTTTCTCATTCCCCGGGATTTCGTCGGGAAGGGTCCGGGTGTCCTGCTCCATACTTCAGTCTCCATAATAGTCGCCCGGGCACCCCGCAAGGAGTGTCCGGGCATTCTGCTTACATCCGGGAAGCCTTCACCGGCTATCCGAGATTGCCTTTAAATGTCTCGAATTCCGCCTCGGTGATCGGTACCGCGATATCACCGTCGACGATCTTCTTCTCAATTTCGGCTGTCTTGTCAAGGATATCCTTGGGAACGTGCTTGTCGGAGCTCGGCGCAATGCCTACACCGCCTTCCTTCAGGCCGAAGAAGAAGGTCTTGCCTCCAACATCCTCGCCTTCCAGGACACGTTTCGACAGGAGATAGACCGCCTGGTCGACATTCTTCAAGGCCGATGTCAGGACATTGTCCGGCGCCAGTTCATTCTGGTCCAGGTCAACCCCGATGGCCCATTTGCCCATTTCCTTGGCGGCCGTGATGCAGCCGGAACCGGCTTGGCCTGCCGCGTGGTAGACGATGTCAGCGCCGTCGCTGAACATCTTGGTTGCGGTCGCCTTGCCCTTGGCTGTGTCGCCGAAGGTGTCGATGGTCACCGCGTCCACCCGGATATCCTTGCCCAGCTCATTGGCAGCGTATGCCACACCGGCCAGATAACCGTACTGGAAGCGGAACATGACATCACCTTCCATGCCGAGAACAAATCCGACGTGGTCGGTCTCGGTCACGTGGCCGGCAATGTAGCCGACCAGGAAGGATGACTCTTCCGAGTTGAACATGGCGCCGATCAGATTGGGGTACTCCCCTTCGGGGAATCCGGCGTCAACGATGGCGAACTTTTGGTCTTTGTGCTCTTTGGAGGCATTGATAATGGATTCTTCCATGAGGAAGCCGATGCCCCAGACAAGGTCATTTCCTTCTTCGGTCTTGTTGGTAAAGTTGACGGCGTAATCCGCCTCTTTCTCCGACTCAACAAAAGAGATTTCGTAGCCATCCGCCTCCAACTGCAACATGCCATTCCAGGCAGATTGGTTGAAGGACTCATCGTTAATTCCCCCGAGGTCGGTAATCAGCGCTACCCTTTTACCCCCCTCTTTTCCGCCTTCTTTTGGTGCGCAGCCGACGCCAAGCGCCAGTATCAATACCAGCACCAAAACCAGGCTAAACATTCTTTTTCTCATATTTTCCTCCTGTTTGATGATGACTCGTGAAAGTCAATCCTCTTATACGATGACAGCCCTTGCGGGCCGGTCGTCCCTTATTGATGCAGGTATTCGAGATCCGAGGGTCCGAAGGAGTGGGGCAACAGGGCATTCAGGCTTGTCTCCACATATTGGCCCGGTTCTTTGGCTACAAGGACAATCATGTCGCCTGATGGGGGTAAAAACTCCCTCAAAAACTGCCGGCAAATTCCGCAAGGGTAGGCGTATGCCATCTCATCACCGGCCGATCCCTCTTCGGACCCGACAACAGCGATCGCGACAAATTCCCTTGAACCTGCAAAAGCAGCCTTGACGGCTGCTGTTCTTTCTGCGCATATGGTGGCACCATAGGAAGCGTTCTCTATATTGGCGCCCGTAAACATTCGACCGTCTGATGTAAGCAGGGCAGCGCCAACCTGGAATCTGGAGTAGGGGGAATAGCTCCCCCGACGGGCCTCAAAGGCCTTGTCTACAAGCTCCCGCTTTGTTTTTTCGTCGATCATGCCTTCTTGGCTCCCCCCCGCAGGAAGCGCCCCGCACCTCCTGCCATACCGCCCGACGGATCACCCGGATCCTCTATATTCTAGCACAAAAGGGCATCCGCAATCACCAGGGAGTTGTCTGGAATCACTGCTAAAGGATCAGCTTGGGAGGCAACGCGGGCTTTAGGGAGCGGGCTCTGGAAGCCTGCCGCTCACCCGCATAAGTTCCCGCATCCGGGTCGCAAGCTCAAGTGTCAGGGCGTCGGGTAACATCCGCCACCTCCAGTTGCCTTCCGCTGTCCCTGGCCGGTTCATCCTGCTCTCATCGCCGAGCTCGAGCAAATCCTGCATCTGATAAATCACAGTATGGCAGACGCTGGTCGCTGCCCCCCGCATCATGCCGCGAACAAGCCCCTCATGTTCACTTAAACCGAGATAGCGTTTCGCGAAAGCGGTCTCCTCCGGGTCTCCTGCCTCAAACCACCCCGCGATCGTATCGTTGTCGTGGGTGCCCGTGTACAGGACGGCGTTTTCTGTTAAATTGTGCGGGAGATAGTCGCTTGTTGCTTCGGGGTTGAAGGCAAATTGGAGCACCTTCATACCGGGAAATCCCCAGCGTTCCCGGAAATCGTATACCTCTTCTGTCATGTAGCCAAGATCTTCTGCAATAATGGGGAGGTCCCCCAACTCCATTTCCATGGCCTCAAAAAGGGCATCAGCCGGACCTGGCAGCCAGTGACCGCGTCTGGCGGTTTTATCCCCGTAGGGCACAGCCCAGTAAGATTCCAGGCCGCGGAAGTGATCGATGCGAATCATGTCATAGAGCTGGAGTTGAAAGCGCATCCGTTCCGTCCACCAGCGGTAGCCATCCGCCTTATGGGCCTCCCAGTCGTATAGCGGATTGCCCCACAGCTGGCCGTCGTCTGAGAAATAATCGGGAGGACAGCCCGCAACGAATGTCGGCTGGAAGTCCTCATCGAGCTGAAAGAGGCCCGGCTCCAACCACACCTCGACCGAGTCATCCGCGGCATAGATCGGCAGGTCGCCGATGATGCAAATGCCAGCATTGGCGGCATAGGCCCTTACCCGCTGCCACTGGCGGAAAAAAAGGAACTGCAGGAATTTTTCAAACTGCAGCTCTTCATCGTGTGCCTGCTCAAATTCCAAAAGTGCGACCGGATCCCGCCTTTTATAAGCTTCGGGCCAGGACCGCCATGCTGAACCACCCTGTGTTTCCTTGATGGTCATAAAAAGCGCAAAGTCGTGCAGCCAGGTGACATCTTCCTTGACGCAGAAGACCTTGAATTCATGCTCCAGTGTTTGGTGGCTGCCATTTCGAAAGGTCTCCCAGGCGAGCCACAGCAGTTTTTTCCTGTTTTCCCACAGCAAGCCGAAGTCGGCAAGCCGGGGGTCTTCCCCAAAATTGAACTCTTTCGGCGCATCAGGAGACAGGAGGTTTTCGCGTATCAGGTCTGCAGGATCGATCAGATAGGGGTTGCCTGCCCGGTCAGATACGCTTTGGTAAGGCGAATCTCCAAAGCCCGTCACCCCCAGAGGCAGGATCTGCCAGCAGGACTGGCCCGACAGGACAAGGAAATCGATAAAGTCAAGCGCTTCATCGCCGAGTGTCCCGATTCCATGGGGGGATGCCAGGCTGGTGATGTGGCACAAAACGCCGCTCTTTCGCCCCCGGCGTATCAACTTGAAATTGTATTTGGGATCCAGGCCTGTCCCGGCAATTGATTCCATCATGGACCTCTTTTCAGGAATGGATTGCCCTGATTTTAGCACAAGGACCTTGCAGCCTCTACTTTGCGCTTTCATGTAAAATAACGGGAGAGAGGGTGACAAAAGGGAATTTGATGTTTGAACAGCTTGACATCGGTGAGCAAACCGCAACATGGCAAGAATGGGAGGCGCTCCTCGTTTCTGCCGGCTTGAGGGCCGACCCCCCTTACTCTTCAGTCTACGGGATTTACGAGGGCGGCCGGCTGGTCGCGGCAGGTGCCAGAGACCAGGACAGGTTGAAATGTGTTGCGGTCCACCCGGAACGCCAGGGAGGGCCCTGGTTCAGCCAGCTCTTAACCGGGATCATCGCTCATGCCTTCGACCTTGGAATCGGCAAGCTCTACCTTTATTCGAAACCGGAGGCTGTTGCCTCCTTTGCCCGTGTCGGTTTTCTTCCTTTAGTTGCGACAGCTGGGGGCATCACCTTCATGGAGCGGGGCAGGCCGTCTTTTGACGAATACCTTGAAGCGTGCCGTCTGGCGACAGAAGCTTACGACCCGCAATACGGCCGGTCGGAAGGACCTGTGGAATCTTTTGTCATCGACGGCGATCAATTCACGGCCATGGAAGTTGGCCTGATTGCGGACGCGGCCAGCCGCGCAAAAAGAGTCCATCTCTTCGTCATGGGCGGTGAAGGGGCAGTGGACCGCCTGCGCGAACAAACAGGATCGCCGCAGGGCGTCATTTGCCATCCGGCGCAAGGCTATTTCATCCCCTCCGGACTTTTCCCCTCCTATCACATGGAAGATAGAGACCAGAGTATCAGGGTCCAGGCGGAGCTGGATGCCCTGCTATTGCGCGACCGGATGGCCCCGGTCCTGGGGATCACCGGCAGGACCGTCCTTGAAGATCCGGCAGATCCCCTCCAAATTCTTTACAACCAAAGTTTTGCAGCCTTTATCTCTCCGGCCTTGAGCCTGACCCGGATAGCCCCCGGCGCGCTTTAATTGATCCGCTCCGTCGTCTCCTCGTCGAAGAAGTGGAGCCCTTTGGTATCCAGATGGAAGTTATGCTCTTCGTCAATCGCGTATTTGAAATGACCCGGCTCTGAAATGACACACTCTTTGCCGCTGGGGAATCTGCAATAGAGAAGCTGTTCCTTTCCCAGCATCTCAATGACTTCCACCTCGACCTTGATTTCATTCTTTTCCGCTTCACCGGCAAGAAAGCGCTCAGACCGGATCCCCATGACAACGCGTTTTCCCTCATGGCCGGCAAGCCTTTTCTGATCTTCCGGATCCGGTTCAACGGTGAACAGATCCTCGTCAGCCCTGAATATTCCACCTTCCATCGAACCGGGGAAGACGTTCATGGTCGGGGAACCGATGAAGCTGGCGACAAATAAATTGACCGGTTTTTCATAGAATTCTGACGGCCGGCCCATCTGTTGAACCTTACCGTCGTCCAAAAGGACGATCTTGGTCGCCATGGTCATGGCTTCCGTCTGGTCATGCGTGACATAGATTGACGTCGTATCAAGTGATTTGTGGAGCCTGACCAGCTCGACACGCATGTGTTCGCGCAGTTTGGCATCCAGGTTGGATAGCGGCTCATCAAGCAGGAAGACGCCGGCTTTGCGAACCATGGCCCGGCCGAGCGCGACACGCTGGCGCTGGCCGCCTGAGATTTCTGAAGGTTTGGAGTAGAGGTATTCAGTGATCTGGAGAAGTTCCGCCGCCTCAGTCACACGGTCATGGATCACGGTCTTTTTTTCTTTTCGCATTTTCAAGGAAAAAGCCATGTTGTCGTAAACCGTCATGTGGGGATAAAGCGCATAGGACTGGAAAACCATGGCGATGTCCCTGTCCTTGGGTTCCACCTTGTTCATGCGCTTGCCGTCAAAGAGCAAGTCGCCCTCCGTGATGGAATTGAGTCCCGCGATCATGCGGAGGAGCGTACTTTTGCCGCAACCGGAGGGGCCCAGAATCACACAGAAATCCTTGTCCTCTATTTCCAGATCGATGTGGCGGATGGTGAAATTCTCCCGTCCCTCGTATTTTTTGCCGATATTGACCAAGTCGACTTTCATGGCTGCCTCCTAACCTTTGACGGCACCGCTTGCCAGGCCCGATACGAGCTGCTTTTGCAAGGCGATGAATAAAATAATGATGGGCACCGCCGTCAGAAGGCCTCCGGCCGCGAAGACGGGCTGGTGCATATTGCGTACATCGTTGATCAGCGTGTGAAGACCTGTCGCCAATGTATAGGCTTTGGGGTCATTCAAGAGAATGCTCGGGAGCATGAAATCCAGGAAGGGTCCGATGAAGGACCAAAGTGCAATCACGGCCAGCATGGGCCGGACAATGGGCATGATGATCAGGCGGTAGACCTGCAGATTGCCGCATCCGTCAATCCGGGCGGCGTCGTCCAGCTCCGTGGAGATGGAGTCGATGTAGCCTTTAAGAATAAAGGTATTGCCCGCGATCCCGCCTCCCGCGTAAATCAGGATAAGAAACATCTGCCGGCTGAACCAGGGCGCGATGGAGGCGATGATGGAGTGAAGGGTGTAAAAGGCCGCGATGCCCGCGAATGAGGGGATGGTCTGGATCAGCATGATGGCCATAAGTGACGCCTTGCGGCCCTTGAAACGGTAGCGTGAATAGGCGTAGCCGGTAAATGAAACAAAGAGCAGGGTCAGCGCGGCTGTCGCAAGCGCGATCAGGATGGTATTCAGCACCCAGTTCAAAAAGTAGGTTTCCCCAAAGAGGTATTGAAAGTGCTTGGTGGAAAAGGTGAAGGATACACCAATTTGGATATAGGATCCGTGGTTGCCGTTGAAGCTGGTGAAGAGGATCTGTGCCAGCGGCCAGAGGATCACAAATACATAGAAGAAGAGCAGAATATAGCTGAGCGCCAGCATGACAACCTTGACGGCTGTCAAGGGCGGCCGGTCTGACAGGTAGAGCCCTTTGTCTTTTTTCTTACTCATAGTCTCTCCTCCCGGAAAGCCTTGGAGCGGCTGAAGCCGAACCAGGCGATAAAGATCAGCACCAGGGAGACGATCAGAGTGATGGCCGAACCAATCCCCTGGTACTGCTTCTGAATGGTCAGTTTATAAATGTAGGAAATCAGAAGGTCGGATGAGCCGGCAATATTGCCGTACTTCGTCGGTTCGAAGGGTCCCCCGCCATTGAAGAGGTAAATAATCGAGAAGTTGTTGAAGTTGAAGGTGTACTGGCCGATCATCAGGGGCGCGGTCTGGAAGAGCAGGAGGGGGATGGTGATGTGGCGCGTGGCCTGAAAACCTGTTGCCCCGTCGATTTTTGCCGCTTCATAGAGATCATTCGGGATACCTTGCAGAATCCCGGTGCACAAGAGGAAGACATAGGAGCTCCCCAGCCAGCCCTGGAGAAGAATCAGGACTGTCCGGGTCCCCCAGGTCGAGTACTTGATATTAGTAATCTGGCCCGTCAGTGAAGAGAGTACGCTTGTCAGGGGCCCGTCGGGGGAAAACATGATGGAAAAGAACATGATGGTAATAAAGGCCGGTACCGCCCAGGGGAGCAGGTAGACGGTCCGGAACAGGCGTTTGCCGTAGATCCGGTCCTGGTTGACCAGCAAGGCGAGCACCAGGCCGATCAGGATGGCCAGCGACGTCGCGAAAATAGTCCAAATGACCGTCCATCCGGTTATATGCCAGAAAGGTCCGCCTGCAATTCCCTGCCCCAGTACAATCTGCTTGTAGTTGGCCAGCCCCGCCCAGTTGAATTTTGATTGATGGGAGGGATCGTAGTTGGTAAAGGAGATGAGAATGGTGACCGCGATGGGCAGGAGCACAATGAAAATCGTAACCAGTGCCGCCGGGGCTGACGCGAAAAAGGGAAAACCGCTTCGTTTGACCGAAGTTCGCGTTTCAAACCAGTTATGGCGCCTGACACCCCTGATCATCTGCCTTTCGACCCGATTGACGTCCCGGTAAGACTGGTAAATGATCAGGAGGCCCATCAGGAGCAGGATGATGGCGATGACGCCTTCCACCATGAAGATGACGGAACGGTCAAGCCGGGATCCGTCCTGGGCCAGTGAGATCAGTCCGTACAAACCCTTGCCTCGGTAATTGCCGCGGCCCAGGGCGTAAGGAATGGCGATCAGGTAGGTAAACAAGGATCCGGCAAAAAAGAGCAGGGCTTTCAGCCGCTGGCCCAAAAGCAACTGGCCCAGGCCTGGAAGGGGCCAGGTCAGGTAGGAAATCAGCGGTTTGCGCTTGGCAGTCTCAACCGGGGTTTTGCGCCTCAGGTCCGACAGGTCGGAGTTGAGGACCCGCATTTTGCTCTTTTTGTCCTGGCGCAGCTTGTGCCTGGCATAGCGTACACGCTCTTTTTGCGCGTTGATGGGAAGCTGGCGGCGCATGACGCGGATTTCATCCTTGGCGGCCAGCCCGCCTTCTCTTTTTTCGTTGGTGAAAGCCTTGGAGGAAATCATGCCTTGGCGATAAGCCTGTTTCAACTGGCTTTTTTCGTCGCCAAGCTGGGTCAGGCGATCCTTTCGGGCTTGCTTGAAGATTGCGACTTCTTCCTTTTGCCCCGCTGCTTTTGCCTCCGACAGGGCTTTACGAGCCGATTCCAACTCATCGAGAACAGCGCGCCGCTCCGCGGCGATCAGCGGAAGCTGGCGGGCGATTTCCAGGTTCTGTTTATGGCGGAGCTCGAAATCGTAGTCGAGGTCGGCCAGGGGTTCATAAAAGGCGGCTCGCGCTTCACTCTCTTTCGCTTCCACCAGCCATCTGGCAATACTCGGGTCGCTGTCATCGTCTTCAGATCTAAAAGTCTTTTTTCGTTTGGACGATTCCCGCAGGAAGCTTTTCTCCTGGCTTAGAACCTCTGCCCGCCGTGTCTCGTATTCATTGACGGCGTCCGCAGGGGTATCCGGCGCAAGCAGCAGGTTTTTCCTTGGGTGTTCGTTTCCAATATCGTCAACGACGGTGGCTGGGTACCTCATGCATGCCCTCTTTCTTTTCATTCCTGCCTGAGCCGGTGGATATTGATCACGACAAGGAAGAGGCCAGCCAACAGGAGCAAAGCCAGATACCAGGCAGGGGAGGATGTTTCAAATGTCAAAAACTTCCACATGGCCGTGATCAGTATGACCGCACCCCAGATCAGACGGTAGGTGAACGGTGTTCCTATTTTTTTGATGGTGAAATAAGTGTAAAGGGAAAGCGCGGCGGGGACAAGAATATCCAATAGAAACCGTGTCAGGATAAAGGCGGAATAATCGCCCGTTCCCGCTTGCGGGAAAAACTCCTGCCAAGCCTGAAAGGCTTGGGGACCCGCCAAAAACGCTGCTTCCAGGGAAGCCAAAATGACAAGCGCCGCGCACAAGGAGATAAGAATTGTCAACTGCCGGCTGTGCCGGTGCCTGGCTTTTTCTTGCTGAAGTCTTCGCGCCTCTTGCATGCCTCTCCCCTCATACACAGGAACCTTCTGTCCTTCATCATAAACGAAAAGATGAGAAATATTAATAAGGGCGGGAAAACCTGCCGGCTCCCCGCCCTCAATGCTTGGATGATGATTAGCGGATCGCTTATTTCAGGTCCGCCATCATGGCGTCAAAAGAGGCTTTGAGCTGTCCGTACGCTGCCTCAGCGCTCGCTGGTACTACGCTGTTCCAGGAAAGAACGGCATTTTTCCAGGTATCCCAAACAGGCCCGTACTCCTGGAAGAGCGGGCGGCCGGGCGACACATGGAAAGAGTCGATGACGGCCGCAATGACCTTCTTGTCGATCTCATCCAGATCCGAGGCGGCATAGGCGTCGGATGTCACGTTTTCAAGGATCTTGCCGGTGGCTTTAAAAAGCTCGACCGCGAACTCGGGGTTGACAATCTCACCGATCATGGCCTCTGCCAGCTCCACCTTGGCCTGATCCTCCTCAATCCGGGGATTGATGGCCAGGCCCCAGCCGCCCTGCCAGTGACGGAGCGGTTGGCCGGCAACGGTGATCTGACCGATGGGGTAGATGCCGAGATCTTCGCCGTCATTGGTCAAACCTTTCATGGCCCCTGTTTCCCATGGGCCGCCTATGCGGAAGACACCATTGCTGCCGCTTGTGAACTTTTCATCGATGTAGCCCCAGCCCGCTTCGGGATCAAAGAGGGTGGCATTGCTGTCGTAGTTCAGTTTCCAGTAGTTGTAAAGGACTGTGAGCGCTGCCTTCCTGCCGGCTTCCAGCTCGCCCCAATCAGTTGTCAGATCTGAAACGAAGCCGTCCCCTTCTTCTTTTAATAGTGCGATATCGGCCGAGTTGGCAAGTGCGACACCGAACCAGGCGTCAAAAACAGGCAAAAGGATATGGGCCGGAACTTCGACATCATCAAGTTCCGCTGCTTTGCCAGGATCGATGTCCTCGGCTTCGGCATTCTTCACATTGGCAAAAACCACCAGGGTCTCAATGTTGAAGGGAAAGGCCAGATACTCGCCGTCCAGCTTGAAGAGTCCGCCCAGGCCGTCGTCGAAGTTGGCCCAGCCTCCAAGGCGCGCGGCAATTTTCTGTCCGTCGATGGCGCCGAGCAGATCTTTTCCTGCCAGTCCGGTCAAGCGGTCCGCCGGCAAGGCGAACACATCGGCAACATCAGGGTTGCTGGCGTCCGTCTCATCCAGGATGCCGATATGATCGAAAGAACCGATTTCCTGCAGATTAATCTTTACTTCTGAGTTGGCGTCAGTGATGCGTTTGGCGGCGGCCTCATAATAGTCCATCCACTCCTTTTCCACCTGAACCGTAATTTCCGCGGCCGCGAGGCCCGTTGGCGTCTCAGGTTCAACTTGGCCCTGTGTTACTGTCGGCTGGGGTTCGGTCGGTTTCGGCGTTTCCTTGGGCGCACAACCGACAACCAGAGCGAAGACAAGAGCAAGCGCCAGAATGATCATCAGATACTTTTTCATATTTTCCTCCATTGATTTGTTTGATGTCTGCGAACAGACTCGAATTAAACTCTTTACTTTCCTTGTCAAATGAATGACAGCTGCATTATAGTGAGCACAGCGTATGGTTAACAAGTACAAAGGATACCTGTAACATGTGACGCATGGCCTTGCCGACCCGGCCGACATCAGGGAGGTTCAGATGACGGGTTTCACCATCTTTTTCACTCTCATGCAGGCTGACGATTCTATACGCACCTTTACCCTCATACTCCGCTGGGGACTGATTCTGGCCGCTTTCTTAATTGTCCTTCGGCTTCTTAGCTGGTTTGTTGGTAGCTATGCCAAGTTGAAGCTGCAAGGCGATATCAGTAAATACGGCCTGGCCGATGTCGTCATCCGGGAGATTGACAGCCAAACTTACGATGACACCCTGGCCAACACCATCATGGGACACGAAATAGCCGGTTCACTCGGAGCCGTCCTGGGCGCCATGTCGGGCGGCCAGCGCGAAAAAATCAAATCGATCCGCTTCTGGATCAAACTGGGGAACGGCGAAAAGCGGGATGTGACACTGAGCCCGCGCGATGACGTATGCCAGCAGTTACTCTCCTTCATCGACAGCCATGAATTTGACAAATGGTAGGAGAAGTTAATTCTGTATTAAATTAATCACCATTCATCCTGCATCAAAAAATCAGCAATATTCATGTGTTTGATGCCATCCCGGCTCATGTCGAGCTCGTCCATGCTCAAGACATACTTGGGATAGTTATCTGCGATGCCCTTCAGTGCCGCAAACTCCCGTTGGATCGTAGTTTCTTCAGCCAGCAGATAGCATACTTGGATGTAAAGTACCTCTTTGCCCCGTTTCGCAACGAAATCAATCTCTCTCCCGCCCAAGTCTCCCACCGAAAGGTCATAGTTTCGGCTCAGCAACTCATTGCAGACAATATTTTCTAGAACAACTTGGACCTGCTCCGCATTACTGTATCCCAGCGCTTCTCTGAATCCATGGTCTGTCAGGTAATACTTGCCTTGATACCTGAAAGCTTCTTTACCCCTCACGTCATGCCTCTTAATACGGCGAAAGATAAATGCTTCTTCACAATAGGCAAGGTAATTGAGTATCGTGTCCACGGTCGTTTTCTTTTGCTCACTTTTGAGGTAGCGGTGAATGCTTCTCGCGGAGAATGTCTGCCCGCATTGCTCCACGACGTAGTGTACAAGGCGGTTCAGCAGATCCAGATCCCTGATCTCATTCCTCCCCTGAACGTCCTTGATAACAATCGAATCAAAGGTATCTTTAAGGTAGACCATACTATCCTGCTTTTGTCCCAGCGTATTACTCAAGAAGGGCATGCCACCCATCTCAAGATAGAGACGAAATGATTTTTCCTCCTTGGAGTCACCAGTCTTCTCCCTGACCATATCCAGAAACTCTTTGAACTGAGAGGGCATCACTTCAAACTGCACATACCTGCCGGCGATCATAGTAGCGAGCTCACCCGAAAGCAGATTAGCATTGCTTCCTGTGATGTAGATATCGCACTCATAGTCCACCCTCAAAACATTGACAGCCCTCTCCCAGTTATTTACGTATTGGATCTCATCAAGGAAAAAATACAACTTACCTTCCTTGTCCTTTGCAAATGCCTCAATGTCTTCAATGAGGTCTAATTCGTTGCCGATCGAGAGCCCCTTCCTGGATTCCATGTTCAGATAGTAAATATTTCCAGGCAGTGTCTTTGGCAGCAGTTCGTCCATGATCATCTGGAGTAGTGTGGACTTGCCGGCGCGCCGAAGCCCTGTCAGAACCTTTACGACAGGTTTCCCGACAAAGGGCTTGATACGCTCCAGATAACGTTCCCGAATAATGTATTTTTTCATAGCCTGCCCTTCTGTCATTCTATTGTCGACAGTTTAGCCTAATTTCATTCATTTGTCGAGTATAAAGCGACAATCGTGATTGAACGATGAGAGTCAAGCCTGAACAGTTGAAATATGCATCTTACAAGGTTTTCCGGACATATAAAAGGACTCCGGGGATTCGTATCCATACCAGAGTCCTTTTGTGGAGCCTTTTGCCGGAATCGAACCGGCGACCTCATCCTTACCATGGATGCG